>DAISYQ010000001.1:0-246381 GCA_036825195.1 Syntrophales bacterium
TCAGGTCTTCACGGGTTTCTCTCGACCGGATCACGTAAAATGCGTCATCCTTGACTAACACCTCCGGAACCCTCGGCCGAGAGCAGATCGGGCCGACTACATCGGAACGGAGATCCTCCCGCTTCCTGAGTCCTACAGGCCGGATCTCATGATACGAATTATACAGACAGGGTCTCGTAAGATCATTCATTACGGCGTCAGTTATAACAAATCTCTTATCCGCGTTGCTCTTGGTATACAGTACCTTACAAACCAGAATACTTGCATTCCCGACGATCATCCTGCCTGGTTCAAAAATTAAGGTACAATCGATATACCGGGCGCTGTCCATAATAGCTTTAGCATATGCCTCCGGATTAGGCGGCGTTTCCTGATCATAGGTAATCCCCAGACCGCCCCCCAGAGTATTCGCAATCTTGATAGAATGTAAGTTGTGAAGAAAACTAGAACGCGGCTGCTTCAAGAATAGTGAAGCTCCCCGCGGCAAGCCGCGGGGTATTTTGCAGAGAGGGTTAATAAAAAACCAACAATAGACCTTCAACAACGGTACTATTTGTTTGTTACAGCATCAACAACCATCTTAAACTCATGATCTGTCAATGCGTGGTGTTTATCAATTGCTTTTGCTTTTACCCGATTCAGAATATCCGTAACTACTGCTTCATCGGGTATAGGAATACCTAATTGTTCCATTTTCACTTTGATAGATGTGCTACCGCTCATTTTTCCAACTATAATTTTTCTGTTTCTACCTATAATACCGGCAATATCAGTACCTGGAGGATTTGCTTTCCCTGCCTTTGCCATTTTGAAGACAGAATCAATTGCAATGCCTGACTCTTGGGTAAAAACTCGTTCACCTACCAATGGCCAATTTGCTTGTAATGGAATCCTAGACAGTTCTTCCACAAGCTGTGAAACCTTGTAAATGTTTTCCATTTTGATTCCTGTTTCAACTCCAAGCATTAATTCAAGATCCATTACTACGGTTTCCAATGGTGCGTTACCTCCCCCCTCACCAAGACCGTTTACGCAAGCATGAATAACATCTGCACCGGCCATAACCGCTGATAGGGCACCTGCTGTGCCCATACCATAGGTGTTGTGTGGGTGAATTTCGATGCTTTTATCCGTCAATGACTTAACACGCCGTACAAAATGGTAGAGTGACTGAGGTAGGCAAGTCCCAAGTGTATCGGCCAGAGCTAAGGCATCTATCTCGCCTTCCTTAAGAATTTTTTCAATCATTTTTCGAACAAAGTCCCAAGGCGACTGCGTGGAACGCATCAAAAAGGCGGTTACTCGAAGCCCGTTTTCTTTAGCAAAATGTGAAGCTCTTATTATTTTTTCCGTTGTTTCTTCAAACGTCCATCCGAAAGCTTCTATTTGTGGCGGAAAGGTCGTAATCTCTAGTTCAATAGCAGAACATCCTGCGTCAGCCGCCTTTTGGATATCCCCCTGTACCGAGCGGCAGAACCCTACAATTTCGGCAGAAAGTCCTAACGAGCTCAAAACACTAACAGCCTCAAAATCATCCTGAGAAACAGCAGGCATCACCTCAATACGATGAACTCCCAGCTCGCTTAATGCCTTTCCTATTAAAATCTTATCTTCCTTTGTAAAAACTACTCCAGCGAACTGCTCACCGTCACGAAGCGTTGTGTCGTGAAGGTAAATCTTTTTAGGTAAAAACTTCTTTTCCGCAGTTACTTCTTCTATAAAATTCAAAGGACTACTGTTAACTCGCTTCCAATCTTCCATTATTATATTCTCCTTCTAATGTGTGTATTCAACCGTAATTACACTTAATTTCTTTATATAAATGTTTGTACTCCAACCTGTTTTCTGTTTGATCATTTTCCCTTTAGTAGCTTTGTCAGAATTGAAATATTACTAACAGTCTCTAGCGATTCAACAGTTTCAATTATTGCACTGATCTGTTTCTCATCGAATACTGTCGAGGCAAGTACCTTGAATTTATCTTTAAGTTCCTGTTTGGTGAATGGGTTTTGTGGGGTTCCTTTAGAATATTTAACAGTCTTTTTAAAAATTCTTCCATCATACGTTTTTACTTCTACAGCAGAAGGAATTGCCAATCCCTTCTCTTCACTGAATATTTTCTCGGCAACAGGATCAACCTCCAGTTTAACCTTTTTGGCAACAGCCTCAGCCTCTCGATTATGGAAAATGTTCTCCTCGCTCATCCATTCATGTCCAGGCAGTTTTTTGAGAGCGATCATAGAAACTGCATGTGGTAGACTGAACTGTGCGTTAATGATAGACTCCACTTTTTCAGGGCTTGATAAAAGATCTATGGCTCTCTTTATCGTTTTTATATTGATATATTCTATATCCTCAGTATTAATTGTATTTTCATCAAATATATCCTTCACTGCATCTACGCTTGTATGACCCCACGTGCAAAGAGGATATGGTTTAAATTTCGTATCAAGGATATTGTAGGGTTCACTAATGTCTCTATTGAGTTCTTCGAAATTATGATAATCTGAACCCATAGTGGCCCAAAATCCTGCATCTCCGTCAAAAACATGCGCGATCCCCGACGAGACGCCTTTCTTTGCTAAGAGGCTCCAGAATACTCCAGAAAAAGTTGACCATCCAAATTGTCCCTTGGAAAAACCGGTATTATGTTCTGCAGATTTTTGAAGATTAATTGGAAGTACCGCTACTTTCCCCGCAAGACCAAAAGCGTCATAAAGTCGCTCTTGCTCGAAACCGAATAATTTCCCAGCTACAGTTACAGCATCAAAAATCTGCCATGTTGAGGGGAAATAGGTCCGAACTTTAGATTGTGATGGCATCGAATACATCATGATGCGGGATCCCACCTCAAAACCTAAAACGATAGCATGAATAACCTCCAAACCAGAAGAGTTTTGCGTTTCCCCCACTCCGATAGCAGTTGGAACCAGACAGTTTGCTTGATGTGCTGATCCTGCATATACATCATCCATATCCAGCAAATTAGCCAGAGTTGAATTAGCCCAGCATGCGAAAGGAAGAGAAACTTTATTATCACTTCCAAAGATAGATGCCTCTTCTCCACTTTTAAACTCTTTTGCTTGGTCAACAATTTTTTTACCTATTGTTGTGCAATATCCCCCGATAGCACATCCTAAGGTATCTAAGATTAATATTTTAGTATTCTCAATAACTTCAGCAGGAAGAGATTCTTTCTTTGAATTAACAATGTTATTAATAAGCATTTCTGTATATGTCATTTATTCCTCCTTAATTTGATAATCTCTTCTGACACCTAATCACGGTCTTTAATCATTATGGTATTTATGAACCCATAGTGCGATATTGGACCTTTTTGTCATTGAAACATACCGTACTTAGCTAAGAGAGCCTCTTTTTCTTTTCAAATAGCCATCGAAACCAAGGCCGTTATATCCATAACCTCTATTGAATCTGTTTTCCCCAAAGATTTAACCGCATCACTTAGAGTTATGTTGCAAAATGGGCATGCTGTTAATAATATTTCTGCTCCGGTATCGAGTGCCTGTTGAACTCTTCTTTCGGCTATTTTCTGGGATGAGGTTAATTTTTCAGGCGGTTCCATCCACATTCGGCCGCCACCCATACCACAACAATCGCTGAGCTTTTTATTGTTTTCTATTTCTTTGAAGGTAATACCGGGAATACGTTCAATAAGCCTCCTTGGCTCTTCGAATACTCCGCTGTGTCTCCCCAAATAGCAAGGATCATGATATGTAACTTTCTTATTTACCTTTGTTGAAAACTCTAACTTTCCCTGATCTAAAATATCATTAAGAAACTGAGTGTAATGCTGAACTTTTAACCCATTAGAATCGGTAGGGTACTCTTTGATAAATGTGTAATAGCTATGGGGATCTCCCGTTATAATATAGCTGATTCCTGCTTCCCTAAACATGTTAGTATTAGTCTCTGCCAAATATTCTCCAAGAGCATTTTCGCCCATTCTCCGAGCTTCATGTCCATCACAGCACTCATTTTCTAAAATTCCAAAATTAATATTTGCATTTTTGAGAATCTTGCTTAGATATTTTGCTATTTTCTGGCCCAAAGGATCATATGAAGATGTGCAGCCTACAAAATACAATACATCTGTTTTATTGTCTTTAGAGACAAACGGGATATTAAGACCAGTGGCCCATTTCGTCCTTTCATGAGAAGGGTTACCCCATGGATTACCACGAACATAAAGATTCTTTAAAACCGCCGTCTGCCCAGGCATTGGCCCTTTCATTTTTTCAATTAACAGATATTCCCTTGCCTTTTCTACTAATTCCCGAATTGGAAGCGCCATCGATACCTTTGTACACATTACCTCGCATTTCCCACAAGTTGTACATGAATAGACTAAGTCACGTAGGCTTTCGGAAAATTCGCTCCATTTGAACCCGTAATAGATAGCGCGGTTAATCCCAAAAGAACCCTGCGTGACCCTAGTATCAACAAGAGGACAGAATAAATTACATAAATGACATTTTTTACATGCATTGAGCGTTTCAATTAATTGATTTTCTATGTTTTCCGTAAGCGCCTCTTCGTTCATTACACTTCTCCTTCAAGATTTCCGCGGTTGAGAATATTGTTAGGATCAAAAAGATTTTTAATCTTCTTTATTATTTCATAACTCGTGTCGCCGTATGTTTCTCTATATAAAGGGAGACGATAAGGGAACCATCCCCAGTCGCCGCCAATACCGCCATATTTAAGCTGCAACTCTTTTTCTACATTCCAAATATCATCTATAAATCTCTTCATTTTTTCATCGGACCACCCGTGTGGATACGTTAAATAACAATGAAGAGAACCAGAACCCACATGTCCATAAAGATATGCTTCTGTTTCAGCAATAAGATCTGTCCTTGCCTCCGTGATATGTTCTAAACTTGTTATAGCTTCTGCCATACGTGGAAGAATGGGGTTTACTTCTATGGCTCTACCCCCTTTCTTTCCCTTTTCTTTTCCCCATCTCATAACGTTTTCTCGAACAGCCCATACATTCTCTGCAACTTCTTGATCTTTAATAACGAAAGCCTCCGTAGCTCCTTCGCTTTTGAATAGGTCGACCACTTCTTGAGCATTTCTTGTGGCTTCTTCCTTTGTTCTTCCCATTGCTTTAATTACAGCCATAGCGCCTTCCGGAAAATTTAGCCCATAGTTCTCACATCCAACTTTACAGGCTTTTTTACCCACAAATTCCCCATCCATGGGAAGAGGTAACTTTTTTTGATACATAAGTGTCATTACATGTCCCACTTCTTCGTTTGTTTTAAAGAAACCGACGGCGTCAACCGTTTCCGGCATAGGGACAAGAATCATTCGTATTTTCGTAATAACACCCAACATTCCTTCAGAGCCTATAAATACCCTTCCTAAATCCCAGCCAGCAGATCGTCTCAAACACTTTGAACCTGTTTCGATTACCTCTCCTGTCGGTAAAACAACCTCAAGACCCAGCACATTGTGTACTGGTCGCCCAAAAATATTATCTGCCAAGTGTCCTATGGTGTTAATACTGACAGCCCCCCCCATGCTGGAACCTGCCTGTGTTTGAATCGGAAGGAAATATCCAAGTTTACCTATTTCTCTTATAACTTTACCTGTCTTTATTCCGGGACCACATTCGAGATACTGATGTTCCTCATCTATATTTAGGAAATTCATTCGCTCTGTGCTCATTGTTATGCCTTGATGTTTTGGCTTGGTTGGAAATATTAAATCCGTACCGGAACCATATGTTGTCACGGGTATGTTATGTTCTGTGGCGTACATTAGGATCTTAGCAACCTCCTGGGCATTACCAGGCTGAATCACAACATCCGGCAAAAATTCTTCTTCAACATCATATGGTAACAAAGTATCTGCATAATTTATTCGCTCAAATAAATCTCCATACACATAATTCTTACCCACAATATTTTCTAAATCACAAACTAACTGATCTAACCCAATATTCATCTTACCATACCTCCCCTGCAAACAATTCATATTGAGACTTGCAGTAACTATTGAAATTTAATAAGTTTGAAACGCATCTTCTCTCGATTCGGACGACTATTTTAAGCGAGATACACCTATAGATTTCTCCTCATATTCTCATTGTTACACGACATTTTTACTTTTACTGTTTTATGTGTTTTACAGACCGGTGTCAGGATTATGATCTACCCAGCACTCATTAGACTTGGTAGCCATGTGGTAACTTTGGGAAAAATCATTACAATAATTAGACACAGCACTTGAATCCCAACAAAAGGCACTATTGATCGGTAGATGTCCATCATTGTTATCTCTTTGGGTACCACTCCCTTTAAGACAAAAAGATTAAATCCAAATGGTGGGGTGAGATAACCCATTTCCATGTTTACAACAAAAAGAATCCCAAACCATAACGGATCGAAACCAAGTTTAATGATAATAGGTACAAAAAGAGGACCCATAAGAGTCACAATAGCTGCAGCATTGAGGAACATACCCATGATCAAAAACGTTACTTGCATAAAGATAATAATCCACCAACGCCAGATATCTAGACCAACAATAAGTTCGTGTATCTTATCGTGGATACCTGCTACAGCAATAAGATGGGAAAAACATGCTGCACCAATAATGATCCACATTATCATTGCATTCGTAGTGATTGTAAATAAAAGAGCAGACTTTAATCTTTCAATGGTCAATCGACGATATACTGCCATGCAACCTAAGGCTCCCAATGCACCTATTCCTGCCGCTTCCGTTGGCGTACACACGCCTGTATACATTGTGCCAAGAACAAGAATAACAAGTAACACTGGAAGGACTGCCCCTTTAAGAATCAGAATCTTTTCTTTAAAAGAAAATTTTATATCCACTGCCGGTCCCACATGGGGCTGAATCGAGCATTTGATGCCGATATATACAATATATAAAAAGGCCAAGAGTATTCCAGGTACGACCCCCCCCATAAATAATTCACCAACAGACACCTCTGCCACACCTGCATAAACAATCATTATTATACTCGGGGGGATAAGAATGCCAAGGGCACCTCCAGCCATGATAGATCCAAGAACCAACGATTTGTCATATCCGCGTTGCAGCATAGAAGGCAAGGCTATAAGGCCCATTGAAACAGTAGCTGCAGAACTGATGCCAGACATAGCACCGAAAATGGCACATATAACTATCGTACCCATTGCCAATCCTCCCCTAACATTTCCAGCCCATCGATAAATTATCTCATACATATCGTCAGCGAGCCCACTATTTTGGAGAAAATTTGCCATCAAAAGGAAAAGTGGAATGGCTACATAAATAAAGTTTGTTGCATTACCTAACGTTGCGCTCACGACCATAAATAAACCTGACCAGCCCCAAACTATGATAGTGCCAATAATTGCCACACCTGCCATTGTAAAAGCTATTGGAAGACCCAACGCCATCAGGATCAACAAACCACCCACAACAACGCAAAAAAATAGCCATAAGTCCATTTTAAATTACCCCTGTTTAGAATGGATAAGCATCAGAAGAGATGTATATCCGAATTAAATAAAATCTTAGAGATGCAATCACTCAGATTGCCATTTGGGCAGAAGAATAAGCATACGCAATGAAATTACTTACTCATCACCAATTAAGGTAATTATATGTCGAAGATATCGTGCTATTACCTGAATGCATATTAAAAATCCCCCAAAAAAAATCATAAACCAGACTGGCCACAATGGAAACTCCATCGCACTATTTGATGTTTTATGTTCAATCAGTGCAAACCAAAATTCACGACCGCCGAAAAAAAACAGTACCGCACACAAAATTATAATAAGCGGGAAAGTACACATTTCGACAATCGCCATAGTTTTTGTAGAATATTTTTGGTAAAAAAGGTCCACTCTAACATGTTGATCTAAAAGCAGGCAGTAACCACCGCCCAGTAAAGTAATGGTACAAAATAAAAATTGGTTGATCTCCATGGACCACAGTGTAGGGGCATTGAAGAAATGGCGTGCAATAACCTCATACAAAATCGCAACAGACATCACAATCACCAACCAGCTTAGGATATTTCCGATGAGATTATTAAATGCATCAATTATTTTTATAATGCTCTTCATTTTTTTACCTTCTATTCATAAATATCTTTTTAAAAAACTGCATAAGTTGTTTAAAAACATGTGAGACCTTTGAGCAGTGATCCTATAAAAGACTCAAAGGTCTCACTTTGAATGGCTAGAAGCTTATCTACCCTTATCTTTTGCAAATTTCTTGAGAATTTCTACCTGTTTTGCACAAAGAGGAGACTTTTGTGCATATTCATCATATGCCTCAAGCGCTGCTTTTTTAAATCGGGCTGCCTCGTTAGGGTCTAATTCTATAACTTCAACCCCTTTTTGCTTAACAATATCAAGTATTTCGTTATCAATGACTAGACCTTTAGTCATTGAACGCCACATAGTTTCCGTTCCAGCCCTGGTAATTGCTTCCTTATTTGCCGTCGATAGCTGATCCCATACTTTTTTACTTATTATTAAATCAACAAGTCCGGGACTGCTCACAGGAGGCATAATCAAATATTTGACCACTTCACAAAATCTATAATTTATAAGCGTATACCATGGGTATATTGTGCCATCAATTGTTCCTCGTTGAAGGGCTGTGTATTGCTCAACAGCGGCTATGGAAGCAGGAGCAGCACCCCATGTTTGCACTGCTTTTGCTTCGCAGCCTCCACCACCTGCTCTTATTTTTTTCCCTTTCATGTCTTCTAATGTATGTACTGGAAACTTAAGAAGCAGACTCCTATTATTACAGCTTACTGGTGCAATATAGTGAATACCATGCTTTTCTGCTGCCTCACGCAACACATCGATATATCCATAGTCATAGTATATTTCCACAGCCTCCAATGGATTATTCCAGCTATAATAAAATTGACCCGATGCTTCAGGCATATCACCACTAAAATACTGCAACGCGCCACAATACCCTTCAATCGCTCCTCTTTGTATTGCGGTAAATGCCTCTGCAGTAGGCACTAATTGGCCTGGCCAGAAAACTTTAACCTCTAACTCGCCTTTTGAGTACTCACCTACCTTGCTGGCAAAATAGTGGTAGTAATCACCTTGATGACTAACTTTGGGGTAAGCGGATTGAAATTTGAGTACAGTCCCAGCATCAGCTACATTCATACCAAGCAAACACAACATCAAACTCAAAAATGTGCATCCCACCACGTTTAACAATACTTTTCTCATCTCATCTCCCCTCTCTGATCATTCTATGGCTAAAAATTAATTGAGTCGCAAAAAGTCGTTACCCTTCCTTTTGGGGAAAAAGGGGGATACGGTAAGAGAAAAGCTTACTGAGCACGGTCAGTTCCTTACCGTATCCTTTCCTTGCGAGGACTGAAAACTGCTTTCCGCGGAAAACCAATAAACGATTACATACCAATATTGTATTTTGTCGACAATGTTCTCCTATACTCTCTTTTAGATTATGTCAAGAAGAAATTAAACAAATAATTTGTTTCTGAAGTCACAATTGATCTTAAAGTATTTAAGCTCTAAATCCAAGCCAACGAAAATATTTCTTTAAGGATCCAAACTAGTTAAGCATGGGTAAACTTGCTCAAAGGCTAGTCATGACAATAAATAACAAGCAAATTAAGCGTTCAAAAACTTTTGAGGCCAAATTTAAAGAATTGATAAGGTATCGTTCTCTTGATCTTGACACATATACAATTGCTTTTTTACCAGCCCCAATCATAACACCGCTAATCGATATTTGCTCTTCATAAGGAGTAAGATTACCGAATGTTGCAAATAATCATTTCCTTTTTCTGAAAAAATCGAAGTGGATGAATCATAATTTGGAGTTAAACGCATAAAGGAGAAACATGGCAATGGTGCTTACGGCAAAACCCCTGTTTTGGGTATTCTGCAAAAAGGAGGCAAGGTTTATACTGAGATCGATCCAGATTGTTACCGAAAGATCTTGCAAGCCACCATACGTTTATACGGTGAAGGGTATGGCCCGATAGCTTTATCCATTTTGATGATGGCTTGTGTATACCAGTTTGATTGAATAGTGGGTTAATTCAGTCTAGAATCTTCATAAATATTGTCTTCTATAAAAGTACAGACATTCCTACATTATGGTGGTTGATTCCCAAACCCGAAGTTCATAAACTCTTTCAATGATATTTTTTGAATCAAAGAGATAATTTCGCTATTAAGATGCAGGTACAGGATTAAATACAAAGTTAAATTTACTTTGACATAATAAAAAAAGGAATATAAGTTTATTTAAATAGAAGGTGGGAATATTATTATGACTATGAAAAACCTAAGCGTTACTGATGCTGTAGTTCAACACTTACAAGGACTAATCATAACCAATGTAATTAAGCCAGGGCAAAAATTAAACGAAATAGAATTAGCGAACAATCTTAACATTAGTCGGGCACCTTTACGAGAGGCATTTCATATCTTAGAAAATGAGCAACTACTGGTAAAATTCCCAAGGAAGGGAACATATGTAACTGAAGTATCTGTTGAAAGATTGAGGAAAATATATAGTGCAAGAAAGATGATCGAAAGTTATACAATCGACTTTCTCAAAGCAGAAAAAATTCAAAATCTACCGCAGCTCTATAACTCCGTGACTCAAGCCTCTCAATTATCTTTACCCAATCCAGATAACATTGAAGAAGAGTTAAAATATCTCAAGGACCTCACCGATTTCCATGTAAAACTTGTTGCATCTACAAATAATCCATGGATCATTAATTTTTATGATTCTATAGTTATTAATCTAGCACGATTCCAATTCTTTTGCAGTTTAACACCTGGATTTTCAAGTAAGTCCCAAGCCACCCATGAGAAAGTTTACCAATTATTGTCTGATGCTTCATATGATGAAGCAAAAAAGCTCTTACTGAATCACATCGATTCAACTATGATTATTATAGAAAATCATATCGGAGAAGTAGGGATGGCAGAAAGAAAGGCGGAATCCAGAGAATCGGCGAAAACTTTAATCTTTCCTCAAAAAAGTTTAAACTCATCTAAATTTTCTTTATAAAATAACATATTCCAATTACTTGATAATTCCTTGTGTTCTTCTCACTGGTTTTGGTTTTTTAAACAAACAATTTATGTCACCAGTCAACCTGCCCTGATCATTCCGGCACACAATTATACTTGTTATCATACTCAACCCTTAGGATCGATTTCGTAAGCTTCCCAAAACAGACAAGTCAAAAGTAGAGTTTTCTGGCTGTCAATGAATAATATTGAAAGATTTCAAACAGAAGGTTTCTTTCTCATTCCAAATTGCTCTGCCATTAACAGCAAACAAGAACGGTGGGCTTGGTCCTCCCTTTCTTGTAATCGGATATACGTCTTCCAGTGCATATATTTCGGTTTTTCCGGGATATACTCCGGCAGATAACCACTGCCGCCAAGACGCCTTCTGATTGCCCGTGCCTTCTCCATGAGACGTTCATAGGGCTGTTGGTTCTGGCTGGCATAGGTAAGGTTACAGCAGTGACGACACAAGAATTGTTTTTTGTCTGCATATAGCAGCGCTACTCTCTTCTTGCACTGTGGGCACAGAAACCACGTTCTCTTTCCGCCATAGGTACAGGGGGTCCAGGCAAAGAAAACTGCTTGTTGTATCGTTTCCCACAGGTCATTTTTGAGACGTCGTCGGTAGATGAGAATCATACAGTCTTCTCCCATACGAAAGTGTAGGGTAGCTATTGTCTTGCCATACTGTGTCCAGGTATCTACACCGACAGCGTTGGGCCGGAGATAGCCTTCTTTTTTCAGTTTTCGAATATCAATTCCGTGTTTCGATCCGGTTGTTTTTTTCACACTGAGTTTTTTTCCTAATCTATATCTATATCTATCCATTGAACCTACTCCTCAGTATCGTTATCGAAATCATTAGCAAACCTTAGCATTTCATAGCAAAATACGATCTAATCGGTTATTTTTTAAGGGTTTTGCAGTATGTTTACGTGCAGTTAATTAAGGGTTTGGGCACGTCCACGGTGCTTTTTTAGCGATTCTTGGACGTGCCGTGATGGGATTGGTTGAAATGTGTCCGATATATTATCTCTAATAAGGTTAGCATTTGTTAGCATGTATGAGGACTTCTCTTTGTCGCGCGTCTGTTTTTGCCAGCCCAATTTTCTTCCGGTATCTATTAACCTTTCTGGAAACATATCCATTTTTCAAAAAGCTTTTTGTTCATCTCACCAACGTCTTTCTGGTTCTATCGACCTCCTCGATCACCATAGCATTCCATAGCATTTTAGAAACGTCGGCCTAGCCTCTTGACCCTCGGATATGCTTGGAGGTACGCCTCTGTCCCGTTGAAATCGAGCTTAAAATACTTATCGATGAACAGGAACTGTTTGGGGATCAGCCTCTTTTCTTTCTTTTTCATTTGTTTTTCTCCTACACTTCTTATTTGCCTTCGGCTTCAAATGACCCCTATATTACGTTCTCAGTGGTTTGTGAGGGTCAACATTGACCCTATATCTACCTTTTTCTGATAAAATAGCTCGGCCTTCCGATTATGATCTATGAATATTTGATTCTATTTATATGATGTGATATCCACCCTTTCTTTTATAAAGAATGTAACTAAATTGTAACTGTCTAAACCTAAAATAGCCTAACAAAACCAAAAGTAATCAAAAGTGGCCCTTATAACTGTATGATATATATAACATTAAAATTGGTGGAAAATCACCTGAGTAATGTTTCGGACTCAAAATCCCCCGGGCTCACGCCCATCTCGGTTCGATTCCGAGCTCCGGCACCATCGAAATCAAGGGGTTGTGGCTGGAAAGGTTACAACCCTTTTTTCTTTATACTGGTCAATATACCCATCAATAACAAAAGGTGCAGACCCTTGATTTTTTTGTAGACTATGAGTTACACAATACTCAGGGGAGGGGCATGAGTATGAAAACGGACATCGCCGAGTTTTTTGATCTTGCTGACCGGCACATGCGGGAGGGACGCTACGATGAAGCGATCTCGCTGTATCGCAAATTGTCGCAGATGCATCCCGAAGATGATTCGCTTGTCATGTCCTTGGCCTGTGCGTACAGAGACAGCGACAGATTGTCAGAGGCCGTGCTCTGTCTGGAGCGGCTTCTGAAAAAAGAGTTACAGAGGAAGACATTCACCGGCTTCGCCTTTGATGAACTGGTGAAGATATACAGAAATGAGGGTAATCACGAGCGGCTTGTCGCCATCTGTGAATCAGCGGTTGCCGTTCAGCCCGATGACGTTTCTCTCATGATCACCCTTGGAAACGCCTACCTGAAAGCGGGAAAGGCGAGCAAGGCTGTCGAGATCTTTACGACCCTCACCGAAATGGAACCGGATGCCCCGTCTCTTTTCTGTAATCTCGGTAAGGCCAATATCGCGGCAGGAGATTTCAACCGTGCTGAAGAGGCTTACGGACGGGCCGTTGCAATCGAGGCATCAGACGCATATAAATATTACTGTGAATTGGGCATGGCCCTTTTCCAGGCACAGCAGTATGAACGGTCGGAAACAGCCCTGAAGAGATCGCTGGACTGCCGTCCCGATCAACCCCTTGTCCACTGCGCACTCGGCGATGTCTTTATCAAACAGGGAAAACCGGACGATGCGTGGCGATCTTATGAAAGGGCGGTAAAACTCGATCCCGTCTCCGGGGGGGGATACTATAATCGTTTGGGTAATATGCTCGTTGGAGAGCATAATCATACGATGGCCAGCGAGGCGTATCGGAAAGCCATCGAGGCCGATCCGGAAAATCAATTCTATCGTATGAGACTGGCGGAATTATCCAGAACAGAGCCGGACAACAGCTCATTGTTGTCTTCTTAATCCATGACAAACAGAATCTTTTACGGGTGGTGGATCGTATCATCTTGTTTCCTGATCGCACTGTATGTGAGTACGGTCGTATTTTTCGGTTTTACCGCCTTCTTTGAACCGTTGGTGAAAGAATTCGGCTGGAGCTACACACAGATCTCCTTTGCGATGAGCCTTCGCGGCCTGGAGATGGGGATTATGTCTCCCCTTATTGGTTTCCTTGTTGATCGTTTTGGTTCTCGAAAACTGATGTTTTTCGGGGTCATCACCGTAGGGATCGGTCTCATCCTTCTCGGGTTTACCAAATCCCTCCTGATGTTCTATTCTGCCATACTCTTTATATCTTTCGGCAGTGGAGGGTGCGCAACCGTTGTAACCATGACGGTGGTGGTGAACTGGTTTCGCAGAAACCTGGGGAAGGCTTTGGGGCTCATGTCGTCCGGATTCGGGGCCAGCGGACTGTTGCTTCCTTTGATAATTCTGCTCATCGATACATACGGATGGAGAGCGGCCGTTATCATTCTCGGAGTGGTAATGTGGGGTATTGGCATTCCCCTGACTCTTGTAATCCGGGACAGGCCCGAACAGATGGGGCTCTTCCCCGATGGAATACCGCCGGACGAAGAAATGCTGCACGGAACGGATGAAAAGGTCACGATCCGGTTTACGGATGCGCTCCGTGACAGGGCCTTTTTATACCTGTGTCTCGCGGAGGCAATACGATTCATGGCAGTGGCTTCCGTTGCAATACACATCATGCCGTATCTCAGCAGTGTCGGAATATCAAGGGGTGTGGCAGGACTCATTGCTGCGGCAATTCCCCTCTCGAGCATTGTGGGGCGGGTCGCTTTTGGGTGGCTCAGCGATATTTTTGACACGCGGCGAGTGGCGGCTACGGCTTTCGGTTTTCTCACCGTAGGTATGCTGAATCTATGCTATGTAGGTGCGGGCTGGCTCCCAATAGTACTCTTTCTTCTTCTCTTTTCACCGGGATTCGGAGGAATCGCGGTTTTAAGGGGTTCGATTATCAGGGAATATTACGGCACGCATTATTTCGGCAAACTGATTGGGATAATTATGGGGTTCGCGGCGATCGGAGGAATTATAGGTCCTACACTGACTGGGTGGATATTTGACAGATTTGAAGAATATTCTTTTGCCTGGCTCGGATTCTCGGCGTGCAGCATCCTGGCGGTTGTGCTGATATTACGAATGAACCATGGTGCGCATGGGTCAGCCGACGCTGAACCGATCAAACTCTGATTTTTTGATTTTCAAAAGGATGCTTTATAGCATGTCAACAATTTCTTGACATATCCTCTTGATATGGGATATTGAACGCCTCTTAGTAATATTGCACCGGGGATGTAGCTCAGCTGGGAGAGCGCGGCGTTCGCAATGCCGAGGTCAGGGGTTCGATCCCCCTCATCTCCACCATATTTTTTGTCTGATGGTGATTTTCAACTCACCTGTTGGCCGTAGAGTTAATAAGCAATTACATTCGCAAAGGAGGATCATTCTATGGGTAAGAGATTTTTTAGAATTCTGATTTTATGTGTGGTCGTCTCGTTTATTGCAGGGGCCGCCAATTGTCTTGCGAAGGACAAAGTCTATATCAACGGTATTGACGCCAATTTTCCACCCTTTGCATACGTTGACAAAAACGGTGTCCCGGATGGATTTGACGTAAAGTCGGTCGACTGGATCGCAAAGGAAATGGGATTCAAGGTAAAACACCAGCCCATGGATTGGGACGGCATTATTCCGAGTCTGCGCGCGAAGAAGATCGATATGGTAGCCTCCGGAATGAGTATCACCGACAAGAGAAAAACGCAGGTCAACTTCACTCTCCCCTACTGGAAGATCGCTCAGGTAATCGTAGCTCCGAAGGATTGCACCAGGTCGGTAGATGAACTGCTGTCCAACGGCAACAAGGTGGGCGTTCAGAGAGGTACCACCGAAGCGAACTGGATGAAAGAAAACCTGATCGCCAAGGGGAAAAACTTTGTGCTCGTGGAATACGATTCCGCACCTCTCGCGGTTGAAGATGTCCTGAACGGCCGCATCGTCGGAGCCGCCATGGACGATGCCCCGGCGAAGGATGCCATGAGAAAGAAACCAGTCAAGATCATAGGGGAATTCGGAATGGCCAGCGAGGATTTCGGATATGCCGTCCGTAAAGAGGACACCGAACTCCTGAACATGATGAATGAAGGACTGAAAAAACTGATGGCTTCTCCATACTGGGAAGAACTGAAGAATAAATATAAACCATAATAGCAGGTGGTGCCCATAGATTGACAGCGGGTACGAAAAGATGATCTTTTTTTGTGGAAGGCATCAGGACATCGTGTCTTGGTGCCTTCCATGTTTTATGTAGTGAGTTATTTTAATGACCGAAAGTCTAATGGTACTATACGGCGCTCTACCGTACCTTTTGCGCGGATCGTTGGTTACCATAACGGTAGTTGTCGGGGCAATGATGCTGGGCCTGGTGTTGGGTATCAGTATCGCCATCGGACAGGTCTACGGCGGCAAGTGGTTGAGCCGTTTGGCAGGCGTGTACATATGGTTTTTCCGCGGAGTACCGCTCCTCGTCCTGTTGTTCCTTTTCTACTTCGGATTTTGTTCCCTCATAAACATCAATCTCTCCGCATTCACGGTTTCCATTATCGTTCTCGGACTCATTACCTCTGCATACCAGTCTCAGATCTTCAGAGGGGCCATCATGTCCCTTCCCGAAGGACAACTGAAGGCAGCGCGGGCGCTGGGCATGAGCGATTTCAAGGCGGTCGTTCTGATTATTCTGCCGCAGGCGTTGCGGTTGTCGATCCCCGGCTGGTCAAATGAATACTCCATCGTTCTGAAAGATTCCGCTGTTACGTACGCCCTGGGTGTCGCGGAAATAATGGCCCGGGCGCATTTCGTGGCCTCAAGAACCTACGAACAGCTTCCCCTGTATTTTGCGGCGGGCGTCATATTCCTGATCCTGACCTATCTCGGGACAAAGGGGCTTAGGATACTGGAGAATAAAGTAAGAATTGCGGGGTATTCCTCGTAAGGGTGTGATACATGGCTGACACGATCCCCATTCTCAGAATCGAAAACATGACCAAACGGTACGGTGATAACGAGGTGCTCAAGGGCGCCTCCCTGACAATAAACAGGGGAGAACTCAAAGTCCTCATCGGTCCTTCCGGCGGGGGAAAGAGCACCTTCCTTCAATGCATCAATTTTCTGGTCAAACCCGAACGGGGTCGTATCTGGCTCGACGGGAAAGAGATCATCCGCACCCGGAAAAAGGAAATCAACAAATACCGTCAGAAGGTGGGGATGATATTCCAGGATTTCAATCTCTTCGATCACCTGACGGCACTGCACAATGTGCGAATCGCTCTGGTACGGGTCAAGGGAATGAGCAAAGAAGAGGCGCAGGACAGGGCCGTCCGTGAATTGGACAGGGTCGGTCTCAAGGGTTATATGAATCAGTATCCGGCCGAGCTTTCCGGCGGACAGAAGCAGCGTGTTTCGATCGCGCGAGCCCTTGCCATGGACCCCGATATCATGCTGCTCGACGAGCCGACATCGGCCCTCGACCCGGAATTGATTTCGGAAGTCCTCGATGTCATACGAACCGTACGATCGGACGGCATGACCATGATCATGTCAACACACCAGATAGGCTTCGCCAGTGAAATGGCTGATGAGTTTGTCTTTCTCGAAGATGGAACCATTGTAGAGACCGGTCCTCCGGAAAAAATCCTGCTTAATGCGCAGTACGCCAGGACACGGGAATTCTGCTCAAAGATAACCGAGTTGTACGGAAATTCATTTTCTTGATTATGGAAGATCTCTTTTTTCTCCAGCCAAAGGTAGTATCCGCCCTTGCGAAAGGACTGATCGTCAGCATCAAGTTGATAGTTCCCTCGGCCATCTTCGGCAGTATTATCGGGATCATCGTCGGTGCGCTGGGGGTATACGGGAACACAGCCATTAAGAAGATCGCCAACGGGTATGTTCTTATCTTCCGGGGATTTCCGTTGGTTGTCCAGCTCTTCATATGGTATTTCGGCCTCCCCTATATCGGAATATACCTGACCCCTTTCGTCGCCTCGGTACTCGGTTTTTCCCTGTGCAGCGGCGCCTATCAGTCCGAATATGTGCGCGGCGCCTTCCTGTCCGTCAAAACAGGCCAGACGATGGCGGCAAAGGCACTCGGGTTTTCACGGATCAAGATGATCCTCTTCATTACCCTTCCCCAAGCTTTTCGCCGGGCCCTTCCGGGTTGCGGTAACGAAATCATCTATCTGATAAAATATTCATCGCTGGCATATATGGTCACCTGCATCGAACTGACCGGCGAGGGGAAAATCATAGCCTCCGACAGCTTCAGATACACCGAAACCTTCATGGTAATCGGGGCCATCTATCTCATCATGACTTCCGTTGCCTCCTGGTTGCTTCATCGTCTGGAATACCGGCTCCAACTACCGGGTTTTGAACAATACAGTTAGACACTTCTGAACCTATGCCATCATATTCAGCAATAACACCGGAAATTCTCAGGGATATCAAAGAGGCCGTGGGTCCCGATGCCGTCGTCCTCCATCCTGAAAAGCTGTGCGAATTCGGAAAGGACGCAGGAGAAGAGGAGCGCCTTCCCGAACTCGTTGTCGAAGCGACTTCGACGCAGCAGGTCAGCGCGCTGTTACGCCTGGCAAACCGGCATTCCTTCCCCGTCACCCCGCGGGGTTTGGGGACCGGCCTGGCGGGGGGATCGGTTCCCCTGTTCGGCGGCGTCCTGCTTTCGCTCGCGAAGATGAATCGAATCCTCGCCATCGAGAAGGACAATCTGATCGCCGTGGTGGAGCCGGGTGTTGTAACACTCGACCTTCAGAACGCCGTCAAGAAAGAGGGCCTCTTCTACCCACCCGATCCCGCGAGCCTGGACACCTGTTCCATCGGCGGCAATGCCGCCACGAACGCCGGAGGTCCCTCATGCGTCAAATACGGCACCACCAGGGATTATATCCTCGGCCTTGAAGCGGTCCTTCCGTCGGGTGATATAATCAAGGCCGGGGTTCGAACGAGAAAGGGCGTGGTCGGCTATGACCTGCGCCACCTGCTGCTCGGATCTGAGGGCACGCTGGGTGTCATAACCAAATTGATCCTCAAGTTGATCCCCTATCCCGCAACGATAACGACGATGGTCGCCTTCTTCCCGCGGCTGACCTCAGCCATGAGCGCAGTCACCGCCACGCTGACCCGGGGACACGTCCCCTGTGCCGTGGAGTTGCTCGATGATCGATGCCTGGAGATAACGGGTGATCTTCTCCCCTTCGATGAGGCACGGTCGGCACAGGCCATGCTCATCATAGAGACAGACGGCATTCAGGAGGTTATAGAAAGGGAGATGGAGGCTATTGGCGGGATCTGCCTGGAGGAAGGTGCGGATCAGGTCGTCATGGCTCCCGATTCTCAAAAGAGGGCCAGGATATGGGAGATTCGCCGTGCGGTTTCCCTGCGGATTGAAGAACGATTCCCCCTCTATCTGCACGAAGATATCGTTGTTCCCATCGGAAAGATCGCCAAGCTGGTCGGCGGCCTGCGGGAACTTGAAGAAATGTACGGGATGAGGATCTACTCTTTCGGTCATGCCGGGGACGGGAACATCCACGTGAACATCACAGCGGAAGATCCGAAATGCAGGGACCGGATAGAGGAGGGAATCGAAGACCTGCTTCGAACCGTTCTTTCCATGGGTGGAACCATCTCCGGTGAACACGGGATAGGAATCACCAAGAAACCGTTTCTCCCGATGGAGCTCTCAGCAGAAAGCATCCGCATTCAAAAAGAGATCAAACGTATCTTCGATCCCCAGCAGATACTGAACCCCGGAAAGATTTTTCAGGGCGATCTATAGAACCGTTGACTCATTTTACATATTCTGTTAGCTTTTTTCCTATACTTGCAATTCTGTTCGCTCCATGGCCTTATGACATAGCTTACATGAGGTTTTATGAATACACTCCTGACAGAAAAAAATCGTGCCGTTCGCCGTTCCGTCCGCGCATTCTGTGAGCGTGAGATTACGCCCATCGCCGGCGAGATCGACCGGGAAGCCCGCTTTCCCTGGGAAGTTGTCGAGATGATGGGCAAGCTCGGATATTTCGGCATTCAGGTGCCTAAAACCCTCGGGGGTGCCGGGATGGACACCCTGAGCTATGTCATCACCATCGAGGAGATCTCCCGGGTGTGCGCAAGCCTGGGACTGTGCGCAACCGTCCATAACAGCGTTGTCGTATATCCCCTGCTGGCCTTCGGAACGGAAGAACAGAAGGAACGATGGGTACCGCAACTGGCCCGCGCTGAGAAGATAGGCGCCTTCTGCCTCACCGAACCGAATGCCGGTTCAGACGCGGCGGGAATAGAGGC
This sequence comes from Syntrophales bacterium, assembly GCA_036825195.1. Lineage (GTDB taxonomy): Bacteria > Desulfobacterota > Syntrophia > Syntrophales > UBA2210 > UBA2210. The sequence continues at coordinate 20,322 of DAISYQ010000001.1, forward strand.
CACGGCGATCCGCTCGGGTGACCATTTCGTCGTAAACGCGAACAAGGTCTTTGTGACTAACGGTGGTGTCGCGGACATCTGCCTGCTTTTTGTAAAGACCGATCCGAATGCCGGCCACCGAGGAATCAGCGTTGTCGTGGCCGAGAGAGGAACACCGGGATTCGTTGTGGGTGACGTGGAAGACCTCTGCGGTATGAGGGCGAATCCGGTCAGCTCCATCCGTCTCTACGACTGCAGTATCCCGGCACACAACCTGCTCGGGCAAGAGGGGCGAGGGCTTCAGATCGGACTGACAGCGCTTGACACGGGAAGGATCGGGATAGCCGCGCAGGCGGTGGGTATCGCGCAGGCCGCCCTTGAAGAATCGGGACAGTACGCGAACCAGCGGCAGCAGTTCGGGGTTTCCATCGGACGTCATCAGTCGGTTCAGTCAATGCTCGCCACCATGGCGACACAGGTGGAAGCGGCACGGCTCATGGTGTACCGGGCTGCCATCCTGCGCGACCAGGGCAAACCCTTTTCCCAGGCGGCGGCGATGGCAAAACTGTATGCCTCGGAGATATCGAGCACGGTTACGGATATGGCCGTTCAGATACACGGTGCATACGGATATTCCAAGGCGTACGCAGTTGAACGATACTACCGTGACGCAAGGGTAACGAGAATCTACGAGGGGACTTCAGAGATACACCGGATGGTCATTGCAAGAGGGGTCCTCGACGAGTACAAATAGAAAGAGCCTGTCTCTTCTTTTTGGGTGGTTGTATGGGTCTTCATATCATTGTCTGCATCAAATCGGTTATCACCAAGGCACCGGAGAACGGGATTGTCCGTTCCGCGGATACGGCGGCATTGAATCCCTTCGACCGCCCTGCCCTGGAGGTGGCCATATCGATGGCAGAAAAGCAGGGTGGCACGGTTACCGCCGTATCGATGGGACCACCTTCCTGCGCTTTCATTCTCAACGAGGCGATGGCAATGGGTGCGGACAGGGGAATCCTTCTCAGCGACCCCCGTCTGGCCGACTCTGATACACTGGCAACCTCAACGGCGCTCGCCGCCGCCATCAAGAAGCTGGCTCCCTTTGACCTGGTACTCTTCGGAACACGAACGTACGACAGCGATACGGGACAGGTAGGACCGCAAACCGCCGTTCTTCTCGATGCACCGCTGGTAACCGGCGTTTCCGGGTTTGAATTTATCGATACCCGGCTTCGTGTAGATCGCACAATCGACGGATTCGGGGAGGAATACGAACTCTCCCTGCCCGCCGCCCTGACCATTAATCCCTCCGCGGCCGCACCCCGAGATCTTCTCCTGAGAGGCATCGAGGAATCCTTTACCGGAAAAGAAATCGAGATATTGGCCCTTGACGATCTGGGAATCGATCCCCGGACAGTGGGGAACAGTGGTTCCCCCACCAGGGTTCTTTCTCTGACACGGGTGACGAGAGAGAGGAAGTGCGAGTTTCTGACAGGGACAATGGACGAACAGGCTGAAGAGCTTGTCGAGTTTATAAAGAAATCAGGGCTGATCGGCTGACGGGATTATGGAAAATCGAGCAAAAAAAGGAATATGGGTCTATGTCGACCTGAGAGACGAACGGCTCTTCGGTTACAGCCTGAATGTCATGGCAAGAGCCCGCGAACTCACCTATTCCATATCTGGAAAAATAGTAGCCATCCTGATTGACTCCCCCGATGATAACTCAAAATCTGCCGGTGAAAAGAGAGGCATACCGTCCGGCGAAGCGGCAGAGAGATGTCTGTCTCACGGGGCAGATGCCGTCCATATCTTCGAAAATCCGGATTTTGCAGTCCCGAGACCGGACATATACGCGCCAGTCATATCAGACGCTGTGCGACACCATGAACCGATGCTCGTCCTCTTCCCGATGACCGAATTCGGCAAAGAGCTGGCGGCCCGTTCCGCACGAATCTGCACTGCCGGTCTGATTGCTGATTGCACCGCCCTGACGATGAAAGATGATCGAATCGTCGCGTCATGCCCCTCCTGGGGAGGCGAAATCCTGGCCGAAATCACCTTTGACGAAGCCTTTCACACAACCGGTTTCGCCACGGTAAACCATCACGGCATTACACCCATTGATACCGCCGGCGACCCCGGAGCCGTGGAGAAGATACCGGTGGAAAAGGTTGTAATTCCCAGGGGGATCAAATTCCTATCGAGCACATACGAATCGGAAGGCAGAAAAAAGCTGGAAGAGGCCGAAATCGTCGTTGTCGGAGGAGCCGGCCTCGGTACAGCCGACGGATTCGGACTGGCGCGCGACCTTGCCTCCGCGCTTGGTGGAGAGATCGGCGCGACACGCCCGCCGGTTCTCATGCACTGGACGGCGGAAGACAATCTGATCGGCCAGACAGGAAAGACCGTCAAACCGGAACTGCTCCTTTCCTGCGGAACGTCGGGCGCGATCCAGTACACGGCCGGGATTACCGATTCGAAAACCATCGTCGCGATAAACCGCGACCCCAATGCGCCCATCTTCCAGGTGGCCGATCTGGGTATTACGGCCGATGCCGCCACGTTTCTCCCGGCACTGACCGCAAAAGTGAAACAGACCGTCATGAGGTCGCTGACCGATAGCATGCATGAGGGAAAGGGAGAGACAGGCACGGTATCCGGCTTTGGTGAAAAGCTACTCAGGCTGAGAGAGTCGCACGGCTGGTCCCGTGAATCACTCGCCCAGTCGACAGGGCAGTCTCCGGAATTTATCGAGCAGTGCGAAAAGAATGAGATCTCTCCGTCCGTCAGTTTTCTTCTTCGCCTCTCACGAATCCTCGATGTCGATCCCGGTACCTTTCTCCATGAGAGCGAAAAGACGGCGATCAGGGATCAGCGGGCCAAGCAGTTCATGCAGCGGACCCAGAATTACTCGTACCAGACGCTGACCCCCGGTGCCGAGAACGAGCACCTCAGATCGTTCATGATCACCATCGAGCCGAGACAGGCCCACAAACCGGTTGCCTACAAACACGAGGGAGAAGAATTCATATACGTCATGGAGGGGGATCTCGAACTGACACTGGGGGGGAAAGCACACAAGCTGAGACCCCATGAATCGATCCGCTTCAACTCCGAAATACCTCACAAACTGAAGAGCCTGTCAAATGAACCAACCCGCTGTCTGGTTGTGCTTTACACGCCTTGAGAGAGCGTTTTTTGCGATACAAGCAACAATCAATTTGCCTTGACATATCCGATCTGATTATTCATAGTGATTTTAATTACCTGATTCTACTTTTGCGGCTGAGCTTGTTGAATATATTAATTGGGGATCTAGTTTCTAATACCAAAAATAATAAAGATAAAGGTCTTCGTTAACCGATTATTTATTGCTGTTTGATTCTCTAAAAAGAAAAGGGCTTCAAGAGATCAAACCGTTATCGATAAAGTTAATCATAAATTTTCAGTTTTGATATAAATTCACAATATACTCATCTGATCCGATAGTAAAAATTTAGATCCTGAATTCATTCGTTTTTTCTAAAGGATATGGATAATCATCTAAACCAACTACAACTAACACCTAAAGAAATTACAAAGGATATTCTTGCGTTTTGTAAAGAAATTGATCCCAATACTAATCCATTATTTGTCTCGGTAAATCCAACTCGTGAAGTTAGATTTAATTACTGCCTAACCGATGTTCCTAAATACGCAATGCAGCATGGCGGAAAAGCAATTTTTGGATGGATTATATGGGAACTTCAAGGGTTACTTTTAGAGGCCGAATTTCATACGTGTTTTGAGGGAAATAATGGTAAATTAATTGATATCACACCAAAATCGGATGGGAATGAATACATCGTATTTTTACCGGATAGCTATCGTGTTTACCAAGGCAAGTTCATGAAAGGCTTCAGGAAAAAACTAATTGACAATGAAGTTGCCCAAATGTACTGCAAATTAGCAGAGAAATTGGACCAGCTCAGAGAAAAACATTTTAGAAATGATGAATACGATGCAGATGCGGTTGATTATGAGTTTCAGGAATGGATTGCTCAATTGGATTCGAATAAGGAGGGACCTTAAAAGAGCACTCTTCATTTTACATTAACGGGTAACTAGTCTCCAGCAGGTATCGAAGTGGTCAATGTATTCAACCCCTAGAAAGAAGAATTTATCACCCGCGATGCCATGAGAAAGGTCCGAGATGTTGACGGTGCTGTGGAATCGGTCTATGCTTTTTATCAATGACACTGCTTTCGATATCAACACGTTGGTAGGGGGAACAATTCATAACTACATAGGATAGCACACTATATTGGATATAGGGTAATCTGATTCGAAGGGAGAGGTAAAAAGATGAATATAACAGAAAAAGATCGGGAGATGGCCCAAAAGTGTCTTACGTGTCCCGTATGCAAACGTGCCAGAGAAAAGCAATCCGGAATGGCGTATTGGTTTGTGAAAACCATTGAAAATGGGCTCTGTCCATACTGCCAGGCATATGAACGCGTCTATGGAAAAAAGGCTCACGAGCCTCTATAGCGGAAGGAAAGATGAAAAACTTTTTGCATCGAAAAAGAATATAGCTTTGGAGATTGTATCATGAACATTATAGACAGCTTCCCAGACAAACAAATAGAATTGATGGGACCAACAAGCCAAAAATTTATCGAAAACGGGATTCATACATTCCATGACGCCTGCCGATGGGTTACAAACCTTCCCTACGGGTACAATTCGAATAAAACCGATCCGTACATCATCTTTATGGAAGGTAAGGGCACCTGTTCGACAAAACATGCGGCAATTGGCCTGCTGGCTCAAGAGATTGGCCTGCCTATCTCGAAGTTCCTCGGCTTGTACAGGCTAACCGATGAAATCATCACCGGCATTGGAGAAATCCTCAAACCGCACGGATTGGAATATATTCCTCAAATTCATTGTTTTTTAGGATTCAAGACTACGTTTGTTGATCTGACAGAGGGGAATTGTACCGGCAAAAACAAACCGCTGGAAAATTTTGATCTGATAGTACGGGTGAAACCGATCCTCAGTGAATCCGAAGAAGAAGATTTGTACAAAACCGGGCTTGATTTCTATAGGCAAGACAGTGAGACTCTCCGTACACATACAAAGGAAGATTTGATAGAAATTCTGAAAGAGTGCAACAGGAAACATGAAATTATTTGTTCATTATTATAGACCCCTATGCCGTCTAATTGCAGGTAACGTAATAACAGTACATACAAATGAGTATCTTTCATATACGCACTATTCTGTGTTAAGATTCACAAGCAGAAATAAATGGGTTGTCGACTCGACGGCACCGGTCACCCGGTTCGAGTTTTGCAAGAGGATGGCAGCTTTTCATATAGGGTAAACCACAATGTAGCCGGGAAGATTTACACTGCTGTCGGGCAGATATAGACGCAACAATAATACCGCAACCGGTCTGAACGTTTCAGAACATAGCTTTCAAAACATACGTGTTGTACTATCATGGTGGAAAGTCTCCAAGCCATGATCGGAATTCATGAAGAGGAACCATGAAAAAAGGGATCGTTAAATACATAGGCCCCGTGCTGGGGATTCTGCTCTTCACTGCGGCACTGTGGGTCCTTGACCGTGAACTGAAAGCCTATCATTTCCGCGATATACTCCATTATCTGGGCTCCATCCCCAGCCGCGGTATCGTTCTGGCTATTATCCTTACCTTCCTGAGTTACTTCATCATGACCTTCTACGATGCCCTTGCCCTGCGCTACATTCGTCACCCTCTTCACTACAGAAAGATCGCCCTTGCCTCATTCACCGGCTATGCCTTCAGTAACAATCTCGGTTTTTCACTTGTGGCGGGAAGCACCGTCCGCTACCGGCTTTACTCTTCCTGGGGCTTTTCCACCATGGAAATCGCCAAAGTGATCACCTTTTGCAGTATCACCCTCTGGCTCGGATTTTTTCTCCTCGGGGGTATCGTGTTTCTCGGCGAACCCCTTATGATCCCCACAACCCTGCACATCCCTTTTGCATCCGTCAAACTCCTGGGGTTGCTCTTTCTTGCTATCGTAGCATCTTATCTGATCGTGAGTCTTGTTCACAAACGGCCCTTTAAAATCAAGGATTGGGAGTTTACTCTCCCCTCGTCCCGTTTCTTTCTCGGTCAGATGGCGGTGGCTCTTATGGACTGGATCCTGGCAGGAAGTGTTCTCTTCGTTTTGCTCCCTGCTTCATCGCAACTGAATTTTATGTACTTTCTGGGACTGTACCTTCTCGCACAGATCGCCGGCCTTGCAAGCCAGATACCGGGAGGACTCGGCGTATTCGAAACGGTGATGATGATCCTCCTGACTCCCACCCTCTCCGGGCCGGTCGTCTTCGGGTCCCTTGTGGCGTACCGAGGTCTCTACTATCTTCTCCCTCTTCTCATTGCGTCCCTTCTCCTGGGCATGGAGGAGATTATATCCAGGAAAGAGGGGTTCCTGAAAATTGGCCGGGCAGTCGGCAAATGGGTCCCGTCGATGGTACCGAATGTATTTGCCTTTACGACCTTTGTGGGGGGAGTGATTCTCCTTTTTTCCGGAGCGACACCGGGGCAAGCTACCAGACTGGCCTGGATCAACGACCTGCTCCCCCTTCCGATTATCGAGGCTTCTCATTTTCTCGCCAGTCTTGCCGGAGCAGCACTTCTCCTGCTGGCCAGAGGTCTGCAACGGAGGGTTGACAGCGCCTATGTACTCACCATCGTTCTCCTGGGGTTTGGTATTGCCTTATCCCTTTTCAAGGGTCTGGATTACGAAGAAGCGTTTATTTTGGCAATCATGCTCGGCGCTCTCCTCAGTTGCCGAAAGTGTTTTTATCGAAAGGCATCTCTTGTGAGCGGAACCTTTACCCCCGGTTGGATAGCCGCTATTGTTCTTGTCGTGTTCACGTCGATATGGCTCGGATTATTTGCCTACAAGCATGTGGAATATTCGAATGAACTCTGGTGGCACTTCACCCTTGCCGGACATGCACCCCGATTTCTCCGGGCTACCGTCGGCATACTTGGGGTATTTTTCTTTTTTGCCATTGCACATCTCCTTCGTCCTCTGCCGGCGAGGCCCTCGCCTCCCTCGACAGGAGACATGGAACAGGTTGCCTCCATTGCCCGGCAATCAACGCAAACCTATGCCAACCTCTCCCTGCTGCAGGACAAGGAATTTCTTTTCAGTGAAAACCGAAATGCATTTATCATGTACCGAATCGAGGGGCGCAGTTGGATCGCCATGGGAGACCCTGTGGGTCCGGCCGAAGAACTGCCCGAACTGGTGTGGCAGTTTCGCGAACTCTGCGAACGCTACAATGGATGGCCCGTTTTTTATGAGGTAGATGGAGAGAACCTCCCTCTTTACCTTGATCTCGGTCTCGCCTTCCTGAAACTCGGCATGGAGGGCCGCGTCAACCTGGAGGACTTTTCCCTTGAGGGAAGCGCCCGCAAAAATCTGCGTCACACCCATCACAAGCTTGAAAGAGAAGGCTGCCTCTTCGAGGTAATTCCCGTAGAACATGTGGTATCCTCCCTCCACGAATTAAAAACTATTTCCGATGCCTGGCTCGCGGAAAAAAATACCCGGGAAAAAGGATTCTCTCTCGGGTTTTTCCAGGAGGAGTACCTGCGCCGCTTTCCCGTAAGTGTGGTGAAAAAGGATGGGAAAATCGTAGCCTTCGCCAATCTATGGGAGAGTGCACGGAAAGAAGAACTCTCCATCGACCTTATGCGTTACACTCCCGAAGCACCCGAGGGAATCATGGAGTACCTCTTTATAGAGATACTGCTCTGGGGAACAGCACAGGGATACCGCTGGTTCAATCTTGGTATGGCTCCCCTGTCGGGGCTTGAGGCGCGAGAACTGGCACCGCTTTGGCACCGGGTGGGAGCTTTTATATTTCAGCACGGAGAACATTTTTATAATTTTCAGGGGTTGCGGCACTATAAACAAAAGTTCGATCCCGAATGGAGACCGAAATATCTGGCATCACCGAGCGGCTTCGCTCTGCCGAGAATCTTAACCAACCTTGCCTCCCTGATTTCAGGCGGTCTTTCAGGGACTATATCAAAATAATTAGATCGAATGCTCCCAATTACCGGAGGATATGATAGATTGATCACCATCCAGGAAGCGCTTGTCAAATCGGATATAGACCTTGTGATGAGGAGAAAAAAGAGTGGACGTAATACACAATACCGGAGGAGAGCCCATGTCTTGCCTCAACACGTATTGTCCTTTGATCTCAATTGCTTGATATTTTAACAAAAGTCCTGTATTCATGTATCCATGAAAGGCGCAAACACGGAAACAGCGAAAACTTACCGAGGGAAGGCGCTTATCGCCGACCCCATATACCAGTATATCTGGTTTACCGTGCCGTCTCCCGATCTCCCCTCTGAAAAGACAGAAAAAGATCTGATAGATTCCCAATGGTTGCAGAGACTCAGGAGGATATATCAGCTTCAGAGCGCCCGCTGGGTGTACCCCTCGGCGGAACATACCAGATTTCAGCACTCTCTCGGTACCATGCACATGGCCGGTGAATTCGGTAAGCATCTCTATCCGGGACTCAGAGAAACCTTTCCTGAAATACCGTCCATCAACCTGATTGAAGAACTCCTGCGGGTGGGAGGTCTTCTCCATGACGTGGGGCACGGACCGTACGGCCACTTCTTCGACGACCATTTCCTGAGCGAATATGGACTGACCCACGAGATACTGGGTCAGAAGATTATCACCGACAGACTCGGCCCTTTGATACAGGATATCAGGCGGAGCCCTTCGGGTCCTTTCGGTGAGGGAGAACGTCTTGATCCGGAGCAGATAGCCTTCCTTATAAAAAAACCCGAAAGTGAGAGAAAAGAGCAGCCCGGATGGCTCTACCTATTAAGACAGCTCTTTTCCGGTGTCTATACCGTTGATAATCTTGACTATGTTCAAAGAGACGCCTACATGACCGGGTTTTCAATCGATATCGTTGACATGCAGCGGCTTCGATTCTATACCTTCTTTACGGAAAGGGGTCTAACCCTTCACCAGATGGGGATTTCGGCGCTCACCAGATTTCTGAACGCCAGGCTCAATCTCTATTCCAATGTATACTTCCACCGGACCACACGGGCCCTCGATCTCCATCTTCAGGAGATATTCAGTGACACCATGAACATCATATTTCCCCGTAACCCAGTCGACAATCTGGATGACTATCTGAACTGCGACGACTGGAGCCTGTTCAACGAGGTAAAAGGGTGGCCGACGTCACAAGACACGGAAAGGGTACGACTGGGGAGACAGTGGGAAAAACTCCACAGCAGGCAGGTAAAGTGGAAGATGTCTTTCTCATCGGAGTTCTTCGTGGAAAAAGTTCAGCGAGGGATCAGATTTTCCAGCGTGGAAGAATATGAACGGCAGATCAGGGAAGCCCTTCCCGAGACACTGAAAGAGATGGAGTTTCGGGTGGATCTGGCGACACAGGACCCCAGGCCGATCAATCCCATGGCGGAAGGTGATAAGAAAATAAACGTCTTCAACCCCTCCACTGAATCCATATCGCTCGAACCCATGAACGATATCTACCGCTTTATACCGGCGCGGGTCATGCATTTCCGGGTGTTTGCTCTCGACCACCGTCATGACGAAGCGCTGACGGTCGCTTCCGAAAAGGTCTTGGGCACGATCGGTGAGGTTGTGACCACGAATATTTGATCCCGGAACAGTACGACCGCTTTTTTATCCGTACCTCGATTCAGCTGACAGTTTCCACCTTCGTCAGCTTTGCCCCGATCAGCGAAGCGATGACAACCAGGGTTGTGGAGATGAAGATCATCATAATCCCCAGAGCGGAGAGCTGTCCCCACAAGCCGTCTTCGGCGAACCGGAAGATCTGAACAGCCAGGACCTCTGTCCCCGGCCTGGAGAGAACAACCGAGAGGGTCAATTCACGGACAAACATGGTCGCCATCAGGATCCATCCCGACACAACACCGGGGATCAGTAAGGGAATGACAATCCGTCGGAGGGTATAGAGTGTACTCCCACCACAGACCCTCGACGATTCTTCCAGATGACTGTGGATCTGAATGAAGGCACTCGTGAGCGGTCGAATCCCGTACGGAAGGTATGTGGCAATATACCCGATCAGGAGTGCCCAGATCGTCGCATAGAGCGGTGTTTGAACAAAAAACCACATAAAGCCGACACCAATGACGATTCCGGGGAACGAGAACGAAAGAAAACTTAACGATTCCAGAAGGCCTGACGCCCGTGTACGAATCTTAACGATGACATAGGCCACAAAGACCGAAAGGACTACGCCCAGCGACGATCCGACGATGCCCAGAAAAACACTGTTTTTCAGGGAGAGCAGCGAGATGGGATCTCTCAGTACTTCTATCCAGTGCCGCCAGCTCATCATGGAGAAGGCCTTCGCGCTCGGTACCATGGAGTACGGAACGAGTGATGTATAGAACAGTACCAGAACCGGCAGTACGATCAGGACAAAGGAAAGGATGCCGACGATCACAAAAAGGGGATACTTGGCTTTTTTAAGGTCGACTACGGAGGGTTTATATCCCCTGCTTGAGATCGTCACATACTTTTCACTTTCCGAGGTCAGGTATCGATACAGGTAAATGAGTGTGATCGACGCGGCCAGGGCGCTCATGCCGACCGCCGCAGCCATGCCGTAGTCCGCGGCAAAACCGGTCGCGACAATCCGGTATATATGCGTCGCCAGCACATAGATTCGTCCCGGCATGCCAATAACGGAAGGGACGGCAAATGATGCCAAACTCCGGACGATAACCAGTATGAAGGAGGCCAGAATGGCAGGCCTGAGAACCGGCAGCGTTACCCTGATCAGGGTCCGCAGGTTTGATGCCCCGCAGACCTTCGAAGATTCCTCAAAGGACACATCGAAGGACGCCATGGCGGGAGCAAGGATCAGATAGGCGATGGGCAGGTCCAGCAACCCTTCCACCATGATCATACCCTGCAGCGTGTAAATGTTGAAGGGAGAGCCTTCCAGTGATAACAGTTCTTGTAAAAGCAGGTTGATCATACCGTTGGATGGATTCAGCAGAAGCACCCAGCTGACGGAGAACAGGATATGGGGAATCATCATAGGGATAATGGAGATAATCCGGAACAGGAATTTGAAGGGGATGTTGGTTCTCGTATTCAGGTAGGCCAGAAACAGTGCCAGACAGGTAGCAATAAAGGCGGACCCGATGGTGAATATGACGGTATTGATAATGATTCCGGCAAAAGCGGGGTCGGTATAAGCCCGTGTGTACTTCTCCAGGGTAAAACTGCCGAAGGCCCCGAGACCCTCGGAAAAGCTCCCGAAAACAAGCATAACGACAGGGCACACCGTCAGGAAGCCCACAATTACAATCAGGCTTGGTGTCAGTGCCGCTCTTGTATTAATCGTTCCACTCATTTCGACAGTACAAAGCAGTGATCCGGATCAAAGAAAAAGGTAATCTCTTCCCCTTTTTCGACAACGGCGGTCGGTTCAATCTTTGTAAAGAGGGGGGTATCCGCAATGAAAACCTCACCCTCGTAAGCCTCTCCGATAAAGACCAGAGAATCGACCCTTCCCCGAAAGATATTGCGGCTCTCCCGGGTATCGTGTGCTACCACCCTGATAAATTCGGGGCGAATGCATACCGAAACGGTATCTCCGGGGGTTGTATCGAGGCTCTTGAGGCAGGTAACGGCTCCTATTGGGGTATCGATAACCGCATACGAATCCTCAACAGCCCGCACCTTCCCTTCGATCAGGTTGGCTCGTCCGATGAAATCCGCCACAAATTGATGATCGGAGTTGAAATAGATCTTTTTGGGAGACCCTATTTCGATAATGTGGCCGTCCTTCATCACCGCAATGGCGTCCGACAGTGCGAGGGCTTCGACCCGGTCATGCGTCACATAGACGGCAGTGATCTTCAATTCGGTTAGAAAGTCCCTCAACTCTTTCCGGGTTTCTTCTCTCAGCTTGGCGTCCAGATTGCTCAACGGTTCGTCGAACAGGATCACCTTGGGCTCGGCAACCAGCGCCCGGGCCAGTGCGACGCGCTGCTGCTGACCTCCGCTCAGTTTCGTCGCCGGACGGTTTTCAAACCCTTCAAGCTGCACGAATTTCAAGGTTCTTTTTACTTTTTCTATAATGCTTTTCTTGGGTTCCTTCCGGGTTTGCAGCGGGTATGCAACGTTATCAAACACATTCATATGAGGCCAGATTGCATAGGTCTGAAATACCATGTTCAGCCCACGTTTTTCCGGAGGTATGAAGATGTTTTTTTCTTTCGACCAGACCGTTTCCCCGCCGATCGCTATTTCTCCCGAATCCGGCGTTTCCAATCCGACGATACACCTGAGAAGTGTGGTCTTTCCGCATCCGCTCGGACCCAGCAGGGTAAAAATTTGATTCGACTGAATAGTCAGGTCAACATCGGCCAGAGCTCTTATTCTCCTGCCGTCCGAGAAATAATCCTTGTTTAATCCTGTTATGCTGATACCCATAGATACGCACCGAAGGGGTTCTGAAACCGGTAACACCCGGCTTCAGAACCCGGGATGGTTGACTCCATCAACAAAGAACCCCGGTTACGGCATGGCGAAGATCTTCTTGAATTCTTCCCCCCAATAACGAATCTCCGTATCCGGCAGTTCACGAATGGGCAGAACGGTTGCTTTATCGATGCCCTCTATCGGTGGATAGACACCAGGGCAGAGGACATATTCACCCACCTTATCGGCCAGCATCTGCATGGCGTCTTTCGACAGCCAGTAATCCATGAATAGTCTTGCGGCATAGGGGTGCTTGGCGTTGGCAACAACAGATATCCCTCGGGGAGTTCCCAGCAGAGGCTGATCAATCTTTGCCCAATCCAGTGGGGCCGGAGCCTTGGTGATAATATATTTCGGCATGGAGATGGCGATCAGCTTCTCGCCGCTCTCCACCGGTGCAGGGGTGGGTCCGAAAGATGTGACAAACATCGGTTTGTTCGCCGCGAGGCCCTTGACGAAATCCATCCAAGCCTTTTCAGAGGAAAAGACATGCTCTTTCAGTCCGATGAGCCAGGAAATAGTGGTTGCATGGCTGGAAGGATTTGCCATGACAATCTTTCCCTTCCACTTTGGGTCCGCCAGATCTTCGTATCGTTTGGGGACATCTTCAGGCTTGACAAGTTCCTTATTGTAAATCAGGGCAACATACTCGATGCCGAAGATCTGGATCTTATCGTCCTTTCGTGTCCATTCGGGATAGATGGCTGCAGAGGGTGATGCATAGGTCTCCAAGACCCCCTTCTCTTTCAGGAGTTCCATGATCGGCAGGGGGGACTGGAGGACATCGGCAATAAGCTTTCCGGCCTGATACTCGGTCAGGACGGTGGCGAAGAACTTTGCGGTGGAGATTCTCGTATACTCTCCCTTGACACCCTGATCCCTGGTGAATGCCTCTATGATGGGTTGAATGGCCGTGATGTTGGCGTAAAACGACACCTTCCCCTCCGCCTTTGCTTTCTCAAGCATGGCTTGATCCGCTGAATATGCAGAGGGAACCACAAGAAAACCAATCACCAACAAAGTTATGATCTTCTTCATACCTGCACCTCCTTTGGCATCATATTGTATACTGTTATTTATCTCGGCTTGATGAGCCGAGCCACCGGAATCGGAATGGGATGGGATGATACTTAGATGGAATTGATGGTCACAGGATTTTTATACTACTCAACTATCGTATATTCAATAAAAATTTTAACCTATATACCTGAGGAATGATACATTGATAGAGTCTTCTATCTTGCTTGACCCTGCTTCGTTATCAGGTAATGAAAAGATCCTTTGAGGAAAAATGGGGATCGCTCGTAAGATTGACGCCTATACGCCTCAGACCCGCCTCATCTCCCGGCGTGGGGATATGGGTCATGTGTACCTCACAATCCTTGAGATCCTTCAGCCGTTCCAGGGCAAGCTGGGCGGCGGGGTTTGTCGTTGCGCTTATTCCAAGGGTGATGAGCGTTTCGTTCAGATCGAGGCTGACCGATTTTTCACCGAGGATGTCCGTCTTCAGATTCACCACCGAATCGATCACGTTCCGGGGCAACAGTTTGATCTTTCCCGGGATTTCCGCCAGATGCTTTATGGCGTGTATGACGAGACTGGATGCCGCGTGCATGAGAGGTGAGTTATTGCCGGTAATGATGGTGCCGTCTTTCAGTTCAATGGCGGCCCCACAGTAGACCCCCTCATTACCCTTCTCTCTTCTCCGCGCTTCATCGGCAGCATCGCGAGCCGGTCTTACGACCCTTCTATCCTCAGGTTCGAGATGGAAGTCTTTGATAAAGTTTTCTACCCGCTGAACCATTTCCCTTTCGGTAAGTCCCAAAGCGTATTCACACCGGTATCTGAAGTATCGTCTGAGTACCTCCTGCTTTGCGGCCTCCTGCGCCACCTCATCGTCTATGATCGCAAAACCGCAACGATTAACCCCCATGTCGGTTGGAGATTTATACAGGGACTCGCCTCCCGTGATTTTTTCGAGAATCCTCTTGAGAACCGGGAATGTTTCCACATCACGGTTATAGTTGACCGCTTCCCGGCCATAGGATTCGAGGTGAAAGGGATCGATGAGAATAAAATCGCCGATGTCCGCCGCTGCCGCTTCATAGGCTATATTTATGGGATGGTTCAGGGGTAGATTCCAGATCGGAAAGGTTTCAAACTTCGCGTATCCGGCTTGTAGTCCTTTCTTGTAGTCATGGTACAGTTGGGAAAGACAAGTTGCCAGTTTACCACTTCCAGGGCCCGGGCCGGTAACGACAACCAGGGGCTTTTCCGCTTCGATATATGCATTCGTGCCATATCCCCCGTCACCGACGATCGCCTCCACATCCGTAGGATATCCCTTTGTATACCGATGCGTATAGACCCGTACTCCCCGACGTTCCAGTTTATTCCTGAATTGTATGGCCGATGGTTGATCCTCAAAACGGGTTACGACAACCCCCAGGACATCGAGTCCCCAGCTTCTCAGGTCGTCTATCAGTCTCATCGCATCCGAATCGTAGGTTATGCCGAAATCCGCCCGTATCTTCTTCCGCTCGATATCACCGGCGTAAATACAGAGGATGATTCCGACCTTCTCGCCGAGCTGCCGGAGAAGTCTTACCTTCACGTTCGGATCGTATCCGGGTAAAACCCGTGCAGCATGATAGTCGTAGATAAGCTTCCCTCCGAATTCGAGGTACAGCCTGTTGCCGAATCGTTCGACCCTGTCCAGGATGGCTGCGGTCTGTTCTTCAAGATACCTCTTATTGTCAAAGGCAATGGCTTCCGTCATGGTTTCCCTCTTTTCTTATTTTCTGAAACCACTCAGCTTTTTGACTGTTCTTGACAAGTTCCGGACTGTCAATGCACGAAGAAAGAATAGTAGACTGTCCTGCATAAGTAAAGACGTTTCTGCCGGTGTATCGTGCAGAAATGATACCTTGGTTGCTATCGAGTTATATACTCTGATATTAATCACATACGAATAGTCCCTGGAATCTATCATATAGAAAGCTTGCAATATTTCCATAAACAGAATACCTATCGGCTATAAAACCAACGCGGAAATAATCTCAGGAACTATATTCATGGCAGGCAACGAAACAACAGATATAGCGCTCTTCGTCAGGACGTCAGGAGAGGACATCACCGGCTGGGACAGACGAAAGATTGTCGATGCCCTGATCCGCGAGGCAAACGTAGATCTTGATACGGCGGAGGAGATCAGCAGAGAGGTTGAAGATCGGATAGCGGCATCAGGAAGCGATATCCTTACCAGCTCGCTGATACGGGAACTGGTAGATGCACGGCTTATCGAGAGGGGTATGAAGGATGCGACGAAACTACATGCCCGTCTGGGATTTCCTCTCTATGACGTGGGACAGCTCATGCTGTACCGTAATAAGGAAAATGCAAATATACCCCATAGTCCGGAAGGCACCAACCTTACGCTGGCCCAGGGGATCAAGAAGGAATTCGCTATCCTCAACGTCTTTTCGGAAGATGTCGGATACGCTCACATGACGGGTGACATACACATCCATAACCTCGGTTATGTAGACAGACCCTACTGCTCCTGTCAATCTCTCGAATATATAAAGAAATTCGGCCTTAACCTTCCCAATTCACTCGCCGTGGCAAAGCCGGCCAGGCATGCGGAAGTTCTGCTGTCGCACATGATACGGTTTGCCGCCGCCCTTCAGGGTAACTTTGCCGGAGCCATAGGATGGGATGCCGTCAACATATTCTTTGCCCCCTATCTGGAGGAGTTGAGCGACGGGGAGGTACTGCAGCTCGCCCAACGATTGATCTACGAATTTGCCCAGCAGGCTGTCGGTAGAGGAGGACAGACAATATTTACCGACGTACACCTCTACTGGGAAATCCCCCGGCATTTCGAAGATACCCCGGCTATAGGACCGGGCGGGACATATACCGGCAAGACCTACCAAGAGTATGAGGTCCACGCCCAGAGATTCATTCTGGCGATACTCGAGACATTCAGAAAGGGAGACGCCGCCGGCCGGCCCTTTGTTTTTCCCCGGCCCTTTGTGCATATCACGGAGAAGTTTTTTCAGACATCGGGGCATGATGAGTTTCTCACCACCGTCTGTGAAGTGGCGGCCGAGAAGGGGAATCCCCACTTTATCTTTGACCGTAACGGCACCCTCAATCTGTCCGAATGCTGCAGCCTGAATATGAACGGCAGAGAAGAAAGGGAGGATGCAACCGAACCATGGAAGATGCGGTATTTCGCCATTCAGAATGTATCGATCAACCTGCCCCGGCTGGGATACAAGTCTGAAGGAGATGATTCAAGGCTCTTCGCGATGATTTCCGACATCATGGACCTTACCGCCAAGGCCCATCTACAGAAAAGAGATTTTATCGAGAAGCTTCTGTCGCACGGCAACGACGGACCCTTGTCGCTCCTCGCAATGGATTATGATCATACGCCGTACCTGAGGATGAAACGGTGCACATACCTCATGGGGATGATCGGCCTCAATGAACTGGTCTGGGCGCACAAGGGATATCAACTCCACGAGTCCGAGCATGCACGCCTGTTTGGCCGCACGGTTGTCGCATACATGAAAGACGTTGCGGATCATCTGACCGAGAAGCACGGCATACGGTTTATCCTAGAGCAGTCACCTGCAGAGAGTACGCCATACAGGCTGGCCTGGCTGGACCTGAAACATTATTCCCCGACAGCGGGACATTTTGTGCGCGGCGACTTATCCAAGGGGAACATATACTATACCAACTCGACATCGCTTTCGGTATCCTCACCCACAGATCCGTTCGAACGGGTAGTCCTTGAAGGCGGTCTGCATCCCTTTATAGAGGGGAATACCGCGACCTGCATATGGTTGGGGGAGGTGGAGCCGGATAAAAAGTCTCTGACCCAATTTATTACAAAGGCATTCAGTGAGACCTCAAACCAGCATGTGGCATTTTCGCCCGAATTCACCACGTGTCTGAACTGTAACAGTACATCGAAGGGTATGAAAGATACATGCCCCCGGTGCGGTTCCAATACCGTTGAGGGAATTACGAAAGTGGCGGGATATTTTTCTCGGATATCGAGCTGGAACAGAGGGAAACTGGCGGAACTGAACGACAGAAGAAGTCAGAGCTCGATTTGCATATAATACTTAAGGATCTATTTTCTACTTCCGTGTCACCTCTGCCAAGCGATATCCACGGTCTCTCAAGTCTGCCGCAAAATCTTCCGCTGATTTCTTTTCAGGGAATACACCTGTCGCCAGAAACCAGGCGCTATCGGTACTTCCCTCGACAGGGGGAATGATGTAGGAGTTTATATCTCCGGAAATTTTATTTTTGATATATTCCCGGATGTCATCTTCCGAATAGAATGATCCTAACAGAACGGTGTAGGATATCCTTTTGACAAGATAGGTTGAGAGAATCTTCCGCCGTACCAGGGACTGTCCGAACTGCTGCGCCTCCTGCGCCGACTGAAAATGTCCGATGTACAGTCTGTACCATCTCGTCCCGCTGACAACCGTCTCTCCGGAAAGGGTGTCGTGTATACCGGATTGCCAGATTTCGCGGGTGCCCTTATGTAAGTTCCCCATATCTTTAAACGCCGCAACCTGGATTGTATAGGGACGGCGCTTAAAACCGGTCACTGTCAGGCCGATGTTCCCATCCTCACCGACAGGTTTATCCTCTACCGGTTTTGGTGCCAGGATCGAATGCTTTACCGCCTTTGTGACGCTTTCAGGCTTTTCGATTGTTGCGGGTGTTTCGATCTGCTGCGTTTTGGAAGGCACGTGCAGATTCTGTACGAATTTCTTTTCCTGTACCAAGTAGTCTTTGATTACCTTGTTCAGGACCAGCGATTGTCCGAATTGCCGCGCCTCATCGGGCGTGAGGAAGTGTCCCACAAACATTCGATACCACTTGGTATCCCCGATCTGTGCCTCCCCGATAAAGACATGCATGCCGGAGCGGGTCTCAATCTCCCTCATTCGTTGGTCGAGATTTTCAGAGCGCTCAAATGCACCAATCTGAAGGGTGTACGGCAGAGAGGACGGCATTTCGGGAAGCGGTTGCACCTGTGATAATACGACATCCTCTTGTATGGGAGACTTCCCGGATGGGTCCTCAACGTGAGGGGGAGCCATGCTATTCTCGCATTCGCTCAAACCATATCGTGATATGAACGGGACAGCCAGGGCAGATACGATAATCAGGCAGATTATAAATTCGCCTGCTATGTAAACGATGCGGGAATACCGTGGAATCAGCTGATTGAAATACGATTTTGTATCCAACGAGGAAACAAATTTTTTATATCTCCAGGATTCAAAGAGGTAGGTAAGAATAATCGCAATTATCAATCCGGCGATCAATATAAGCGACACCATGTCATTCATGACTGATCCCCCCAGGATTTTTTAAAAAGCAATCCATATCAGCATGTTAAATGAAACGAACAAACCATAGTACTAAACGGGAACAAAAGCAACATGAAATATTATCGGTGATGATCCATTGATAAAAAAGATAATAACTTTTCTTGACAGTACGATCTTCATGACATATATAGGATCACAAAGGTAAAAGCTATGGAAGCAATCAAAACAGCCCATCTCCAGGTAGCGATAATAATTATCAGCATACTTATAATTACCTCCTTTGCATATGGGGGATGGGCAATGGTTTGATTATTTCACATACGTTTAGCATCAAGACCGTTGCCGGACCCGGCAGCGGTTTTTTTTTGGAAAATCGACACATACAGGAGGAGCTAGATTGAAACTTACAGGAGCGCAAATTCTTATCAAAACATTGGAGGAAGAAAAGGTTGACATGATCTTCGGGTATCCCGGAGGTTCCGTTCTCGATCTCTATGATGAACTCTACAAATCTTCAATCAAGCATATCCTGGTCCGACACGAACAGGGCGCGGCACATGCGGCAGACGGATATGCCCGGGCATCGGGCAAGGTTGGGGTGTGTCTGGTAACATCGGGTCCCGGCGCCACCAACACGGTAACGGGTATCGCCACGGCGTTTATGGACTCGATACCGATGGTTGTCGTGACGGGACAGGTTCAGACTCCTTTTATCGGAACCGATGCCTTTCAGGAGGCGGATATAACCGGGATTACGCGCCCCTGTACAAAACACAATTTTCTGATCAGGCATGTCGACGAGCTGGCAAACACAATGCGGGAGGCATTCTACATCGCCCGTTCGGGCCGCCCCGGTCCCGTTCTCGTCGATCTACCCAAAGATGTCATGCAAGCCTCAACTGAATACCGGGAACCGGCCGCTATTAGTTCTCGTCGGGCCTCCGCACCGGTCTATCTGCCCGACGCCGGGCTGCTCACCCAGACCCTCGATCTGATCAAACAGGCCAAGAAACCGATCCTCCTGATCGGGGGGGGCATTATCCAGGGCCAGGCAACGGCCGAACTGGCCGAATTCGCCCGTAAGGTCAACATACCCGTTACCTCAACGCTCATGGGGCTGGGGGCATTTCCCGGAACGGACCCCTTATGGTTGGGCATGCTCGGCATGCACGGAACCTACTATGCCAATATGGCCATCAGCAATTGTGACCTCCTTATCACGATGGGGGTTCGGTTTTCCGATCGTGTAACCGGCAGGCTCGCTACCTTTGCCTCGAAGGCGACCATTGTGCAGATCGATATCGATGCCGCCTCGATAAACAAGAATGTTCTCGTCCATATACCGATCGTCAGCGACTGTAAGTCGGCCCTGATTCAATTGAACGCCATGCTGGACAGGAACGGTCTTGAGAAGATCCGGGAAGGACGAAGGGACTGGCGTAACCAAATCGAAACATGGAAGTCCGAGAGACCCATGACCTACTGCCAGGGTGATTCGATCAAGCCACAGAGAGTCATTGAGACACTCCATGAACTCACGAAGGGAAACGCCATCGTGACGACGGAGGTGGGACAGAATCAGATGTGGACGGCGCAGTTTTTCCGGTTCAATGAACCGAACACCTTTCTCACATCGGGGGGTCTCGGGACGATGGGATATGGTTTCCCTGCCGCCATTGGCGCCCAGGTTGCCTTCCCCGACAAACTGGTCGTCGATATCGCCGGTGATGGGAGCATCCAGATGAATATCCAGGAGCTTGCCACGGCCGTGAGCTATAGGCTCCCCGTGAAAGTGGTGATCCTCAACAACGGCTATCTCGGGATGGTACGTCAGTGGCAGGAACTCTTCTACGGAAAGCGGTATTCCAATACCAATATCGGTGGCGGATGCCCCGATTTCGTGAAGCTGGCCGAAGCCTACGGCGCCTTGGGTCTGCGGGCCACGAAGCCGGAAGAGGTGGAAGCAACGCTCGCCAGAGGGCTGAAGGAGCCCGGGCCGGTGCTGATGGACTTTATAGTCGAACCCGAAGAGGGTGTCTACCCCATGGTGAACCCTGGTGCATCGCTGACAGACATGAAACTCAGCGGCGGCATAGGAATGTAACGGGGATATAGTTTGAGAGAATTTTCTTCAGGCAACACCCCTGGTATAAGAACATAAGAAAGGACTATGACAATATGGAGGTAAGGGAGCATACGATTTCACTTCTGGTGAATAACAAACCTGACGTACTTGCACGAATCGCAGGAACATTCAGCGGGCGTGGATATAATATTGAAAATATCAGTGCCAATGTAATGATGGATCCCAATGTCACAAAGATTACCATTGTAACAATGGGAAATACGGCAACAGTTACTCAGATTCAAAAACAGCTCAAGAAATTGATTGATGTTATTAAAGTTTCGATCCCGGGAGAAAACAGGTACGCTCAGAGAGAAATGGCGCTGGTTAAACTGAGGCTTCATGAGGCCGATATGACAAAACTATTCGATGAACTAAAATGCAGAGAAGTGGTGAGGAACTCCGATTATTGCGTTGTTGAGATAACGGGTGATAAGGAAGAAATTGATCAAGCCTTGACCAGACTTGATGCTATTGGTATAGACGATGTCAGTAGATCGGGAGTAGTAACTTTATAACAAAAAGGAGTATGCAGATGGCACAACTGGAAATTGGAGGAGTTTTAGAAGATGTTATTACATCTGAAGAATTTTCCCTGGAAAAAGCCAGGGAGGTTCTGAAAAATGAAACGGTGGCTGTGCTCGGGTACGGTGTTCAGGGACCCGGACAGGCCCTCAATATGAGAGATAACGGCATACGGGTGATTGTCGGTCAGCGTGAAGGAGGCGCTTCGTGGGACAAGGCGGTGGCAGATGGTTTTGTACCAGGTAAAACCCTTTTTCCCCTGAAAGAAGCGGCCCAGCAAGGGACAATCGTTCAGTACCTGCTGTCGGACGCCGGCCAAAAAGACATGTGGCCGGTGATCAAGTCGTGTCTGACCGAAGGTGACGCATTGTACTTTTCTCATGGTTTTTCCGTTACCTACAGCGACCGTACTGGTGTTGTTCCACCGGATAATGTTGACGTGATCCTAATCGCACCCAAAGGGTCAGGGCGTACGGTACGCACTAACTTCCTGGCCGGCAGCGGGATAAATTCGAGTCTTGCTGTCTATCAGGATTATACCGGAAAGGCCCGTGACAGGGCTATTGCCCTTGGCATTGCCATAGGCTCGGGGTACCTGTTTCAAACCACATTCGAAAAAGAAGTTTTCAGTGATCTTACCGGTGAACGGGGCGTTCTCATGGGATGTCTGGCAGGCGTCATGGAGGCACAGTACAACTGTTTCAGAGAACACGGCCATAACCCAAGCGAGGCCTTCAACGAAACGGTGGAAGAACTTACTCAGAGCCTTATCCGTCTAGTCGGGGAAAACGGGATGGACTGGATGTATGCAAATTGCAGTACAACGGCGCAGCGGGGAGCCCTCGACTGGAAGGATAGATTCCGCGATGCGGTAGTTCCCGTCTTTGATGAGCTGTATAAAAGCGTTGCGTCCGGCGTGGAGACGCAAATCACCCTTGATTCCAACAGTGCCCCCGATTACAGGGAGAAACTGGACAAAGAGCTGGAAGAAATGAGAAATATGGAGATGTGGCGGGCTGGTGCCGCGCTTCGTTCACTCAGGCCGGAGAGGCGAAAAAAGTAACGGTCAAGGTCTTATAGCGGCTACATAAACAACGTACCAAATTTCCTTCAGAAAAAGACGGAAAATATTTTCCGGCGCAATGCAACAGACTGAGATTCCCCGCAACCTTTCCAGATCCTACTATGGGGTTACGGGGAATTTCATAACATACGAGGGAGAAACCTATGAGAAGTAATCTTATGAAAAATGGGTTGGAACGGGCGCCTCATCGCTCCCTATTCAAGGCCATGGGATATACCGATGAAGAACTTACTCGGCCTATAATAGGAGTCGTAAATTCCGCGAACGAGATCATCCCCGGTCATATACATCTCGACACGATTACTGAGGCTGTTAAAACAGGCATTCGCATGGCCGGCGGTACACCGGTGACCTTTCCGACCATCGGCGTATGCGACGGCATCGCAATGGGGCATATGGGTATGAAGTACTCCCTCGCGAGCAGGGAACTGATAGCCGACTCCATTGAGGTGATGGCAACGGCACATCCTTTTGACGGACTGGTCATGGTCCCCAACTGCGACAAGATTGTCCCCGGGATGCTCATGGCCGCCCTCCGCCTTAATATACCGGCGATTGTCGTCAGCGGGGGACCGATGATGGCAGGAAGATTCAACGGGAAGACCGTGGATCTGATCAGTGTTTTCGAGGCCGTGGGAGGGGTAAAGTCCGGCACAATGGATGATGATTCTCTGAAAGCACTGGAGGATTGCGCGTGTCCCGGATGCGGTTCGTGTTCCGGCATGTTTACCGCCAACTCCATGAACTGTGTCACGGAAGCATTGGGTCTCGGTCTGCCAGGGAACGGGTCGATACCCGCCACATCCGCCGCACGGGTGCGTCTTGCCAAACAGGCGGGAATGCGGGTAATGGACCTTGTGAACAAAGAGGTCAGGCCGAGAGATATCGCAACGCTTCAGGCCTTCAAAAATGCTATTGCCGTCGATATGGCCCTGGGATGTTCCACCAATACCGTCCTCCATATCCCGGCGGTCGCCCATGAAGCCGGGATTACGCTGGATCTCGACCTGTTCAACGATATCAGCAGCAAGACACCGAACATTTGTCATCTCAGTCCTGCCGGACCTCATCATCTTGAAGATCTTGATGAGGCGGGCGGTATATCGGGCGTCATGAAGGAGATCAGCAAACTGGGCGTCGTCGAACTCGAATCGATGACGGTTACCGGAAAAACGGTAGGCGACAACATCGAGGCGGCTTCAGTGCGGAACCGTGAGGTCATACGTTCCATAGAAGATCCTTATACCAAGCAGGGCGGTATTGCGATCCTGAGGGGAAATCTTGCCCCCGACGGCGCCGTGGTTAAGCAGTCGGCGGTATCCCCCGATATGATGACGAATGAAGGGGTCGCCCGTGTCTTCGATTCAGAAGAAGATGCTATGCACGCGATTATGGAAGGCAGGATACAACCCGGCGATGTTGTGGTGATTCGCTATGAGGGACCCAAGGGAGGCCCCGGGATGCGTGAAATGCTCTCTCCCACATCGGCCATTGCCGGAATGGGGCTCGATTCATCGGTGGCCCTCCTGACGGACGGAAGATTCAGCGGCGGCACGAGAGGAGCCGCCATAGGACACATATCTCCCGAGGCTGCGGAAGGCGGTCCTATCGGTCTGGTCAGAGAAGGTGACAAGATACGTATCGATATTCCCAATAAAACCATCGAATTGAAGATAACCGATGAAGAGATGGATGCGAGGAGAGCAACGCATACTCCCCGTCCGCCCGCGGTACGTCACGGCTACCTGGGAAGATACGCGAAGATGGTAACGTCGGCCAGTACGGGGGCAATCTTTAAAGATTAACAGTTTATAGGCCCCATAACATATGAAAGCAGCGTACGTATATCTTGCAGTCGCAATCGTCGCCGAAGTGGTTGCAACCAGCGCCTTAAAGGCATCGGAAGAATTCACGCGGTGGATACCGAGCCTGATTGTCATCATCGGGTACGGGATGGCCTTCTATTATATGACGCTGGCGTTGCGGTCTATACCGTTGGGAATTACATACGCCGTCTGGGCAGGACTGGGAATCGTCCTGGTTACCGTCGCCGGCGCGGTGCTCTATAAACAGATACCCGACATACCGGCAATGATCGGCATAGGCCTGATTATTGCTGGTATTATTGTCATTAAACTGTTTTCAAAAACGATCAGTTCCTAAAGCCGCCCCTATCCACTCAGGCGGAAAAGGTGAGCTTTGTTCCGCTCATATTGAGAACAAAGCTGTCCGGCATCTCTTTTTCCATGTGCATGATCGCCTCTCTCCCCGTACAATGACAGGGGATGAGGTAGTCGGGAGCCAACAGTTTCATCTCTTCCGTTGTTGCGTCGATTATCGGTTCAAAGAGCGGACCGGAGAGATGAAATCCACCCATAACGACGTGCACTTTTTCTATCCCCGTGATCTTTTTGGCATAGCGCACGGTGTTGATGATGCCCGAATGGGAACATCCCGAAAGAATGACCAGCCCCTTTCCCTT
Source organism: Syntrophales bacterium (assembly GCA_036825195.1). Taxonomy (GTDB): domain Bacteria; phylum Desulfobacterota; class Syntrophia; order Syntrophales; family UBA2210; genus UBA2210. The sequence continues at coordinate 45,487 of DAISYQ010000001.1, forward strand.
CACATGCATGACAATGGCGCTATCATCCTCGATAGGGTCCCATTCCTCTTTTCCGCTCTCCTCCCGGTAGGCAATCGGGAAACCCTTCTCGAAGTCGGTCGTGCGCTCGATCTCCCCCAAAAACAGGGCACGCCCGCCAAGAAGAGGGTGTGGCTCGGCTGTTTCCACGATTTCAATTCCCTCGCCTTCCAGGGCTTCCCTGGTCAGTCGCGGGAAGAACATCTTGAAACCGGGAAAGGGCTGGATATACCGAGGGTAGGAAAAGACACGGGGATGAAGGACGAGACCGATCCCGGGCTTACCGATCATGCGGGTCAGTTCCGTCATACCCCCGATATGATCGCTGTGACCGTGCGACAGTACCATGACGTCCACCTCTCCCATAGGAACACCCAAAGCCTTTGCATTGTAAGCCGCTCCGATGGGAGAAAAGCCAAAGTCGAAGAGAATGGTCCCCGTTGAATCTCCGGTCGTGATCTTCACAACGGCCGAGAAACCGTGTTCGGCCATGACGGAGTTTTTTATTTCCCCATCCAGGAGTGGTACTGCCCGGGTGACCACAGCACTGTTATCCAACGCGGTAATGTCGATATAATTATCCTGAAGGGTCAGAATTTCTACCTTGTCAACCTCGGTGATATCGATCATAGCTTCTCTCCTTTCCCGCATGGTTGTTGCTGTTAATGGTATATTATCCCGGCTTATTGCTCCGTTTTTCTCTCTTCAATACACTGCCTCACCGCCTTCTGTATGGTCATGGCCGCCAGCAGGGCGCAGTGTTCATGATCTGCCGGCATCTTTTCCAGATGTTTCAGAATGGCGCTCTGATTAACACCGATGCACCCGGCGAGAGTCTTCCCCCTCGCCAGCTCCGCCGCGGCTGAGCATGCGGCGATACTGAACATACACCCGTCCGTATTGAAGGTAGCATCCTCAACCGTCCCGTTTTGCACCCGGAGGTACATCTCGACGGTATCCCCACAGGGGCCGGTAATCTTCGCATACCCGTCCGGATCTTTGATTGGCCCGTAGTTGCTCGGATTGACTCCATGTTCTATAAGCGTCTCCGAATAGAGTTCCACGGCCTTTTCACGGACCATTCCCAGCATGATCTCTTCAATCGCTCTGTCTGTTTTCATGTGTCCCTGTCCCCTCAGTGGTCGCAGGTGTTATCGCCCAGCTCAAGGGTGCTGTTCATGTACGATAGAACGATCTCCTCGGGAGCGGCAGCGGGAGCGCCCGTCGAGACGGCAATACCCCGCTCGGCAAAGAGTTCCTGCGCACGGGCTCCCATCCCTCCCGCTATGATGACATTCACACCTTTTTCGCCAAGCCATCGGGGAAGCAGGCCGGGCTCATGGGGGGGCGCAGGTATCTTTTCCTGCCCGACAATCTTTTTGGTTGCCAGGTCAACGTCAAAGATCGCAAATTCTTCACAGTGGCCGAAATGGGCCGAAAGATGCCCTTCCACAATCGGTACCGCTATCTTACACATGCCATTCTCCTCTTCTTTCTTTGATACGATGGTTGTGGTTTCCTGTTCGGTTTTGTTATTCATCTGTAGGAGCGGCTGCACCACTTGGGCAAACGCTTTCGCCGCTTCCGTTTCTCCATGAAGGTAAACAAAGGGCGTTCCGTTGTCGGATGCCTCGACAATCTGCGGATCGATGGGTATCCTGCCCAGGAAGGGAACGTCCATCTGATCGGCCATCGCCTTTCCTCCCCCCGCCTTGAATATATCGATCACTCCGTTGCAGTGGGGACAGACAAGACCGCTCATATTTTCAACCACTCCCAGAACGGGAACATTGACCTGCCTGCAGAAATTGATGCACTTTCTCACATCGTTGAGAGAAAGGTTCTGCGGCGTAGTTACGATGACAGCGCCGTCCGCACCGGGAATAAGCTGGGCGACTGAAAGGGGTTCGTCTCCCGTTCCGGGAGGGAAATCTATGATCATGTAATCAAGGTCTCCCCAGTTCACCTCGGTGATAAGCTGCTTGATGACTCCCATCTTCATCGGGCCCCTCCAGATAACCGCATCATCCTGGTTCGGGATGAGAAAGCCGATGGACATCACCTTGAGCCCGTCGCTGAATTCCACAGGAAGGATTTCGGTACCGTTACTGCTCGGCCGTCGGCCTTCGAGGTTGAGGAGCGTCGGGATGCTCGGGCCGTGAAAATCGGTATCCAGGAGACCGACCTTGTTTCCTTCCATTGCCAGCGATACCGCTATATTGGCCGCTACCGTGCTCTTTCCCACGCCCCCCTTGCCGGAAAGCACCATGATCTTGTGCCGTATCCTGCTCAGGCGGTTGTCAAGTGCTTGTTGTTCCTGTGCCTCCTTGATCCTCTTATTCTCCGCAACGGTCTCCAGACCTTGAGGGGTTGTATTCTTTTCTTCACTCATCTTCTTCAATCACTCCTTCGATTATTTATTTTCTTTTTCAGTGTACGGAGTAGAGCCTTTTTCCGCAACGCTCCTCCACACGTATCAGCTTTTTATCCGCCAGTTCCTGCACGTATTTGACTGCTTCATTCCGGTGAATCCCCAGCCCGGCAGATATATCCTCTACGGAGCAGGGACGTCGTCTCAACAGATCGAGCACATCTTCTCCAGTGGAGATGAATTCACTTTGATCATGTATTCCGGTATCGCTCGCGATAACCTCGCAATGAGGGCCGAAGAAGCGGGATATCTCCTGCAATCGTTCCGTACCGACCGGTTTTACATATTGTTCAGCCGGGGTCCTTACCGCCGTATTGAGCTGTATCCGCTCCGGCCCGATACGATCAGCCAAAGCTTTGATTTTAGAAAGCTCGTCCTCCCCGTCGGTCACGCCGCCGGTTATGAAAACTTCCAGCCATACGGCCCCCCTGCAGTCATTCCGAACCGCAGACAATCCCTCTACCATTTCTTGAAAACGAATGCTACTGTGGGGACGGTTTACACGTAAAAAAGTTTCCTCACTGCCGGCGTCCAGCGACGGAATGATCAGATCGGCACCGGAGATTGCTCTGCACACCTCATCGATCCACAGCAATGATCCGTTCGTGAGAACCGCCACAGGCACATCCGACATATCCTTGATACCGGAAATAATATCGCCGATACGGCTGTGAAGCGTCGGTTCTCCCGACCCCGAAAGGGTAATATAGTCGGGGCGCGAAACCTGCTGCAGCGTCTCCCCCATCTCCCGCAACACATCCCGGACAGGAACATACGTCTTTCTATCCATCGTCTTTACGGTCGTCCTTCCAAGCTGACAATAGATACAGTCATACGTGCATGTCTTGAAGGGAACGACGTCAACTCCCAGAGATCTGCCCAGGCGTCTCGACGGTACCGGACCAAAGGTGTAGCGTTTCTTCTTGTGAAGCATCGTCTCTGTATTCTATATATCTTTCAAATACCTATGTCGGGACTTCAGCACTATGTCTCCGAGAGCACATCCGATCTTTTCAGCAACGACATGACACTTTGTCTGGAGCAGAAAGAATATATTCTTGTCCTCTTCGCTGAGCGATTCATAGTTTCCCTGGCCTTTTGAAAGGATCATGTCCGCACCGTTAAAATACCCAAGAAATTCATCTGAACATGCCGTCGGCATTACACCGGGGAAGTCGATTCCCGTATCGATCACGCGCACCATATCGGTCATGCCAACGAACCGTGCGTCTTCCATGGTGGCATCGTTGATGACGGGCCCGCCCCTCACGGCATAGGTTATATCAAGCTTCGTCTCCCGCAGGAGGACGCCGATCAGTATCTTGTCCAGTACGATCTCTCCGGCATTGTCGCCCAGGTAGAGGAGCGTTCCGGCTTGACCGAGAGACTTTTCAAACGACGCGTAATCAAAGTACGTCGCATCCCTCTTCGTGAAATCACGGAATATGTCCTCCATGCTGTTCCATCTGCGCTCCGGTCCCATATCGATAAGATTGCCAACCGCGGCAAGCTTCAACGCGTCGGACAGGGGAGAGAGCGAATCGTCAATCAGACCGGCCAGCTTATCTTCCAGGTCAAGCATCTGTTTGTTGTGGAGATCTTTTATCTCCCTGTATGGATCACACTTGCCGGTCACCGTGCTGATCGTGCGGTGAATCATGCTGCCGATCTGCGGGGGTGTTTCTCCTTCGGAGATCTCAAACAGCTTATTCATCACACGGTGCACGACCTCTCTCTGAGTATCCTCATCGGCCCCCGAAAGTCTGCTCGCCTCCAGCGCCTGCCTCATGAGACAGGGAAAGCAGTCCAGATATATCTTCAAGCAGCCGTCCCTTTCTCACCGAGCGTACGGAGCACGTTGTGCCACACATCTCTTACATCATCCGAAACGGCAGTATCGGTGTATTCGATAACACTGGTCTTCATGATTTGAGCCTTTGTGATCGCCGTGTCGTAACGGATCCTCCCCGCTGCTTCGACCCCGTATGTGCCTGCCTCTTTCTCGATCTGTTCGGTAATATCGGCATTCAAGTCCCATTTATTGACGCAGACTATGGTGGGAATCCTGAACTGCTTAGTCAATGCCGCTACCCGTTGTAAATCGTGCCGGCCGGAAAGGGTTGGCTCCGTTACAACCAGCACGAGATCGGATCCCGTTATAGATGCGATAACAGGGCATCCGATACCGGGCGAACCATCGATAATGACATAATCAAGCCCTTCTCTCAGGGCGATATCCCGGGCTTCCCGACGGATCTGCGTTACCAGTTTTCCCGAATTCCCCTCGGCTATTCCGAGCCTCGCGTGCACCATAGGCCCGTAGTTTGTTGAGGATACATACCAGGTACCATTGACGACCGGCTCAAAGGATGCTGCCTCAACCGGACAGACCCGGACGCACACCCCGCATCCTTCACAGAAGATGGGATTTATAGAGGGAATACCGACTTCTTCCGAAGCAGGATACGATATCGCATCGAAACGACACTCCTCGATACAGCGATTACAGGCTATGCATTTATCCTCTATGATCTCCGCCTTCTTGCCTCCGCTGAAATCTTCCCGACATTCGATCCGTGGGTTGAGAACAAGATGCAGATCGGCCGCATCCACATCACAATCCGCCAGGACCTTCTTGTCCGCCAGGGCTGCGAATGAAGCGACCATACTGGTCTTCCCCGTGCCCCCTTTTCCGCTTATCACTACAATTTCCTTCATACCATTACCATTCCGTTGCTGTCTCCGGCTGCCGTTCGGCCCGTATCGCAGTCTCATGGAGATCCGTCATCCTTGTCCAGCAGGCATCAAATGTTCCGTGATATTCCGGTATCGCATGAATCACCATCTCTCCTTTGGAATAGGCTTCGGCGATTCTCCGGTCATCCGGTATCTCGAGGACAACATCGATTCCCTCCCTCCGACAGTATTCTTTCACCTCTTCATTGCCGACGTCGGAGCGGTTAATGGCTACGGCAAAGGGGACATGCAGTTCCCTGACCATTCCGACGGCAAGCTCAAGATCGTTCAGGCCGAAGGGAGTCGGCTCCGTAACCAGAAGGATAAAATCCGCGTCCTTTATGGCTTCGATAACGGGACAGGAGGTCCCCGGCGGAGAATCGATAATCAATATGTCCGGATCTCCACCGGCTTTTTTGACTCCCCTGATAACAGCCGGTGACATGAGTTCTCCGATATTGAGCAATCCATGGACGAAGCCGATTCCATAGGCCGTTCCTTCTTCGATACTGCCAATCTCTCTGGGAACCTCTGAGAATGCGTTTTCGGGACAGAACAGCGTGCATGCGCCGCAACTATGACACAACTCGGGGAATATCAACACCGTTCCTTTTATGACGGCAATGGCGTTGAATTCGCACACATCCGCGCACACACCGCATCCCGTACATTTGCTCTCTATGACCTTCGGGATCGATACCGTCACAGGTGCGACCTTTGCAATCTCCGGTTTCAGGAAGATATGACAGTTCGGTTCCTCCACATCACAGTCCAGCAGTTGTACGATATTCCCTTTATCGGCAAGAGTTACGGCAAGATTCGTCGCTATCGTTGTCTTTCCGGTGCCGCCCTTGCCGCTTGCTATTGCGAGCTTCACGATCTCCTGTTCCTTCCCATTCCCATACCGCGGCCACCGCCCATTCCAAAGTGATCTGCCACATTGGGCTGGTCCGACGCGGTAAAGGCACCGGCCTTGAATTGTTCGACCACACGGCGGGCCGTGCCGTTTACACCGACAATTACCTGAATACCCGCAGCCGAGAACACCCTGAATGCGTTCGGTCCGCAGTTTCCCGTCAGGACATGGCGGACGCCGCGGTCCGACATCAGTTGTGCCGACTGGATGCCGGCACCTCCTCCCGCTGCGACGTTGGGATTCTGCACCGCCTCGTATTCCATGGTATCCGTATCGACAAACAGATAGTACGGAGCCCGTCCAAAACGGGCCTCAACCTGATCATCAAGGGATGAATCCGTCGCTGTTATTGCTATCTTCATTTTTTATTTTCCTCTGCTTTCCTTCTCCAATTCCGCCATACGCCGTTTAATCCCTTCCAGAGAATCTTCAAAGTACTCTGCCTGGCTTTTCAGTGCGTTCAGTTCTTCTTCTTTGGTAAACTCCGTTTGGAGGTACGGCATTCCCCACCCGTGAGCCGGATACCCGTAGGCAGTCCGTTGCCAACCCGGCAGACCTGTCGCATAAAACCAATTACGCCAGCCCCGGCCACCGCCATGACCGCGACCGAAACCTCTACCCATAACAGGGTTCGCAAATCCGGGGACCCCAAAACCTGCACAGTACCCTGCTGCCCTTCCTGTCATTGGTCCCATTCCCGCGGGACCCGTTCTATCTCCACCCGGCATGATACATATCTCCTGATATATTGATTTATTACACATCCGGCCCTATCAGAGCGTCCGAATGTTAACGATTACGGACTCGACCCATTCCACGACCCTGGTCTCGTCCCTGTTTCATCCCATTACCCTGACCTGATCGGCCAAGACCGAACATTCTTCCCAGCCTGCGGAAAAAACCGACATTCTCTTCAGATACCGACATGTCTCCCGTTCCACACGATCCCATGCCGCGGCATGTTTGAGGGCCCTGTCCTTGCGGGCCGGTTCCATCTCCTCTCGGCATATGCATCACCTCTTTTCATCTATGGGTATCATCGCAACCCTTACACCCAATGTCCTTCAATGGTCGATTCGCTCGTCTCCTCAAGGTTCCCCTGTTTCCATTCGGAAAGGGCCTCCTGAACCGTATTATCCCCTTTGATAATATATATCTTTATGGATGCGGCACTTAAAACCCTGAAGGCATTAGGCCCCACATTGCCGGTAAGAACGGCTTCAGCGCCCAGATTCGCCACGTTCTGAGCGGCTTGAATGCCAGCTCCCTGCGGCGCGTTCACGTTCTGCTCATTGGCATGAGCCTCGAAGGCGCCTGTCTCGGTATCCACCAGGATAAACCACTTCGCCCTTCCGAAACTCTTGTCAGTCTTACTGGTAAGATCCTCTCCGTATGAGGTAATCACTATTTTCATATACGCAATCCCTTCCTGTTATTATTCCAACCGGAGCGGCCGTGACCGTGCCTTCTCCGTTCCATACCCTTTCCAAAGCCCCCTTTCCATGGACAGCCCGGCAACATGAAGCCCGGTCCGAACAGATGCCCTGCAAGATAGGCATTGATCACATCGTTTACTCTTCCCCTGATAAAGGGGATCGTCGTTATTCCCGATGCGATAATCATCCGTTCCATGGATCGTGAAACCGCCCCGCAGATGAGGACCTGTATGCCGAGTTCCCTCAGTTTTGCCACCTTTCCCACCATTGTGACCCCGGCAAAATTGACCATATACCGGTTGTGTATAACCCCGGCTTCAAAGTCGATGACCAGGAGACCATCGGAAAAATCCAAAACCGTTGAAATGGAATCATTCCAGACAGGCATGGCAAGCTTCATACGTTCAAACCCCTTTTCCCTGTAGGAGTCTTTACAAAGATCGTGCCACGTGATCGGCAGCACGTACGGAATAATACATGCAGTCATTACATATTGTTACGATGCAAGGCATGGGGGAGGGATCAACAAGGGCGCATTTCCGCTACTATAAATACAAATTTTGGTAGCATTATTGCGACTTGCCAACACTCGGGCACCGCTGAGGCGTTCTTTAGTATGCTCTGTCGGTCTATTTCAGACCTTCGGTATATCAAGGCCCAGGGATTTTATCTTTCGGAAGAGGGTACTTTTATGGATACCGAGTTCCTTTGCGGTCTTCAGACGGTTCCAGTTGTTTCTCCTCAGGGCATTCGTCAGAAAGACGGCCTCCATATCTTTGAGATTTGTTATACCCATATTTTCCGAACGATCAAGACCTCCGGACCCGCAGATAGGATCGGGAAGGTGGGAAAGCATGATGACCTTTGATTTGCACAGGATAAAGGCACGTTCGATAATATTTTCCAGTTCCCTGATATTGCCGGGATAATCGTACGACATCAGACAGGCGAGTGCTTCGTCGGTGATCCCGTCGATAGCCTTGTTTCGAACGGAGCAGAATGTCTTGATAAAATGGTCGACCAGCAGAGGGATATCCTCTTTTCTTTCTCGCAGAGGCGGAAGTTCAAGTTTAATCACGTTGATCCGGTAGTAGAGGTCCTCCCTGAATGTTCCCTGCTGAACCATGTCAAAGAGGTTCCTGTTGGTAGCGGTTATGATACGAACATCCACCCGCTCGCTCTTCACCGCTCCGAGGGGTTCATAGGTCTTTTCCTGCAGTACGCGCAGCAGCTTCGATTGCAGGACCGGAGATATATCACCGATCTCATCCAGAAATATGGTGCTCCCCTCGGCGAGTTTAAACCGTCCGGGTTTATCCCGTCGTGCGTCCGTAAAAGCCCCGGCCTTGTAGCCGAACAATTCCGATTCCAGCAGGGTGTCGGGCATAGCACCGCAGTTCACTACGACAAGGGGTCTGTTCTTTCTCGGACTCAGGTTATGTATGGCCCGCGCGAACAGCTCTTTCCCCGTTCCGCTTTCCCCTTCGATCAGGACGGTGCTCAGGCTGTCCGCCACGTCCGGAAGTATGTCAAACAGCTCATACATCCTGTGGTTTTTCGATATGATATCTTCAAAGGTATATTTTTCCTCTATCTTCTTGCGCAGTTTTTCGACAAGACTGATATCCCGGAAGGTCTCCACGGCGCCGATTACCTTCCCGTTCTCATCTTTCAGTAGTGCGGTGGATATGCTTATCGGTATCTGTTCCCCTGCTGCGTTCACGATATTGACAACCTTGTCCCGTATCGATCCCCCTGTTTCCAGGGTCTGTCTGAGGACACAGTTTTTCTCGCATATGTCGGCCTTCAGAACATCCTTGCACAACTGACCAATGGCTTCCTCACGCGACACTCCCGTTATCTCTTCGGCCGACCTGTTGAATGACGTGATGCGCCACTCATGATCCACTGTGAAGACGCCGTCGGTTATTGAGTCAAGTATAATATCCCGTCCTTTAATATCCATAAATGCGATTCCCCTTTGTTCTCAACATATGCATATGCCTGTTTCTATTACAACTACTATATCAGAGCGCACATCACAAGAAGATAATTGTCCGCCTCACAATTCCCAGCGCGTGTACCCTGAAGCTTCCAACCGCGCACACTCCACCGCCGCTGATCCGGTTCAAACACAGGGAACCGGATAAATGGGGACTGAACCCTTTCCGTTCCGTCACATACCCCGATCCACATTCAATGTCTACGACGGATACGGTACATTACTTTTTTGATGATATCTTTATGTTCTTCGTGTATGGTTTCTCACACATGAATATCCGGACGGTTTACACAAAACGATGAGATGTGCAAAGGATTTCAATCCCGAGGCCGACATACGGTCCGCTGTAATACGAGCAAGGAGGACTCTTCGATTCATGAGATATGGGTTTGTATGTACACTATTACTAATGGCTGTAACGGTATCCGGATGTCTGATGCATCAAAAGATAACTCCCGTAGATTATGCCTGGACCCTGGAATCGGTACTCAACGTGGATCGCAATGGAGCAGTCAAGGGTCCTCCAAAGACACCCACATTCAATGCCAAACAATTGTTTACATGGGAGCAGTGCGCAGGCACAATGAATCAACCGGAAACCCTGCGGTTAATCCAAAATCAGGCAGGATTTTATTTCATAACCGCACCCGGTTTTAAAAATGTCTATGTATTCAGACCGGGGGATGCATCGCTGGAATTGATCAATACGATCGGAATCGACCCCAACGGCATGTCCAGACCGGCTTTTAATCAGAGGGTGCCCTTTATCCAGTTAATTCATGGATCGAAGGTCTTCATGCTCGATGAAAAGGGTATAAAAAAATAATACAACCATAGAGATTCGAACAAAGACGAACGGTCGAATCAAAATCAATGGTATCACTGTTTAACCATACCAATAGACAAGAGAAGGACCATATGAAAGGGATTATCCGCACCGTGATCGTCGTGGGATTTGTTTTGCTGGGTACTCTTGCACCGTTATTCGCAGAGGTCTCCGATTATGAACGGGTAGAACGATTCAAGGCCGAATATAACGATATCATCAAGGCTATTCATACTACCGGCGATCAGTCTGAAATTACGCTGATTGCCGAACGTATTAAAAGGCTGAGCGACGAGTATGAAGATTTCAGGGCTTTTTTGAATGATGCCCTCTATCCCCAAAAGTATGACGATTACATCGGTGAGTTGCGACGTTCATTAAGTCGTGCAACGCAACGGGTTGCATTGACCAGTGAAAAAGTTCAACTCAGCAACAGACTCACACAAAACAGACAAGAAAACATAAGGTTATCTCTTACGGCCTCCAAACTGGCTGAAGAAAATCGTACACTGAAGGCTCTTATCAACAAACTGAGATTGACCCGGGAAAAGGACAAAGAAACGATCGATAAGTTAAACACCATGGTTGCCGAACTTATCGAGAAGGTCGCGGAACAGGAGAAGCTGGTTGCGGAATTGAAAGACAAGATTGAAGTCCGTGACCGGGCCGTGGTGGGTATGACCGGTGAACTGATGAACCGTTTCGACAAAAAGATAACGGATAAAGGTAAGGATAAGAATATACAACTCACCGTTGAGAAGAACGAAATTTTCGATATTATCTTATCGACCATCAAGGAAAATTCCGATTTTGTGAAGTCAGGCTTCTTACAGCCCGACGATCTGATTTTTGCCAAAGAGGAACATGATAAGTTGTCCGACATATGGGAACGTTTTAAACCTGAATTCGAAGCCATGCACGGAAAAAACACAGAAAGCGCGGCTTCCATGCGGAAGATTCAGGCGACACTCGACGATTGGGCCAATCAGATCGATTCATCTCCATGGAAAACCCTCCATGCCCTCTTCACCGATAACGGCTTCGAACTCGCCAATTTTCAGAACGGATCAGAGTTTAAGAATGCCGTCGTGACATTTGTGGATCAAGAGATTCAGCAAAACAAGAGAAAGAGGTATGGTCTTTTTGTCGAAACTCTGTGGGCGGAAGAGATCGCACCACAATGGTTGCCGTACCTGATCGACACGCAACGGCTCACACCAAACGAGACGGCTGAAATCGAAGCAAAATTCAGAGAGTGGGCCGGTCTGAGAGACTACCTCATGTGGGGTATTATCGGCGGGGTCGTGGTGTGCATGCTGGTCATAGGTGCCGTTATGGCCCGACGTAGGAAATCATAGATCTCATTACCCGTGTTCTCAAGCCGAGACGGAGATATCACGGTACTCCAGCTTTTCATATCCACTGATAACAGTCCGATCCTGCGGAAACAGTGCAAGGACAGGTTGCTATGGTGTACCCAATCCCCGTTGGAAGGCGTCGAGGGGGATGTCTGTTTTGCCTGAGGCGATGAGCTGGGCGATAAGATCGCCCGTAATGGGTGCAAGGGCGATGCCGTCTCCTTCGTGGCCCGCCGCCATGATGAAGCCGTCCAAGCCCTCTACGAAGCCGAGAAAAGGGAGACCGCTGGGCGTGTAGGGGCGCAACCCCGCAAAGGCGCGGATGATGTGCACCTCATTGAGCCGGGGAATCACTTGTGATGCCCGTGCCGCAATTGTCGCCATTCCCTCGTTTGTCACACAGCCGTCGTAGCCGACAAATTCCCGAGTCGATCCAAGGACGAGGGTCCCACTGGCCGTCTGTTCGATGGAGATCCCCTCTCCTGCCTTCTGTGCCAAGTCGGGATTGAATTTTGCCGCAATATATTTTGCCGAAAGAAAGATGGATGTGATGAGCCGGGGCAGCGTTTCGGTAACGAGAAGCTGGCCTCTCCTCGGCGTGATGGGGATTTCAAGATCCACCATCCGGCCGATTTTCGGTGCAAAGGGGCCCGCTGCATTGACGACCAGTGCGGTTCTGATCTCCTCTGTCCCCGTTCTCACAATCCATTCCCTGCCGCCGGTACGAGTGATAGCGGTTACTTCTCTATCGGTGAATACCCGGGCACCCAGTTCCTTTGCCCTGTCGATGAAGGCAAAGGTGAGGAACATGGGATTGACCTGGGAATCCTGTGGCGAGTAGGTTGCCCCGACAATCTTTTCCGAGAGGGCGGGTTCCCGCTTCCGTGCTTCGTGCTTGTCGAGAAGGGTCACGTCGAGTCCGATCTCCTGCTGTTCCTTCACATATCGTTCCATTGCGGGAATTTCTTCCGACCCTTCTATGATGACCATGCCGCCGCAGTTTTCATATTCGATGGGTGCGCCCAGTTCCGCCTCCAGCGTCTCGAATCGTTTTGCGCTTTCAAGGGCGAGTTCGAGATGGATTCCCGGTTTCTTTGACTGCATGAATACAAAGCCGTCACAGGAACACGACGTAGCGGAACAGATACTCGAACGCTCGATGAGTACCGCTTCTATCCTCCGTTTTGCGAGATGATAGGCTATAGAAGCGCCGATGACACCACCGCCAATGATGACTACGTCCGCTCTTTGGGGCAACAATGCTGTTCTCCTCCCAGTTCTTTTACCTTGATCGACCGGACTGGTGGCCGTGCCGTGGCGGGCATGATCTCTTTCAGAGGTCTCCCTGTATGCTCAGCGATAATCCGTGCCACTTGTGTACCGCAGGTGCGCCCCTGGCAGAGTCCCATCCCGGCGCGTGTCCTGCGCCGTACTTCATGGAGCGTCGTCGCCCCCCGGGCTATGGCCTCTTTGATCTCACCGAGAGTTATCTCTTCACACCGGCAGATAAGCACATCGTCATCGGGATCGGTCATGTGAATCCTTCCTCTTTTGCGGTATCGTCATGCCCCGTACTTCCATGGCGAACTCTCCGGGAACGGCAATGGTAACAATGGGCGTATGATCATTTTTTATTGGATTTTTTACGGAGAGCACCGTCCCGTTCGTCACGGTATCGCCCCTGCGATTGACGGCCTCGACCTCGTCCCCCACCTCAGGCAGGGGGAGATATTCGAAGGGAAAAGAAATCTCCGCCTTCCCCGCGGTCCCGGTCGTATCGACGAGGAAGATGGCGAGTCCCGGACAGGCAGCGAGACAGGTGCCGCAGCCGCTGCATCTGTCTTCGTCCAGTACGGGAAGATTGGTAATAGGCTCGCCCACACTGATGGCGCCATAGGGGCACACCTCTTCGCACGGGTTGCAGGGTATCTCCTGAACGCATTCGATGACCGCCACTGCGCCCCGTTTCAGTCTTTCATCACTGGGGCACCCCGGTGTGCTTTTCAACTCTTCAAGCGTCAGGTAGCCGCGCTTTTTTATTCCTTCAACCGGCATGTGTGATTTCCGGTCCTTTCATGAATGGTTCTTTCATGTCCCTGCGCAGTTCCCCGAAGGGTCCCTCTCTGAGCGAGGCAAGGCGTGCGCGGATTTCGGTCTTCAGTGTTTCAGCCTCGTTGTCTGCGATCAAGCCGAGTGACCGCGCCGCCGCGATCCCGGCGAGGCGTCCCTCTTCCATGGCCGTACTGGCTTCTTCGATCCCCGAGATATCTCCCGCAATATAGATATTCTCTTTGCTTGTTCGCATGTCCCAGTTGTGAACGGGAACATGACCGCCCAGGGCGGGGACATAGGTAAATCGGCATCCGGCCATGCGCGCCAGTTCCGTGAGAGGCGTCAGCCCAACGCTGAGACAGATCGTGTCTGCCGGAATATGCTTCTCCGTTCCTTCTATGGGATTCCATCGTTCATCGAGTGCCACCAGTTCAGCGCCCTCTACATGATCATTCCCGATGGCCCTTTTTACCGTGTGGGATGTATAGATGGGAGTGCCCGCGCGGCTTATCTTCGCCGCATGGACGCCATAACCGCCGATAGATGGAGCCGCCTCCACGATAGCCGCCACATCCGCGCCGGCCTGCATGGTCTGGTAGGAGACGATAAGTCCCACATTGCCCGATCCGACCATAAGAATGCATTTCCCGGGGAGGACGCGGTGGACGTTTATCATGGTCTGCAGGGCTCCCGCTCCCATCACTCCGGGGAGCGTCCAGCCGGGAAAAGCAAGGGCGTTTTCGCTGGCCCCCGTCGCCAGTATAATCTGTTCGGCTTTAAGCGTCCATGCGCGGCCCCGGCTCACAAGACCTATTTTATTGTCGGCGAAGATTCCATAGGCGACGGTGTCGAGTAGCGTGGTAACGCCGAGGCGTTCGCATTCTTTCAGCAGATCTTCCGCTATCGTGATGCCGCGCACCCCTGCACGGTGCGCCCGTGATCCGAAAAACTTGTGTATCTGCTTGAAGAGCTGTCCCCCCGGTTTCTTGTTTTCATCAATGAGGACAACCTTGCCACCAGCCTGTGCCACTTCTATGGCCGCCGCCAGTCCCGCCGGTCCCGCCCCTATTATGGCTACTTCCGTCTCTTCCATCCTACTTCCACTCCCCCGATTCTGTCTGTGTCTCTATGACCATGCCGTCTTCGACGGGGGTGACACAGGTGCGGACGTTGGGTACGCCGTTGACATTCATGACGCAGTCGGTGCACCTCCCGATGGCGCAGAAGACACCCCGCGGTTTCTCATATCTCCTGGTGAGACGAAAATACCGCTTTCCCGCGGCGACCAGTGCCGCGGCGATGACTTCGCCCTCATAGGCTTCGATCTTCGTGCCGTCGACAATGATGCTGATTTTTTTTCGCTTTTTTTCTTTCCCCAGGATAGGGTGGTTGATGATGCGCATTGCTACATAAATCCTCTGAATTCCCAGCGCGCCACCGCGTGATATACCAACGTTGTCAGGGTGTATATATCGAAGACAGGAAGGCCGGTCGCCTCCTGCAGACCGGCGGCATAAGGGGGCATATTGGTACACTCCAGGACGATGGCACCGACCTCGGGATGATCCTCCAGCATATGTCGGCCGCAGGCGATCATCTCGTCCTGCATGTGTCTCATGTTCAGTGTTTCACCATCACCCACGATCGTCGGTGTGAATTCGGGGTATCCCTCCATGCCGTATATAACCGTCGGTATCCTGTCGGCACCCGCTCCGGCGAGATGGTCTTCCGTCAGGGCTTCGGCATTTATGGTGATGATGCCCACCTTCTGCCCTTTCTTCAGCATGGGATACACAAGAGGTACCTGCATGAGACTGGAGGTAAAAACGGGGATGGAGACGCTGTTGCTCAGTTCCTTCTGAAAGGGAGCGAGAAAACCGCAACTCGTGGTGATGGCCCTGACACCGTCCGCTTCCAGATTCCGCGCGGCATCGATGAAATTCTGAAGCCCTGCAAACCCCTCCCGCCGGACAACCATGGAGGGACTGATCCCCCGGACAATCTCGTAGACGACGGGGAAGTCCCATGTCGTCGCATTTCCGATGTCCCCGGGGATGCGCGGAAATCGAGCCTCCAACATGATAATGCCGATCGCCTGACCGTATACATTTTTCCCGCCTTTTACGACTGTCGTCACTGTTTCAGTCCCCCGTCATTCAACCGCTCCGATGGGCGGCGCTTTCTTTGTTTGTCTCCTCCGGCGAAGAGCGATTAACAGTATGAAGACTCCAAAAGCAGTAAAAGTCAAGAACTTAACTGCCGGCAGATTAATAATCTCTCCATATGCGCAGACGGTGAAGAGTCCGAAGGCGATGGCAACGATACCGATCCTTTCCCCACTGTTCAGTGCCCGATGCAGATATCCGCCCATACCTGCCGCCAGGAGGATTACTGCCATGAGAAGTATAATAACCGCGACAGCGATATCGCCGAAGGATCCCCGCATAAGGAGTGCCGGGTTATGGACAAATACGTAGGGAATGACAAATCCTATCAAGGCCAGTTTAAAGGCCTCAAACCCGGTATGAAGCGGCCTTGAACCGGCGATGGCCGCCCCGCAGTAGGCGGCGATACACACGGGCGGTGTGACACCTGCCAGAATCGCAAAATAGAAGACAAAAAGATGTGCCGATAATAAATCGACGCCGATGGACTGAAGGGCCGGGCCACCGATGGTTACGGCAATAATATAGGCAGGCGTGCAGGGGAGACCCATGCCCAGTATGAGTGATGTAATCATGATCAGCAACAGCGCAGGCATCATGAAGCCGCCCGACCAACTGCCGATGACTGAGGCGATTCCCAGGGCGAGCCCCGTGTTGGTCACAATGCTCACCACCATATCGGCGCCTGCACAGGCTATGGCAATCATGATCATGTTTCTTCCACTCAGGTGGAGAGTATCAAAGAGCTTGCGCGGTGTCATGCGTGTCCCCTTGCGCACGAAACTGAGGACGAAGGTAATGATAATGGCCGCACTGGCGGCAGCGAAGGGTGAGTATCCCGAAACGAGAGCGTACACCAGGGCGACCAAGGGTATCAGTAGATAAAAGTCCTTGAGCAGGTCTTTCCAGGTGGGAACATTATCGCTGTCAAGGCCGGTGATATTTCTCTTCAGCGCCTGAAAGTGGACCCTGAAACCGATGCTCAGATAATAAAAAATAGCGCCCAGGGTTGCCGCTACGATAATATGCAGGTAGGCTATTCCCGTAATTTCCGACATGACGAAGGCCCCAACGCCCATGACAGGGGGCATGAGCATACCGCCCGTCGATGCCGCCGCCTCGACGGCCCCGGCAAACTGGGGTCTGTATCCTATTTTTTTCATCATCGGGATGGTGAATGTCCCCGTTGCATAGACATTGGCCGCCGCCACGCCACTGATAGAGCCGAAAAGCCCGCTGCTGATAACGGCAATCTTTGCCGGTCCCCCGGCACTCGTTCCTGCCAGACGGCGGGCGAGATTGGTGAAGAATTCGCCCGTCCTCGTGTTTTCCATAAAGGCGCCGAAAATAACAAAGAGTGCGACAAAGGTTGCCGACACTCCCGTGATAGACCCGTAGATGCCCGACGACGATGTCAGGTACTGCATTTCTATGAGATGTTGGAGGGGGGGCAGTTTGTTGTAAAACACGCCGGGTAGATAGGGTGCCGCAAACATATAGGCAAAGAAGGTGATGATCAGTATGGCCATTGCAGGCACCACTGCCCGTCGTATCGCCTCCAGGAGGAGCACAATGTTGATGATTCCCAGCACGATTTCCGTTGTAGTCAGGGCGTCGATAAATTCGAGGCGCATATTAAGGGGATCGTTGTAGATAATGAGGTAGATCGGTGGCAGTAACGCCAGCAGGACCAGCACCATGTCGAGCATGGTGACGCGGTCTGTGGGTGACTTCTTCGTCGCGGGGAAGAGAATAAATGCGGCCGGTACGAGGAACAGCAGGTGTATCCCCCGCTGGACGCGGGGCTGCATGATTCCGAAAAAGGCGGTATACAGCTGGAATGACGAGATGGTTGCCAGCCATACGCCCAGGAACCAGTTGAACCGGTCACTCAGTTGTCGCATACAAGATTCCTAAACCGGCAGAGCCGGATACTGTAAAAGCATCTATCATATCTTGCGGAAGGTTGTCATGCAGAATGCCCTTCCATTCGAATGATCTTCCGAAAAGCCGGTACTATCGCTTAGCCCCGTTAAAGGGGATAAATTCGTTCACGACTATGCTTTCCGGTGGAAAGCATAGTCTCACCTGCTAAAAAGCCGTAAACTGCGGCCCGCCCTGCAAGGGATGGCCGCAGCCCCGGCTCGATGTTATTATGTGCGTCCCCGACCGAATATCGTCTATTTCATGTACCCGGCTTCTTTGTAATACCGTGCCGCACCGGGATGCAGCGGGGGAACCACATTGGCCCACCCATCTTTCGCTACAAAGAACTTGTTGGCCGGGTTTATCTTGTAGAGTTCTTCGACATTCTCGCAGATAATCTTGATAATGGCATAGGCAACTTCTTCGGGCACGTCCTTATTCACCAGCAATTCACCGGCCGATACCACTGTGGGCACATCCTTGTCAAGACCCTTGTAGGTCCCGGCAGGTATTATGTGGCGGCCCGATTCGCGTGACAGCGTTCCGATTTCCTTGTTGCAGAAATCAATGGCTTCATCTGAAAGAGAGAGGATTGTCGTATCGCGTGACACTGCCATCTGCGTTACCGCTGCTGCGGGAATAGAGAGATGAGTGAAAACGAAATCGACATGCCGGTCCTGATAGAGACTCACCATATCGGCGTAAACGGCATTGAACACCTTCCCGCCTGCCTTCGTGATTGCATCAAGAGAAACACCGTAAAATCCGAGTATCGTTTCGACCATAGGCAGATCTGAGGTCCCTTTCATAGGCGCCCCCACCTTGATTGCCTTTCCGTCCTTGATCATTTTTGCCAGTTCACCGACAGAACTTATACCCATCTCCTTGGCCGCAACGAAGTGGATGTCATAGATACCGAAGACACCTCCCATGGAACGAAGATCGGGATATGCCTGTTTAAAGATCGGAGGCTTCCCTTTGAGGGCCATCTTGTCTATGAAGGTTATTCCCCACCCGAGATCATTGGCATTGGTCGCTACCCGAATGGGATTGACGACACCGGCACCGGGAACTACCTTGATGGTAATGTTTGGTTCCTTCTGGTTGACGAGTTGAGCAATTCCACCGGCCTGGACATACCAGCCGCCACCCACGCCGCCGGCAACCCATGAGAGCGTAATGGGCTTGATCTCTTTGGCAGCAACGGATCCGCTAAACATAAAAACAGAAAAAAGACAGAAAGCAATAACGACAAAAGTTGTGATACATTTTCTCATTTGACTACCTCCTTGCTAATTTGTGAATCTCACGATCTAATAAAATCCCCATAATCGTTTTATCCTGAAGTACGCTACCGCCTTCATTCCCATTTGTCCTCTTCACAATCGTACAGGCCGCATCCGTCAGTCTCTTTTTCCACAGGCAGGCCCACGAGGACCAGAAATTGATATGTTCCAATCAAGTTGCCCTTTTATTGATTACCCATACATAGCTGGTGATGAAAAGAGGGCCCGCGGGGCAAAAACCGAAATGCGGTGTCGAGGATCTCTGTGCAGCATGAAACTGCATGTCAGGAAATACTGTCATAACAAAGGGATGTGCTATCAGGCATTTTACTGTAAAACCCCTGTGCGTCAAAGGGGGTATGTGCTCCAACCTTTACATTATTTTAACGCTGCAATAGCGTGATTCACTTCCGCATGTAGTGGATCTCTTAGAACTGAGGCAGTATAGAGGCAGAAAGGTTTCATGTCAATAATATATTGATTTTGTGTTAATGTATAATAGGCTAATTTTTTGAAGAATGGCGGGTTGTTATGCTCGTATAAATTTACACAACTTATCTTATCCTAATCATTTTTCCGGTTTTCATACAGTAAGAAAAGGGGCCTTTTCTTCTATAAACCGACTCTGTTTTGTTAATCCCTTACTTCCTGAAAGTGTTAGATCTGATTTTTCTGAAGGTATATAAGATTTCGAATAGTAATGATCACATTTACGCTGACCCCGGATACTCTTGGGACAACTATATCCAGTCATGATGCTTTGGCATGCAATCTGAGGCGTATCGAACAGGAGTTTGTTTTATTTCCGAGAGAAAATATTCTTTGCAGACATAACGGCATAATAACAAACATATTTCTCAAAGGTACAGGTGCCGCAAGGTACCTTCAACGCAGTCATCAATGCAATACTCCATTTGAGCACGGCCTGCCGTTGCCATGAGGTTATGACGGGCATTCAAGCGAAAATGACAGCGCAAGCGGTCTGGAATATTCCATCAATCAAAATGACCGGGCTGCTTAATATAATTGAAAAATGTGACGATTTGCATTAATATACGGACGCTGTTTGGGATTATCATGATAATCCCAAACAGTCTTGAGGCAAGCATTGGTAAATAAAAGGTAAAAATAGCATTTTCTAACTGACCCTTTATTTCGAATTTACAGGATAAAAATATTTACTGAGCATAAATCCATATTTGACAATTCTCAAAGAAAGGTTTGATCATGAAAAACTTCTTAGCCGTATGTACTATCTTGTTTGCAACCCTTTTTGGAACCAATGCCCCTGCACATCTGATCGGAGTGGACTTCGGCACTCCCGGACAAACTACCCCGACAAACTGGATAAGCGTTTTAGGTGCGGGGACAACCAATTTGCTTGGCACTGAAACCGGTGGGTCAACGGTGGTTGGACTTGAAGTCACGGGAATCATCGGTGGGAACCCGAATAATTGGTCTGCTGGGGTTAACGCCAGCACAATACCGGCCCATGCGAATTCTCTGGCAAACATTGGGGGGAATATATATCAATTTAGCGGCACACTGGAATTGAAGATCAGCAACCTGGAGGCGGGAAGGAATTATGATGTCTGGGTTTTTGGTTTAAGAGACGGCGGCGCTGGGGTAAAACAAGATGTCTCCATACAGGGTGGTGCGACGACATTCCATCAAGAAGCGGCCAGCCAAAACCTCGTCGTAAATGTGAATCAAGGCAGCAGCGCCAACGATCTATCGACTTATGCGTTAGCCATCGCTGCCTCAGCCGGCGGGGAAATCACCATCACGGTCACTGCCGATGAGGAGCTTTATGGCATCGCGGGCGTTGCCATAGATGTTCCGACTCCCACGGTGACCACTCAGGCGGTGACCGCCATTGGTGAAACAACCGCCACCGGGAATGGTACGATCACGGATCTCGGTGCTCCCAATCCCACCCAGCACGGCGTCTGCTGGAACACTACCGGTACCCCCTCAATAGCCGACAACAGAACCACAGACGGCCCTGCGGCAGCGACAGGACCATTCACTTCCAGCATGACAGGGCTTTCTCCCGGCACCACCTACTATGTCAGGGCATACGCCACAAATGACGTCGGAACCGAATACGGCGCGCAAGTTTCTTTTATCACCAGTGCCTCGATTCCCACCCTCAATGAATGGTCTATGCTCTTGTTCGGCCTGCTGCTTCTGGTGTCGTCGGTTTTTATTCTGCGAAAACGCAGGATCTCAGGCGATAGTGCCTGAAGAGACCGGGATCATTGAGTCTCGTGCGTTTCTGAGAACTCATAGGTGACGTCAAGATCCGGCCCATATCGTATTTTTAAGAACAGCACTTATCCCGTTCAAATACAAAGTGTTAGGTTGGATGAATTGACCAGATCATTGAATGTTGGATGAAAGGCGCTACTACCCGACAGCTTGTTTTCTGTGTTTCCTGGCTAAGACTTGCATCCTGAAAGCGAGTGTTCGATAGATTTGCAAGATATGCTGTACTTCAATTCATATTCATTGTTAGTCGTTGCCATTTTTCCTATGTTTTACCAACTTGGGTTTTTACTTTTTATTACCACAAAATGCCTAATCGAAAAAATCCATTGGTCTTGATTTTACATTATATTTTTCTGTTTTCATTTTTAGTGAAATAAAGTAGGTTTACATGAAAGTTCCGAAAATACCTACATAGGCATATTAATTGTTAGGTGTAAAAGTGAAAAATCACTATCGACTTATGCGGAAATGGAACATTTGTTAGATATAAGCAATCCAATAGACATAAATTATAATTTTTACACTGATACACCTCCGAACAAGGACCCGGATACTCACAGTCCTACTCTCCGTCGCTATCATAAAATATTGTGGAGCAAACCGTTACCAAATGGGCGGCAGTTTCAACTTGTAGACACTCACCCTAAAACTTATTTGTACCATAAATCGGATCTAGGCGTATTCTTCCTAAATAGCGATGCCATCACACATTCCTATCGGAATACGAAAAAAATTGCTCACATAATAGAGCAAATACCAGCCGATGACGTTAATTCCTTATTCGACCATGGCAGCACCATTGGTGCTTACACTGTTTTTCCTGGAAATAGAATCGATAACAAAATGACCATTAACGGCGCTAGGGGCTGCAACTCAAAAATTAGCGACCGGTTTGATATTACTCTTGAATGTATCAGGCTTTATTACAACAACGTTGAAAACCCATTAACCTCTGTTTTTCAAAGATATGGTTATTTCTTTGCTTTATTTATTAATTTTAGAGGCTACGTCGATTTCTTCTTTCTTCAAGACCTAGTAACAACTGATTATTGTGAGGTGAAGTTTCATATACCGTACAAATGCTTTGAAGATTCTCCGTTACCGAGAAGTAAGGAAGAATATTTAAAATACAAGGAAAACACTGTCAAATTTATTAAATCTAGAGCTAAACGTATAGAAAACTCACTATGATCGTAACTAAGCCAAATCACACACCTAATAAGGCGCTGCATCTGACCACTTTTCCGCTACACTCCAAAGCGTAAGGTGAGCTTCGTCGTTCTACTACACTTCCAACGATAATCCTCAGTATTCCCTCTTGATCACCATCATTTGTTTGTAGGTGAAGCGTAGATAATGATAAGTGATTGCCTGCAAAGATATGAACTACCGGAATAAAAGCGGCTCAATGAACATACCGCTTATCACTCCGCTGATCGATGTGATCAATATCTCACGCTAGGATCTTCCGGCCATCTTCTTCATATTGGCAAATGACAGGCTCCCTGGAGTCCTTCTGAATATAACCTTAGACACTTCCGGACCGGTTCAATTTTTTCAAAATCCCCTTGCACATATCGAATCATGTGTTATTTTATGGTCGGTCTTCTTCCTGGAAGAGCCGCTACAGACAACAATCTCAATAGATATGTTGATATATTTTTAAATCCGTTAATTTCGGGCAAATGGGACGAGATCCGCTGGAATTGACTCATGACAACCTATATATACAATCAACCGTTAACCCTTACATTGAAAAGAATTTTTTGGCCTGGACAATTGGGTTCCCGGCAACATAAAGGAAATAGACAGATCAAAGCGGGTGCAAAAAAAGGTAAAATAGTGTAGTAATGCACACCCCCATACTGCAAAGTGATAGAGGAGATATCGATCATATGGACATTACAGAGATCACACGTCGTATTGAAAAGGAAAGTCTTACCTTTCGGCAGATTACGGCTGAAATAGAGAAGGTTATCGTAGGGCAGACCGAGCTGTTGAACCGGATGCTGATCGGTCTCCTCTGCGAAGGGCATCTGCTGCTGGAGGGACTGCCCGGCCTTGCCAAGACAACAGCGGTCAAGGCGCTGGCGGCGGCCATCAACACATCCTTTAAACGAATCCAGTTTACACCGGATCTGCTGCCGGCCGATATTATCGGAACCCAGATCTACCGGCCGGATAATGGATCGTTTGAAGTCAACAAGGGGCCGATCTTCAATAATATCATTTTAGCCGACGAGATCAACCGGGCTCCGGCCAAGGTCCAAAGCGCCCTGCTGGAAGCCATGCAGGAACGCCAGGTCACGATCCGCGACACCACCTTCGACCTCGATGACCCGTTTCTCGTACTTGCCACCCAGAATCCCATCGAGCAGGAAGGGACCTATCCCCTCCCCGAAGCCCAGGTCGACCGCTTCATGATGAAGATCAAAGTGGGGTACCCATCGGCGGAAGACGAAAAGGAGATCGTGAAGCGGGTACGGAGCGGTTTCAATCAGGACAATCCGCAGATCGTGGATATCGCCGCCCTCCGATCGGCGCGTGAAGCGCTGCAGGAGATTCACATGGAAGACAGGCTGGTCGATTATATCGTCAGGCTGGTCAGGGCCACCAGAGATCCGGGCGAATACAACCTGGATCTGGGGCACATGATCGCCTACGGCGCCTCTCCCCGGGGATCGATCTGGCTTGAAGAGGCGTCCAGGGCCCATGCATTTATAAACGGGAGGGGGTACGTGACGCCGCAGGATGTCAAATCGATGGCCCCCGATGTGCTCAGACACCGCATTATCGTAAGTTATGAGGCGGAGGCCGAAGGCAAGACCACCGACGATATCATCGGCGTATTGCTGGAGCGTATCGAGGTCCCGTAGAATGCTTTCGGACGAACAACTCAAGAAGATCCAGAAGTTCCATTTCAGAACTCGGAAGCTGGCCAGCGATCTCTTTGCGGGGCAGTATGAAAGCGCCTTTGCGGGGCAGGGACTGGAGTTTGCCGAGGTCAGGGAGTATCAGGTGGGAGACGATGTGCGGACCATCGACTGGAATGTCTCGGCCCGCTTCGGGCACCCCTTTGTGAAGGTATTTCATGAAGAGCGTGAGCTGACCGTGATGCTCCTCCTCGACCTGTCGGGATCTCACCTGTTCGGCACGAGAAAGAGGTTCAAACGGGAAATACTTGCCGAAGTGGCCGGCATGCTGGCCTTTCTTGCGATTCGAACCAACGACAAGGTGGGGGCCATTCTCTTCAGCTCGAAGGTGGAGGAGTACATTCCGCCCAAAAAGGGCGCCTCCCATGTCTGGAAGCTGATAAAAGAGATCTTTACCTATGAGCCTGCCGAGATGGGCACCAATATCAAGGATGTCCTCGACTATCTCAACCGTGTCGTGAAGCGACATGCCGTCGTCTTCCTCATATCGGACTGCATGGACAGCGGATTTGAGGCCTCTCTGGGAATCGCGGCCCGGAAACACGACCTGACCGTAATCCGCATATCCGACCCTGCGGAGGAATCACTTCCCGACGTGGGGATGGCCTATCTCCGTGATCCGGAAACCGGTCAGCTGGTATTGCTGAACACCCGGAGCAGGGCATTGAAGGAAAAATGGTCGAATGTTCGAAAGGAGCAGCGGGCCGATCTTACCCATCTCCTGAACCGGTCAGGAGTGGACCTGGTGGAAATAACGACAGACGGATCGGTATCCGAACCCCTGATTCGATTGTTTGAGCAGAGGAGAAGGCGCCGGTGAAAGGTTCCCCCACACATACCACGATCTTCCAACAATGGCTGCTGATCACGGGAATCCTCTTACTGCTACCTTTCACAGCATTCTCATCCCAATTCGGAACGGCCCTACCGAAGATCTCCGCATCCGTTGAGAAGACCACCGCCCGGGTAGGCGACCTGCTCTGGCTAAACCTGACCTACGAAATGCCCGAAGGGACAAAATTGGCCGAAAAGGCCGCCATCAAAGGTCTCGATACCGTGACGGTCGTCGAACAGACATCACAGCCCGGCACCATCAGAATACGGTTTCTGGTCGACAGGCTGGAGTCATTCAAACTCGGTCCCTTCGGTCTCACCTGCATTGACAGCAGCGGGAAGGAACACCAGATCGAAACGGACCCGATCGCCATGACAATCGAATCCAACCTGGGGAAAAAGCCGGAGGAAGCCAGCCTCAAACCGATTCAGGATATCATGCCAACCGAATCGAAATGGTTGCTGTACCTTCTGGCCGCCTGTGCGATCATCATTCTGCTCGGCGTTGTATCCGGCCTCATGTGGTGGAGCAGAAAACGGCGTACCGATACTGTCAAGGCGACGATGGAGGACCCGCCCCATGTACGGGCCGAAAAGGAGATCGCCAGACTGCTCGCCAGCGGCCTCTTTGAGAAAGGGGAGGTCAAGACATTTTATTTCTCCTTTTCAGAGACCGTACGCCGCTATATGGGAGCCATCCGGCATTTCCCGGCTGCCGAAATGACCACCGAAGAGATCCTCCGGCATGCCGCCACCCATTCGGATGATCAGGCGGTCGTGCACCTGCTCAGAGGGGCCGATCTCGTCAAATTCGCGGATGCGGTTCCAAACCCGGACCGCAAAGAAAAAGATGTGACGGCAGTCCGTGACTATATCCGTCAGACCGCTCCCGAACCGGATACCGCCTCCAACACCCGGCCTGAAACGGAGGACGTACAATGACATTCCGTCTGGCCTATCCCGAAGTGCTCGTCCTTCTGCTCCCCGTCGCCGGTTGGTTGATCTGGGCTCTCAGGCGAAAGCCCGCCGCCATCACCTATTCCATGACCTCCGTGATGTCCCGGCTGGCAGGAAGAACCGGCTGGCTGGCCGGCAGGATCCCAATGGTGATCAGAGTGGGATGTCTGGTACTGCTCGTACTTGCCGCGGCACGGCCCCAGATGTACAACGTCTCACGGGAGATCAAATCGCCCGGGGTGGACATCATGCTCTGTCTGGACGCGTCCGGCTCCATGCAGGCCCTGGACTTTACCCTGGATGACAAACCTGCATCCAGGCTGGCGGCCGTCAAAAAAGTGGTTGGTGACTTTATCAAGAAGCGAGAGACGGACCGGATCGGACTGGTGGTCTTCGGGACCCAGGCCTTCACTCAATCCCCCTTAACACTGGACAAGGGGCTCCTGATCGACCTGGTAAAGCGGATGGAAATCGGCATGGCCGGGGATAAAACGGCTATCGGATCGGCAATCGCCATCGGTGGCAAGCGCCTGAAAGACCTGAAGGCCAAATCGAAAATCCTCATTCTCCTCACGGACGGCAGGCAGACTGCGGGATCGCTCACACCGGAAGAGGCGGCCGAGGCGGCTCAGGCCCTGGGGATCAAGATCTACACCATCGGTGTAGGAGGGACAGGACCCGCGCCCTTCCCGGTGCAGACACCCTTCGGCACACAACTGATACGCCAGCCCGTCGATATGGATGAGGAAACACTGACAAAAGTCGCCGAAATCGGACACGGAGAATATTTCAGGGCGGCAGATACCAAACGATTGCAGGAGATATACGATATCATCGACCGCCAGGAGAAAACCGAGGCAACGGTAAAGGAATTCTTCCACTTCAGAGAACTGTATCCCTGGTTCCTGCTGCCGGCGCTCCTCCTGCTGATGGCGGAAATCATACTTCGTACGACCCTGTTGAGGACGATTCCATGACACTTGCGCACGCATGGGTTTTACATCTTCTCTGGATACTGCCGATCACGGGCTGTCTGCTGATCGTGCAGAGCCGCCGGCGACACAAGGCCATGGAACGCTTTGCCGATGAAGACCTGCTGGGGCGTCTGACGCCGGACAATCACAACGGCAAACGTCTTCTCAAGGGAATCCTCCTCCTATGCGCACTGGGCTTCCTGATCCTGGCCCTGGCGGGACCCCGCTGGGGGACCCACTTTCAAGAGGTAAGCCGCAGAGGGGTGGATATCATGCTTGTAGTGGACGTGTCGAAGAGCATGGAGGTGGAGGACGTCAAACCCGACCGTCTGGAGCGCGCCAGAAGGGAGATCATCGACTTTCTCAAGGTCGTCGAGGGAGATCGGGTCGGTCTGACAGCCTTTTCCGGTGTCTCGTTCGTTCAATGCCCGCTGACACTGGACTACGCAGCCCTCGAACTGTTCCTGAGCGTTCTGCAACCGGGGATCATACCGGTGCCGGGGACCGACATGGGTGCGGCCATCGAGACGGGACTGTCGGCATTTGATTTCAAGACGGAAACGGACAAGGTCATGCTGCTGATTACCGACGGCGAAGATAACGAAGGCCGCGGTATGGAAGCCGCCCGAAAGGCAGCCGTTCAGGGTGTCAAGATCTTTGTCTTCGGTATCGGTGATCCGTCGGGGGGACCGATCCCCGCAGGGGGAGATCGAGGCGGTTTTACAAAAGACACCGAAGGCAATCTGGTCTTATCTAAACTTGATGAAAAGACCCTGCAGGAAATCGCATCCCTAACCGGTGGTGACTATGTCCGTTCGGTGGCCGGCGATCTCGATCTCGATATACTCTACTTTGACGGCATCAAACAAAAGACGAAAGATCAAACCCTCAAGAGCGGAAAAATCAAGGTACATGACGAACGGTTCTTCGTCTTCATCCTGATCGCCTTTGTGATGCTCCTTGGCGAGGCGATCCTCGACGACAAGCGACGGCCCATATCGAAGAAGCGGTTCGGATTTCTGATGGTGATAGTTTTCTGCTCCCTGTGGGCACTTCCGATATCGAAGCCTGTCTTCGCCGCCGAATCGTCGCCGGATGAACTCTATCGTCAAGGCCGGTATGAAGAAGCCGAGAAGGAATATAGCCGGCTCGACATGGATAATCCCAAGGATATTAGATACCGTTACAACCGCGGGTGTGCCGCCTTTCAGAACGGAAAATACAAGGAGGCCGCAGCCGCCTTTTCGAGCGTCCTGAAAAGGACACAGAACCCCGGGGAACACTTCAGAGCCGCCTATAATCTGGGTAACACGGCTTTCAATCAGGGGGATTTTCAATCGGCGGCAGAGTTCTTCAAACAGGCGCTCATCGACGATCCGGCCAGTGAAACCGCTCGGTACAACCTCGAGCTGTCCCTGCGGTCACTGGAAAAGATGAAACAAAAAGAGTCAGAATCATCGCAGTCTTCTTCCGAAAATGACGGCGGACAGAAAGGAGAAGACAAGGGAAAGGAAAACAAGAAAGAGAAAAAGAACGGCCAATCTCCCGATAATGCAAAACCGGGAAAGGATACACCGCCCGATGCAAATCAGAACCAGAAACAACAAGAGAAATCCGATACGAATCAGGATCAGGGATCGGCACAAAAGGAAAAACCCGGAAAGGGTACGGAGGAAAACCTTTCCGGAGATTTGAAACCGCGTCAGGAGCTTTCACAGATGAAGGAAAAGAAAGCACCCTCCACCGATGACAGATCCGCCACCGATAAAAAGAAGGCGGAAGCCCTGTTTGATAATGTCCAGGAGAATCCATCGGACAGTATGCGGTTTATGATTCCCGAAGAGAGCCGGCGGGGAGCCGCTTCGGGAAAGGACTGGTAGCATGAAAAGAATCACTATGACAATCGTCTTGGTACTGTCCTGCCTTCTTGCTTCCGCGTCAGGAGCGGCGCAGGTCGGCGTTACGCTCTCCCTGGAGCGCAGCGAGGCGACCCCGATAGACACCATCCGCATGGAAGTCAAGGTTTCCGGCACCCGCAGCGGGGATACGGCTCCCGTCATCCACGGGTTAGAATCCTTCCAGGTGACGCAGGGAGGAACATCCAGCAGGGTCGAGATCGTCAATGGCAAAATGAGTTCGGGGATCGACTACTCCTATTTTATTCAACCGCGGAAAACGGGTGTATTCACGATCGGTCCGGCCGAGATAGAGGTGGACGGAAACAGGGCGAAGAGCAACACGGTGACACTCGACGTGAAAGAAATCTCTCAAGAGCCTGGATCCAACCGCGGTCCTGTCTTCATCGAGGCCTCCATCTCATCGGAAGAGGTATATGTCGAGGAACAGGCAATGTACACGATCAAGCTGTATTACCGGGTCGGCATCGACGACCTCTCCCTGAAACTGCCGGAGATCGATCACATCGTATTCAAGCAACTCGGCCGTCCGAGCGAATATCAGACCACCTGCGGAGGGAAGGCGTATCAAGTCCTGGAGGTCCGACACTCCCTTCTGGCCTCACAGGCCGGCGAGTACGCCATCTGGTCAAGCTCAATGCGGATGACTGTCAGACAATCCGGAGGACACTCCCCCTTCTCATTTTTATCCGGCCGACCGCTGACGCTGGCAACCGATCCCGTGGTATTGAAGGTCCGCGATCTCCCCGAAAAAGGAAAGCCGACAGGTTTCAGCGGACTTATCGGGGATTTTCAGATCGAATCCGGGCTGGAACCACTCAGCCTGAAGGCGGGTGAGTCCGCAACCCTGACGATCCGCATCAGCGGCAGGGGAAATGTAAACAGGATACCCGATATCGACCTCCCTGAAATGCCCTTTGCACGAACCTACAGCGATAAACCGGTCATGGAAACACAGGATGATTCCCATGGAATCGGAGGGACAAAGACCATGAAATGGGCCCTGGTCCCCGAAAAGGCAGGCCGATTCGATGTACCGCCGCTGACCGTAAGCTTTTTCAATCCCCATACGGGGGAATACACCGTCCTGAAGACACCTCTTTATACCCTGTCCGTCTCACCCGGAGAGGATCAGGCGGTCACGGTGTTTCAGGCGACCCCGAATGGCGGAAAACCGGCCGAAGGATCGGCGAAACAGGAGGTCCGGCAGGTCGGGAAAGATATTCTGCCGATCCATACGACCCTTACCACCCTGTCGGTACCCTATCGGTTTCTGTCCACCGGATGGTTTCTCTGGCTTGCCCTGTTCGGCCCCGTATCCGTGTATGTGGTGCTGCTGTGCGGATTGAGGATCTACAAAAGGTCCCCCGAACACCTCGTCCAGTTACGTTCCAGACAGGCGTACCGATCGCTACAAAAGCGGTGCCGCCGTCTTCATACCGACGGCGGAACCCTCATCGACGCCTTTACGGATTACCTGAACGACAGGTTCGACCTGTCCATCGGCGTGCTGACCGCGGATGATACTGCCAGGCTGCTGAGGGGACACGGAGCCGGTGACGATACCGTGGAAACTATACGCCGCATTATCCAGACGGTCGAAAACGCGGTCTATGCCGGAAAAGATCTGAACGGTGCTGATGCGGCGGGCGATTTGCTGGAACGTGTCAAGACGCTGGAAAAGGAGATCCGATGAGTATGCGCATCCGTTTTATGACCATCCTGCTGCTCGTGTGCCTGTCGGTACCGTTTACAGCACAAGCCCAGACGAACGGCTCGGCGGAAGAAAACTTTTTCGAAGCCAACCGGGCCTATAAAAACGAAGCCTTTCAGGAAGCTATAGCCGGGTACAGCAAGCTCATCGAAAACGGCTTTGAAAACGGTCATACCTACTATAATCTCGGAAACGCCTATTTTCGTCTCGGCGAGGTCGGCAGGGCGATCCTGTCCTACGAACGGGCGCGCCTCTTTATCCCGCGTGACAGCGATCTCAACTTCAACCTTTCGCAGGCAAAGGATCAGACCCTCGATGCCGTCAGCGATTCACAGAGGTTTTCTCTGCCCGACCTCCTGGGGCTCGATCGAGTGAACCGATACGAAGTCTTCTTCGTCTTTATCATTATGAACGTGCTCTTCTTCGGAGTTCTCTGCATACGGATCTTCAACAAATCAGAGTGGACCTACTACCTATCCATCTTTCTGGCCATCTTTATCGGTATCGGCGCATGTGTCACCGCGTTGAAGTGGTACGAATCGATCACCGATGATCGCACGATCGTTATAGCCAAAGAAGTCGAGGTGCTGGCGGGTCCCGATCCGGGAGATACCATACTGTTCAAAATTCATGAAGGTGCCGTTGTTCATCATGAACGCTCAGAGGACGGGTGGACATTGCTACACCTGTCAGAAGACAAACGGGGCTGGGCGAAGTCCGATCAACTGGAACGGATCGTACAAAGAAAAATAGATAGATCTTGAATCTTCGATGAAGGAGGAAGACAAGGGATCAAATCATAACAGGGGATATCCATGAAAGGTCGAGGAGGAAGTGTACATTTCACTTTCAGGATATCCCCTGGTTGATTTAATTACTGTTCCACCGGTAGTGAAACCCTATTTCGGTATCGACAAGGCGATGAATCCGGCCCTCCCCCGTCGGAGCAGCAGCTTTATCTTTTTGTCATCATCGGCCCCTTTTACTGCTGAAAGATAATCGCCGACGGTTTTGACTTTCACACGATTGACCGCCACTATCAGGTCTCCCTGACTCACTCCGGCAGTATCGGCCTTACTTCCCCGTGCTACTTCAACGACAATGACACCACTCGTATCCTCATCATACCCAAAGCGTTGTGCAACATCCGGCGACATATCGGCAACCCTGATCCCCAGATTATCGCTCTCGTTCATCGACTTTTTCGCAATCACCTCATCGTCGGTCCGTTTCGCAACTTCAACAAAGATATCTTTTTTGTCGCCGTCTCTCAGGACGGTTATGCGGGTACGTTTTCCGACGGGAAGATTCGCTATCTTACTGGAGAGAGCATGGCCCGAATCGACATCCTTTCCATCGATGGAAATAATCACGTCTTCGGCTTTGATGCCTCCCTTATCGGCGGGACTGTTCTCATAGACCTCGGTGACGAGTACACCCTTCCGGTCTTTCATACCGTAGTAGTCTCCCAGTTCTTCCGTCAAATCCTGAATACCGACACCCAGCCAGGCACGCGTGACTTCACCATTGTTCTTGAGCTGTTCGACGATCCCCTTGGCGAGGTTAACGGGAATGGCGAATCCGATCCCCTGTCCACCGGCAACGATCGCCGTATTGATACCGATCACCTCACCCTTCATGTTGATGAGGGGACCACCGCTGTTTCCCGGATTGATCGAAGCGTCTGTCTGGATGAAATCATCGTAGGGACCTGCCCCGATAACCCGCCCTTTCGCGCTGACGATGCCCGCCGTCACCGTCTGCTCCAGTCCGAAGGGACTGCCGATTGCGACGACCCAGTCACCGACCGAGAGACCATCGGAATCACCGATAGGAAGCGGTTCGAGGTCCTTTGAATCCTTGATCCTCACGAGGGCCAGATCCGTTTTGGGGTCCCTGCCGACCAGTTCCGCGTCATATTCCTTCTTGTTGCTCAACGTAACGACTATCGTGTCGGCTCCGTCAACAACATGATTATTCGTCACGATATACCCGTTATCGTCGATGATAAACCCCGAACCAAGACCACGCTGTTTGGGGGCGGGGTGGTTGTCTCCGCGTGGAAAGGGACCGAAAAAATCTTCAAAGGGATTTCTTCCCCCGAAGGGATTCCGTCCCTGGAAGGGATTTTCGCGTGAGAAATGAGATATTTCTTCGCTTTCATTCATACTCTTTTCGACACGGATGTTCACCACGCCGTTCTTCACCTGTTTCGCGAGAACGCTAAAATTGGCCGGGGCCAGGTAGCTTCCCGTATCCTGCGATGCGGCCGGCAGTTGCGTGACCGCACCGGCCATAAGCCCTACTGCGAAAATGGCCGCTATGATAAGTGCCTTCCTCTTCAATGTCTTCATGTGTTACCTCCCATGATGTATTGTTGTAAGCCGGATAACTGTTTTGTTTTATCCACGGCCATACAATACACACGGAAGTTTACGGCAAGATGACCCGAAGATTACCAATTTGTAATGTTGGGGAAACTGACTGAGGACTAAAGGGTAACGGTAAAGGTGCTCCCTTTTCCCGGTTCGCTTTCTACGGCTATGTCGCCACCGTGGGCCCTTGCGATGGCTCGGGCGAGGCTGAGTCCGAGCCCCGTCCCTTCCGTCGACCTGCTCTCGTCACCGCGATAAAAGCGTTCGAAGATATGGGTACGTTCTGCCTCCGCAATTCCCGTACCCGTGTCACACACCTTCAGAACGGTTGCCGTATCATCCTGTTTTTCCAGGATGATAGTCACCGCTCCGCCGGAGGGAGTATATTTGATGGCATTATCGAGGAGATTCGAAATCAACCGCTGGAGCATCCCCGTATCACCGGTGTACGCCAGGGTCTCGGGCGTGCGGCAAGTAAGTGAGAGCTGTTTGTCTTCCGCGCTGGGACGGAAGAGTTCGCAGGCATTCTTTACAACTCCGGCGAGGTCTATCTCTGTCCTGTTCAGGTCGCCCACCCCCGCTTCAAACCGCGAGATGACAAGCATCGTACTGATCATGTCGAGAAGACGGTCGCACTCCTCAATGATACTTGCCGTCATCGTCTCGTATTCCGTAGCGCCGGGGTGCGTCGTCAGGGTGATTTCGGCGATGCCTCGAATTCTGGTAACCGGCGTCTTCAGGTCGTGGGCGATACTGTCGCTCATCTCCCGCATCCCCGTGACCAGCGTTTCGATACGGTCCAGCATTTCATTGAACGTGTTTGCCAGTTCGTCTATTTCATCCCCACGGGGTTTCACCGGGACCCGCATGTTCAGGGCATCTCTCGATATCATCTGAGCCGTCCTCGTCACCACCTCAACGCCGGAGAGGGTCTGTCTCGCCATAAGCCACCCCACCAGTGCGGCGAGGGCGATAAGAAAGGTTACCGCACCGATCAATATCCTCTTGAATACGCCCAGTACCCTGCCGTATTCCTCCATCGACTGACCGACCTGAAGAATGACACCCTGACCTATTACGGCATACAAGACCCGTATTTCATGGTCGCGATCGGGCAGGGTAATCGTCTCGAAAACCGGTACACCGCCCTGAATGAGGTCCCGTATCATCCCAACATTGATCCCGATGTCTTTCCAGTAATCCATGTTCGACGACGAGAAGACCTGCCCGTTGCTGTGAAGGAAGCGGAAGAAGACCTTTTTGACACCTCCGGCCTGGGATTCGATGATGGCCACCCGTTGACCGGCCCCCGCACCCTCGGCGGCTATCAGTGACGAAAATTTCCGCATCTGGTTCAGGAGGTCTTCGTCTGTCTGGCGCTGGATGATGTTTGTGGCGAGGAAGTACAAGAGTAAGATCGCAAGAAAGGTGATAACGGTAAAGATGCCCGTGTACCAGATGGTCAGACGAAAGGCCAGGGTGTGGTGAATATTAATCAGTCTCTTTAAGGACATACCCGACCCCGCGTATCGTATGAATCAGCTTCTCCGGGAAGCCCCTGTCTATCTTGTCTCTCAGACGACTGATACGGGCCTCCACCACATTCGTCATGGGATCGAAGTTGTAATCCCACACGTGCTCCATGATCATGGTCCGAGAAACCACTCTCCCGGCATTGCGCATGAGATATTCCAGAAGCGAAAATTCAAGGGGCTGGAGCTCTATCTTTTCGCCTCCCCGTTCGACCTCTCTCGTGATCAGATTCATGGAAAGATCCCTGAAGACGAGCCGCGTCGGTTCGGTCGCTCCGCTGGCCCGTCTGATGAGGGCCTGAATGCGGGCGAGCAATTCGGAGAAGGCGAAGGGCTTCGTCAGATAATCGTCACTCCCCTTCTGGAGTCCCCTGATCCGGTCGTCTACGGAACTCCTTGCACTGAGGACGATAACGGGGGTGGTTATCTTCGCGTCCCGCACCTTTTCTATCAGAGAAAGTCCGTCGAGTTTCGGAAGCATAATATCGATAATGGCGGCGTCGTAGGGTTCGGAGAGCGCCAGATGGAGCCCTTCCTCCCCGTCGGCCGCATGATCGATGGCATATCCCGCCGCTTCGAATCCCTTGATTATGAAGGAGGCTATCTTGATGTCATCTTCAACAAGCAGGAGCCGCATAATTTCTCCCTAACTCGAAGAGTGCGAAAGGTACGGTACATCCCTTGCATCCTTGCCGTTTTCCGGTTTTTCATTCAGTCTCCCGAATCAGAACTGCCCATCCGTTAAACAGTCTGCTGTGTCTGAGGATCCATTCATCTCCCTGCCGGGTCCTGACCTTGAAGTAGTCGATTCCCGCCTCTCGCGGGTCTCCGCTCCCCTCGTACCAGCGATCGACAATCTCCGCCACCTCCCACCGCTTTCCCCGAAAGGTAAAGGCCGTCGGGCGTTCATCGGCCTTATAGCCACTGTAGCATTCAACCTTTACGGTATCGAGACGGTGAGTCATCATACATTCAATGGTGACGGAATTCTCTCTACAATCTTCCGTCTCAGTTCATTCGGGGCCGCAACTCTGTGAAATACGTCCATCGTTTTATCGGCGCCGATGATGATAATCGTACCAAAATCGAATTGCTTTCCAATTATACCCTGCTTGACCTTGACGTCAACAATCTTCTCAAGGGGCAGGTCGAAAGAGAGCCGGTACAGGACACCGGTCTGAATGACAACCGATTCTTCACCCACGATGTAGTAGGAGGTCTTTACCTTGAAAAAAGTACATATTCCCGTGATGATCGCCAGGAGAAAAAAGATCCCTCCAATCGTCTGGTTCGCCTCTCCGCCATGGAGGATCAAGAACCCGAAAACGAGCCACAGAAGACTGCCCGTATAGACAATCCAGTGCATCCGACCCTGGTACAGGATCCTTCCTTCCGCCGGAGGTCTTTCTAATAGTTTCATGCTGCTTGCATTATCCTCGAATAACAATCATATGACATCC
The DNA here is from genome assembly GCA_036825195.1 of Syntrophales bacterium. Classification (GTDB taxonomy): domain Bacteria; phylum Desulfobacterota; class Syntrophia; order Syntrophales; family UBA2210; genus UBA2210. The sequence continues at coordinate 81,605 of DAISYQ010000001.1, forward strand.
ATGTCGAAACAGACCGGGACTGTCATCCGTTATCGCGCCCGTCTCGTTTAGGACAGCGTGTCGATTTGTTACGCGTTCTGCAGTACCTTGATGATCCGCCCTTCGATCATATCTTTCGTTTTCTCCTGATAGGCCCGCATGTGCGGCGTCTTGAGATGGCGTTCGAGCGCTTCCAGATCGCGCCATTTTTCGATGATCGTGACGACATCACCGTCCGGCTGCTGGACCGGCCATCCCGTGTCGAAGTCGACAGCGGGATAATACTCTATGCAACCCTCTTCCTGTACGACACTCGGGACCATTGCCTTGAAGATCACTACAAAGGCGTCACGATTCCCTGGTTTTATTCGTATCGTTGCGACAACAGTAATCATCTTCCTTTTCCTCCCTTTGCGGGGCGATACCCCTTTCTTATATAGTGATCTACAACCAGTTCACACGCGCCGGTTTTCGCGAAATGAGCCTTTCATACGTGACAGCCGGGTAACCCGCGACGAAAGAGACGGGAACGATATGTTTTTCCGGAATATTGAGAATCTTCTTGAATTCCGGTGAGTCGTTTACGGCGAATACAAGGAATCCGCAAAAACAGGTCCCCAGTTCCAGGGCCTCCGCCATGAGGGCCATCTGCATGGCCGCCAGTCCTGCATCGACCATCGCCGATGTGCTCAAAGCCGGGTTCAGGTGAAGGACCACAAGGGCGGGAGCATGGTAGAAGAGCCTGTCAATACCCTGCTCCATGAGTTCTTTCATCGTCTCCCAGGTGCTCACATAGAGCTTCCTTATGCGATAGTCCTGCGGAATGGGCTCTCCGGTTTGCCTGTTGCGATCAAAGGCGCGTTCTATCTCCTCCGCCTTGCGGTAGAGAAGGTCTATATTCGTGTCCCTGATCTGGGACAGTTTTTCAGGTGTATGCACCACGGTATAATTCACTCCCTGGCGGTTTCCGCCTGTGGGAGCGAAACGGCCGGCCTGTATGATCCGTTCCAGTTTCTCCCGTTCAACGGGTCTTTTTTCAAACTGTCTGATACTCCTGCGGGCTCGGAAGAACGAAAACAGATCATCCGCCTCCGGATAGTCTTCCCTCCGGGGGGCCGGTTCAAATTCTGATGCGTCGAGCATCGGTATCTCAAGGGCATCCACGGGACAGATTGCCTTGCAGTGCCCGCAACGGATGCAGTCTTCGGGATTCGCGACCCGCACCGACTGTTCTCCTTCTTCCAACACGTCTCTCACGCAGTCCGAGACACACAGACCGCAAAGGGTGCACTTCTTCTCATCTATGCGAACTGTTTCCATGGTAACCTTCTCTTCTGTATTTAAATGGCATAATCTATATATACAAGTACGCCTTGTATTGCAAATACCCGCAAGGGCGATACAGAACTGATGAGAAATCGATCTCTATTCCCTTGTTTTTTCGTTATCCGTGTATTGACAATGAGGCGCGTATGAGCGACAGTGAGGTGCGTGAAGGTCGCTCTGTTATGTGAAAGACAATTAGACCGCGCACAAAGATCAAAAAGGTGATAAAAATCTCATGACTGTTAAAAAAGACTACGATCCGCGAATGCACTCGGCGGAACACATCCTGAATCAGACAATGGTGCGCCTCTTTCAATGCGGCAGAAGCTTCAATGCCCACATAGAAAAGAAAAAATCCAAATGTGATTATCGCCTGGAGAGGGCTCCGATCGAAAAGGAGATCGCCGACATCGAACGGCGCGTCAATGACGTGATCGATATGAACCTGCCCGTCGGCGAACAATTCGTTCCCCGCAAAGAGGCCGAGGTACGGTACAACCTTTCCAAGCTACCCGATGAAGCCGGTGACCCCTTGCGCATCGTCACGATCGGTGATTACGATGCCTGCCCCTGTATCGGCCCTCATGTAGCATCGACGGGGGAAATCGGTCCCTTCCGTATCGTATCGACAAACCATGCCGACGGCGTCTTCAGGGTCCGGTTTAAACTGGAGACACCTCAGGAAAACTCGTAATATGAATTCTCACACCCGCGATTACGGTTAAAATGTGTTGACAAAAAAAGATGATCCAACTATATAAATTTCTCAATCATACCTACGGTCCGTTGGTCACGTATCAAGACGGGGGTATGAGAATATAAACAGACACTTCCTTGCTGGGGGATCGTTCAATGGCAGGACACCGGACTCTGACTCCGTGAATCAAGGTTCAAATCCTTGTCCCCCAGCCATACAATATCGAGGGATTACGTTGCTACAGAGCGTAATCCCTTTTTTTGTGCGGAGATGTTGTCCGGTTTCCGGTCGGCCTTTTTATATTTCACTGCATCAACAACGAACGATCTTCTCCCGCGGCATACTCCGTCAGCGGGGACGTCCGGCAAAATGCAGGCGACCGAGGTGAACTAGTCTGTCTATCGCCTGGACAACCAGAAATGCGCATCCGGCTACGACGATGATAGCGGCACCGGATGTGATATCATATGTGTATGAGAGCCAGAGCCCTCCGATGGTAAACACCATACCCAGCAGGATCGAGCCGATCATCATACCCGCAAGCGACTTGACGTACTTTTCGACGATGAAGGGTGGAATCGTCAAAAGGGCGATTACGAGGATCAAACCCACGACCTGAATGACCATGACGATCGTTACCGCCAGCATGCAGATCATCATGAAATACAATGTTCTGACCGGTACTCCGCGAATCCGGGCGAATTCTTCATCGTAGGACAGGGCCAGCAGGTCCTTGTAGAAAAAAACTACCAGGCCCGCGATCAGTACCGCAGCCGCGCTCATGATCCATAGATCGGAGACCGGAACAGTCAGGATGCTCCCGAAGAGATAGCTCATGAGATCCACGTTATAACCGGGAGTCAGGTCGAGCAGCACGATGCCGCAGGCCATCCCCAGGGCCCAGATGACACCGATGATGGTATCGGCACGGTGTTTCGCCTTCAGCATCACCGCCGCCATGACCGCCGCCGCCATGAGAGCGAAACCGATGGTACCCAGAAAGTAGGGCAGACTGAAGTAAAAGGCAAGGCCGATGCCCCCGTAAGCGGCATGGGCGATGCCTCCCGAAAGAAAGACGATACGGTTGACAACCACGAGGGTTCCCATAATGCCGCATATGATACTCGCCAGCAACCCGGCCATCAGAGCATGGCGCATAAAGTCATATTGAAGAATCTCAACCATGGCACCGCTACCTGTGTTCTTTGAGTACCCGATGCGGCAACCCGTGGGCGAGGAGTTCAACCGGACAGGCACCCGTCAGGGTATCCGGGTACATCATCTCAAACATATCTTCGGTGATTTCCGCTGTCCCGTGATAGTGAAGGTGTCTGTTCACACAGGCTATGGATTTTATGTAGGTGGAAATCACCATCAGGTCGTGGCTTACAACAAGGATCGTCACGTCTTCATTGAGCTTTTTGAGGAGCCGGTAAAAATCCGTCTGGCCTTTGGCATCTATGCTGGATGTGGGCTCGTCCAGGAGAAGCAGCCTGGGTTTTGTTACCATAGCTCTCGCGATGAGTACGCGCTGGCGTTGCCCTCCGGAGAGTTCATCGATTCGGGCCTCAGCGTAGGGGGCCATATCCATCTTTTCAAGGGCATCCAGCGCCTCGGATCGATCCCGTCCCGATCTCCCTTTCAGCCTCACTGCGGGTTTCAGCATACCCATCAATACGACATCCAAGGCAGTAATGGGGAAGCTCCGATTACCGTTGATCTCCTGAGGGACATATCCGATGAAGTGTGAGGCCTTGGACGCGGGCAGACCCAGGACGCGGATGTACCCCTGATCCGGTGAGAGCAACCCAAGGATCAATTTCAGTAAGGTTGTTTTCCCTCCGCCGTTGGGACCGATCACGGCAATAAAATCCCCCTGCCGGACATCGAAGTTCACCCTTTCCAGCACCGGATGACCGTTATAGGAAAAACTCATATTTCTTATTTCGACTACCGATGATTCCATTACGTTCCCTACCTGAGAACCGCCTCAAACTGCGCCGCCACAGCACGAAGATTTTCAGCCCAGTCAGCCGCGAGTGGATCCGCAAGGGCCACCCTCCCGCCGATTTCTTTTGCCACCTGGTGGGCGCTCTTCAGTGAGAACTGGGGCTGCGCGAACACCACTTTGATATTATGTTTTCTGGCATAATCGATCAAGCCTTTTAACTGGGCTGGTTTCGGCTCCTTGCCTTCAATTTCAATCGGTACCTGTCTGAGGCCGTAGGCCTGAGCAAAATATCCCCAGGCCGGATGGAAGACCATGAATTGAAGATTCTCTTCCCCGGCAAAGATGTCTCTCAGCTCTCCGTCCAGTTCAACGAGCATGGCGATAAAGGCTCGGTAATTGGCCTCGTACTGCGCCCGATGGATCGGATCGATCTCCTGAAGGTTCACCAGAATATTACGGGCCTGCACCATGACCAGAGGCGGAGAAAGCCAGACATGCGGATCAAGAATGCCATGATCATCATGTCCCGCTTTATGACCCTCTTCCTCATCATGGTGATGTCCAATCATGGGTATCTTTCGGATTCCCTGTTCGGTGTGCACGATTTTCATTGCGGGATTGGCTGACGCGATCTTTTCCAGCCAGATTTTTTCGAAGGGCACACCGATTGAAAAGTAGATGCGTGCCTTCGAGAGGGCCACCATCTGTGCCGGCTTGGGCTCATAGGTGGCCGGGCTGGCACCCGGTTCAACCATTACACGGACATCAATCAAATCTTTGCCGATCTGTTCCACAAAGAACTTCTGGGGAAGAACGCTGACAAAGACCGGTATCTTATCGGCCGCGGAAGCAGTCGACGTCATGACGAGACCCGTCAGAAGAAAAAAACAAAAAACTTTCAGTACATTAAGCATTATAGAACGATTCCTCTCTTCCGTAATAAAAAAACACCCGACCTCACGGCAATGAGATCGAGTCTGACTCAACTCCCCGAAGCAGGCACCTCGCCTATCATGCTCATGCAAATGCATTTGCATTATACCATCAGAGAATGCTCTGTCAACTTCTATTTGCAAAAAGATTTGCAATAAGGATGGTAATGGATTATTATCATTATGTTCTGGAGGTTCGGAGATGAAACGAAAGACAGTTCAAAGAAATGCGATTCAAGAGACCTTTCTGACGGAAAGCCGCCCCATGCGGGTTGATGAGATTCTGCAATTAGGCCGGAAGACGGTGGAATCGCTCAATCAGGCGACGGTATATCGAAACCTGAAGACGCTGGTTGATGACGGATGGCTGAAGACGATCCATCATCCGAAGTTAGGCGTCTTTTACGAAAGGGTGGACAAAAAACATCACCATTACTTTCACTGTCATGCCTGCGACCGTCTCTTTGACGTTCCCGGATGTGCTCTGCATGGAAAAGAACCCGACCTTCCCGGTTTTGTTGCGGAGCGGCATGAGGTCTTTTTCTTCGGAGTATGTCCGTCCTGTTCACACTCGTAAGAACGACCGGTATAGAATTCAATCCTTACAACGAATTGGCACCTATATTGAAAGGTCGATAGAAGACTTCCCTCGCTTGTAGTCTAACCAACTGCACCTATTGATTAACGACAAGCATGTGCATCACACTGAATTGATCCCTGCATCGGGGACAGATATCGTTTGTATGATCCACTCCCATTTCCTGAAGATAGATATGTGAAATTTCCTCGGCAGGACTGATAACGATCTCGTCTTCTCCATACTCCCTAAAGCATCCTTGGCATATCCTCATATTCCCCCTCGCCCCCTATCATATTCTATATGATCCTGCCCCATTGCGTGAGGCAAGTTTCACTCGAGTCCTGGTGAATTTTGGTACTATGTACTTTGAAATACTTATCAGGTGTTGTATAAATAAAACTTTATAAAACAGTATGTTGTCTTTCTGGATTGGAAAGCTTGTGATTCATTTACCCTCTAAAAACAAAAGTCCTATCTCTCATTTCGAGAAACAGGACTTTAGATAATCCGGCCATAATCCCCCCTCGTTACAGCTGTTCAAGAGTATATATGATACATGGAAGATCAATAAAACTGACAGAGAACTACCTCCATTACGGTATCTTGTCAAGAAATATTCTGATGCAATCTGATGATGGAATCATCTGATTTCTCCGGAGTCGGAATCTCTGCCCCCATCGCCATTTATTCTTGGAAGGATAATCATCAATCGAATCGTTTTTGCTATCCTGTAGCCGCACTTTTTGCTATTTTTAATCCTGTTATCCCGTTTGCTTTTCGTATTTTCATTGGAGGATCGTCACGCTACGGTAAACCATCGAAGAAGATACGATAAGAAACCCTGCCCCTGCCGGTATCGGGAAAAATCAATTTACGCACTGCAAGGAGGATCACACAATGAAGGTCGTCGCATTTAACGGCAGTCCCAGGAAAGGCGGAAACACCGCCATCCTGATCAGACATATTTTCAACGAACTTGAAAAAGAGGGGATCGAAACCGAACTGGTGGAACTCGCCGACAAAGCCATTCACGGCTGCGTCGCCTGTCAGAAATGCTTTAAGAATAAGGACCAGCGATGTTCCGTCACGGATGATGCGGCAAACGAGTATATTGCAAAGATGCTCGGCGCCGACGGGATCATCCTGGGATCTCCCGTCTATTTCCAGGATGTGACACCGGAAATGAAGGCACTGATCGACCGTGCCGGCTATGTCTCCAGCGCCAACGGCAGAATGTTTGAACGGAAAGTCGGAGCCTCCGTGGTTGCCGCACGACGGTCGGGTGCTATCTGTTCACTGGACACCATGGATCATTTCTTTCTGGCGGGAAAAATCGTCATTGTCGGCAGGGCGCTCGGCAGCGGCCTGGAAAAGGGAGATGTGGAAAAGGATAATGAGGGTATCGCTCTCGCGAAATCCCTCGGTAAAAACATGGCTTGGGTATTGAAAAAATTGCACGACTGATTGCAGCAGGTGACGGGTCCCTGGCTGGACAGGGCCCGCCACCGTATCTTCGATCCGGTTGCCGCGCCGATTGTTTCTATCGCTACTTCTTTCCGGCGATCTTACCCCAGGTGTCACGAAGCGCTACGACACGATTAAATACCGGTCTGTCCGGCAGAGAATCCCTGGAATCGATACAGAAATAACCGAGCCGTTCGAACTGATATCCACTCCCCGCCGCCGCATTCTTCAACCCCGATTCCACATAGCACGATTTCAGGGTTTCCAGCGAATTCGGGTTCAGGTAATGGGTAAACTCTTCATCTTCACCGGCGGGATTGGGAACCTCAAAAAGGCGGTCGTAGAGCCGCACCTCGGCGGGAAGGCAATGTTCAGCCGAAAGCCAATGGATAACACCCGGGACCTTGCGCCCATCCGGCGGAGGCGCGTTTCGCGTCTCCGGATCATAGGTGCAGTGCAGTTCCACTACTTCGCCTTGTTCGTTCTTCACCATGCTCTCATACTTGATGACATAGGCATTTCTGAGTCTCACTTCGCGACCCGGCGCAAGGCGTTTGTACTTGCCCGGCGGGTCTTCGTGAAAGTCGTCACGTTCGATGTAGAGTACCCGTGAAAAGGGTACCATGCGTGTTCCCATCTCCGGTTTCTGGGGATGGTTGGCACATTCAAACTCTTCCGTCTGTCCTTCGGGGTAGTTATCGATGACGACTCGAAGGGGGTTCAGAACCCCCATGACCCGCGATGCCTGTTCGTTCAGATCCTCGCGGACACAATGTTCCAGCAGGGCCATGTCTATAAGATTGTCATTCTTGGCCACGCCGATCTGGGCACAGAAGTTCCTGATCGCCTGTGGCGTGTACCCTCGCCGTCTCATCCCCGCTATCGTCGGCATACGCGGATCGTCCCAGCCCGCGACCAGACCCTTTTCGACCAGTTCGATGAGCACCCGCTTGCTGATAACCGTGTAGCTCAGGTTCAGACGGGCGAATTCCGTCTGGTGCGGCTTGTTGCCCTCTATCAGCTCGTCCACGAACCAGTCATAGAGGGGACGGTTGTTTTCAAACTCAAGCGTGCAGATCGAATGGGTGATCCCTTCGATGGCGTCGGAAAGACAGTGGGCGAAGTCATACATGGGGTAGATCACCCACGTGTTCCCTGTCCGGTAGTGGGCTTCCCGTTTGATCCGGTAGATAACGGGATCACGCATGACGATGTTCGGAGCGCTCATATCGATCCTGGCACGCAGCACATGAGAAGCGTCTTCGAATTCACCCGCCCGCATCCGTTCAAAGAGGTCCAGGTTTTCCTCCACGGAGCGGTTCCGATAGGGACTCTCTTTTCCCGGTTCGGTGAAGGACCCGCGGTATTCGCGTATCTCGTCGGCGTTCAGTTCACAGACGTAGGCCTTACCCTTTTTGATGAGCTGGACGGCAAACTGATAGAGCCGCTCAAAATAATCGGAGGCGAAGTACATGCGGTCTCCCCAGTCGAACCCCAGCCAGTGGATATTGTCGATAATCGATTCCACATATTCGAGGGATTCTCCGCTCGGGTCCGTATCGTCAAACCGAAGATTGCAGGTGCCTCCATACTGCCGGGCAAGCCCGAAATTGAGGCAGATCGACTTAGCGTGACCGATATGGATATAACCGTTCGGTTCGGGAGGGAACCGCGTGGCCACACGGCCATCGGTCCTGTTCATCTTCAGATCTTCATCGATGATGTCACGGATAAAATCACTCTGAGAAGCGGTGCTCGTTTCTGTCATATCTGCAGACTCCTTGTATGCCGTGGTGTTCCCTGTTCCGGCCGAATGTAATGTGTAAGAATAAATATAAGGAAAGCGTAAGCGTGTCAATAAAATACAACCGGCAGGATATAGCAGGGGGAGGCATGTATTCGACTAACATGACAGGAAAAAGAGAGACATTCCCAATACAAGCAGCAAGGGCGTGAGGTATAAAGCCTCAGCCCTTGCCATATTTCAGTTTCAGACACATACTTCGGACAAAGTTATTGAGATCCCCTCTCGGGGTGCTGTTTCACCGTACGCCTCGCGCATGGACCCTTCTTCCCGGTTATCCGTTGGCAAGCTGTTTGTATATCTTGAAGCGCTCACGGGCCTCCTGCTCTGCCCGTCTATATAACGCATCCGCTTCATCGGGGAACAATCTCTTCAGGCTCGAATAGCGGACTTCGCCATTGATAAACTCCTGAAAATCACCGGTGATATCGGGTGAATCCAGCTGGAACGGATTTTTCCCTTCGGCAGCAAGCAGAGGATTATAGCGATACAGGGGCCAGTATCCGGCTTCAACCGCTTTTTTCTCTTCTGCCTGACTCTTTCCCATGTCGATACCGTGATTGATACACGGTGAATAGGCAATGATCAACGAAGGTCCGGGATAGCTTTCCGCTTCAATGATGGCTTTGAGAAACTGCGTCTTACTCGCCCCCATGGCCACCGAAGCGACATACACATATTCGTACACCATGGCGATACGGCCAAGGTCTTTCTTGCGTACCGGCTTGCCTTTTGCCGCATATTTAGCAACGGCTCCGATGGGTGTGGACTTGGAGACCTGACCTCCCGTATTCGAATAGACTTCGGTATCAAGGACAAGGATGTTGAGATCGTGATTCAGCGCGATTACGTGATCCAGTCCGCCATATCCGATGTCATAGGCCCAGCCGTCTCCGCCGATTGCCCAGATCGATTTCTTTACAATCAGATCCTTCAGTTTCAGAATATTGTTGAGAGTATCCTTTTGCGGACCGATGCTTCTCATCATCTCGCGGGTGACGGCTTCTTCGATTTTAAACCGCAGGTCTTTGGTCACATCCGCATCATTCATATGGTCCAGCCACGTTTTCAGAAGGTCTTTCAGATCATCGGAAACATTCTGTTCCATGGCCGCCTGCATGTAGATGGCAAGTTTCTCCCGTCTCCGTGAAACCCCCGCCTCTATCCCCAGAACAAACTCTGCGTTGTCTTCGAAGAGGGAATTGGCCCATGCCGGTCCGTGGCCGTGGTCGTTGACTGTATACGGACAAACCGGGACCGAAGCTCCGTAAATTGAAGAACATCCCGTGGCATTGCCGATGATCATTCTGTCACCGAAGAGTTGCGTAATCACCTTGATATACGGGGTCTCTCCGCATCCGGGACAAGCTCCAGAGAATTCAAAGAGCGGCCGGCAGAACTGACTGCCCTTTATCGTATTTTTGGGCATGAGTGTATCCCTGATCGGTACGGTCAATGAAAATTTATGATTGGGCACCTGCGTTTCACTCTGGCTGCGCAGCCGCCTCATGACCAGTGCCTTTTCCTCCGCGGGACATACATTCATGCAGTTGCCGCACCCAAGACAGTCCAAGGGACTTACCTGAATCCGATACCTGAGACCCGCCAGCTCTTTCCCCCGAGCTTCCAGGGTTACGAAATCCTCCGGTGCTTTTTCAAGTTCTTCGTCCGACACAAGGACCGGCCGTATGGCGGCGTGGGGACACACAAAGGAACATTGATTGCACTGAATACAGTTCTCCGGTATCCATACCGGTACATTAATGGCAACTCCGCGCTTTTCATACTGGGATGTTGCCGTCGGGAAGATGCCGTCCGGAGGAAATGCACTGACCGGAACCTGATCCCCTCTTTGCAGTGTCATGGGTATCATGACCTTGTTGACAAATTCGGAAACATCATCCTCAACGGTGTATTCGCTCCGGCCGGATTGTGCCCACGACGCCGGCACATCGATGACCTCAATGGCGGAAAGGGCCTGATCGACGGCGCGAACATTCATATCAACGACCTTATCGCCTTTTTTGCAGTACGTTTTCTGTATGGCCTTCTTCAGGTATTCGATGGCCTGATCGGGCGGTATGACATTTGCGATCTTGAAGAAGGCCGCCTGCATGATCATATTGATCCTCCTGCCGAGGCCAACTTTCTCTGCGATGCTTACCGCGTCAATATTATAGAATTTCAAATGTTTCTCCGCGATGATCCTCTTCAGATTAGCGGGAAGTTCCCGTTCCATTTGCTCCACCGTCCAGGGAGAGTTCAGAAGAAAACTTCCGCCCTCGACGATCCCTTCAAGCAGATCAAACTGGGTGACGTACGCCGGAACGTGACAGGCGATAAAGTCGGCATGCTTGATGAGATAGTGGGACAGAATCATGTTCGGTGAAAAGCGGAGATGCGAAACGGTAACGCCTCCAGATTTTTTCGCATCGTACGCGAAATAGGCCTGCGTGAACATGTCGGTGTTCTCTCCGATGATCTTTATCGCCTCCTTGTTGGCACCGACCGTTCCGTCGGAACCGATCCCCCAGAACTTACACTGGGTCGTTCCCTGAGGCGAGGCCGAGAATTCTTCACCTATCTCAAGGGATGAATTATTGACATCGTCGTTGATGCCGACTGTGAAGGACCGCTTGGGCTCCCACTGTTCGAGGTTGTCGTATACGGCCTTGACCATAGCCGGGGTAAAATCCTTACTGCCGAGCCCGTATCGTCCGCCTACGACGAGTTGCCCGAATCCGCCTTCGTTGATGGCGGTACTGACGTCCTGATACAGAGGTTCACCGATGGTCAGCGGTGTCTTTACCCTGTCCAGCACCGCGATCTTTTTAACGGATTTCGGCAGGACCTTGAAAAAGTGTTCACGGGAAAAGGGGAGATAGAGCCGTACCTTGATAAGACCGAGACGGGCCCCTCTTGAGTTCAGGTAATCTATCGTTCCCTCGATAACATCACAGCTCGATCCCATCGATACGATGATTTTGTCGGCTTCGGGATGCCCCACATAATCGAAGAGATGGTACTGCCTGCCGGTCAATTCGCTGACTTTTCGCATCTCCCCTTCCACGATTGCGGGCAGTTTCGCGAAATACGTTGAGCATGCCTCACGATTCTGAAAGTAGATATCCGAAATCTGCGATGTGCCGCGCATCTGGGGGTGTTCCGGATTCATGGACCGTTCCCTGAAGCGTTCGATCGCGTACCAGTCGACGAGCTTTGCCATATCGGCGTATTCGATCAACTCCACCTTCTGAACAACCATGGAGGTTCTGAAGCCGTCGAAGCAATGCACAAAGGGAAGGCAGGCCTTGATGCTGGCCAGATGTGCCACCAGTCCGATGTCCATGACCTCCTGAGGGGAGGCCGACGCAAGGAGGGAAAATCCGGTCGCCCGGACTGCGTTGATATCCGAATGATCACCGAAAATGCAGAGGGCGTGGCCGGCGACAGATCGTGCCGCCACATGAAAGACCGCCGGCAACAGTTCACCGGAGATTTTATACATATCAGGAATCATCAGTAACAGTCCCTGAGAGCAGGTAAAGGTCGTTGAAAGCGCTCCCGCCGCCAGTGCCCCATGTACGGCGGCTGCGGCTCCGGCTTCCGACTGCATTTCAACGATATCGAGTGTCTGTCCGAAGAGGTTCTTTTTTCCCTTTGCGGCCCATTCACTGCAGTATTCTCCTATGGTGCTCGAAGGTGTAATCGGATACAGCGCGGCAACCTCACTCATCGCATAGGCAACGTGCGCTGCTATTTCATTTCCTTCCAGGGTTCTATTACATCCGGCCATTCCTTTCCTCCGTTTTAAATAAACATATCAATCAATTGAATGTTCTATCATCAACCGGTAACGCATAACACAAGCGGTACCCGGCAGTAGAACAGGTAAAACCTGCCTGAAACGACAAAACCCCGGAGCAACAAACTCCGGGGTTTTGCATTAAACAACCATCGCCGAAATCGACGAAATGAATTCTGGCTCCCCAGCGCGGACTCGAACCACGGACAAGCTGGTTAACAGCCAGCTGCTCTACCGACTGAGCTACTGGGGAATAAAGTTAATTCAAAAATCGAAATGAGCTTCTATCAGAGTTTTGACCCTTTTACAACAACAAATACACCGTTTTTATCGACAATCTACACAGGTTGTCAATGCGCTAAGCGGAGTACCGATGGTCTTGCCGATGTACTTGAGCTGATCTTCCGGTGCAAAGTACCGTCCGCATACCGGGCAGGCAGTCATCTTGAAGACCTTGTCCCAGATTATCCTCCGGTCGCCGTCGGTCTCCATTTTCACATAACCGGTGGGACATACATAGGCACATGATCCGCATCCTATGCAGACATTCGGATCGAAGATAATCTCAGGTTTGTCGATATCCCTTCCACGGCCTCTGTCCTGAAAGGTCAGTGCGCTCACACCCACGATCTCCTTGCATGTCCTGACACACAATCCGCAGAGTATGCAATCGTGACCCTCGGCCTTTTCGGGAGAAACGTCCACGCCCAGTTTCTGAGCAATCTCTTTGACTGCTTGGGTCTCGGGATACTTATAATAGAGGAGTTCGGCAGCCGCCTTTCGGCTCGCCTTTGCCGCATCAGTATCGGTCCTTATCTCCATATCATTCTCGACCGGCGTATTACACGACGTAGCGATCTGCCACTTTCCGTTTGTCTTCACTTCGACACTGCACAGGCGGCAGGCCCCGAAGGGGGAAAGTTCCTTGTGATAACAAAGGGTAGGAATCTCTATCTTCAGTGCTTGGATGGCATCCAGTATGGTTGTTCCGTCCTGCGCCTTAACCTTCTTCCCGTTTATTACGATATTAAACATTCTTGTCACCTTATCCGCTCTCTAATATCAAGCCTGTTCCCAGACCACCACTCGGTAACATCTCAGGCAGCGTTGCGCTTCCCGTATCGCTTCGGTGGCACTGAATCCGCCTTCCACCTCTTCAAAATTTCCGGACCGAACCTTCGGATCGAGGAAGGGAACATCCCCTGCAGGATTGGAAACGACAAATCCTCTTCCTCTCTGTTTGCACAGATCTACTCCCTCAAACGATACCTGCTCAGCCGAGTCGGTCCCTTGGAGGTACGCATCTATCCCATCTGCTGCACGGTTCCCCATGTTGAGGGCTTCGATCAATGTCGCCGGTCCCGAGACGCAATCTCCACCGGCAAAGACACCATCCATGTCTGTTTTCAACGTTACCGGATCGGCCTGGATGGTACCCCAGTTGGTCGTCGTAATTTTCTTGTCCATCGCGGGGAGTTCGGGGCGCTGACCGATAGCGGCTATGATCATGTCCGTTTTCACGGTAAATTCGGAGCCCTTCACCGGTACGGGCCGTCTCCGGCCGCTTTCATCCGGTTTGCCCAGTTTCATCTTGATACACTCCGCGCCGGTAACCTTTCCGTTCTTCGCGATGATCTTGACGGGAACGGCCAGGAATCGGATTGAGATGCCCTCTTCCTTGGCACCTTCTATCTCCTCATCGCTTGCCGGCATTTCGGCCAACGAACGTCGATAAATAATCTCGACCTTTTTGAAACCGAGCCTGACACAACTGCGGGCACAGTCCAGGGCAACGTTTCCTCCACCGACGATCATGACTTTTCCGGCGGGTTCTATCTTTGTGCCGAGATTCATATCTCTGAGGAATTTAACGCCGTCCACGAATCCTTCATATCCCGCATCTTCGCCTTTAACGCCGATCTTATTTCCCTGGTGGGCACCGACTGCGACAAACACCGCGCTGTACCCATCTTTCTTGAGGTCTTTTACATTCAGTTTCTCTATCTTTGCGTTCAGCTTGATCTCAACACCCATTCTCTTGATCAGATCGATCTCGTGGGTAAGGATATCAGCGGGAAGCCGATAGTCGGGAATTCCGACGGCAGCCATTCCTCCGGCGTGCGGAAGCGATTCAAAGATGGTAACACCGTACCCCTTCAGACGGAGCTGGCATGCGGCGGCAAGCCCTGCCGGTCCCGCGCCGATGATTGCGACTTTTTCGTCCTTTTCCTTCACAGGAAGTCCAAACGGCCTGCTCCCCTGTTCAAAGTCAGCATCGGCGGCCGCTCGTTTTAGCAGTCTGATTGCAAGGGATTCGTCCATATCTTTTCGTACACAGGCATTCTCGCAGGGGTGGGTACACGTACGCCCGATGACTCCGGGGAGGACACAGTCACGGCGGATCAGTTTAAGGGATTCATCAAACCGGTTGTTTCTGATTAGCTCAATGTAACCGGGGATGTCGAGTCCTGCAGGGCAGGCATCGATACAAGGTGCCGTTACCGTTACCCCGTAAGCCCTCTTTGCCAGCTTTTTCTCGCCGCTAATCAGGGCGGCAAAATCGGCCTTATAGTATTTAACCGCGTCAAGGACGGGGTAGAGGGCAGACTGGCCGAAACTGCACTTGCTGTTTTCCGATACCTGTTTGACGATATCCTGCATCTCCGAGAGGTCCGCCTTGCTTCCCTTGCCATCAGCTATCCGGCCAATGATCTCCATGAGCCTGTCGATTCCGATCATACAGACGGAACATTCGCCGCACGAAATCTTGCGTGCCTCTTTCAGATAGTTGAAGGTAAGGGATGGTATGTCGGCTTTGGAATCCTTGGCCACGAGACCGCTCCATCCCATCATGGCCGCTACCTCACCTCCGGGGGCGGGGAGATTGACGGTAATTCCCTTTGTCGCCTTCCCATTCCGGTTGTCCACGACCTTGCCGTTCCAACTGCTAAATGCAACTTTATTCATTCTCAAGCACCTTATCGTGTGTAGTGTAAAAGCACCGGAACCGTCGAAAACGCCTCCGCATGCCGCTGTCTGGCTTCTCTATCCTTCCAACTCCGACCAAGAATGGACATTCTCCATCTTATCGGTCAATTTGTTATACTCCAAATTGACCCTCTTTTGGATCTTCTGAATGAAATCGGGTGTCAAGTGACGGAACCGACCCTGGATCTTCAGATAATCTTCCACGGGACGCAGTTTTTCCTGCTTAATGGTCATCGTGTACTTTCCGTTTTCAATCTCATACAGCGGAAAGACTCCCGTCTCAACGGCAAGCCGTCCTGCCTTGATACATTGCTCGGTGGGAACCCTCCATCCCGTCGGGCAGACTGCGAGACAGTGGATGTAACTCGGTCCCTCAATTTCCCGCGCCTTCTTGACCTTGTTCATGAAGTCGATGGGATAGCTGTGGCAGGCCGTCGCAACATAGGGGACATTATGGGAGGCGATGATCTCGGCGATGTTTTTCTTCCATTCATTCTTTCCATCACTGACGGCGCCAGCGGGATTTGTTGTTGTCGAGGCACCCATCGGCGTGGCACCGGACCTCTGTATACCGGTATTCATGTATGCTTCGTTGTCGAAGCAGACATAGAGAACATCATGACCTCGCTCCATGGTACCGGAAAGGGCCTGGAAGCCGATATCGAAGGTACCGCCGTCTCCACCGATACAAACGGTCTTGATTCGCCGGTCCGCAATCTTTCCCTTTCGACGCAGTACCTTAAGCGCAGCCTCGACCCCGGCACCAACCGAAGCGGAATTGGGGAACGCAACGTGAATCCAGGGGAGGTTCCATGCCGTGGTAGGGTACATAACCGATACCACCTCCATACACCCGGTGGCGTTTACGATAACGGTATCCTCACCGAGGGCCTTGCACATCAGTCGGATGGCGAGTGCTTCGCCACACCCCGAACAGGCGCGATGTCCGGCATTGAAGTATTCCTTTTTATCCACCAACCGTGGAGCATATAAATCAAAGTTTGCTACTGTATTCATGATCCCCTCACTCCGTATATTTCGTACGCTTTTGCGGATTTCTTTTTCTGAGCACCGATTGCTTCTTCCACCATCGTAATGAAATCACTGACAGCGACGTCACGGCCACCGAGCCCGATAATGCGGTTTGAGATTACAGGGCGTTTCTTCTCGTCATACAGGGCTGCCTTGATTTCAGCGCAGACCGGACCGTTCACACCACCGAAGGAGACTGCGCGGTCAATCACGATCAAGGACTTGAGGTCTCCAACCGCCTTGACTAACTCTTCCGCAGGGAAGGGTCTCCACAGCTTCAGCTTCAACAGGCCCGCCTTCACTCCCTTCTCACGGAGTTCGTCGATGGCAACCTCCGCCGTATCACCCATGGACCCCAGGGTCAAAAGAGCGACTTCAGCCCCATCCATCCGATATGCTCCGATCGGCTCATATTTTCTTCCGAATTGTTCTTCCCACTCCTTCCAGACCTCCAGGATCACCTTCTTGGAGTTGATCAGGGCATCATCCTTCGCCTGCATGGCCTCGTTGAAGATATCCGGCATTGCCAGTGATCCCATGGAGACGATATTGTCCGGGTGAAGCGCGGCGAACGGTTTATAGGGGGGGAGAAACCGGTCAACTTCCTTTTGATCGGGAAGCATCATGGGCTCTACCACGTGGGTTAGCTGGAATCCGTCCAGGTTTACATTGACCGGAAGCATGACATCACGATGTTCGGCAATCTTGAAGGCTTGAATCATCATATCAACCGTCTCCTGCCCGTCCGCGGCAAAGAGCGAGATCCAACCGGTATCTCTCTGTGACATAATATCGCTGTGGTCATTCCATATATTGATGGGGCCGGACAGTGCCCGGTTACCGATTGCCATTACGATGGGAAGACGCATAGCCGATACGATCGGTACAATCTCCGCCATGTACAAAAGCCCCTGTGAACTTGTTGCCGTGAATGCACGTGCCCCCGCACCGGACGCTCCGCAACAAGCGCTCAGGGCGGAATGCTCGGATTCCACGCAGATGAAATCCGTGTCGATTCTTCCTTCGGCAACGATATCCGACAAATGTTCCGGTATATGGGTATTCGGTGTGATAGGATAGGCGGCCACAACATCCGGTTTGCACAGGGCAACCGCTTCAGCCGCAGCGAGTGCTATCTCCATACCAATTCTTTCAGACATAACCTATCCCTCCTCCACCATTGTTATGGCACCGGGCCAGCATTCATGGGCGCATATCCCGCAGCCCTTGCAGTAATCGAGATCCGCCATGAAATACCCATTGGCATCCTGGAGAATGCACCCCTCTGGGCAGAAGATATAGCAGACACCACACTTGATGCACCTATCGGTGTTATATACAGGCCTCTCCGCTCGCCAAGTTCCCGTATGGTACTCTCGCGTGCTCCCCGGCCTGAAGACCATACACCCCGGATTCAATTCCTGCCATTTTTCCGGCCATTTCTTCGCTTTTTCCATAAGACAATCAACCTCACGGTATCTAAACTACTTTGCTATTTTGAGTTCCTTGTAAGCCCGTTCCATCGCGTTTATATTTTTCTGGGCTATCCTTCCAAACCGTTTCTTCAACGGTTCTCGTACCGATTCTATCTTGACCAACCCGGTCGCCTTGACGGTCGCCCCGATCATGGTAGTATTGGTTATCGGGACACCCAGTTCTTCCCGTGCTATCTTCGACGCGTCAACCGTGCCGACGGTTCCCTTGAATCCTGAATCCTTTTTCACCTCTTCCGGGGACTTGGAGGTATTGACAATCAGTGCGCCTTCGGGCTTCAACCCCTCGGTGACGTTTACCAAGCTCATCAAGCTCGCATCAAGAACGATAACGACGTCGGGATTATAGATACCCGATCTGACTCGTATCTTCTTGTCATCGATACGGTTAAACGCGGCTACCGGCGCCCCTCTTCGCTCAGGACCGAAGCTCGGAAACCCTTGTGCATACTGCCCTTCTCCAATAGCGGCAAGCGCGAGGGTCTCCACCGATGTTACCGCTCCCTGACCACCTCTTCCATGCCATCGTATCTCTATCATAAGGATCTCCCTTGCATAAATTCGGAAAGGGGGTACTCTATTGAATAAAATCTATTCTGTCAATACCTCTTTCAAAAAAATATGTTTTATTATTTAACTTTTTCGTCTCGCCCCTTGGAACAGAATCACCCTTCATATATCATTTCGGCAAACCAGGGAAAGATCACATTGTTGGCGATTTACCCGGACCGCTTTCATCCATAGCCATTTTAATGAGTTGCACGGTATGGACCGTCCTGACATTATCCTTGGCCAGATGGGCGCCGATCGTAATAGTACACCCGGGACAGCCTGTAGCCACGATCCCGGCACCCGTCTTGAGCACATTTTCTACCTTCCGGTTTGTGATGCGGGCCGACATGTCACCATATTCTATCTGATATTCCCCGCCACCGCCGCAGCATCTGTCCGCTTCCTCCATCTCAACGAACTCGACAGCGGGGAGGAGTTTCAGAAGACGGCGCGGCTGAACACCGACCTTCTGACCCTTCACGAGGTGGCACGGGTCATGATAGGTGACTCTGATCTTATCACCATCGAAGGGTCGAAATACGGGCAGCCAGTCCCGATGCGCATCGATGAACTCCGAAACATCCATCGTCTTGTCGGCAAGATACTCGGCGGATTTCACCAGATCGTCATCCACCCCTTCTCCCAGATCACGAAGCTCTTTGAGGATGTGCACATACTCATTGCGGAGGGCAGAACCGCAGGTGGCACAGTCCACAATAATCGCATCCACGTCTTTCCGTGAAAACATGCCGACCACTTCTCGGATGCAGGCAAGAGCCGTTTTGCGGTCCCCCGAGAGAAAGATCGGCAGGCCGCAGCAGGACTGTTTTTTCGGAATCTCGACCTGCACTCCCATACGGGTCAGAACGGATACAACCGCCTTGCCGACATCGCCAAAGACATAGTTGGTTGCACAACCGTGGAAATAGAGAACATGGGCGTTAACCGTACCTTCAGGCCTGACGATTTCAGGAAATTCATCGTTGAAGGGTTTCGGATTCATCGGAGGGATTCCGTCTATGGGAAGATTCCCCGCCTTCATTTTGCTTTCGATCCATGGCCCGCCGAATATTTTTCGCACCCACTTTCCAAACCATGCGGAGGTTGACATGAGCCATCCGCGGGCGAGTACCTGAAAGAACAGCTTCTTGGCAAAACCTAGTCCATACCGTTCAGCGGCACGCCAGCGCAAGCCGGAAAAGAGGGCATCCTGCCGAACGCCGCTCGGACACGCGGCCACACAGGAGCCGCAAAGGAGACATGACGAGAAGAGGATATCATGCATATGTTCCGTGAGTTCCGTATCTCCTTCTATGATATGCTTTGCCAGTTGGACCTTGCCACGAGGACTGTGAGACTCCATCAGCATTTCACGATACACCGGGCAGGCATCAAGACACAGACCGCATTTGGCACAATGATACACATGTTCATTGGTAACATCACTTAACAACGATTTCTTTTCTTTCATCGCATTCACAACCTTCTCAATACGGTAATCCGACAAACCAAATTATTCGATAAATTTTCCGGGGTTCAATATTCCCTTGGGATCCAGAACGGATTTGATCTCCACCATAAGCTTCCTGGCGTCTTCATTCATTATCAATGGGAGGAACTGTTTTTTCGATATGCCGATCCCATGTTCACCCGAAAGGGTCCCGCCCAGATCCACCGCGAGCTGGAATATCTCGGACACGGCCTTCTCCACCCGCTCCCATTCTTCCTTGTCCCGTTTATCGGTTACGATCATCGGATGGGTATTTCCGTCACCGGCATGGGCCATAACGCCTATGGTGAGTTTGTATTTTTTCCCGATTTCAACGGTTCCTTTGATCATTGCCGGCAGATTGCTGACCGGAACCGTGCAGTCCTCCAGGACACAGGTGGGCATCTTGCGGGACATGACACCAAAGGCGCTTCGGCGGCCGAGCCAAAGTTTTTCCTCTTCCTCGACCGATCCGGCTACCTGCACGGCCGACGCCCCCTCCTCCCTGCAGATCGTCGTCATTATCTCCACCTGCTGTCTGCAGGTCGCCTCCTCGCCGTCAACCATGATCAACAGCGTCCCCTCCACATCCCTGGGCAATCCGATATGGGCCGAGTCTTCGATCATGTTCACCACCACCTTGTCCATGAGTTCCAACGCCACCGGGACGATACCCTCTCCGATAATGCGGGCGACCGTTCTGCTTGCCCCGTCCAGCTGCGGAAAATACGCCTGAAGGCTCTGCTGGAAAGGCGGAAGGGGGAGCAGCTTCACCGTAATCTCTGTTACGATACCCAGGCAACCCTCGGAACCCGTAAAGAGTGATATGAGGTCTATCCCCGTAACGTTTTTGGCAGTAATACCACCAGCCTTGATAATCCTGCCATCGGCCAGTACCGCCGTCAGACCCAGTATCCAGTCCCGTGTTACGCCGTATTTGACGCCACGAGGCCCGCCGGCGTTTTCGCCGACGTTTCCCCCCATGGTGCTTACCGACCAGGAAGCGGGATCGGGAGGATAAAAAAGGCCTTCTTTCTTGACTTTGTTCTGGAGACTCAGATTGGTGTGCCCGGCCTCGACGATGGCGTATCTGTTTTCCCTGTTAAGCTCGATGAGCCGGTTCATACGGGTCAATACCAGGACTATCCCGCCCTTCAGAGGCACGGTTCCTCCACTGAGGTTCGTCCCCGCACCTCGCGGGGTAACGGGGATCCCCTCCTCATTGGCCACCTTCATGATAGCCGAGACCTGGTCCGTACCGGCCGGTAGTAAGACGGCATCCGGGATTGCTTCGGACACCGAGGAATCGTAGGAATAACTGATCAGATCCTCAACGGAATCCAGATAGGCCTCTTCTCCCACGATTTCACAAAGCTTCTTTTTGGTTTCTTCTCCTAACATTGATACGACTCCTTTGATTGGGTTATACCGTTTGGTACGCTCTGATACTCTCAGCCAGTATATCGGCTATGTGTTTCATCTTTTTGTCCGGAGCCTGCTGATCAAGTCCCCCCTGGAGCTGGACCATGCAACCGGAACATGCGCAGGCGACAACCTCTGCCCCGGTATCCTTGATGTTGTTCATCTTATGCTGAAGAATGGGAATCGACAGGTTGCTGTGCTGAACACCGAAGGACCCCGACATCCCGCAACACGTATCTGCGTTTTTCATCTCCACCAGTTCATAGCCCTCAATGGATTCTATCAACCTCCGGGGTTCATCATGGATATCCAACACGCGTTTCAGGTGACACGAATCATGGTACGTTATCTTTATTGCATCGGCCCTTTTTACCGCCTTCTTCAGGCGACCGGCCTTTTCATATTCAAGGGCGACAAAGGAACAAAACTCCTGCATCTTGTCGGCCATGGCCTGTGCTCGCATTTTCCATTGCGGATCATCCTCAAACAGGCGGGGATAATTGCGGATCTGTTCAACCCCCGTGGGACAGGCACAGATAATAACGTCGACACCAAGGTTCTCGAATGCCTCTATGTTGTTCATTGCGATCTTTTTCGCGTGTTCCACATCTCCAGTTGCCGACACCGGCTTGCCGCAACAGCCCTGTTCATCGGGGTACACAACCTCCATGTTGAGGTCCTGGATGACCTTGATAACATTTTCTCCCGTCTCCGGAAAGACAAAATCCATGGTGCAGCCGCTAAAAAATCCGATTCGTTTTACCGGATTGTCAATTTTTTTAATCACGGTGCCGACACGATCACGGAGCGGGATGGCGGCGATCGACGGCAGGCTGCGGTCCTTGGTCATGCCGGCGAGAAAGAGGGGCAGGTGCCGTACCAACCCTTGCGACGTGAACGGTTTCTGTGCGACGGATGCCGCACGTAAGAGACCATGAAACAACCGCCTGTTGGTCATGACATCGAATATCTTATCCATGACAAAGGGAAGACCGTGTTCCTTGACAGACCGTTTGCGAAGTTCTTCTATCAATCCGGGGATATCGATCATCCCCGGGCACACCGTGGTGCATCTGCGGCACCCGATACACAGCTCGTTAAAGTCTTCAAATTCTTCCATGCCGCTCATGAAAGCGGTCAGGATGGTCCCGATCCCCCCCGCATAGGTGTGCCCCCCGTACACATGCCCCCCCACCAGCGCATAGACGGGACAGACATTGAGGCAGGAACCGCACCGTATGCACTGATATATCTCCTTAAAGGTATCGTCACGGGCGGCGGCGAGTCTCCCGTTGTCGAGGAGGATGCAATGTACCTCCCTGATAGCTTCTTCCCATCTGCCGTTCCGTTTGATCATGACAGGGGTGGGACCGGATATGAGGCTCATGTAACTTGTCATGAGCTGAGCGGTTGCGCTTCTGGGAAGGAGTCGAAGGATGGGTGTCGCGTCCTGCAAGGTGGGTATAAGTTTCTCGTACCCAATGATAACGACATGAATCGGTGGAAGTGTCGTGACGAGCCTGGCGTTTCCCTCATTCGTGACGAGACCGATCGCTCCGTTTTCCGCTATGCCGAAATTCGCTCCGGTTATCCCCATATCCGCGTTGAGAAACTTTTCCCTCAGGGCAACCCTGGCTGTTTGAACCATGAAGGCGATGTCGGGTTCTATCGATCTGTCCAACTCACGGGAGAAATATTCGGAGACTTGGTAGCGGTTCAGGTGTATCGCGGGCATCACCATGTGTGAGGGCTTGTGACCGGCAAGAGAAATAATCCATTCGCCGAGATCCGTTTCCTTGACCCCGATGCCTGCTTCCTCAAGGGCCGGGTTGAGATCCACCTCTTCCGAGGCCATCGATTTCGACTTGACGATGTTGCGGACACCTTTTTCCCTGCAGAGATTCAGGATATATCCTTTGAGATCGTCGCCCGTCTCTGCTCTGAATACCGTGACACCGCGCCTGGTTGCTTCCTCTTCAAATCTGTCGGCTATTTCTTCGATATGTTCGACTGCATGGAGTTTCATTACTTTAAGATTCTCACGGAGCGCCTCCACATCCTCGACATTTTCGAGGGCCTTTGCGCGGGCCAGGGGGTATGCTTCCGCAAATCGACCCAGAGCGTCCCGCAATACTTCGTCATTCAGTTTTGCATGTATTTCTCTTTTCAGATTGCGCCGTCTTGCCATTACGCCGCACCTCCGTCCATCTCCTCATCAACGGCAATGACGACCAGTCTGACGGGGCCGTGAACACCGATAGTCAATACCCGCTCTATGTCGGCCGTGCGGCTTGGACCGGTAATCCAGGAGATGTATCCCCCGGTAAAAAATCCGGATATGATACGGAGTGCGTCTTCGACACCGGGGACAATGTTACGGATTTCCAGGAAGGCTATGTGCAAAGGTGGAAGCGTAGAGACGAGACGGGTCTCGATCGCCAGTGCATCCTGGCAGACGCTCCCGCATTCCGCAATGCCGAATTCGACGCCGGATATTCCGATATCGGTGGTACCGATGTGTTCGGCGATTTCATCCTGTTTTGCATGGACGGTGACGCCAGCATCTCTGAGTTCATTCACAATTCCGGATGCATCAATCAATGGACATGGCACCAGGGCAACAGATCGTGCACCCGTTTTCTTGACGATATCAAGAATAATGTCTCCTGCCTCGTCCGCCCTTGGTATGCGGAATACTTCGGTCGAAACATTCTTGGCACGAGCTTCAAATTCCCCGAACAGATGACTTCCGGATGTATCGGCAGGCAGGTGATCCCGCCAGGTATCGCAGGTTCTCTTCACAACCGTTTATCCTCCATACCGTGTATCATACTCATACTGTATCCGTACCGGTAACTGTGTGGCACAACATTACCCCAAGCCAGCACTGAATGACACCCCATATCATGTATCGCCAACACTTACCATGTATAGATCATCATAATTTTCAAGTCATAGTGATGCATTTCTCATGTACCGTTCAAAGAACGGTTTTCCCGATTCTATCAAATAGTAAGGAAAGCACCTCCCTTACGACATTGGATGAGGCGCTTTCCCATTATCATATATTTCCAGATCAAGATGCAGGGCAGATCGCTATCCCGCCCAGTAAGTTAATATGCACCGAACACGAGCGTAGGCAGCCACGTAATAATTTTCGGGAATACGGTAATAAGGAACAGTCCCACCAACTGAAGGATGACAAAAGGAATAATCCCTTTATAAACGTTCATCATTGTATATCCCTCGGGGGCGGCCCCCTTGAAGTAGAAGAGGGCATATCCGAATGGTGGCGTCAGAAATGAGGTCTGGAGGTTGACACACATGAGCAGGGAGAACCACAGGGGATCGAATTCGAGTTCCAGCGCGATTGGCAGAAATATCGGTACGGTAACAAGAAGAATGGCGGCCCAGTCAATAAATGCCCCCATGATAAATACGATGACCATCATGATAAAGAGGGCGAGCCATCTGTTGATGCCACTCCCCACCAGAAGGTTGGAGACCACGTCACCTCCTCCGGCCCCCAGAAAGACAGAGGCAAAGAATTTTCCGCCTATAAAGAGCATCATAACCATGGAGGTGACCTTTATGGTCTGATAGCCTGAAGTTTTTACAACCTCCCAGTTGAGCTTACGCCGTATCAATGCGAGAAGCACAGCTCCCAACGCACCCATGCCGGCGGCTTCGGTAGGTGTTGCAACACCGCCAAGGATGGAGCCCATGACGATCAGGATGAGCGACAGGGGAGGGATAAGAGACTTGAGGGTCATACCCCATTTTTGGGCGGTAGTATATTGTGAAGCTTCTTCCTTGGTAATGGGTGGTCCAAGATCGGAATTTATTTTGCACCGTATGATGATATAGGCAAAATACAGTCCCGCGAGAAGCAGACCGGGGAATATGCCACCGGCAAAGAGCATGCCAACCGATGTTTCCTTCATGCCTGTCAGCCCCCCGTACACGACCATCATGATGCTTGGAGGGATGAGTATGCCAAGGGTACCCGCCGCGCAGATAACACCTGCGGTAAGTTCCTTCTGATACCCCTTGTTGAGCATTGCAGGGCTTGCGAGCAGGGTCATGGCAACAACCGATGCCCCGATGATTCCGGTAGAGGCGGCGAAGATGGTACAGACGACAACAACCGCCAAAGCCAACCCTCCCCTGATACCGCCGAGAACGACATACATGGAATCGAACAGCTCCTCCGCAACCCCGGATCGATCGAGAACCTGAGCCATGTAGATAAACAAAGGAATCGCGACAAGAGTATAGTTGTTTGTCAATCCCCAGCAGATGTTCGCAAAGATATCAAATTGAGCGGGTATGTTAAATCCGTTTGAGATCAGTCCAAACACAGCGGATATGAACATAAGGGTATACGCCAGAGGATGCCCCAAAACGATACAAACAATAAGCATACCGAACATAGTGATTGCAAATATTTCAGGAGACATTATTTATCCTCCTTTGCTATCGTTTTCAGCTGCCGTATCGTCTTGAGAAGGTTGGAGACATCCTGGAGCAGAAGAAAGAAAACACCCAGCGCCATTAAATCCTTATACGGCCATATATAGGGTGCCCAGCTCGTCCAGTTTTTTTCCAGATATCCCGTACTGGTTATGCCGAAGAGTGTCGTCCATATAAGAAGACCAATAAGAACAGGTAGAGAAATGATGAGATGGTTCAATATCTTGATTATCAGCTGCGTCTTCAACGGCATGCGGGTGACAAAAACATCAACCTTCACATGCCCGTCATAGTGGTCCATATAAGAAAGACCGAACATATAATGCATGCCGTAGATGAACATGGTCACTTCAAAGCCCCATATCGTCGGCCTGTTGAACCCATATCTCATGAATACTTCATAAACGACAACGAAGAGGAGCGGTATGATAAGTAACGAAGCGATATTGCCCTGTTTCTCAACAAGCCAGTCAATCCCGCCTGATATTCTGTCAATCATAATAGTACCTCACTGGTGGTGCGTCTGCCTTGTATACATATTTTAAAAGATTCCCCCCTCCCCTTTAATGAGGAAGGGGGAAATGATGAATTCCATTCAATAGGTATCAGCAACAACGTGCATGCCACCATCACGCGCCGCATCTATCTACGGTTATTGATAATGTTTTCCCTTGAGATACATTTCTCTGGGCCAGGGAGCCACACCGGACTTCATCTCCCTCCAATCTGCGTAATCGTTCTTGAAGGCTTCTTGAGATTCAAGCATCTTCTTGACATCGGGATTCTTTGCGGCAAGTTCATCCATGTATTTGAAAGACTGTTTCGCAAATTCGTTCATGGCCTCATCGGTCATCTTCACAAATTCAACCTTTTTCTTGAAAAGCTCGATGGCCTTTGCGTTCAGGTTCTGAATCCACCACAGGCTCCAGGCCTGGGTTTCCTGGGCACAAATCTTGACAATCCATTTCAGGTCTTCGGGCAGACCGGCCCATTTTTCCTTGTTAATGAAGAGGGCGCATTGAATCCCCGGTTGATGGACGCCGGGTTCAATAACGTATTTTGTGATATCGTCAAAGCCCATGGGATAATTCATGGCGGGGGAAGAAAACTCGCCGGCATCAATGACTCCTCGCTCCAGGGCAAGATAAATTTCTCCACCGGGAAGCGGAGAGACGGAGGCGCCCATCCTGTTCAGGATGTCCATGTACCAGCCCACGGTCCTGATCCTCATACCCTTGAAATCAGCCATGGTTGAGGCCTTTTTGTTCGAAGCCAGCCCAAGTTCCTGGTCACACTGACCGGCAGGGAATGCAACCATGTTGTAACGGCCGTACAGTTCGTCCATCATTTCGGCGCCACCCCGCTCATAGAGCCAGATGTTATACCCTTCAGCATCAAGGCCGAATGGCGTTGATGCCAAGGCGACGAAGGCTTCGTTTTTCCCCTTCCAGTAACCGGGCCAGTCATGCCCGCAGTCGGCAGATCCCTTGCTGACAGCATCGAAGCACTGCATGGCGGGAACAAGCTCACCAGCCGAGAATACCTTGATATTCAGGCGGCCACCGGAGGCAAGGCGAACACTGTCAGCAAAATGGACACAGATATCGTAGAAGAGGAGCCCTTTGGACCAGGGCATGACCATCTTCCAGTTAATCTTGTCTGCTGAAACGTCTACGTTGAGTTTCTTAACGGCTTCGTGCCTTTGATCAATACCGAACTTTTCACGCTTTGCGGCCGTAGAAAGGGTAGCCGTAAAACAAATAATGAGTACTAAGCTCAACAATACGGTTAAAGCTTTTTTCATTTTTCTCCTCCTTTTTTTATCAATGGAAAAACGTATCGAAGAGTTCAACCTACTTCTGTAACCCCATCACCCCCCTTCTCTGCGAATAGTGTGCGGCAGTATCTCTGCGTCCACCAAAGAGGGGAAGGTTGAAAAACAATACAATCGCAAGGAACGTTAGATCGATAGGAGCTATTCGTCAGATCAGAACAGTAAGATGGGACCATACCCCCCAATATGGTAATACCACTGCTAACACAAAGGGAAACCGGGGTCAAGAAAAAATTCAATGCGGGTAGCTCATCCCATCCGATTTCAAATAATTATTTGATTTTTATAGGATAATTAATTTTAATTCTTGATTGCCTGCTTTACGTATTAATGATATTGTGAAAATTCATTAGATCATTTAATGGTCTGACCATTAGGTCATAAAATGCCTGCCTCCGCATTTAATTAATGCATTTACAGATAATATAATGTATGAATTTGTAGCGCACCGAAACAGGAAGGATTGACGAATATGAAACTCTCTCCAATCAAACCGAAACGAATCTCCGACCAGGTCTTTGATCAGCTGCAGGATTTCATTCTCCGCGGAAAGTTGAATCCGGGTGAGCGAATCATGTCGGAACGGGAACTCTCCACCGCCTTCGACGTAAGCCGCACGTCTGTTCGGGAGGCGATCAACAGACTCACAACCATGGGGTTTCTCGAACAGAGGCAGGGGCGCGGCACGTTTGTCAGTCTTCCCTCATTCGAGAAAAAGAATGCGCTCGCTGTCGTGATGCAGGGGAAACACGTATCCCTTGAAGATCTCCTTGAGGTACGCATGGGGCTTGAATGTAACGCGACCTATCTCGCTGCCGAGCGGGCAAACGAAAAAGACATCTACCTCATGCGACAGAGCGTAAAAATACTGGAAGAGTCAACCGAAAAGGGGATTATGAATGCGGATGCGGACGTATCATTCCACATGGCAATAGCATATGCCACGAGAAACTCCGTACATATCCAGATCATGAGGGACCTGTATGATTATCTCCGCGTCGGCATTACGGAGAACCAGTACCACCTACTCGATGGTGCCAACGAGATGAAAGAGATTGTCAAGCAGCATATCCAGATCACCGACATGATCGACAAACACGATCCGGAACTCGCATACCAAGCCATGTTTTCCCATCTCCGCTTCTGCCTGGATTTCGTCAAGACCAAGAAGCAGAGCATGGCACAGGCATAAATCCTACCGGACTCTTAACGGACCCTTGTGTTGCGGCTCACCGCATCATCGTAGAGATCCCCGCCCTTCGTATCATTGATGACGATCAACGGAAAATCCTTTATCTCCAGGCGCATGATTGCCTCGGGTCCGAGATCCTCGTAGGCTATAACTTCCGCCTTTGTTATGCATGAGGACATGAGGGCGGCAATACCCCCCATGGCACCGAAATAGACGGCCTTGTATTTCATAATTGCCGCTTTAACCTCATCGGATCGTTTTCCCTTACCGATCATTCCTCTCAGCCCTGCCCGCATCAGTTCGGGGGCGAAGGCATCCATCCGGTAGCTCGTCGTCGGTCCTATGGAGCCTATGATCCGACCGGGACCCGGGGGTGTAGGGGCCGCATAGAAAATCGTTTCTCCTTCAATTTTTATGGGAAAGTCCTTTCCTTCGGCCAGCAGGTTGAAGAGCCTCTTGTGCGCCGTATCCCTGCCGGTGATGATACTTCCGTTCAGGAGGACCCTGTCGCCGGTACGCAGGGCTTCACAGATTTCTTTCGTTATGGGTGTATGAATTGTAATCGGATTTTTCATTCGTATCTCAGATGGTAGCCTCTTTATGGCGCGCAACGTGGCACTGAATATTGACCGTCACCGGAAGGCTCGCGATATGGCAGGGCATCATCTCCACATGCACGGCAAGGGCGGTGGTGGTGCCGCCGTATCCCTGGGGACCGATGCCGAGTTTATTGATCTCCGTGAGCGTTTCCCCTTCGAGTTCCGACAGCCGTGCATCAAACCGGTTCGGTTCTCCCACGGGGCGAGCGAGTGCCTTTTTCGCGAGCAGCGCCGATTTTTCAATCGACCCCCCTATCCCCACTCCGACGATCACCGGCGGACACGGATTGGGCCCGGCCTGCTGCACCATTTGTACGATATGGTTCTTTATGCCCTCGAGACCCGATGACGGGAGCAGCATGACGGAACTGCTCATGTTTTCGCTTCCGCCCCCCTTCGGCATGGCAATAATATGTATCTTGTCCCCCGGAACGATCTCCGTGTGGATAATTGCGGGCGTATTGTCGCCGGTGTTCGCTCTCGTGATCGGATCGCAGACGGATTTCCTCAGGAAGCCTTCGGTGTACGCCCTCCGAACCCCCTCCTGTACGGCTTCGTTGAAATCGCCGCCCGTCACATGAACATCCTGCCCTATTTCCACGAATACGACCGCAAGACCGGTATCCTGACAAAGGGGGAGCGTCGTCTCTTTCGCTATCTGCGCGTTCTCAATAATCTTGTCGAGGGCATATCGGGCAAGCTCCTCATGTTCCGATTCTGCGGCTCGTCGAACGGCGGACAGGACATCTTCGCCAAGATCCGAACTCGCTTTGATGAAGAGATTCTTGACCATATCGGTAATGAGGGTAGTTGGTATTTCTCTGATGGTATCCATGATTCGGCCTTACATCCCACGGCGGAACTCGATGGCCTTTGTCATGGTCATCCGGTCCACATATTTCAGATCGCCCCCTATTGGAATACCGAAGGCTATCCTGCTGATCCTGACATCTTTCCCCTGCAGGAGCTTCGTGATGAGAAGGGCCGTCGACTCCCCTTGGACGCTCGGGTTGGTTGCCAGGATGACTTCCTTGATGCCGTTGTCGGATATCCGGTCTATCAATTCACGGAGCCGCAGGGATTCGGGTCCGATCCCGTCACCGGGCGAAAGAACACCGTGAAGCACGTGATACATTCCCCTGAATCCCCCGCTTTCTTCGATGGCAACAAGGGAATCCGGGTCTTCGACAACGCATATGACATCCCTGTCTCTCGCGGGGTCACCGCATATTTCACACACATCGCTTTCGGAGAGGTTGAAACAGATGGAACAGAACCGGATCTTTTTCTTAACTTCTATGATGCTTTCGGCAAGTCTGGTAGCATCTTGCTCGGAAGAATACAGGAGAAACGTAGCCAGTCGCGTAGCCGTTTTCTCACCTATTCCGGGAAACCTGGATAACTCTTTTATAAGACGCCGGATAGGAGGCGCGTAACCTGTCATATGTTGGGACCTTTCATTGTAACACCGTCAGAGTCAGTAGTATCGGCACAAGGAGCAACGCGGGGTTTACGGATCTGTAACGAGAAGATCAAAACCCAAAATCCGCAATGGGGCTACATCAGTCCGGGAATGTTGAAGCCGCCTGTTATCTTTGCCATCTCCTCCTGGGCCATTTCCTGCGCCTTACGAACCCCTTCGTTCACCGCCGCCACGATAAGATCCTGCAACATCTCGATATCTTCCGGATCGACCACGTCTTTTTCGATCCTCAGCGATACAAGTTCATGTTTTCCGTTGACAATGGCGGTGACCATCCCTCCGCCGGATGTCGCCTCCACCGTTTTGGCCTCCAGCTCCTCCTGCACGCGCATCATCTTCGCCTGCATCTGCTGGGCCTGTTTCATTATTTTCCCCATGTTATTCGACAATTTCACTACCTCCTTGGACCATTTATTCTGACATCCAGTATTTCAGCACCTTCAAATACATCCATAACCTTCTGCACAAGCGGATGCTGCAGCGCCTCGTTTTTGACATTGTTGGCAGAGCCATTGGGACCTGATCCGTTGGCCCCGGTATTATTTGTTTCTTTTTCCAATAGGTGGATATTTACCGCCGTGCTCTTCCCGAGGAATTCTCCCGTTATCCGCGTCAGGATGTCCATCTGGGGAGCACTTTGTATATCGTCCAGAAAGATATAATCTTTCGGAAATCCTATGGTGAGGCAATCATCCTCATAGCTAAGGAATGTCCCGTTGCTGATCTTCGAACTTAAAGGAGGATGTTTCCTTTTAATAAAATTCCTCAGGTCATTCCAGAGACTGTCGTCGGACTTTTTCCCGTAGGTACCGGCATTCTGTTTACGGTTATTCTCCGCATCGACCGTCCGATCAGAATACCAATCGGTATCCACCGGACCTGCGGCTTCTTTCCGACGCGCTGCGGCGATCTGCGGTCCGCCGCCTCCGGCAAGCCTTTTTTCAAGACTTTCCATCCTTGCAATGATTTCGTCAACAGGTATCAACGGTTCAAGATACGCCATCTTGACCACGGTATACTCAAAGTTCAGGCGTGGTTCCATGCTTCTGCGTATTTCATTCTCCTCCTCCATCAGTATGTCCAGGAGACGCTGAATGGTATCCCTCGATACATCCTGTACACGCTTTTTCAGATCTTCTACTTCCTGATCGGGAAGATCGTTCAGCACAAGACGCTCCTTGGAGGCGCCGTCCCCTTCCAGTATCTTCAGGGCAAGCAGATTCATGAAATGGCCCAGAAACATCTGATAAAAGTGCTTGATATCCGCGCCCGAATAGTAGGCCTCGTCTATGATTTCCAAGCACTTACCTGCCTCACGGGCGAGAACGGCACCGGCAAGTTCGGATATAAGGCGCCTGTCCTTCAGGTCGAGGAGTTCTTCTATATCGCCGTCCCTGATCTCTTTTCCGGCGTACGAGATGACCTGGTCGAAGATGCTCTGTGCGTCCCTCAGGCTTCCTTCGCCTTCCCGGGCGATCCATGCCAAACCCGCTTCACTGATCTGTATACCGTCTTCCCTTGCTATGTTTCCCAGATTGCCCGCAATCTGCCTGACGGATATCCTCTTAAAATCAAAGTGCTGGCACCGGGAGAGGATTGTGGCGGGAACCTTATAGATCTCCGTCGTGGCAAACACAAACATAACGTGGGGAGGGGGCTCTTCCAGTGTCTTGAGGAGGGCGTTGAAGGCCGGAGTGGTCAGCATGTGGACTTCGTCAATGATATATATCTTGTAGCGTGAGGACACCGGGGAAAATTTGATATTTTCCCGCAGTTCCCGTATCTCATCTATCCCCCTGTTGGATGCACCGTCGATCTCGCGTACATCCAGAGATACACCTTCCGTAATCTCCCTGCAGTTCGGGCATTGATTGCACGGCTTCTCCGTGGGTCCGTGCTCACAGTTGAGCGCTTTAGCCAGTATACGCGCCACCGATGTTTTGCCTGTTCCCCGGGGACCACTGAAGATATAGGCGTGAGCGATACGATCAAGGTTGACGGCGTTTCTGAGCGTCTTGACAACGTGATCCTGTCCTACAACGTCTTCAAATACCTGGGGTCTCCATTTTCTTGCAAGGACAAGATATTCCATGCGTGCGCCTACTGCGGATGGACACAAAACAATAAAAAACTGACAGCCGGGAAGCCCGTAGCAAACGTTGAAATCGCTGCCGCTGCTTCCTTCCGGACCTGACGGGGTTCACAATTCACCGTTCCACGGGGTCCGGCTGCCATACTGAATGGCGGAGAGAGGGGGATTCGAACCCCCGGTACACCTTTGTGGGCATACACACGATTTCCAGTCGTGCTCCTTCAGCCTCTCGGACATCTCTCCGGATCTATCGGTCAGGGCTTGCAAGCCCAGTATGTTTATGGCGGAGAGAGGGGGATTCGAACCCCCGTGAGGGCTTGTGGCCCCCAAATCGATTTCGAGTCGATCCCGTTACGACCACTTCGGTATCTCTCCGCGTAAAAAAAGACTACCTAATTACTGAACTCGCCTTCATATCCTCTTTTTGCGGAAAAATCTACTCAAAATTTCACCACACTTTTCCTGAAGCACCCCGCCTGTTATTTCAACGGTATGATTGAGCTTCCTGTCGCGCAGCATATCATACAGCGAAAGCGCTCCCCCCTTGAGGTCCGTGGCGCCGAAGACGAGTCTCGCTATTCTTGCATGAACGATCGCCCCCGCGCACATCGGGCAGGGCTCAATGGTCACATACAGCGTGGCTCCGTTAAGTCTGTAATTCTCCGTCCTGTCCGCAGCCTCCCGGATAGCAAGCATTTCCGCATGGGCGGTCGGATCGTTCATCAGGATAGGACTGTTATGAGTCTTTGCAAGAACCCTTCCCTCCATGGTGATCACGGCACCCACGGGTACCTCTCCCAGTTCGAGGGCGGACTCGGCTTCGCTCAGGGCCATTCTCATAAAATACTCATCGCCTTGCATTACAAAATAATATCATAGTAAACCCGAAAAGGGAAACAAGCAGACAAGAATCTTCAATCCTTCAAAAAGATGGAAACTTGATTGAAAGTACCGTATATAACTACCCTGAACGGTAAACAGACATGATTCCAAGAAAGATTTTTGTAATAGCCATCATACTCTCACTGGCGGTTCACATTGTGCTTCTGGCACTGTCCGGTTTTCTCAGAAGCCATGAAGGCACGGATGGAGACGTGTTTACCGTCAGCCTGGATTTACATCCCTACCGGTCCGGCGAGACGAACAACAATGAACAGAAGACCTCTCCCGATGCATCGAAGGATGCCGGTCAGTCCGCCGGAAAAAGCGCCGTCGATACGATAGATCTTGACAGTACGGATACGAAGTACTACCCGTATCTGATTAAGATAAAAGAAAGTATCGACGATCGGTGGTCGTACCCTCAGGATGCCTACATTCGGGGGGAAGGAGGCACCACCGTGATTGAATTTTCAATAATGGAACAAGGAGCCCTTGCAGATTCCCGCGTCATCGTTTCATCAGGGTATGAATTGCTTGACACGGAATCACTGTATGCGATAAGGTCCTCCGCTCCTTTCGCACCCTTTCCCGTGGAGTTCGGCCTGGCAAAGCTCAATATTGTCGCGAAATTCAGATACTCGCTTGGAGAATAACAACCCTAACCCCATATTCAGATAGCGGGACAAGGGTGGTCTCAGATGCCTCCTCAGGTGCCGACAGAATGTTATATACGCCGAAGGGACAAAAAGGGCTCGATCCCCTGTACGCAGGGGAAACAACTCACCCCGCGAGATCGAGGTGTAGTTGCTATTTTCATAATCACGCCAAGGAACAGCATGTATGAACAATGAAAAAAAAATAATGGTTTTCACCTGCGTCGCCCATTTTTTCACGCATTTTTACGAAATGATATTTCCGGCGCTGGCGATACCGCTTACAATTTCACTCAAGATGAGTCTGGCAGATGTACTGAAGATGAGTTTCTTCATGTATCTCCTTTACGGACTGACCGCCCTCCCCTGGGGGATGATTTCGGACCGTTTCAATAACCGCATTACCCTGATAATCTTTTTTATCGGAACCAGCGTGGGGGCCATATTGACCGCTTTTTCGGATACCCGCACATCCCTGATGCTTTCCCTCGCCGTTATCGGCCTCTTCGCAAGCAGCTACCATCCTGCCGGAATGGGTTTGATTTCGCTGGGCATGAAAAACAGGGGAATGGCTCTCGGTATCAACGGCGTCGCGGGGAATATCGGGATGATCAGCGCCCCCTTTACCGCCGGCCTCCTGAACTGGCTGGTCGGCTGGGAAGTCACTTACATGATAATCGGAGCCCTTTGTCTGATCTGGGGAATCACACTGTTCATGGTGGATATCGACGAGACGCCGGTGCACGCAGAGGCCACGGAAAACACGACGAACGCCAACAATAATAACAGCACCATGAAATATTTTCTGATCCTGTGCATTATCGTGACTATCGCCGGTCTCGTTTACCGGGGTAACAGCGTTGTGCTTCCTGCGTACCTTGAACTCAAGGCCTCGTTTCTCTGGGACTTTCTCAGTGGCATATCTCTGCCGAACATAACCGGCGCAAAGACGGCTGCGGCCACACTGCTGGCTTCAATCATCTATCTTATCGGTATCCCGGGACAGATCTTGGGTGGCAAATTGGCGGACAAATACGATCTCAGATGGCTGTACTTTGCGTTCCACGGTCTCAGTCTCCCCTTCATCATCCTGATGGGTGTGATCAGCCAGGAACTGCTCGTTCTGTCGGCCGGTCTTTATATCTTTTTCGCCCTGGGCATGCAGCCCATCGAAAACAGTCTCGTGGCGAAATATACACCGAAAAAGTGGAGGAGCACCGGATACGGAATAAAATTCATCCTGGTTTTCGGGATAGGATCATTTTCCGTCTATATCGTGGGATGGATCAAGGAACTGTGGAACCTCAACGTGGTGTACTTCTTCGCCGCGGGTCTGGTGGCCCTTCTGGTCTTTTTTATCGCCGTCCTTATCAGGGTTTCGAGGGGAACCACCTGCAGGAACAATGAATGAACATACGAACACCCATAGCGGTCCTCCTGGTCGCAATCCTTTGCATCCCGGCTGTGGGAGATGCCCGGACATACATTGATCACATCGGAAGGGAGGTATCCCTCTCCTCTCCGCCGTGCAGGATCGTGTCGCTTGCCCCCGGCGTAACGGAGACCCTCTTCGCCCTCGGTCTGGACAAAGAGATAGCGGGCGTGACGACATTCTGCGATTATCCGCGGGCAGCCGCCTCAAAGCGGAAAATAGGGGGTCTGATCAATCCATCCATAGAAGAAATCGTATCGCTCGACCCGGATCTCGTGATCGGCACCGCAGACGGGAACAGGAAGGAAACGGTTAACCGGCTGGAGAAAATAGGTCTGCCGGTGTACGTTGTTAACCCCGGAGGCCTCGATGAGATACTCGCCATGATATCGGATATGGGAGAGGTTACGGGAAGGACACAAGAGGCGGCCCGACTGCTCGACAGCCTCCGCAAGAGGATCGACCGTGTCGCCTCGCTGACGAAGGACTCCCCGCGCCCCGGAGTCTTTTTTCAGATAGGGGAGGGCGCCATGATAACCGCCGGCAAGGATACCGTTATCGACAGACTGATCAGGGCCGCCGGAGGTCAAAACATTGCGGGAGATTCGACAATACGATATCCGCGGTTCGGCATCGAGACACTGATCCTGAAGAATCCCGATATTATCATTGAAGCGTCAGCGAGAGACGACGCCTCGTCCATCAAAAAGAGGTGGGAGAAATGGGAGAATATTGCCGCCGTGCATGAGGGAAATATTCATGTCATCGATCCCGATCTGGTAAGCCGTCCCGCCCCCCGCATCGTGGACGGACTCGAAACCATGGCAGGGATCATCCACCCCGAGATTGCGTGGTAGCGTGCCGATTACAACGCGGGTTCGATCGCATCTTTGATACTGCGCGCATACCCTGAAACGATATCCATCAGGACCTCCTCCCCGCTGTTTTCCTCGATCAGACGGACAAAGGCGCTGCCGATGACAACCCCGTCGGCGTGGAGCGCAATCCGGCGGGCCTGTTCCGGGGTGGATATCCCGAAACCGACGGCGACAGGCAGCGTGGTTATGGCCCGTATCCGTTTCACATCTCTTTTAATATCAGCAATCCGGGGCTTTGTAGTCCCCGTGACGCCGGTGACGGATATATAGTAGAGAAATCCCCCGGCATCACGGGAAATCTTCTTTATCCGTTCGTCGGTAGTCGTCGGCGCGATGAGGGAGATGAAGTCGATTCCTGCCCGGTCCGTGTATCTTCTCAGTTCGTCTGACTCCTCCGGCGGGAGATCGACAACCAGTATTCCGTCGACGCCGGCCGCACGTGCCCTCATCGCAAAGGATTCGTTCCCATAACTGAGTATCGGGTTGTAATATCCGAAGAGGACGATCGGAATCTCGCTGACTGCTCTGATTTCTTCGATCATATCAAGGATGGCTTCGAAGGTCTCCCCTCGCTCAAGGGCCCGGTGAGAAGCGGCCTGTATGATGGGACCGTCGGCCGTCGGATCGGAGAAGGGCACACCGATCTCCACGATATCCACACCGACCCGGTCCAGCCTCAATATTATTTCCTTTGTTGCCTCAAGGCTCGGATCTCCCGCCGTCAGGTAGGCAACCAGGGCTTTTGATCCTTGCTCCTTTAATCTTCTGAATTTTTCTTCGATCCTGCTCACAGCCGGCCTTTCTCCCTTCTCTCTTCGATGATACCGAGGTCCTTGTCTCCCC
The DNA here is from genome assembly GCA_036825195.1 of Syntrophales bacterium. Taxonomy (GTDB): domain Bacteria; phylum Desulfobacterota; class Syntrophia; order Syntrophales; family UBA2210; genus UBA2210. The sequence continues at coordinate 119,480 of DAISYQ010000001.1, forward strand.
TCCCTGACAGGTTTACCACTATGATCTTGTCACGGTCCAGCGTGGGGGCCAGCTTTACCGCGTAGGCGATGGCGTGGGAACTTTCCATAGCGGGAATTATCCCCTCGTACCGTGACAGGAACAGGAAGGCATGAAGGGCCTCCTCGTCGTCTATCGTCACATACCGGGCCCTTCCCGTCTCGTGAAAGTAGCTGTGTTCCGGACCGACGCCGGGATAGTCTAGACCGGCCGCGATGGAATAGGCATCGTATATCTGCCCGCCGTCATCCTGAAGGAGATAGGTCTTGTTCCCGTGAAGGACACCGAGTTTTCCCGCCGTTATGCTTGCCGCGTGCATTCCCGTTTCAATGCCAGCGCCCGCTGCCTCCACACCGATCATCTCGACGGCCGGATCATTTCTGAAGGGCCAGAAGAGGCCCATGGCGTTGCTTCCCCCGCCCACGCAGGCGATCAGAACATCGGGGAGCCTTCCCTCATGGTGCATGATCTGCCTCCGCGTCTCCCTGCCGATCACGGTCTGAAAGTCGCGCACCATCATCGGATAGGGGTGAGGGCCCGCCGTGCTGCCGATGACATAAAAGGTATCCTTCACCCGCGAGACCCACTGACGCATCGCCTCGTTCATGGCGTCTTTGAGCGTGCCGGTCCCGGACGAGACGGGCACAACCTCCGCTCCCAGGATCTTCATCCGCAGGACATTGGGGGCCTGCCGTCGGATATCCTCCTCACCCATGAAGACGTGACACTCCATCCCGAAGAGGGCCGCGGCCGTGGCGGTCGCCACGCCATGCTGACCGGCCCCCGTCTCCGCCATAATCCGGGTCTTTCCCATTCTCTTCGCAAGGAGGACCTGTCCCAAGGTGTTGTTGATCTTGTGGGCCCCGGTATGGTTGAGATCTTCGCGCTTCAGGTAGATCTTTGCGCCCCCCAGCTTCTCCGTCAGCCCCCTTGCGAGATAGAGCGGTGTCTCCCGCCCCGAGTATTCACGCAGATAGAAGGCAAGCTCCTTTCTGAACGCCGGGTCTTTCTTTGCTCCGCGATAGGCCTCTTCCAGTTCCATGAGGGCCGGCATGAGCGTCTCGGCGGCATACCGTCCGCCAAAGAGGCCGAAATGGCCCTTCCGGTCCGGCATTGTTTTCATCGTATAGTTTTGTCCTGTTACATGGTTAATGATCATGAAAAATGGTACCCTCTCTTCTTTCCGCACGCCCGTTGGCGCTGCGGATTATTCTGATAATTTCCCTGACCTTGTCGTGATCCTTCTTTCCCGGCGACGACTCGACACCGCTGTTGATATCCACGGCACGCGGGGATACTGCCGTAATTGCGTCCTCTATATTTGAGCTGTTCAACCCGCCGGAGAGGATCAGGGGATGTGTCTCCCCGATTGTTCCGGCCAGCCCCCAGTTCGATATCTTTCCCGTCCCTCCATACAGACCGGGAGCAACGGCATCAACGAGAATCGCCCTCACCGGATAGTCTGTTAATTGCTCAAGATCCGCCGCGCTCTGAGGTGAGAGGGCCTTGATGACCGTCGCTGCGGGGAACCGACTGCAGAACCTCGGCGTCTCATCACCGTGGAACTGAAGGAAGTCGAGACCGCAGATCCCGGAGATATGCTCGATCCTCTCTGGTTGATCGTTGACGAAGACCCCGACCTTTGCCACTTCTTGAGGCAGTTTTCCGATGATTTCCCGCGCCCGCTTCGGCGACAGGTAGCGCGGGCTTCTCTGGTAGAAGATGAAACCCAGTGCGTCGGCACCGGCCTCACAGGCGGCCATGGCATCATCGAGACTGGTTATTCCGCAGATCTTTATTTCCATCACAGGTCGCTCCCCCCTATACCCAGCAGTCCTCTGAGCGCCGCACCTGGATCGGGTGCTTTCATGAGTGTTTCACCGACGAGAAAGGTATGGATTCCTCCCGTCATCAGTCGTTCCATGTCCCCCCGTCCCTCGATACCGCTCTCGCTGATTTTGACCTTCCCCTCGGGAATGAGAGGCGCCAGTTCAAGACTGGTGTTCAGGTCGGTGGAAAAGGTCTGCAGATTCCGGTTGTTAATCCCGATGATCTGCGCCCCGGCTGCGAGGGCCCGCTCCAGTTCATGCCGTGAGTGGACCTCGACCAGAGAGGCAAGCTCCAGCGTCTCGGCAAGGTCTATCAGGTGCTCCAGATCCGGCCCCTCCAGGATGGCCGCGATAAGAAGGACGGCATCCGCGCCGATAATCCGCGTTTCGCAGATCTGGTAGGCGTCGATGATGAAATCCTTCCTGAGGAGGGGAATCGAAACCCGTTTCTTTATCTCGGAAAGGTAGGCATTCTTCCCCTCGAAGAAGGTCTCGTCCGTCAGGACGGAGATGGCCGCAGCCCCATTCTCTTCGTAGAGGGAGGCGATCGCGAGAGGATCGAAGTCTTCCCGTATCCTTCCCTTGGACGGCGAGGAGCGTTTCACCTCGGCGATGACGGCACAGTCAGAGCCGCTGACGGCCGCTTCGAAGCTGCGCGGAGTCGGCCTGTCCAGGGCGGCCTCCCGCATCGCGTCGAGAGATGTTGACATTCTCAGGCGTTCGACCTCTTTCCTCTTTACTTGTACGATCCGGTCCAGAATCATCGTTTCCCTCAGCTGTTACTCATCTCTATCAGGTCTCGCAATTTTTTGATGGCCGCTCCGCTGTCGATGCAGTCTTTCGCAACAGAGATCCCTTCTTTGACGGTTTTTGCCTTTTCGCCTGCCACAATGGCCAGCCCGGCGTTGAGAAGAACGATCTTCCGGCAGGCGCCGTTCTTTCCCGACAGGACATCCTTCGCGATCTGAGCGTTCGCCGAGGCATCGCTCCCGCGAAGCTCCTCGATGTTATAGGTTTCGCCGAAGAGATCAACCGGGTTGATGTTGTAGGTGGTGACCAGTCCCTCTTTCAGTTCAGAGACGCGCGTCTCGCCCGTCACCGTGGCCTCGTCGAGACCGTCGGAGCCATGGACCACGAAGGCCCTCTTCGTCCCCAGGTTTTTCAGGACGTTGGCAACCATCTCCGTCAAAGCGGGATCGTAAACCCCGAGGAGCTGGGCCGTCGCCCCCGCAGGATTCGTGAGGGGACCCAGCATGTTGAATATGGTCCGTATCCCGATCTCCCTGCGCGGCCCGATGGCGTACTTCATGGCGCCGTGGAGCCGGGGAGCAAAGAGAAAGCCGATTCCGATCTGCTGGATGCACTCCTCCACGATCTCCGGCCCGACGCCGATATTCACGCCGAGGGCCTCGAGGACGTCCGCGCTCCCGCATCCGCTGGAGACGGCCCTATTTCCGTGTTTCGCCACGGTGATTCCCGCCGCCGCGACGACAAAAGCCGCCGTCGTGGAAATATTGAAGGTATTCATACCATCCCCGCCGGTCCCGCAGGTATCGACGATAACCGATGAACGTGCGTCGATCCGCGTCGCCTTCCGGCGCATGATCCGTGCCGCCCCGGTCACCTCATCGACCGTCTCCCCCTTGAGCCGGAGGGCCGTGATGAAGGCCGCTATCTGCGCGTCCGTGGCCCTCCCCTCCATCACCTCATCCATTACTTCCATCATCTCGCGTTCCATGAGGTTATCTTTCGCTACTACCTTTCCGATCGCCTCTCTGATCATGACGCGTACTCCTTTCCGTTGTTTCCTTTCATATCGAGAAAATTTTTGAGTATCCTCTTCCCGTTCGGCGTCAGGATCGACTCGGGGTGAAACTGTATCCCCTCCACCGGGTAGTCGTGGTGCCTGACGCCCATTATCTCACCCTCCTCGGTCTCGGCACTGATCTCCAGACAGGGGGGGAGGGATTCTTTCCTAATGAGCAGGGAATGATACCTTCCTGCCTCGAAGGGGCTGGGAAGCCCCCTGAAAATCGTCCTCCCGTCATTGATGACACCGGAGGTCTTGCCGTGCATCAGCCTGCCGGCCCTGACAACATCGGCGCCGAAGGCGTGACCGATGGCCTGGTGCCCCAGACAGATCCCCATGATGGGGAAGGTCGTATGGAACCGCCTGATCACATCCACGGTGATCCCGGCTTCCTCCGGTGAACCGGGACCGGGGGACAGGAAGATCGCATCGGGGCGCATCTCTTCGATCTCATCGAGGGTGATCTCGTCGTTGCGATGAACCGCCACCTCCTCGCCCATCTGTCCGAGATACTGGACGAGATTGTACGTAAACGAATCATAATTATCGATCATCAGAATCATTTTTGTTCTCCATTGTTGTGTATTATTTGAAAGTCCGAGGCGGCAAGCCTGATGGCCTGCATCATCCCCTCGCCCTTGTTGACCGTTTCCTGATATTCCGCATCCGGGTCGGAGTCCGCGACGATCCCCGCGCCGACCTGGACAAAAATCGTATCGTCTTTGACGGTCATGGTCCTGATGGTGATGCACAGGTCCATATTCCCCGTATAGCTGAAATAGCCGACGGCCCCGCCGTAGGGACCCCGCCGGGTCGGTTCCAGTTCGTCGATAATCTCCATGGCCCTGATCTTGGGCGCACCCGAGAGGGTCCCCGCGGGGAAGGTGGCCCTCAACACATCAAAGCAGTCCTTCCCTCGGGCCAGGTTGGCCTGGATGTTTGAGACAAGGTGCATGACGTGGGAGTACCGCTCCACCGTCATCAGCTGATTGACCTGGACGCTGCCGGTCTGCGCGATCCGACCCAGATCGTTTCTCCCGAGATCGACGAGCATGACATGCTCCGCCCGCTCTTTGGGGTCGCGGAGGAGTTCGTCGGCAAGGGCCCGGTCTTCCTGTTCGGTTTTCCCTCTCTTCCTTGTTCCGGCAATGGGTCTGAGTTCCACAACCCCCTCTTCAAGACGGACCATCACCTCCGGCGAGGAACCGATGAGAGTCAGGTCATCGGCTTTCAGATAGAAGAGGTAGGGCGAGGGGTTGATATAGCGGAGCGCCCGGTAGAGATCCACGGGGTCCCGGTCGCTTTGCATCTCGAAACGCTGAGAGAGGACGACCTGGATAATGTCCCCCGCGACGATATGTTCCTTGGCCTGCTCCACCATGGCCTTGTAATTATCCGGCGTCATATTCGACCGGAGGGTGGAATCCACCGCAGCCTTCGGGGACATATCGACCTTCTCAAGGGGCGCCCGGATGATCCCGATCACCTCTTCGATCTTTTGGGTTGTCTCTTCGTAGAGGGCGCGAAGCTCTTCCTGCCCTTCTGTGAAGGCGCAGGCCACGATCTTGATCGTGTGCCGGACGTTGTCGAAGATAATCAGCGTGTCGGTGATCAGAAAGACGGCGTCATCGGTGTGCAGATCGTCCGCGGCAGCGGCGGGCAGCCGCTCGAAGTACCGGACCATATCGTAGCCGAGGAACCCCACGGCGCCTCCGTAGAACCGCGGGAGGCCCTCCACGGTGACGGGACGGTAGCGTGCCATCAGCTCTCTCATGAACCGCATGGGGTCTCCGCCGTGTTTATGGCGCTCTATCGCTCCGTTCTCCTGAATAAGAACGTCGTCCCCCCTGACCCTGAAGATCGCGCGGGAGTCGGAACCGAGAAAGGTGTAGCGACCCCACTTTTCGCCGCCCTCCACGCTCTCCAGGAGAAAGACGTGCTTCCCGGAGCGCAGCTTCATGAGGACCGAAACGGGGGTTTCCGTGTCGGCCAGGATCTCCCGGTAGACGGGGATCAGGTTCCCCTCGCGGGTCAGTTTTTCAAATGTCTCAAAAGACGGACTGTACATATGTGTTACCTCTGTTTCACAAATAAAAAAGGCCGTGATCGGTCACGGCCTTTTCGGATTCAACGTTGAAAACAAAAAAGCCGCGGAATCTGGAAAGATTCTCCGCGGCTTGCGATCTGTATGACTCAGGAACCTACCGGCAGACGAACCTCTCCTCCGAGATCCACCACCACCAATAATTAAGTCCTGAGGTTGTCTGTGTCATGATACTACCCACTGCTCCAAAAATTTGTTTCTATCTATCAGAACAAAAGGAGGTTGTCAATAGGAAAAAGAACTTAAGTGAGGTATCGGCGAAATTCGCAGAAAATTCTGACTGAATTTAAATGAGTTGCTGGGTAACCCTAAAATCCAGAACATATTATTGCTCTGTCTCTGTTTTTTCATTCCTTGTTCCGACTGTGGAGAGGCGATGCGGATTAATGCGGCGAGCCACATAGACGGGTTCTTCGCCACTTTTGGTAAAGCTATAGCTCATATCGTATAGATCGCAGTTGACACCTAAACTCCTTAGTTCAGTTTCCAATTTATGGACAAACTCAATAATTAAATTGAAGTCACGCGGAAGAACCCAAACTGAGGGCGACATGGAGCCAGACCCATCTAATTGCCCTTTGTAGGTAGTCCAGTCCTTTGGAATTGGATAACGGCCACCGAATACGGCTACCGAGAGGCGATTGAGCAGCTCTGCCTCGGCACTTGTACAAATTACCTGAGCTTGTCTGGCCAAATTCGAAAGGTTGTGGTGTGAAAACAGCTTCTTCTTTCTGGCATTGTCATTAATAATTTCAGAAAATCTCTTAAAAATGATTGCTTTAAGTATGTCTTCGATTGCAAATGCTGTAAGCATCATGTAGACGTCAAGATTCCTATATGAGCCTTTCAGGGGTCCCTCACTCTCTTGAACAAGTGCGAGATTAGCAGCATCAAGAAGACTGGTTGCCTTATTGAGCCATGAATAAGGAAACACAGCAATACTCGAATAATTGTTTTGCCAAAATTCGTTCTCTTCTTGTTCACTCATATTTACGGCTCTCCTAGAAAACCAAGGTCATCTCCCGTATGGAAACCCCGGGGAAATTCCGGGGACATAATACCAAATTATTTATGACTCCATATTTTCTCGTGGACCTTTCAAAAAATAAATCTGTCCCCTTTTTCCGCCTTTTTCCTGAATCTTCAATAACTTAACTCCCTATTTCGGTACCCATACCTTCCACGATACAGCACAGTCGGGAACCCCAGTGAAAGTTAAATAAGTCTCTTCTCCAGGTAACATTTCATATTTACGTTTACCTCCATCTGGCCCGCCTGCAATGGGCAATTTCTTTTCTGTTTTTATTTCGATGCCCAAGGAGTCATAATATGTGACGAATACGTTATTTCTATAATCACAGTTATACTTAGGCCACATATACCCATCATCAATAATTTCTTGTGCATCAGGGTACAATTTAGTCAATGTATTTTTCAGGTTCTCAATTTGCTCGCGTTTATTACTGTCACTTGATTTTGCAATAATCCCCACCACGACAATATAAGTCATTATATCATCATATTTAGTGCGCTCATATTGTGACGTGGCTTCTACCGACAAGTCGAACAAGGTTTTTGCCTTACATGGCCTTAGAAACTGGATTCTAACATAAAGAGTCCTAATATTTTCTCTAATTACACCTTTCTTTGCTAACTCTTTATGTCCATTAATAAGTTCTTCATCACCGTTAAAATGTTTTTCAGGGGTTTCTTCAATCATGCTGGCGCTTACTATTTTTATCCAGCCATTTTCTTGTAACCTTGCATCGGCAGCCCACAATAACATAGGGGGGGAAATTAAAAGCATACAACACATCAGTAAAAATTTTTTAATTTTGATCATAGCATCACCTTACATATTGAAGGGACATCGCACTTAATTAAAAGGGCCAAATCAAGCCTTATGTAACCGGAACTTCGATCGTTTTCCAATTGAACGCCGCGAATGACGTACCTTGGAAACCGGGCCGAAGTCGCGGTTTCCAGGGTCGCTTTCCATTCATCTTGTTCGATTATTTGCCATATATGCAACACACATAATCGCGGTCGATGATCACAACATCCCCCTCGTTCAGGTTCTTTGGCTTCTCCGCGTGCACGGGCTCGAAATACAACACCTCGCCTACGAGTTTTTGTTGGTTCGTCGCATCCTGAATGCGGAGGTGCACGTTCAAACCTGCATACTTTGCAGAGATGTGCATGCCGTTGTTCACCGGATCAAAAGGGTTGCGCATTTTGCCGTCAGGCGACGGGTAGCTCTCTGTCACCGTATGGCCTAGGCATTCCTCCCATTTCACTTCTTTCTCCATATCGTCACCTTTTTCCGAAAACCGGGAAAACCATAAAAAAGGGGACAGATTTATTTTTCCGATGTGTCATAACAGCCAATGTGTCACCCACAAACACAGAACCCCGTCTCTGTGTGAGAAACGGGGTTCTGGTAGTATCCGTCCATAGTTTCCTCTTTCTACGGTTAAAAGAAGTAAACACGGGTATTACATCTGCTTGAATGAACAAAACGACTGGATGATACGACTTTTATGAAAATTGTCAAGGAGTTTGAAGCTCCCCGCAACAAGTTGCGGGGAATATCCTATTGTTAAAGAAAATATTTGTTTTGTATTTAATCGCATACCTCACCGTAAGCATTGAGGAATGCGTTCTCTTTTCAATTCAGGGATGTCTTTTTTATCGCAGGGCTACCCTCTGTCTTTTCAGATAATAAACCGACAGTATCCCTAAAAGAACCATGAATATAATTATTCCCCACCCGGTCATCGTGGGAATTGAAAAAATGTATTCATACAGCGTATTCGGGTCATTGCTCCCGCTCATGCCGGTCACCACGACGCTGGTCGGGCCCGCAGTGCCGGGGGGCACCACCGCGGTGATGCTCGTCCCGCTTACCCAAGTGAAACTCGTAGCAGCAACGCCTCCAAACGTCACGCCGGTGATCCCGGCAAAATTCGTCCCCGTGATCGTCACGGTATCGCCGCCGTCTGTCGAGCCTGAATCAGGTTCAACCGAAGTCACGGTGGGCGACGGGAGTATCAATCGAACATTGTCAATGCCGATAACCTCGTGGCCGCTCATGTTGGCGCCATTGATAAAGCCAAGCCGCACCGTCGTACCGCCAACAGCCGTCACATTTTTGGGAATCGTGAACGTCGTCAGCGTAGCGTCGGGGGTGCTGGTGCAGTACTGCGTGACGCTGCCTCCGATCGGAGACGAGCCGATCATGGGAATCGATGCCGTCGAATAGAGTCCTATGAATCCGCCTGCATTCATGCAGCCGTCATTGCCGGCCTTGGCGCCGATATCGTAGATGAGGGTGAGCGAGGTCGCTCCCGCCGGTATCGCGATGTCCTGATACAGTGTGCAATTCGTCCGGCTAGCCGTGCCCGACGTCGATGCGACGCTGCCGAGGACGATCTCTGTCCCATCGGTAGCCGGGAAACCCGGTGTGCTGGTAAGCGTTTCCGTTCCCGGGGCCGTAGCTGCGTTGTAGCTTCCGTTGCCTGAGGCGCCCGTTTCGTTAGCCTGAGCCCAGGACCAACTGGTCAAGCCGCTTTCGAAAGAGCCGTTTACCACGAGGTTAATATCGGCAAATGCCGCGGTACACGGCCAGACCATGATAGATACCAACACAAAGATGAAAACTTTACGCATCATGAAACCTCCTTTCAAGAAGGATCTCTCTTTGTTAAGAGAGATGTACGTAAGGTGGAAAAAACAAGAATATGGCAGGCATGTTATTCATTGAAAAACCCCCAAAACAGGAATGCTCCCATATTAACGTACAGTTTTTTCCGAACATTTTGACCATCTTGATTGTTTAACAGCAACTATGTCACCAAAAAACATAAAACCCCGTCTCTATGTGAGAAACGGGGTTTTGTCGGTATCCGTCCATAGTTTCCTCTTTTTAATGTTAAAAAGAAGTAAACTCGGGTATTACGTCTGCTTGAGTGAAGAAAACGAGCATATGATACTATTTTCAGGGTAATTGTCAAGGAATACTGAGGATATTAAAGGAAGGGATTGCTAACCATGATGCACGGAGATCGCACAGGCGGCAAACCGGCCGTCATGGCTCATACTGATGTCGATGGCGGTTCTCTTTCCTCCGAAATAGACTTCCGGGGGTCCGAGGCCGCGATGTCCTTTCTGGCGAACGATCTCGATTGATTCCGGGGATTCATTCAGACAGCGTGATAACGTTTCCCTGGTCATATTCCGCAGAAAATCCGACTGCCGTTCCGAGGAAATATCAGGATGGGGTATTTCGTGCACATTCCAGACGACGGCATCCAGGTCTTCATCCGCCGTCGCTCCGATACAGTGGACGTATTCTCCCGTTATATCAAACCGGAGGGATATCGGCCCGCAGGGGGTCTCGACGATGCCTGCTTCGGGGAAGGGGGCGCCGGACAGCCGTACCGGATAGCGTTTCGGTGCAGAGGAAAGGGCAGGGTGCAGTTTACCCATTGCCTTGTATCCGGTTTCCTTTGCCGCCCACAGGCTCCAGAGAATCGTATCCGGCGCATCGCTGCTTAGAATCGTGCGTCGTTCATCCGGCGTGAATACCCTGTCCATGAAACGGACATCCCGGTGCTTTCCCACTGCCTGAGGATCGGCGAGATCCACGATGTCATTGCCTATCAAAGCACTCTCTCTCCATCTGAGCCAGCCGTTCCACGATCTGTTTCGCACAGTTTCTCTGTGCCCTCAATCCCCCGTTTTCCATATCGGGAATAAAGGCCTCGACCTTTCCGATAAAATGCTCGCCGAATCTGGGAATGCTCCCATACTTTTCCTGACCCTCACCCCGAAGGTAGACGCACATGACCCGGCAATTGGGGATATGGGCGATCAGTCGGCCCACCCCGTAGGAGAAATTCTCCGTATCCACGCGCCCCGTCCGGGAACGCCCGCCTTCGGGAAAGATGAGCAGGCTTTCCCTCTTCTCCAGCAGGTACTGGCAACTGTCCAGAGTGGTCTTCATCTTTTCCCTGTCTCCTCCCCGGTCGACGGGGATACATTTCGTCAGATAACAGATAACGGCCAGAGCTATGTTTTTCTGAAAGTTCGCCCGTTCGGGAAGATTCCAGGGAAACAACCGGTACTCAAGTATGTACCGGTACAGAGGGATCAAGGCGTACGCCACGATAGCGGAATCGATCATGGTCAGGTGATTGGGACAGATCAACCAGGGACCTTCGTGCTGTTTGAGCAGTTCCCGGGTTGTCTTCCGTATTTCGCCCAGGTTTTCTACGTGGTACCCCATGCATTTCATGGCAATACATATCAGGGGACCGATGATGACGATGGCCAGGCGTCCCAGGAGGTACTGCAGCCAGAGGATACATTTCGTTGTCTTTTTCATGGATTGTTGTAAATGAAGGTCCCCGCAACGGGGTGCGGGGAGGCTTCGAGCGGTAAGGTACCTTGATTTGTTATTCTCCCGCTGTTCAGTTCAGCTTCTTTTGCAGGACATTCACGGCGTCGCCGATGGTCCGGATCTGATCGGCATCATCATCGTCGATTTCGATGTCGAACACATCTTCGCACTTGATGATCACATCCACCAGACGCGCGGAATTGACCTTGAGGTCATCCAGTATATGCGTATCCTTTGTCGCGCTCTCCAGCAGGGCCGGATCCTTGACATAGGGCCTGAGAATATTCACCATCTCTTGAAAAATCTGTTTTTCGTCCATTCCTTCTCTCCTTGCATTCTTTAATAAGATTTATGTTTATAACAACGTAACGCCCAAGCCAGTTTCTATTCTTCCCATTTCTTGAAGACCAGACAGCTGTTCACGTCTCCAAAACCGAAACAGGCCTTGGCAATGATTTTCAGTTCCGGAAATTCCATGACCGTGTGAGGTATTCTGTCTGAATACGCCTCGATCTCGGGGTGCACATCCTCACAGTTGATGGACGGATGGAGGAAGCCGCCGTGCAGCTGCAGGACAACGGCGACGCTCTCGATCGCCCCCGCCGCTCCGAGGCAATGGCCGATCATCGATTTTGTGGAGTTTATATACGGAAAATTACGCGGATCCCTGCCGAGCGCCAGCGACCAGTTCCTGACCTCCGTCGGGTCGGCAAAGGTCGCCGTCAGATGACCGTTGATCGCGTCGATCTCATCGGGAGAGATATTTCCGTCGGCCAGGGCGCCTCTGATGCAGCGCTGCACCCCATCCGGATTCGGCGCTGTCATGCTGCCGCCGTTGCGCTGACCGCCGCAGTTGACGTACCCGCCGAGTATTTCCGCATAGATTCTGGCGCCCCGTTCCAGGGCGGTCTCCAGGTCCTCAAGGACCAGCACGCCCGCTCCCGCTCCCGGCACGAAACCGTTCGCGGAGGCGCTCATGGGACGTGAACCCTTTTCCGGCTGGTCGTTGAACTTGCGCGCGATGACGCGCATGGAATCGAATCCGGCCCAGATATAGGGCGACGCGCCTTCGGAACCACCCGCCAGCATCCTCTTCGCCTGCCCCGTTCGTATCCTCCACATGGCATCCACAATGGCCTCCGTCCCCGTGCTGCAGGCGGCGGAGTTCGACGTGACCTGGTTTCCGAGTGCCAAAAGGCCCCCCACGCGGGCGCTGGTTCCGCTGTTCATGACCTGCTCGACAATCCTGCTTCCCATACGGCGCGTCTTACCTTCGCTGACCATGGGAACGACCCGCTCGGCGATCGTATCCATGCCACCGATGCCGCAACCGAGAATGGCCCCTGTCTCCCAGTTTACCTGATCGTTATCGTCGGACCAGGTGAAACCAGCGTCCCTCCATGCGTCGACGGCGGACACGGATATGTAGCCGATATTATCGTTCAGAGACATAAGCTTTTCGTGATCGAAATAGCTCGTGCGAATCTCGTCGAAGTTTTCCGGCATGCCGCCTATCTGGCAGGAAAATTTCAGTTCCTCCAGCCGGGGAAAGAACCGGATTCCCGATTTCCCCTCTCGCAGAGCCTGTTCAAAATCGTGCAGCCCATTCCCGTTCGGCGCCGTAACACCCATTCCCGTTATCACCACTCTACGTTTCATCAAAATTAACTCCTCTGCCGGTCAGTTCAGCGTGACATACAGATTCTCCATTTTCCCTTTCCATACTGACCTTTGTTTTTAGATTGCCCCGGCGAAGATAGATTTTCTCACCGGTAATAATAACCCGCTGTCCGGGACTTACGATGCCTCTGAATTCACAATTATCGATCATGGTGAAAAGGGTCAGCAGATTCTTTATTTGTTCGATCGATACGCCTTGTTCCATAAGCTGATAGATACCGAAGGCAACGACGCCCGTCTGGGCCATCGTCTCGATCAATATTACCCCCGGCGTAATCGGGTACCCCGGAAAGTGCCCCCGATAGAAATATTCATCGTCACGGAAACGGTAGGTCCCGACGATACGATTCTCATCCAACTCCAGTATGTCATCGATGAAGCGAAACGGTGGTTGCTGAGGAACCATCGCAAGCACATCTTCGATCGTCTTTCTATCAGCCGCCATAAAGCCCCCCGTTCACATGAATAACGCTTCCCGTAATGTAGCTGCCCCTGACCGCAAGAAAGGCCACCACATCGGCTATCTCTTCAGGATTCCCCATCCTCCCCAGGGGGATGTTCTGCATGATCTTCTGCTGCACGTCATCGGGAAGAGACTCGGTCATCGCCGTACCGATAAATCCCGGTGCAACTGAATTGACGAGAATGTTTCTCCCCCACAGTTCCTTCGCCAGAGACTTGGTAAAGGCGTCAAGGGCCGCTTTCTCCATCGTGTACGGTATCTGCCCGCCGTTGCCCGTATGTCCTACCACGCTGGAGATATTGATGATTCTTCCGCTGTTTTTGCGGATCATGAAAAGGCGCAGTATCCGTTTGGTCAGGTACCAGGTCCCCCGCACCATCGCCCGCTGGGAATCAAACTCATCTATCTTCATCGATATGATATCGCTGTTGATCGATATGCCGGCGCTGTTGACCAGTACGTCCACACGTCCCGCTTCGCTCTTTATGGCCTGCGTCATAGCCTCCACTGCATCCACATCGGCCAGATCGGCCTTCAGGAGAAATCCATCGTCTATCTGAGACAGGACCTCCTTCGCCTGGCCTTCACTGCTCCGATAATGAATACCTACTCTGAATCCCTCCGCGGCAAGGGCTTTGCAGCACGCGGCACCGATGCCGGTTCCGCCTCCTGTGATAACTGCCACTGGTTTTGATTCCGGATTGCTCATATGTCCCTCTTTATAATTCCACCTCTGGAATTGGGTGACTGTTTCGGATAATCGGGATAGACGATTCCCCTGAAGATCCCCGTGCGGGCGTTTTGTATGGTCATTATCAGTTCGTCATCGACGAACACCCTGCCGTCTCCTATGACGATGCTCGCACCCGAATCCTTGAGTTGCGTAAATCGTCTCACATCGATTTCAAACCGCACCGTCCGGTTGTACGGTCGTATCTGCCCGTTGAAGGCTATCCCTTCGCAACCCAGCGCCCTGCCGCCGCCCAGTCCTCCCCTCCAGCAGCAGTAGAAACCCAGCAACTGCCAGATTGCGTCGACGCAGAGGCAGCCGGGCTGGACGGGATCGCCCGGCATGTGGCACTGGAAGTACCATGCGTCCAACCGTATGTCCTGCTCGGCGATTATCGATCCCTTCCTGCCGTCACGGGTGATCGAAAGGATCCGGTCCATCATGAGGAACGGGGGGGCCGGCAGACGGGCATCGAAATCCTCGGGCGGGTCATCGACCAACCGTCCGTACGCAAAGGTAATCAGGTCGGTCATGTCGAATGCTTCGGTCTTCATAAATTCATCGTATGTCATTGTTCCTCCCCCTGCCTTGTCAATGATCCTGTTCCGCTACTTTTAACATGGTGCGGACCCAGGTAAGCCCCGATCCGACCATGACCAGCGCTATATGATCGCCGGGACGCAGCCTGTCCCAGTTCTGGCTCAGGACACAGGGAGCACTCGATCCTCCCGTATTGCCGTAATAGACGACGTTGTACCAGTGATCCTTTTCGGGTATGCCGCACCGTTCACAAACCATTCTCAACATGCCGAAGTTTGCCTGATGCCCGATAAACTTGAATCTGCCCGAGTTAATGGGGAAGGCCTCCTGCAGTTTCCTGAGCGATTCGGTCGTCTTGCGTATGGCAAACCCCTGAACGGCACTTCCGTTCTGCCAGAAGTGTCCCAGACGGGGGATGCGCACCTTGTCCCAGGACCGCGGATTCGAATCGGAAAAGGATGCCTCAAACACCATGGTCGAAGGAACACTGGCGGAGATAACGACTGCGCTGCTTCCATCACCGAAGAGAGGCGCCGTTCTCCGGTCGGAATAGTTTATCGTGTGGGTAAAGTTTTCCGGATTCACCACAAGAGTATAGGGAGGAAGGGCTTCCGGCCGCATGTCGGACAGGAATTTAAGCTGCACACCAAAGCTCGAACAGGCGGAATTGAGATCGAAACAGGGAGAGTCAATCCCCAGTTCGGCCGCCACGATCGCCGCCTCGGCCGGGATAGCGTAATCCGGCGTCGAACTCCCCGATATCACCATGCCTATATCCTCGGGTTTCAGCCCTGCCCGTTCCAGGGCAAGCCGAGCCGCATGGGCCCCTGACTGCGCGTTCGTGTAGAGGCTTGCCTCAAGCGCCGCACGCGGGTCCTGATTCTTTGTCGTTTTAATATAATCCAGGGGAAGACTCGTGTGGCGGGCCTGTATCCCCACGCGCTCCATGATCCATTCTTCGCTGATCCCTATGTCAAGTTCTTCCAAAAATCCGTTCGTGATTACATTGTCCGGGTGGAAATGGCCTACCCCGTGAAGATACAACATATTTATACCAACTCCCGTCCTATGATCATATCCTGAACCTCCCGTACCCCTTCGTATATGTCGATGATATGGGCATCGCGCGCCAGCTTTGATATTTCGTATTCCGCCATAAAACCGTAACCGCCGTGAAGATGGAGACCCTCCCGGGTACAGAAGAGGGCCGCTTCCGCGGCCGTATTCTTAGCCAGAGATGCATACACGCCCCTGTCTTCGGCCTGTTCCTGAACCTTGAACGCCGCTTTCATCAGAGCCAGATCTGCCAGTTCCACCTTTTTCCACATCTGGACCAGGGTGTCTCTCGCCACGGGAATATCGCAGATCCTCTGTCCGAACTGCTTGCGCTCCTTTGTATATTCCAGCGTCACATCAAACGCCCTTTTTGCCAGACCAACACCGATCGCCGCGACCATGGGCCGCGCATAATCGAGGACATCGATGGCGTAGGTGAATCCGAGTCTCCGGTTGCCGATGATCTGTTGATCGTCTATGACCACGTCTTCAAATTTGACCGTAGCCGTATTCGAGAGGCGCTGACCGAGTTTATCCTCCGGCTTGCCCGTCGTGACCGTACCCCCTTGCGGCAAGACAATCTCTCTGGCATCGAAGGGTTGAACGGTAACGTTCCCGCCGCGAATCGATTCGCTGGGGATAACGACACAGGCCACCATCATGCTGCCGGGCTTGCCGACCTTGCAGAACACCGTAAACTGAGATGCGTACGAGGCATTCGTGATGAAGCACTTCTCGCCGTTCAGGATATACTTGCCATCATCCCGTTTCCTGATATAGGTGGTCATGGACAGGTTATCCGACCCCGCACCCGGTTCTGTCAGGCAGAAAGACGAAATGAGTGGGGCGTCGACGAAGGGATGGAGAAAGGCCTCTTTCTGCTTCTCGGTCCCATGCTGGGCGATTACGACATTGGCCAGATCGTTACACATGGCCGACGTAGAAATTCCGGTGTCACCGTAAGACAGCTCTCTGACGATCAGCGCCGATGAAACGACATCTACCTCATAGCCCTTCACCGATTCGGGAATCGAAAGATTCAACAGACCAATATCCCACGCCTTTTGTATCGTATCGAGGGGGAAGACGTGCTCCCTTTCCATCGCCATAACCTTCGGGGTTATCTCGTTTTTGACAAATTTTCGAACCGTCTCCAGATACATCTGCTGTTCGTCGTTGAGATTAAAATCCATGCTGTATGTACTCTCCTTAAAGGTATGATGGCTCCATGAAGCCCTTTTCCATCGCTGAAGATCCCGACGAGACGGGATGACCGTAAGCGCGGTTATCCCTGAGCAACGGAAGCAAGCAAGGGTTGAACCACCTGTTACATATCCGTAAAGACTGCTTTAGAGCGCCACGGCTTTTTCCAATGTCCTCTGTGCCGATGAAAATGTCGTAATGGACTGGCATGTCAGATTGAGGGTTTTGAAGAAACCTCTGAGGGGACGACCCGGGCCTATTTCAAATATCGAGGTTGCCGAAGCCGCGAGGACCTCCATATTTTTTCTCCACTGCACCGTATTACTCAGTTGGGAGACCATCCTGTTAATAATGTCGCTACGGCTGTCTGAATGAAAAAGACCGGTAAAATTGGACGTCACCTTTTTTGCGTTGGCCGGTTTCAGTTTCGCCTCGATGTCGGAGAGTATGTCTCCAAAGGTCTCTCGTGCGGCACTCATGAATCGGCTGTGAAAGGGGGCACTGACATTCAGGGGTATGAACCTGAAGGACTGACTGTCGCTCATAGACTCCCTGAGTCTTTTTTCCGTTTCAGGCATCGCGCTGGACATGCCGCTTATAACAACCTGACTGACGGAATTATCGTTCGCAATGTCCATGGGCAGTCCGTTCAACGCACCTTGAACCGCGCCCAGATCCAGGTCATCCGCTATGACCGCCGCCATGCCGCCGGTGCCCACCGGGGCTGCCTTTTGCATGAGACAGCCGCGATCCCGCACGATCTTCAGGGCATCAGGAAAGGGCAGAACGTCCGCGGCAACCAGGGCCGTATATTCTCCCAGGCTATGCCCCCCGAAATATTCGGGGATAAACCCGTATAACGAACGGAGGCCGCGAAGCATGGCGATCTCTGTTGCAAGTATGCAGGGCTGGGCATATTCGGTGAGATCGAGTCGTTCATCCTCCCCAAAACACATGGCAGCCACATCCCATCCCAGAATTTCCGACGCCTCATGATAGGTTTCCCTGCTTACGGGGATATTGTCATAAAAATCTTTTCCCATGCCGGAACGCTGAGATCCCTGACCGGGAAAGACGACTCCGATTTTCCGGGTAGTTTCTTCGTTCATTACAGATCGTTTCTCCTTTTCACTGATTAAACACAACACAACCACATACGTTTTTCTTTGAGCATCATTCGTGCCAAGATCAACAACACGGACCACATCTCTTTAACGGTTTGATATTGCATGTAATTTCTGAAAGACGCCCGTGAGACACCCCTGGGGAAAGGGATCAAATAGTGCGAAGTCCCATTCGCACTGGAAAGTGTTGTTCGCACCAATACAGCGAAAAGTTGATGAATTCCGCCATTACATGGTACCATGGGCTGACAGTACCGGATTGCTGCATATCAAGATTTCTCCCGGAGTCGGGAAACAGGCATGAATCATCCGGCTTGAAACGGTTGGACACTTTGTACACGGATATCTGATTGGAACGGTATGGAAACCTTTGCCCTGGCGGTAGTCAGTTTTACAATTTCAATTTCACTGTTCTTGAAGAGAAGGAGATCCTCGGTTCAACTCCTTTTCGCATTCGTCTGTCTTGCCCTGTTTCTCCAGAAAATAGCCGCATTTTTTTACGGGGTTTTCGATGTTGATTTTCTGAAATCCATCAGCTACGCGGGCCTGCTGTCCATTCCACCGTTGCTGATCGCCTTTTGCCGCTCCTTTTTGAACCGGCGTCACTTTCCTTCACAAAAAGTCGTACTGTTCGCGGCACTATGCAGTTTCCTCCTCGCCACCATCTGTGTGACGCCATGGCATGGATGGTCGTACCTGAGGTCTGTCTTCTACCTCTATATTGGTTCCGTCATCGTGTACTGTTATGCGGCCCTTGTCAGCTCGATCAAGACACAGAAATCACAGGTGGAAAAGAAGCGGCTCCAGTATATAGCAATCGCCTGCGCCCTGACGGCCGTATTGAGCGTTTCGGATATCCTTCACCTCAACGGCTACAATATCCCCTCCATGTCCAATATCGCATTGGGAGTTCTGATTTACTTCACCCTGATTATTATAACCTACCCCCGCCTGCCTGATCTTCACGAGATCATGGTCAGGGCTCTCGTCGTATTTGCCCTTGTCATGTTTGTCACTATCATGTTCTATCTTATTACAAGCCTGTTCGGAGAGGCCACCGCTTTTTCGTTCAACAGCATCTTTCTGACATCGTTTGTGATCGTTATTTCGATAGATCCCGCCAAGCTGGTCCTCAAAAAGATCGCAAGCCGATTCTTCCTCGATGGCAGGGATGTGCTGGTATCGCTCTATGCCATTGACGAAGAAATAGAAAAGGAGAAATCCATGCTTCTGGAGGAAATGGCGACCGGCCTTGCCCACGAGATACGAAATCCCCTGAGCTCGATCAAGGGTGCCGCCCAGTACCTGAAGTCTGAGGCGGGATCGGATGAAAACCAGAAGCTTCTCAGTGTGATCGTCGAGGAGACAGACAGACTGAACGGTGTCGTATCACAGTTTCTTGACTATGCACGGCCTTATACAAAGAACGCGGAGATGCAGGATGTAAACCGTATCATAGAGAAGGTCGTAGCCCTCATCACGACGGCAGGAAAACAGGAGAATATCGTTATAGAAAAAAACCTGGACGAGAACCTTCCGCGGGTGTGGATCGACGGGGAACAGATGATACAGGTCATCCTGAATATTGCGTTGAATGCCATGGAAGCGATGCCCCAAGGCGGGACCCTGGAACTTGCCACAACCAGCGTTGGGAACAGCGGAGGCAAGGCCATAGAGATCGCCATTCGCGACACGGGATGCGGAATAGACAAAGACCATCTGAAAAACATCTTCAAGCCCTTTTTTACAACAAAGAAAAAGGGGACCGGTCTCGGCCTCTCCGTATGCCAGCGGATCGTAAAGAATCACGGCGGCCGTATAGATGTGGAATCGACACCCGGCAGCGGAACGGTGTTTTTCATACGGATCTGATCCGCGTATACCCGGACAGAGAACCGTCAACCCTGCTTGCATTTCGCTCGTCCGTGGCAACCCGTCATGAGGAACGGATAGCCCATTACGGCTGGTATCTCCAAAAAAGGAGTGAGATATGGGAATACGCATCAAGATACTGTCAGGCTTTCTCATTCTGTCAACCATGCTACTGGTCGCCGGGGTATGGTCGATATATGAATTGAGTACCATCGGTATATCGGTCCAGAAGATCCTGGATGAGAACTACAAAAGCGTCAATGCGGCGAAATCGATGATCGAGGCGCTTGAACGGGAGGACAGCGGCATACTGCTCCTGCTCCTGGGCAAACGGGAGGAGGGACGGACCATCATAAACTCTGCCGATGAGTCATTCCGGAAGGCATACGAGACAGCGCGCAGTAACATCACTATTCCGGGAGAGAAGGGCTATGTCGACGAAATTATGAATACCTACGATACATACAGAAATCTGTGGCGCCAATCCGTCGTTGGAACCGCACGTGAAGGAGATTTAAACTGGTATCTCCGCGAGGTCCACTCGGCGTTCCTGAAGGTAAAGCTCACCACTCAGGACCTCATGACGCTCAATGATAAAACAATGTACCGCACAGCGTCCAATCTGGAAAGCAGGGGCCATCGGGCAACCATGCCGGGGATCATTGCCGTCGTCTCAGCGTTCATATTTGCGATTATCTTCAGTTTTCTGATTAATCTCTTTATTGTAAACCCCATTATCAGACTCACCGATGGTATACAGGATTACCTCGACTCTGGAAAACAGCTTGATGTGAAGGTCGAAACCAAAGACGAACTGGCAGACCTGGTTTCTTCGGTCGAAAACCTGATCGCCCGATCGAAGGCATGAGAAAACTTCCATGAGACTACCTATCATTCTCAGATACATCGGGGTCGTCTTGCTGCTCAATGCGGTCTTTCTCTTCATTGCCGCTGTGATATCTTTTTTCAACAGAGATTCGGCCCTTTTCCCACTCGGGTACACATGCCTCATCGCGTCGCTCTTTGGCGTGTTTCCCTTCATCTTTGTCCCGCCGACGGAAGAGATTACCAATAAGGAAGGATTCACCATCGTCGTGTCGAGCTGGCTGCTCTCCTGCCTGATCGGTACGATCCCCTATGTTCTCTGGGGAGGTGAATTTACCTTTACGAACGCATGGTTTGAGAGCGTCTCCGGATTTACCACCACCGGCTCTTCCATCCTGACCGACATAGAGGCGCTTCCAACGGGTCTTCTCTTCTGGCGCTCGGCTACTCACTGGATCGGCGGGGTGGGGATTATCATCTTTGTCCTGTCGGTTTTGCCTTCGATGGGCAAGGTAGGGATGGTCCTCTACCGCACGGAGATCTCTCCTCTTGCAGCCGCCAACTTCAGGTACCGAACTACAAAGACCCTGCAGATTATCATGCTCATCTATGTAGGACTGACGGCACTGGAGACCCTGGCACTGACGGTCTGCGGGATGACCCTATTTGATGCGATCAACCACTCCTTCGCCACCATCGCCACCGGAGGATTTTCGACAAAGAACCTGAGTATCGCCTATTACGGAAGCGAGGCAATCGAAACGGTAATCATGATCTTCATGGTCCTGTCGGGGATCAATTTTGGCCTTCTTTTCGTGGCCCTTCTGGGAAACATACGGGCCCTGTGCAGGTCGACCGTTGTCCGATTTTACCTGACTGCCCTTTTCGCCGGGATTGTTCTGACGGTTTTCAATATTCATGGGACGGTGTTTTCAGGATGGCTGGAGTCTCTTCGATATGCGGCGTTTCAAGTCATCTCCATCGGCACGTCAACCGGCTTTGCGACTACCGACACCACCCTCTGGCCCCCCTTTGCTCAATTGCTGATCCTGTTTTTCACCCTCCAATGCGCGTGCAGCGGATCCACATCGGGAGGCATCAAGGTTGACAGGTCTGTTTTGCTCTGGCACGCAATACGGAAAAGGATCACAAAGTTTGAACATCCCCACGCCATCGTGAAGGAGAAGATAGATTCGGTAACGATCGATGAAGATATCCTTGAGGCCAGCCTCCTCTATGTCCTGTTGTACATCCTCGTTGTATTTGCGTCGAGTCTCATGATATGCGGCATGGGGATTGATATTATGACCGCCTTTTCCGCGTCGGCAGCCGCCATGGGAAATGTGGGACCCGGGTTCGGCATGGTCGGCTCGGCGGGTAATTTCAGCCTCATACCTGCACTGGGCAAATGGATCCTTACCGGCGATATGCTCTTGGGCCGACTTGAGATATTCGGTCTGCTGCTGTTTTTCCTGTTAAAGAAATGGAAATGAAACACCTTGCGGAAAAACCTTCTTTTGTATTTCATATTGACCGGCATCCTTCCGGACATTATAATGACAACCGTTCAGTAATACAGAGTAAGAAGTAAATCGGGACGTATTGCATGACGCCCACTGACATGGCATTGACCCCGGACATCGTTGTTGTCTCCTCCTCATCTCCGAGACACATCCCGTCGATGCCGTCATACTCTGTGTTCCGGCTTTGATCCTGTGGCCTTCGTAAAGAGAACGGCCTACGCATAATCGATTTCAGAGGAGTCACATTATGACCATGCAGATGGCCCTCGTTTTTCTGATCCTCGGCGTGACGGTGCTGTTCTTCGTTACCGATACGCTACGGGTGGATATCGTAGCCATTCTGGTGATGGTCACCCTTCCCTGGCTGGGGCTCGTGGAACCGGCGGAGGCATTCTCGGGGCTCGCCAGTAATGCCGTCGTAGCGGTGATCGCCGTCATGATCCTGGGGTACGGCGTGGATCGTTCCGGCGCCATCAACCGACTCGTACAGCCCATCATATCTACTGCAAGGGCCGATGAAAAACGTCTCATCGGCCTGATCACCGTTACCGTGGGTCTGATCTCCGCCTTCATCCAGAACATCGGAGCCGCCGCCCTCTTCCTTCCAGCAATACTGAGGATCTCCAAGGGCACGGGCATGCCGGCGTCGCGTCTTCTGATGCCCATGGGATTCGCTGTCATCCTGGGAGGCAACCTGAGCATGGTCGGGTCAACCCCCCTCCTGATCCTGAACGATCTGCTGCGGCATGGCACATACCACGATTTCGGTCTGTTCAGTGTTACGCCTATGGGCATCGCCCTTCTCGGAGCCGGTGTGGTCTATTTTCTCCTATTCGGCAACCGTGTCCTCCCCGGCATGAAGGAGCGTGAAAAAAAACCGATCAGCATACAACGGAAGCTGATCGAGACATGGCACCTGCCCACCACCATCTACCACTGCGCCATCCCGGCCAAGAGCCCCCTGGTGGGAAAAACCAGAGAAGAGGTCCAGATCCTGGCACAGTACCGGTTGAATCTGCTCGCCCTCGCACAGGGAGGTGACGTGCTCTATGCCCCCTGGAGGTACACACCCTTCGCCGCGGGGCAGCGACTGGCACTCCTGGGAAAACGGGAAGACCTGGACCGATTCGTTATCGATTACGGCCTGATGTACAGAGAAGACACCGCTCCCTTTGAAGATCTGGAAACTGCCGGGCAGGCCGGTTTTGCCGAACTGGTCATCCCCGTGAGGGCTCCCCTTATCGGAAAGACACTGCGCGAGATAGCTCTCCGCAAGACATACGGCGTCGAGCCGATCATGCTTCTCAGCGGCGAGCGGGAGCAGAGAGACAGCTTTGCTGACGAACCACTCCAGCCGGGAACCGCTCTGATCGTTCACGGCCGGTGGCAGCAGATTCGGGCCATGGTGGACAACACCAACTTCGTCCTCGTCACCCCTGTCGAAACCTCGGAGGCAGCACCGAAACAGCGACCGGTCACCGCACTGTTCTGCTTTGCCGGGGCAATTATCCTTACTCTTTCAGGGCTTCCGATTGCCCTCGGCCTCTTGACCGGAGCCCTGGCCATGATCCTTCTGCGGATTGTACCAATCGATGAGGCCTACCGCGCCGTTGACTGGCGGACGGTTTTCCTCCTGGCCGGTTTGATTCCCCTCGGTATTGCCATGGAGCATACTGGTGCGGCCCGGTACGTGGCCATCCGAATAGTGCAGCTGCTGGGACAAGGACACATCCTTTCCATCCTCTTCGCTGTCGGCATCATTACCACCATCCTTTCCCTCGTCATATCGAATGTAGCCGCCACGATTCTTCTGGTGCCCCTGGCGATGAGTATCGCAAACATGGCTGGCGTCGACCCCCGGGGCTTGGCGCTTCTGGTCGCCGTCTGTGCCTCCAACTCCTTTCTCCTCCCGACTCACCAGGTCAACGCACTCCTCATGTCTCCCGGGGGATACGGAACGGCGGATTTTATGCGTGCAGGCGGAGGACTGACGGCTATCTATCTGACGATTGTGGTGTTCTTTGTGTATCTATTGTATATATGACGGCAAACACTTTCACGAAAGAATAAGAGATAACTCCTCTATCCGAAAAAAGGGAGGAAGAAGAATCATGGCATTGATAACCATTACGGCTGGAATCGGTTGCGGCGGGTCTGAGATCGCTCGCCGCGTGGCCGAAGGGTTGGGAATACCGCTTTACGACGATGAAACGCTCCGGAAAGAATCCATCGCACTGGGTCTCTCCCCCAAGGAGTTGAAAAGTCTGGACGAGAAGGCGCCGGGTTTTTTAAGCCGCGTCCTCGAGCTGCATCCCCAGTCGTACCTGGAACTCCTCGAAGCGGTCATCTACGATGTATCCCACCGGGGAGACGGGGTCATCATAGGGCACGGAGCCCCGTTTCTCCTCCGTGATTTCGGATGCGCTCTCCACGTCAGGATCTATTCATCGGAAGAAACCCGTCTGCAAAAAATTATCTCGTCCTACAAAATCGGCCGGTCGGCCGCCTTGAAAACCATCCGTGGCAGTGACAGCAGCAGAAGGGGATTCATGCATTATGCCTTTGGTATGGACTGGGATGATCCGGCGCTCTACGATCTTATTATCAACAGGGACAAACTCGGAACCGACGCAGCCGCCGATCTGCTGATCTCCGTTGCCCGGTCCGAAATCATCAACACCTGCAGTCTCCAGGCCATGGAAACGATGCAACGGTTCAGTCTGAAAAAGCTGGTCGAAACATCGGTTAAGAAGACAAGCCTTGGGGCAAAGAACATGCACGTCGAAGTGCCCGAAAGGGGCGTCGTCGTCCTCACCGGTCTCATCAATCCCCTGGAATCCAAGGATGCCCTGCTCGCTGCTATCAGGGCGGTCCCCGGAGTCACCGAGGTACGGGAAGAGCTGGCACCGGAGAAAATGCACGACATATAGGTCCGGGGTATCGGTAGGTGCTCCGCCGAATGTGCAAATTCCCGTCTTCCATTCGATACCACGGTATCGCCCCTTCGGTATCATTGTATGAAAGCACACCGCTGATTTGTATCCGACGACATCACTTAAATACCTTGACAGAGGATCGGTCACATAATAATGATTTTTTGCTATAAAAATAAATCCACCTATGACGCATATGAAAAAGATACTGATTGTTGACGATGAACTGAACATGCTTCTTGTCTTGGAGGCCATGCTCAAGAAGGAGCACTACGAGGTCGCCACGGCATCCGATGGTCTTGAAGCGCTCGAAGTTCTCAAACATGACGATGTGGCCGTCGTTGTAACCGATCTCAAGATGCCGAAACTCGACGGCCTGGGCCTTTTGAGTAAGATAGAGAACGATTATCCCTCAATTCCCGTGATTGTAATTACCGCTCACGGCACGATCACGACCGCAGTTGAGGCACTGAAAAAAGGGGCCTTCGACTACATCACCAAACCCTTCGATCAGGACGACCTGAAAAACGTTATCAGCAAGGCTTTTAAAACCAGGGCTCTGAATGAAAACGAACCGGCACTCTCATCCGATGAAATAGAGCGCCACGATATCATAGGCTCCAGCGAATGCATGGTGGAGATGTATGATCTTATCGGGAAAGTGGCTCCCACGGCTACGACGGTCCTGATTACCGGCGAAACGGGGACGGGAAAGGAACTCTTCGCCAACGCAATTCATAGAAACAGCCCGCGCAAAGACAATCCCTTTATTAAGATCAACTGCGCGGCTATCGCGGAAAATCTGCTGGAAAGCGAGTTTTTCGGCTTTGAAAAGGGGGCCTTCACGGGCGCCGTTTACAGAAAACCGGGCAGGTTCGAACTGGCCCATACGGGCACCCTGTTTCTCGATGAAATTGGTGATCTGCCGAAGGATATGCAGGTGAAGATCCTCAGGGTGATCCAGGACCAGGAATTTGAACGGGTGGGTGGTCTGAGGACAATCAAGGTCGATGTACGGCTTATTGCGGCTACAAACAAAACCCTCCTGGAAGAAGTGGAGGAGGGACGGTTCAGGGAAGATCTCTATTACAGGTTGAACGTATTTCCCATCGATATCCCGCCGCTACGAGAAAGAAGGGGAGATATTGGTCCTCTTGCCGATTTCTTTCTCAAGAAATTCAATAAAAAACTTAACCGCAGGGTAGAGGGTATCGACCCGGAGGTGGAAGATTTCTTCTCTCACTACGGCTGGCCGGGAAACATCAGGGAACTGGAAAACCTGATGGAACGGCTGGTGCTACTTGCCACGGGAGATATCATAACCATTGAAGATATTCCTGCAGATATTCGATTTTCCACTGCAACCGAATCCTCCGACAGTACCGCCGAATCCACGAAATCTTTCAAGACTATTCTGAAAGACAAGACAGAACAGTTGGAAAAGGATATGATCGTGAGGGTTCTGAAAGAATGCAGCGGAAATGTCAGCAAAGCGGCCCTGCAACTGGGTCTCAGCAGGAGAGGGCTTCAGCTGAAGATGGCAAAATACAACCTGAAAAGACATGACTTTTAATAACAAAGGCACTACATTGCCCGTGACAATCGTCCCAAAAGGCATGTGTCCTTATTGTATAATTACCGTGGCCTTGCCTCGTAATAACTCGAAACGATAATATCGGCCCGACCCCGCAACCCCTGTATGATTTCATGTTCTATCGCCAGGACTTTCAGGATGAATCCAAAATCCTGATCAGGATCACGGGCAAGATTCCGGTCCTTCACGTCGGCTATCCGTTTTCGGTAATCCGATTCAAGGAAGATCTTCAGGGCGGCGTTCTTCAGGGCCAGGCCATAGGTCAAATCAACAAGGACAACTCCCACGCCGGTGAGCGAAACCGGTACATCCCTATATCTCCTCGAACCAAGCCGTCTGCAATCCGATGGTATAGAAATCTCATCAACGCTCCTGTCGGCAGCATGTTCCAGTATGGAATCCAGTTGCTCCAGATCCACTTCTCCCGGGCCGATATACCGAGACAACGTTCCCGCTGTAAAAGCCTCAAGGCGAGCCCGATGGTTTGCCTCCGGCGCCAGTTTGAAGAAGGCGTCCCCCGCTATAGTCATGCCCCGTATTTTTTCGGTCCGCAGAAGGTATCTGAGATATTCCGCTATTTCGGTCTTTCCCGCTCCAGATTCTCCCCCGATTACCACTACCATCCTCTTGTTCTTGCGCCGGGATTCGCCTATTCGCTCAATAAGGTACGGCAGCAGGCTCCTTGCAGCCTTTTCATGGTTTAGTTTGACCTGCGGAGGATCTCCCCGCCAGGTAAACACCGCCCGGTGATAGGCACGGTGGCGCACCACGCGGTTCTTCCGATTTTCTTTCGCGGTTTTGCAGAGAGAATCCAGTATCTTCCCCTGGCGCTCTCCGATCGCCATCCACCTGAACGTGCCCAAGGCAAGTTTGCGTCCTTCGGAGGCGATCCTTTCCAAAGATCCTTCCTTCTGCATGGTTCCGATCAGCTTTCGAGCGGCGCCACGCGGATCCTCGGGATCCACGACAATGGCCTCTTGACCGTTTCGTATCCATTTTGTTATGCCCGCCTTCTCGGAAATAACAACGGGGGCTGACGCCGCCATGGTCTCCGCAACACCCATGCCGAAAGGTTCCATGAGTTGCATGCCGATATAGGACAGGCAGTGGTGTTCGAGAATCGCGAGGATGTTCCAGGGTTGGCTTGGAAGCCTCACGACGTCGTCATCCGATAAACGGTACTGTGCAATCGTATTTTTAATGTCCTCTTCAACGGATACTTCCTCCGGGAGAGGATCCTCGGGGGACCCTCCCACAAGCACCAGTTTTATCCCTTGCATAATCCGGGGGTTGAATCGCCGTGCCTCGCCAAAGAGTTTCACTACACCGGGGACATTCTTCGACTCGGAGAAGCGTCCGAAATAGATGAGATATCGTCCCGGGGTCAGACCGTACCGCTTGAGCATTTCGGGGTGAGGATCACTGACTATATCAAAAAAAGGGGTCCCAGCACCTGCCGGCATGACGGTATGAGGAAATTCATATCCATAATATTTTTTGAGTATATATGGTTCCCGCAGTGTGTTCGCGATCTCGAAATCGGCCCCCCGGAGGGCTGCCAGTTCAAAATCTTCCCGTATGCGGAAGTTGTACTGTCCATCGAACCACGTGCCAGTATTATACTGGTCCAGACCGAGGGAGAGCACCTTGTTGATCCCCAGCGAATGAGGGATGACCACCACCGGTATCCCCAGTCGTTCCCCCGTTTCCACCGCACAGGTCATCCCGTCCGCGTAGTGCCCCATCACGGCGTGGGCTCCGAAGAGGGATGCCACGGCGACTGTGCTCTCCGCCATTTCTGGAACAAGGGGATAGATATCTTCCTTCCGTACAAACTCATTTCCACCCGCCCTGATCCGGACAAGCCACAGATTCTCCGTGAATCGCTCCACTCGCGGATAGGGATCAAAGTGCCGTGCTACAATAATCACCTTTCTCCCCTGTGATGCCCACGTCTTCGATACCTCCAGGACATAGTAGGTCTGCCCTCCCGTATCGGGGACACCGGCAGGGGGCGGGTCGCCCCAGTAACCATGGGTCGAAACCATCACGATCCTGCTGGCACGTTTCGGAGTCCTTCTCCTGAGAGAAACAGGGATCTCGTTCTTACGGAATAGTCCGAGGTATTCCCGAAGAAGATCCATAGTAATGCCATACCGCAGGGCCAGTGTCTCAAGTCTCCGCCCATCCGCAATGTCTCTCTCAGAGGTCATAACCATGTTCCTCCTCTGTGACCATCTCGTTGCAATTGTCCAGTAAATGATATATTTGTCAAGCAGAAAGGCACAAACCGGATGTATGAATAAGGAAACTGGAACAGAAATTGTCAGCACGAAAAGGGGGAACCACATGAAAACAGTAGATTTTTCTCTGGATGGAAAGATTGCCCTGGTGACGGGATCGAGCAGAGGTATCGGTGAGGCAATCGCCACGACGCTGGCGGAGTATGGCGCACAGGTTATTCTTGTCAGCAGAAAGATGGACGCACTCAAGGAAGCAGCGGCAAGAATAGAACAATCAGGTGGAACAGCAGTCCCCATTGCATGTCATATGGGGAAACTGGATCAGATCGGGGATCTCTTCCGGGAGGTGAAGGACAGATTCGGCAGACTGGATATCCTGGTCAATAATGCCGCGACCAATCCCTACTTCGGAGACATGCTGGGTGCCGATGAGGGGGTGTGGGACAAGACCAACGAAGTGAATCTCAAGGGGCCCTTCTTTATGATCCAGCACGCCGCAAAACTTATGACCGAAACCGGGGGCGGCTCCATTGTCAACGTGTCATCGATAAACGGTATTCACCCCGCGCCCTTTCAGGGCATCTATTCCATCACCAAGGCCGCCCTGATCAGCATGACAAAGGCCTACGCGATGGAACTTGCAAGCGTGAATATCAGGGTAAACGCCCTCCTCCCGGGTATTACAGAGACAAAATTTTCCGCGGCTCTGGTTACCAATGATGATATTCACAAATACATAATGGAGAGGTTGCCGATTAAAAGGATCGCACAACCCGTGGAGATGGCGGGGGCGGTCCTGTACCTTGTGTCCGATGCCGCTTCCTATACCACAGGGACATATATTCTGTGCGACGGAGGAATGCTTATCTGAGCGTCACAGACAGGGACGGCGGGACATTCCCGCCGTCGTATCCTACCTTACCTTACTGCCCCTTAATGCCTTTTTGAGAAAGTTTTAGCTCACTTTTCCGGAATAAAAAATCGCCAGGCACAGAACCATTCATCCGGATGAGGATCGGGCGGACATCCGACGCATTCGGTGCGTATCTCCGAATCAATTCCTTCGGCGAAACGGCCATATTCTACCAGGCCAACGGACTTGCATGGATAATCGTCGAGTCCTCTGCGCTTCCGTGCCGCCTGAACATGGCAGTTATTCATCTGAAAGACGATGCTGTTGGGACTTTCATCGATGATGGTCTGTACGTTTACGGTCGCGTACATACGGAACTTCAACGCCGCTTTCAGTCCTTCTATCCCAGCGTGTTCGGCCAACCCCAGATATTTTTTGATGGACCACGCCTCAAATGGTGAGAACCTTACCCAACAGGAATCATTGCACCGTTTGGCGTCGTTCATCCCGTACACGGATTCAACAGCTTGAAACCAGAAACCGTCATTTGCGATCCAATTTATGCCGAGGATTTCTATTAACTCAAGGAGCTTTTTTCTTGACATTTTCAGTAGTGGTTCAGGTATCCCTTCCTTCATTTCAAACCCCAAGACACGAGAAAGCCTCTTCATCTGTACCGTATAACTACTGCCGTAAACAGAATTCAAAATGTCTAATGTCTTGGCAAACCCCATCTGATGTTCAACCTCTCTAAACCAGAGGGTATGATGAACAATCGTGCGATGTACCATGTCCAGAATGAGACGTGCCATATCTTCATGGCTCAACTCTTCGATTCCCTGTATATTGTTTTCCATTTATAATGCTCCTTTACATGATCCTTTGTATTGTAAACTACTCATTTGGTCGGCGATCACCTTTCCGCTGATTCTGCACCCTATTCCTTTAAGGTTGGGGGTACCGTATTCTTTGCCGAGCTTTCCCACTGAAGTCAGGATATTCAAATTCGATCGCTCCCATCCGTACTGAGATTTCGGTGACTTCTCGGGAAACCACCATCCGTGGGAGGCATTAATGATCCGCGGATCGACGGTATCGGTCAGAGCGGCAACCTGTATGATGGTGCCATTCCTGGTCTCAATAATGACTTCATCGCCCTCATTGATATCATACTTTTTAGCCGTCTCCGGATGAATCTCGACCTTCGGGTGCGGTCGCAGTTTGCGCAATCTTTCCAGTCCTCGGTATGAAGAATGGAGGAAATAGCGACTCTTAGAACTGTTCAGTATGAGAGGATAGTCGGCGTCATGTTCTTCGGGAAGACCGCTGAATTCCGGCAAGGGTTGCAATCCAAATTTCTCGGCCGTGCTCAACCTCAATTCCACCTTGCCAGTCGGCGTTTGAAATCCCTTTTCCTCATACAGCTTGAATCGGTCAGGGCCTTTCAGATACCCCTTTTCGACGAACTGACCGTAGGTAAGACCGGCCGGCCTGACAACATCTTCAAGGAATTCTTCATAATCATCATGCCATAGATCCGGCGGACTGATGAGCTTGCCCAGTTCGTTCATGATCTTCATATCGGGCCAGCACTCTTCCGGCGGTTCAACCACCTTTGGACGGGCGACGATAAAACCGTGGCCGATGCCGTAATGACCGATATCGTTTATCTCGAACTGGCTTGCAACGGGCAGAACCACATCCGCCATGGTCGCCGTGGGGGTCATGAACAGGTCGGCTATCGCCACAAAATCGAGCTTCTTGAAGGCCTCGTAGGTCTGACGGCTGTCGGCGTAGGACAGCAGCGGATTTGAACACATACCATAGAAGCCCTTGACCGGATAGGGGACACCCTCGAGAACGGCCTTTTTAAAGAACGACGGAGCGACGGTCATCAGCCGGGGAATCACGTGGTGATACGCGCCGATCATTGTCTTTCTCTTGTCGGGAATGAGATCGGCACGGACAAACGCCCCCAGTCCCATGATCTTCGGGTCACGGGCCGCAACATTACCGCCGGGAATGTCGAGATTGCCCGTTATCGCCATCAGACTGATCAGCGCCCGTACCGTCTCAAAGGTGTTGATATTATGTTCTATGGGATTTCCCCACTGGATCGCGGCCGGTTTGGAGGTTGCGTACAGACGTGCTGTCTCGCGGATATAATCGGCCGGCACCCAGGTTATCTCCGAGACCCTTGCGGGAGTGTACTGTTTTACCTGCTGCGCCAGATCTTCGAATCCGTGGGTCCACGTTTCAACAAATTCCCTGTCGTACAAAGACTCTTCTATAATAACATGTAACAATCCCAGGGCAAGGGCATTGTCCGTACCCGGCCGCAGTTGAAGCCACTGCTTCGATTTATCGACCAGATCGATCTTCCTCGGATCGATGACGATAAGCTTTGTCCCTTCCCGTAGCTGATCCATCAACAGGCTGCATATCTCCCCCTCTTCATTGGTGGAGGTGATATTGCTTGCCCATAGGACAACCAGTTCGCTCTTGTGGTGAAAGTCCGTCACCGGATAAAAACCGCACGTATGAATGCCCGTTATCTCACGGGGTGCGTGACATACATCCTGCGACGCGACAACGTTCGGAGAGCCGAAGAGGTTTGCCAAGCGGATCAGGACAAAGTGTTCCAGGCCTTTGGGCATGCCGACACCAAAGGCGACGCCCTTTGCACCGTATTCTTCTTTGATTGAATTGAGATTTTCAGCGATATATCGAAGGGCTTCGTCCCAGGATATCCGTTCCCACTTTCCTTCGCCGCGTTTTCCCGCCCTCTTCAATGGATAGGTGAGACGATCGGGATGGGTCAGACGATCGGGAGACGCAAGCCCTTTGGGGCAGATATACCCCCTGTTAAGAAATCCGTCAGGATCTCCCTTAATCGTTACAATTTTGTTGTCCTTCACCCCGACCAGCAACCCGCATCCGCCGTGGTCCATCCGCGCACAGTGGGTTTTCACCCACCGAATATCATCTTCCATGCAATACTCTCTGGTTTGGTACTTTTTTCTTTCCCTATATTCAACCCGTTTATGACAATCTACGATACCACATCTAACCATATAAAGATTCAACAATAAAATATCTAAGCTATGCCAGTCTATACATTAGGAGAAAGTGTCTGTAAAACCGAATGCGAGTGTAGGTGAACTTTTTATACATATGAGAAGAGATTGAATCTATTCGCAACAAGTTACAGGAAATCCTCGCTATGGTACAATACCTGTTGATTTTTATTCGCTCGATAATCCCAGCCGCAAGCAACGGGGGAACGACCTCTCCATTCAATATAAAATCAGCTGGAACATATCGTTGATATGATTAGGCTGGACTTTAGAGGCAACCATTAATGCGAGTCTGACATAATTCTTATAGCATCTTCTAAACGATCTTCTTTATTATCTGCAGGTATTCTTGCGATCTGTCAAGGTAAAAAGAAAGGGCTTTGGAAAAGTTCTTGCCCACCACTCCGTCAACAAAGAGCTGGCTTATCTCGCGGTTCCGTTCAAGCACCGTTTGTGTACGGATAAATATCTGTCGCTCTTCATAAGACATTCCTTTGATAACCATCTGCAATGCACTTTGTGCTCGCGGCTGATACATCCAGAAATAGAGAAGATCAAGAGCATTGATAATAACGATCTTTTCCAGATCACTCGCCTCCTTTTTTATAGTGCGTATAAATCGCTTCGGAGATTCGAGCATTTCAAGCACATCCGATTCGGGAAACAAGATTTCCATCCGTGTATATGAAGCAAAAACCTGCTCCAATTTACTGCGATAATCGCGAAGACGAACTCGTATGTTCTCAGATCGATCAGCAAGGCCCTCTATCACACCGGCTACACAGTCAGACGCTGCTTTGGATATAATGGCTGCCCACTTCTGAAGAATAAGATCAACCCCCGCTATACCAAAGCTCAAAAGGATACCTTTCACTACAATGTTGAATAACAGGGCGATGGGGATGGAAATCACCGTGCGGAAAAAATTGCCTAAAATGGCACTCCTCTGAAGGCCTCGAAATGCGTTGTGTGTCGATATATACAGCCCATTTACGACAGCCATGACCGAGTAGAGCATAACCGGATTTGTTGCAACGGTTATCTCGAACAAGCGGTCTAAGATGACTGTTTTTGTAATATAATCAAGGAGGGGAACGGAAAAGCCGGTAAAAAAGAGGGAATCTGTCAGCCGTTTCCAACTCACATAATTATTCCATCTGAGAAGAGGTGAACGACGTATCCCTCCCCCGCCCAATACAGACTGAATGATGTTCCTGAATCCCGTAATTCCAAACCATATAAAGGCCCCAAAATAGGCTAAGAGCCACCAGTCCTTGGTCAAAAAGAAGGTGAAAAAGGCCGGAATAAAACCACCAAGGACTTTTATCCAGTTTTTTAAACCGCTGTTCATATACAGCCAGGAAATAGATAGCGCTTTTCTCTTCATCTCAGGGGGATTGAGAGAAAATGGGTTTAAACCTTCCTTGTCGACACCGCCAAGGGTCACCACATTGCCTTCAACCCCTATCCTGGTTGATTGTTTCACCATCTCCCATTCTTTGTAACGCTTTTTCCCGACAAATGTTAACCTGAGTATACGGCCCATTCTCCGGTACAAGGCACTCAGCAGGGAATTCGTACCTATCCTGGGCACATAATTAACAGACATGAAAACCTCTGTATAAACAGGAACAGCCAGGTATGAAGTTGCAGGGGAATGGGTTATCTCTCTTTGAGCAAAAGGGGGTAATGTGTCCTTTATAACCAGCCCCATGCCATAAAGATGATGAGATCGTCCTGTCGAGTCACTTCCCACACGACTTCTCAGCTGGTGATCTTTGTAATACGATTGAAACAATTCGATATTGTAGAGAATTTCTCTGAATTTGTTAATCTTGCTTGTCTCATCCGATTGTCTCAATTTATCTATGACGTTCCGTATGATCCTTTTGAGTATTATAAGGTTTCCATCATTGATTGCCCTCTGAAGTTCATTAATCTGGCTATAGTGTGGATTCCTCTTCAAGACATAATCTTTCAGGTTAAAGTTCTCTAGATGAGTTATCATTCCCTTGCAGTCGTAAAGAATTTCAAGTACATCCTCAATATCAAGATCAGTGAGACCCAGTGTAAAGCTGGAACCTGAATGGAGATGCACCATTTTCTCGATAAGTTTCTGAGGGGAAAGCATAAGCAATTTAGGAATATCGGGATCGTCCCTAGGAATATTAGGATCGGGTATATCCGGATTGTACGATGGTCTCAAATATTTTTCGACGATGGCTTCCGAATCAAGAGTGTTCATCTCTTCCACAAGATTCATCAGCCTGTTTCTTTCGTCCCTGTCTGCACTGTTGTAAAGGTGTTTCAGCTCTTCCATACGAAGCTGCATTGTCGGCAACATCTTTCGGTAAATAAATTCTGCCAAGTGGAGTATGGATATCTGACCCCTTCCCACAAATAATTGAAATTCTGTTTCGTCAAGTGATGGAATGTCGATCCCATATCTTTCTGCTATTTTCCTACTATGTCTTTTGTTGAATTCCTGAAGCATCAAAAGAATAAAATGACTGTGATATTCGGATACAATGCGCCCTTCCTCTGTAAAGGCTTTGACATCGGGTTCTTGCAGAAATCGTAGGTAATCCTGTACATTCAGAAGCCCCCTTGGAGCCCAAATGATCCGTATATATCGATTACGGAATCTCGAAGAAATTTCAACTCCAATACGTACCCTGATACCCATGATCTCTGCCGCCTCGAGAAGCTCGGCAGCCACATCGGATCTCACATAATTGTAGTAAATGACCTTCAAGCGCCGTATTCCCTTTATCCATGCATCCATAATGAGGTGTGTCGGTGATTTTCTCCCTTTTGTATTCACATCATGAACATGGTCATCCGTTGCGATCTGGTTCCATTCCTCCGGCATCTCGAGGAGGTGATACTTCTTCAACTCTTTACGCACCACACCGGATTTTCCCGTTGCAGCCATTCGAAAGTCGTGTGCCAGTTCCAACCGGCTCCTGTAATCACCATGCGATCGAACGAGCCGTTTCATAATCTGTATGAGCACACGTGCCGTATTTTTGCCCAAATTGCTTTTTGTAATGTAGAGGACTTCGTCCCTTAATGAACGCAGTGCAGCGAGTCTCTCCTTCTCCTCGCCGCCCTCGAGTGAATTCAGAAGATGAACCACGGCATAGGCTATGCGTAATTCTCTCGACGCAGCCATTTCTTTTATTCCATGAGGGTGGAGATAGGGGTTAAGCAGATTTTTGATATACTTTCTTGATTTGTCTCTGTTGAGAACTTCATCGACAATTACAAGAAGTTCATGATCCTCTCTATCAAAAAAGAACTTTTCCACCCCTTTTTTCATACTCTATCCTCCCACCCAGTTTTTCTAAAAATAATCCCTTTAATGCGGATTCGATTCTCCTTCTCAAAGGACAGAACCGAATTCTTCATCTATCCATGCGATGTTCGCCTTGATCAGTTCCGGTATGGGGAGTTCGTAGGGGCACCGTTCCATACACTGGCCGCATTCGGTGCAGTTCCTGGCCTGATCAATGGCCAGTCTGGGCCACCCCTCCAGGATCTTCGGTCCCATTCGCTTTATCATCCACTTTATACCGAGAAGGTGCTGGATCGATATCTCTTCCGGGCAGGGCTGGCAGTAGTCGCAGCGGCGGCAGAACTGTTTGTCGAACTCGCTTTGAATCGCCCTGATCACTTCTTGTTCTTCCCGGTTAATGGTCAGATCACCTGTAAATATCTCCCAGTTGGCATCGAACAGATCTTTCCGTTCGACACCGGGGATAACGACAGTTCCCTCAAGGGCCAGAGCATACTTGATGGCCAGCCGGGCATTGTCGATCACACCACCGGAAAAGGCCTTCATAATGATAACACCGATATTGTTTGCGAGGGCCTTGGGGATTAGCTGCTCCTGTGCTTTCGGTTCAAGAAAACTGTAACAGACCATGATCGTCTCGAAGAGGCCGTCATCGATGGCGCGATTCAGGACATCCAGGCTGTGACTGGTAATCCCGATGTGTCTGATCATTCCCTCGTCGCGTGCCTTGAGCAGCCCTTCCAGTGCTCCCCCTTTGGACGTGATACGCTTATAGACATCAAAGTCTTTGATAAAATGGCACTGGTAAAGATCAATAGTGTCAAGCTGGAGTTCCTTAAGACTGGTTTCGAGATCCTTCCGCGCCTTGTCGGCGGTATGCTGCTGTGACTTTGAGGCAATAACGACATTTTTTCCGGTCTCCCGTAATGCAATCCCTATCCTCCGTTCGCTCGTCGTGTAGGCGCGTGAGGTATCGATGAAATCGACGCCGCGTTCAAGGGCATGCATGACGACCTCCACGGCTTCTTTTTCTGAGACACGCTGGATCGGGATACCTCCGAACCCGAGACGCGTGATTTCGATTCCTGTTCTTCCCAAGACAACTTTCTCAACCATTATCCTTCTAACCCCCTTTTATCATTAACCTGTTTTTCCATATATGCCACATGTCGCAGCAAAAGAATAGGTACTGTACCACATCTTACAACAAGAATAAAAGGATCAGTCCAATAGTGCCGCTCATTAAGGCAAAACTCATAAGGAGAAAACTCCAGGGGATGCCCGGAGGGGTTGGGGGAATGTTTTCTGCCTTTCGCCCGGTCGTACCACCATCCGGATACGCCGAGTGCGGCCAGCATCCGAACCCTCGGCGGGCCATACGGACACTGAAAGGATACACAACGAGTAACCCCGCCAAAGATCCCATTGCCATAATGCCCCAGAAAAGAACACTGCCGGGACCCCTCAGGTCCAGGGTCGTTTCACAGACAATCAGCAAGATCCCGGTAACCGGCAGCAGGCCGACCAAAGTAAAATTCAGGGATGTCACGGCGACGGGAAATCTGTCGCGCAGAGCAGTCCAATACTCCTTTTCCGAGATAACGGCCGTCAGTGGTGCGTGGGGAAAAAACAGTCCAACCATCAGGGGCAGCAGATAGATACGCAGCACAATGGACAGCAGACTCGACTCGTTCAAAGGTTGAATCACGTAAAATCGGGAGTCAACCCGTTCCGGCAGATACAACAAAACGGCATGGCTCTCCCATAATGGGCGCCACCATATGGCATAACGTATAAAATAGGGTGGAAAGATTACACTCTGGACAAATCGATAAAAAGATAGTAAGCAATCGCACCACGTGGTTTCACCATGTACACTAGGGTAAAGGGTGAGAGTTGCCCTGCTTTTAAGGTGTTGACCAACCCATCCACAACGATGAGAATACGTGTAAAGCTCCCGCTCACGAGAAATCGAAATCTCGTTTTATAACCGAAACGGACTGCTATCTTTAGTGAAACGCGGTCTCTTCGGTAATATTACGTGGATTCCTTGATGCTTCCGGTAACGTAGTGTTACCTGCAAACTCAACACAATAAATTTGTGAAAGGAAAAATTTATGAAAAAGTTACTTCTCTGCCTCGTTGCCGTTACATGGGTCTTTCTCGGTGCGAACGGCGCCTTTGCCAAGACAAAATGGGACATGCACCTAAACTATCCTGCGAACAATTTCCATTCCAAGGGTGCGCAGGAATTCGCGGACAAAGTGCTGGCGGCAACCAACGGAGAACTGGAAATTGTTCTGCACCCCGGCTGTTCACTCGGTTTCAAGGGTCCTGAACTCCTCAGAGTTCTGGCCGAAGGTCAGCTCGCGATCGCAGAAGTGCCTGCCGGTATGGTCGAAGGCGACTCGCCCCTTATGAATATCCTTGCTCAACCGTTCATAACCACCGGCTACAAAGACAAGTATCTTCTCTATGAGCTTGCCAAACCTGCTCTCGGCAAAGATCTCGATAAATTTAATCAGTTTACGCTGTTCACGTCCGTTTGGCCCTATGCGGGCATCTATACGCAGAAGCCGATTACATCCGCAGCTGATCTCAAGGGGCTCAAGATGCGCGTCTACGACGGCACGGGTCTGTCTTTCGGAGAGGTGGCGGGATTCGCCTCCAGGAAGATGCCCTTCAGCGAAGTCTACCCGGCCATGAAGGCGGGGCTCCTCAACTCCATGTACACATCTTCGGTCTCCGGTGTGGATGCCAAGGCATGGGAGATGTTCAAGTATTTCACCAGGATCAATATCGTATGTCCGGTCAATATGTTCAACGTGAACAAGGATGCCTTCAAGGCACTCCCCAAGGATGTACAGGACAAGGTGCTGACTATCTCCAAAGAGATGGAAGAAATCATGTGGAACCGGGTCGCCGAAATGGATGAGAAAAGCGTCAACATACTCAAAGAACAGGGGCTTACCGTGCTCCAGGTGGACAAACCGTTCCGCGCCGAACTGGCCGAAATGGGCAAGGTCATGCGGGAAGACTGGATAAAGAAGGTTCCCGGGGTTGCTGAAGAAATCCTCGACAACTTCTACAAAAAGACGAAACAGGAATAGCACTTATCGTAATTACTTGCTTTAAGCGCAAGGCACAGAGACCGTATATACACGGGCCTCACGGAGTAGAAGCATAATGAAGATGGTGGAGATAATCGAAACGATCAACACCTGGACTGCCAGGATCGCTGCGGTGATCCTGGCACTTATGACCCTGCTCATTCTCGTGGAAATCTTTCTGTGGAATATCTCCAACAAATCCACGATTATTGCCGATGAATACTCGGCCTATGGTCTGGCCGCCATTGTTTTTCTCGGGGCAGGGTACTGCCTGAATCAGCGGGGACACATCAGGATCGCACTCCTCCTCAATCTTTTGCCAAAGAAAGCCGAAAGAACCGTCACCTTTGTGGTAACCGTGATATGCACTCTTTTCATGGGATACCTGCTGATAAAGCTCTATGAGATGACGGGGGCTGCCTTCCGATACGGGTCTACCTCGGGAACCCTTTCCAATACGAGACTGTGGATACCCCAAAGCCTCATGCTCATGGGCGGATTCGTTTTCTTTCTTCAATTGATCGCCTCCTCAATCAGGACCTTCCTCGGCATACGTCACGGGGAAGACATATTTTAAGGGTTTTTCATGGATGTTGAACTTGTCAGGGTAAGTGTTATCACCTTCGGAGTGCTTTTTCTGACTCTCGGATCCGGTACCTGGGTTGGATTTTCCCTGTTTATGACCGGATTTGTAGGCATGGTCTTCTTCAGCTCGCTGCCCGCGGGCTCCAATATGGCGTCTTCTGTCTGGTCGACCTTGGAAAAATGGGAATACGTGGCCCTGCCACTGTTCATCCTGATGGGGGAGTTGCTCTACCGATCAGGGGTATCGGAGAAGCTGTTCAAGGGACTGGTACCCTGGCTTTACCGCCTTCCCGGGGGACTTCTGCTCATGAACATCGTCTCCTGTACACTCTTTGCTGCGGTGTCGGGATCGAGCGCCGCCACCACCGCCACGGTGGGGAGAATCACCCTGCCCGAGTTCGAAAAACTCGGTTACAATGCCAAAATTTCCATGGGCTCTCTGGCCGGGGCAGGCACACTGGGATTTCTCATTCCGCCGAGCCTCATCATGATCGTCTATGCCATCCAGGCGGAGGTATCCGTGGGTAAGATGTTCATGGCGGGATTGCTGCCCGGTTTGCTCCTAGCTTCGGTGTACGGCATATACATCATTATTCAGGGCATTATAAATCCATCTATCGCCCCACCCATGGGAAAGTCATATACCTGGAAAGAAAGGTTCGTGGCCCTGAAAGACATCGCTCCTGTTTTCATTCTTATTTCCATGGTCCTGGGAAGCATCTATGCTGGAATCGCAACGCCCACGGAAGCTGCGGCGCTGGGAGTGCTGGGAGCGGTGATCTTCGCCGCCGTCAATCGTATGCTAACTATGTCTATATTCTTCGAATCGCTCATGCAAACGATCAAGACAAACGCCATGATCATGCTCATCGTGATCGGCGCAGGATTTTTGTCGAGATCCATGGGATTCCTGGGGGTACCGGCAGCCATCACTCAGGGTATCGTGAGCCTCAACCTGTCCCCATACTTCCTGATCTGCATCCTGGGGCTGGTATACCTGCTGCTCGGCTGTCTGCTTGACGGATTTTCAATCGTGGTCATGACCCTGCCCATCTCTCTTCCCATGGTGACATCCGCGGGATTCGATCCCATCTGGTTCGGCATATTCCTCGTGCTGATGGTCGAGCTCAGCCAGATCACCCCGCCCGTCGGGTTCAACCTCTTCGTCATTCAGGGGGTAACCGGGGAATCGATTCTCAACATCGCCCGATACGCGTTCCCCTTTTTCTGTCTCATGGTCCTGGTGACCGTGATCCTGACGGCATTCCCGGATATCGCCCTTTATCTGCCATCGCTTATGGCACAGAACTGAAAACCGTTCCCGTAAACAACCCCTCCATGGGAAACGGAAGCGGGATGAAAATATGGATATATTACTCAAGGAGTTTACTATGACCGCACAATGGATTCAAAATCTCAGTTGGCCGGAGGTGGAGGCATACCTCGCCCGTGACACCAGGTGCATCATCCCGGTGGGGAGCACCGAGCAGCACGGCCGATTCGCCCCCTTGGGCACGGACTCGTACGTTGCCATCACCCTCGCCGAAGACGCGAGCGAGAGAACCGGTACACTCGTCGCACCCCCCATGTGGTGCGGTTTCAGCCCTCATCACATGGTGGTCCCCGGCACCATCACCATCAGACCGGAGGTGCTCATCGAGGTGCTGTTCGACGTGCTCAAGTCCCTGGCCGCACACGGATTCACCTCCTTCGTTACCATAAACGGCCACAGGATCGTAAACATCTGCTGGATGCAGATCGCCGCCGAAAGGGCCCAGAGAGAATTAGGGGTAACCGTCAAGATATTCGACCCGGCGTACATGAGCAAAGAGATAGCTGAAGAACTTGATTTCGATCCCATCGGTCACGGAGAAAACATCGAAATCAGCCATATGCTCTATCGGTACCCGGATCTGGTTCACCTGGAAAAGGCGAAAGACAATCCCCATACGGGAAAGGACCTCTACCACCTGGATCCCCAGGATCCGAGGGATACGCTCTGCTACGTGCCGGCCACAGTGAAAGACCAGAGGAAGATTCTCGAGGCCACGGGTGACACCATCGGTGGAAACCCCACCACCTCCACGAAGGAACGGGGGAAAGCCTACCACGATCACCTGGTGGGAAGACTCGTCGAGGTTCTGGAAGGATTTACCCGGTGAACATGGATCAGCGCGGAATCGCGGTCACGGGGGCAGGAAAGTACAAGACTGTAAGGATGCGAGGGTCGTTCATCCCTGCGAGCGACCCACTCATGCCATACACCGTACCGCTGCGATCATAATGGCGAAAAGGCCCGTGGCGGATGTTGACGACCGATCCAGACTGGATTTGGAGCAGACATTCCACCCCGTTGAGTCATTATCACATTTTTGACGTTTCCCGATTCCGTGCCGGAAGCTATGTATCATTATCCGAATCGACGAAGCGGTGAATGTCGCCCCCCTCGAAATGGAGCATATAATCAGGGCCGCGGTACCCCATGAGGGCCGCAGAATAAACCCGCATATTGGCTATATCGATGACCAGTGACACGAGATCGCCGATATTCGTTTCGTGCCACATCACATGATACAGATCGTCCCTGACAAGCCGGGATCGATACGGTATATCGGCATTGCTGTTGGAAACATCTCCGCTTTCACCGAGAAACTCGTAGGCTGCCATGCCGTCATAAAAACGGACCCTGAAACGCCACCCTCCTTCGTACGTATATTCGATGGTTTTTCCGTCCAGCAGATGTATAGCATTTTTTTCATTCATGATCGTACCCGTCCCAGATCCTTTTCTTGGTTATTTTTATGGTTCCTTACTAATCACCAAGACAAATGGTTATTTTTCCACCGCAGGTGTATTTTTTCCCCTTCCTGCAAAAAATTGCATAACATAGGACACGATAAGACCTGCCAGGAAACCGTATGCCATATTGGTGAGCAGTGCAATAACAACCGTCGTTCCCATGGGGATCATATCGGTACCAAACTGAATATCCTTCGCGAATTTGGTGAGCTCGATCCCCACGAGAAACATCATGGCCCCGATGATTGCGGTGGGAAAAACCGTCAGAAAGCCGGCGATTGAAAAACTGAAAAACAGTCCCACACTGATTTCAATTGCCCCCTCTATGATATTCGCGCCGCCTGTCCGTGCTCCAAAGTAATACTGCCCGGCAAGCCCTCCCGCACCGTGACACAGGGGCATCCCCCCGAAAAAGGGAGTCACCACATTCATGATCCCCATGTTGAGAGAGAGTTTTCTCTCACTCACAGATTTATCCGGCCAATAGGTCTTGATCAACAACGCCGTGGCAATTACCGCGTTTGTAGCCGTAAGGGGAATCTGAGCAAAGCCTGCCAGCACCAAGGTTTCCCACACCTCTTTCAATGAAAAACCTGTCAGCGGTGGCAGACTAATACCTTGGAAACCGGCCTCTGGGAATTGCCCTTTCACTGCTACGATTACTACTCCGAGAATCATCAATACGATGGCGGCGGGGGCATAACGACTCTGCCGCAGCACCAGCACGATTACGATTGAAACAACACCAAGCAGCCACCAGGATGATATCATCTTGACGGCCTCGATCGCCAGAAGACATCCGAGCGCAATCTGAATACCGCGGA
Organism: Syntrophales bacterium; assembly: GCA_036825195.1. Lineage (GTDB taxonomy): Bacteria > Desulfobacterota > Syntrophia > Syntrophales > UBA2210 > UBA2210. The sequence goes on from DAISYQ010000001.1 coordinate 162,974, forward strand.
TTATTGATTTTGGGGTATAGTTCGCAATCCAGTTCATAATGCCGGTCACCGAGAAGAGCAGCCAGATTACCCCCATCGCGAATCCAGACGCATAGACCATTGATGGGGTCCACTGCTGAGCGATGGCCATAACAGCCAGCACCTTCATCGGTTCTATGGGCATGGGGAGTTTATAGACCACACCGGTAATAACATTTGCCAGACCCATCATGATAAGGAGCCCTGCCGGGTTGAGCCCACAGACGGCAATATACCCGATCGCCAGAGGGAAGAGGGTTCCGAAGTCGCCCATGGAGCCGGCCAATTCTTTCAGATTGAACTCGAAGGGCCCGATCTTCACTGCAGCTCCCTCTCATGAAAATCCAGACAGTACATTTGTTCAGTTCCAGTTTATCAGGTTGAGACCGAGACTGATCCGGTCGGAGTTGTCATAATAATCAAGCAGATTCTCTCCATAGCCGTTAAAATACTGGATAAAGAATCCCACCTTTTCAGAAATCGGAATGCTCCATTCAAGCTGAACGGCACCCCGATTTTCGCTGAAATCAAGATTGTTGCGCAGCATCACACTGAACCGGTGCCCGTGCCATAGATGGTAGCCCCAGAGTTCGCCGTACCCCATATAGTCATAGATATCAGAATTGGTATCCTTGTCGTCACTCTCGGGGATTCGATACCACGTCTTCACAAGCAGGGAGGTGTTGCCTCTCTCGAGGCCCAGGTTTCCCACAATCCGGTTCCAGCTTCTGGAATAGGGTTCGGAACGACCGTTGGACTGATGATTCAGACCCAGAGTGATCATGCGAACATCCATCCCCAGTACGTTGTAATGTGTTCGGAAATTGAGAAGGAATTCCGGTTCGTAATTCGTTTCCCGGAAGGGCGAAGAGTCCGCAAAGTCGTACAATTGCCAGAACGACCTCTGAGTATAGCCAAACCACAGATCCACATCCTTGCCCAATATATCCTGCCAGAGTTTTACCTTCAAACTGAGTTGAAACATAACCTCCGTCCTTTCGATCTCTTCACCGGTGGAGTCCGCCTGAAAAGGTTGTCTATTGGGAGAATAGTTATATGAAAAAGGGACTATATAGTTCGATCGATGCACCATCAGGGCATATTCGTTACGGGGTTTATCCTCATCCAGTTCCCAGAGCTTTGAGAGGTAGGATTGGTAATCGAAGTCCGATTCGGATGTTTCCCCGGATTGGGTGGCCGCCGAGGATAATGGACCGGACAGTTGATGGGTAATAGTGTCATAGCACTTCAACCGTTCATCATCATTTTCAATACGGGAACAATCGATGCAGTCGTTCCTGACATCAGCCCGAAGGCACGGTGACGGAATGGAAACAAGCAACAAGATAACTATAACGATTAGTAATACCTTTCCCTGCATATGATCGCACTTTTTCATATCGGACCTCTTCGAATAGGTTTTCAGCCGCTATGGATTATACGAACCAAAAGCTGTTTTCCTCTATCGCTCGGATCTAAACAGAGAGATTCTGAATACATACTTTCACAGTCATTTTGAAATAATTATAGCAACTATTAACATAAGACCTTGTAAAATACATGCAAATTTATAAGATACGGGAACAGGTCAACCTTTCATGATAATAAATGACAGGGCTTTGATCCGACGAAAAGGGATTGCAATACGGGCATGGGCACTATATATCTGAGGAACATTATGATTAGCGAACGGAAACAATGACGCTCAATTAAAGAGGTTATGAAGTGAATATCCTACCAATGTCGGGAAGCCACAGGAAATGGATTCGGAAACTGCACGGGAAAAAATTCCGCGAAGAAACCGGTGTGTTCATCGCCGAGGGTTTTAATGCGCTCGAGGCTGCTATTGCAACGCCCTTTCATCCAATCCTGGAAATTGCGGTTGATGAAAACCACACCGATAAGGTTTCAGATATTCTTTCCAATGATGTCCCGGTTTATACCTGCTCAGACAGTATCATGAGAGATATCTCAACAGAGAAAACGCCGCAGGGCGTCGTGATGATCTGCCACCGGAAGGAATTTCAGTTTCATGATCTGGAACGAGAGGCTTCCGATACCTTGCTGTATCTCGACCGGGTATCCGATCCGGGAAATCTGGGAACCATTATGCGTACCGCCGCCTGGTTCGATATACGGCAGTTGATCCTGAGTCCTTCCTGCGTGGACCCTTTCAATACAAAGGTCATACGGTCCTCCGCCGGGGCACTCTTCTCGACAGAACTGTATCAGTCCGTCAATCCAAACCAGGTATATGAATTCGCAGCTATGAAGGGATACCGATTGGTTGCAACGGTTCCCCGAGGCGGCATCCCGTCGAATGAATGGAAGAGGCAAGGAAGAACCATCATCCTGTTGGGACAGGAATCGTCCGGCTTGTCGGATGAACTGACGCAACATGCCGATCAGTTTATTTCCATCCCTGGAAGGGGAAATGTGGAATCACTGAACCTATCGGTTGCAGCCGCGATAATTCTCTACGAGGCCACGAAATAAATTCAAACCCGCCAATACGGCTCTACGGTGGGGCTTTTTGTCTTGACAATACATCGGCTCAATAGTAACTACAGCGATCACAATCACCTTTTTAAGAAGGAGGACGATATGAAGAGTGGCCGTATACTTATTGCTTTAATGGTTATAATCGGATTTTTTACACTACCGGTTATTGGAGGTTCTGCCGTTGCGGCGGAACAGGTCATCACCTGTGCCACGGATGCCACTTGGCCACCGATGGAGATGGTGAACGAGAACAAGGAAATCGTCGGATTCGACATTGACTTTCTCAACGCCGTTGCCAAGGAAGCCGGTTTCAAGGTGGAATTCAAAAACACGGCATGGGACGGGATCTTCGCCGGTATCGCCGCCGGGAAATATGACGCCATTATATCCTCCGTCACCATTACCGATGAGCGGAAAAAAACGATGGATTTCTCGATCCCCTATATCAATGCCGGACAGGTGCTCATCGTCCCGAAGGATTCGAGTGCCGTTCTTATCGCCGACTTGAAGGGAAAGAGTGTGGGCGCCCAGATCGGCACGACTGGTGCCAGAGAGGTCAAAAAAGCGGGCGTGGACCTGAAAAACTATGATGAGATCGGCCTGGCCTTCGAGGATATGGCCGTGGGACGCATCGGCGGCGTGGTATGCGATACACCGGTGGCAGCCCAGTATGCGCTCCAGCAGGAAGAATATAAAGAGAAATTCAAAATCGTGGGAGATGTCCTGACGACGGAATATTACGGTATCGTGGTCCAGAAGGGAGACAAGAAACTTCTTGACATGATCAACAAAGGTATCAAGGCCGTACAGGCGAAAGGTATCGACAAGCAATTGGAAGCTAAGTGGCTGAGATAAAAGATACAAAAAAAGAAAAAGAACCCCCACGGCCGGTCATAGCGGTTGGTGACGGCGCAGCAATCCCCAGTAAGGAAGACGTGGGATTGTTTACGGCTTGGCGGGTTTCTTTTATAGGGGCTATCCTCATAGTCGCCTATCTTGTGATTTCCAGCCCGGATCCCTACTGGAAGATCTTGCGATTTCTTCCAGACGGGATCCTGGTTACATTTCAGGTAACGATAGCGGCAATCATTCTTGCCCTGATCATAGGGCTCTTTACCGGTCTCGGAAGAATCTCGAAAAACAGGATTATCAGCGGAATCGCTTCGCTCTATGTGGAGATCATCCGGGGAATTCCTCTCCTTGTCCAATTATTCTACATCTATTTTGCCCTGGGCCGGATCGTTAATGTCCCCGCCATGACCAGTGCGGTCATCGCCATGGCGGTATGTTACGGGGCATACATGGGAGAGATCTTCCGCGCCGGGATCGAAGCCGTTCCCAGCGGACAGATGGAGGCGGCACGATCTCTCGGGATGACATCATCACAGGCCATGCGTCACGTAATACTTCCGCAGGCCATCAAGACCATCCTCCCACCCATCGGCAACGAGTTCGTCGCTCTCCTCAAGGATTCGTCACTGGTGTCGATCCTTGCCGTATCCGATCTTCTCAGGAGGGGGCGTGAATTTGCGGCAGAATCATTCAACTACTTTGAAACGTATACGATGGTCGCTCTCGTTTACCTGATTATCACCCTCTTTTTATCAAAACTGGTCAGCATTATGGAGGACAGGGTCGGTGTCAACAGATAAGAGGCCTATCATGGTCGAGATAAAGGATGTATATAAGTACTTCGGACAGCTGAGAGCCCTGAATAATATCTCGCTGGACATCCTCGACGGTGAAAAACTCGTCCTCATCGGACCAAGCGGTTCGGGCAAGAGCACGCTGCTGCGATCAATCAACCAGCTCGAAAAGATAGATCACGGCAGCATTATCGTTGACGGTGTCGACATTAGCGATCCGGAAACGGACATCAACAAGGTTCGTGAAGAGATCGGAATGGTGTTTCAATCCTTCAATGTCTTTCCTCATAAGACCGTCCTGGACAACGTCAACCTCGCCCAGCTCATCGTGCGCAAGCGTTCTAAAAAAGAGGCGTCGGAAATATCCCGAGAACTGCTCAAAAAAGTCGGCATCATCGATAAGGTGAACGAGTATCCCGACAAGCTCTCCGGAGGGCAGCAGCAGCGTGTCGCCATCGCACGGGCGCTGGCAATGAAACCCAAGATCATGCTCTTCGATGAACCAACATCGGCATTGGACCCTGAGATGATCGGAGAGGTTCTCGATGTTATGACAAAACTGGCAAAGGAAGGAATGACCATGATCGTGGTCACCCATGAAATGGGTTTTGCCCGCGAGGTTGCCGACAGGGTCATCTTCATGGATTACGGGGCGATAATAGAGGAAGGAACTCCCGAGCACTTCTTTAAAAATCCCACCCAGGAACGTACCAAACTATTTCTCAATCAAATCCTCTAATTTCGTGACATCAGGAAGCTTACGGCACTGTCCAGTCCGTCCAGTGTGAGACCGAACATGGGAAACACATTCCGGATCACATCCGTGGTCCACGTGTTTCCCCACGTGTATTTGGGATTCGGATTGAGCCAGACGCAGTGCCGGAAAGTGTGGGACAGAAACTGGAGGTTCTCTATGCTGGGCCTCCGCTTGGCCTCTCCGAAGTAGATCGATCCCCCCTCAGCCATCAATTCGTACGGTGCCATACTGGCATCACCGACAATAATGATCCTTGTTTCCGGGTCTTTCTTTACAAAATCTACGATCAATTCCGGTTTTCGGTATCTGGCGGGGTCGGCCCAGACCCTGTCATAGATAGTGTTATGGAAAAAGTAGGTCTTGAGATCCTTGAACTGATTTCTGGCGTAATCGAAAAGCGTCTGCACCAGCGGGATATAGGGGTCCATGGACCAGCCTCCGTTATCGATCATCAGGATTACTTTCAGCCGGTCAGCGAGGCGGCGGTCAAAGATGATCTCTACCTCGCCGGCATTCCGCATGGTTTCGTAAATCGTTTTCTGGATATTAACGACATCCATAGGCCCGGCAGGCACCATCCGGCGCAGTTTCTTTAATGCCTCTCCGATCTGTGACTGGGTCAGGGGACCCTCCTGGGAATAATCCTTGTATCGCCGGTCGAGAGCTACCTTTATAGCGGATCGGTTGCGCGAAACACCTCCGACCCGCATCCCTCCGGGATGATACCCTGAATGTCCCACGGGAGAAGTGCCACCGGTACCTATCCATTTCTTGCCGCCATGATGGGCCTCCGTCTGGTCCTTGAGGCGATCGAGAAAATATTTTTCCAGTTCTTCCGGGGTCAGTTTTTTCAGCTCATTTTCATCCACGTCGAGGGCAGCGGCTACGGCGGCAGGATTTTTCAACCATTCCTTAAGAAGCATCTTCGCCATCTCGTCAAGTTCTATCTCATCGAGATCGGGCAGTTCAACACCTTCGAAGTGGTACGCGAAGACCTGATCATAGACATCGAAATAGCGTTCACTCTTGACCAATATGGATCGGGCAATAATGTAGAAACTATTGAGGGAATTGATCAGACCGGTACAAAGGGCCCGCTGGAGCCTGAGAAAAGATGTGGGGGACACCGGGATACCATGGTCTCTCAGGTTGTAGAAGAAACTGGCAAACACAATACGTTCTCCTGTATGATTACTGTACGGTTTCTTCTGCCTTACCGGCGTTGCCGTGCAATCAGACCGTTTGCCACGTGCATGTCCGGGCTCTTCTTGTATAGAACCCCCAGATAGGGTATGTCACCCCGTTCAAGCAGCGACAGTTTGAAATCGGGGTCGGCCCTCAAAGCCCGTATCCAGTTGATCAACTCCCGGGTTGCGGGCTTTTTCTCTATACCCTCCAGTTTTCGCAGACGATAAAAGGTCTTGATGCAGGCATCGGTTATCTCTCTTCCCAGATCGGGGAAGTGGACACCGATAATCATACGCATGGTATCCTCGCCCGGGAAGGCAATATGATGAAAATTGCACCGCCCGAGGAAAGGATCGGAGAGATCCTTCTTGGCGTTTGAGGTAATGATGATAACGGGGCGATGTTTCGCGGAGATGGTCTTGTCTACCTCCATGATATCAAATTCCATCTGATCCAGGACATCCAGCATGTCATCCTGAAAATCCGTGTCCGCCTTGTCTATTTCATCAATGAGAAGCACCGTTTTTGTATCAGCAGTAAAGGCCTGGCCGATCTTTCCCATCTTTATATACTCTTCGATATTGCTGACATCTCTGTTGGAATCGCCGAATCGACTGTCGTTCAGACGGGTCAGCGTATCGTACTGATAGAGAGCATCCACCAGTTTCATGCTTGATTTTACATTCAGGACAATCAGAGGCATATTGAGGCTCTCCGCAATAGCGTATGCCAGCATGGTCTTTCCTGTTCCCGGTTCTCCCTTGAGAAGGAGAGGCATTTCCAGAGCCATCGAGACATTAACAATTTCGGCAAGCTCATCATCCAGAACGTACTTTGAAGCGCCTTGGAATTTGTTAAAGGTATTCTGAGTCATAATTTCTACCCCTTGTATGAGGATATTTTTTTAAGCGGAGGGTGAGAGAAACACTCCCCCCGAAGTCTCTCTCGCAGGTTGCAACGGAGGTCGTTCATATCAGAACATGCCGGAAGATGCAAACAAAATGACATGTTCGACGTCTAACACATCCGCAAAATCCTGTTGTTACACTATGTTATCCGACAGTCCTTCGGGATACCCTTCTTGCCCTCATCGTTCCCGTTATCCCCTTGGCAACAACAGAACGGATCGGATAGATCGGATACCCGATGCAATGTTCCTATTTACTGAACAGTTCCATTTTACGGAGGCGGATACTTTTGGGTGTCACCTCGATAAGTTCGTCTTCAGCGAGAAACTCGATGGATTGATCCAGCGAGAGTCGTCTCGGCGGCCGCAGGGTTACCGTTGCATCCGATGTGGCGCTGCGCATATTCGTCAGATGTTTTTCCTTGGTGATATTCACATGCAAGTCACCGGGTCTGTTTCGCTCGCCGATAATCATGCCGCCGTACACTTCCGTTCCGGTTTCAACAAAGAGTTCTCCTCGATCCTCCATGGCAAGGCTCGCGTAAGGCGTGACCCTTCCGGCTCTGTCGGCAACGAGTGATCCGTTCGCCCGCTGTGGAATCGATCCGAACCATGGCTCGTACCCTTCAAAGAGCGTATTCATGATACCGGCACCTTTTGTATCGGTCAGAAAATGGGTTCTGAAACCGATCAACCCCCGCGACGGGATGATGAACTCGAGTTTTGCGCGCCCGCTACCCTTGTTGATCAGATTTGTCATGCGTCCCTTACGTTTTGCAATAGCCTCCGTGATGATGCCGATATGTTCTTCAGGGATATCGATCAGGATTCGTTCCGTCGGTTCGAGTACTTTTCCGTTCTCCTCTTTGGTGATTACCTGCGGCTTGGATACCATGAACTCGTACCCCTCCCGGCGCATGGTTTCGATCAGTACGGCCATCTGCAGTTCGCCCCGGCCGCAGACTTCGAACATATCCTTGCGGGATAGCAACCGGATTTCCAGGGCAACGTTTCGCAGACCTTCCCTCTCCAAGCGATCTTTCAGGTGTCGGGAGGTCAAAAACCTTCCTTCAATGCCGGCTGTGGGGCTGTTGTTGACATAAAAGAGCATCGAAACGGTCGGTTCATCGATATAAATGCGGGGGAGAGGAATCGGGTTGTCCTCGGAAGATATCGTATCACCGATCTTCACATGATCGACACCGGCAAGGGCGATGATGTCTCCCGATTCTACACTGTCAACCGGTACCTTTTTTAACCCGTCAAAGGAGTAGAGAGCGGAAAATTTTATCCCCGGCGTCGTCTTTTCTAACCCGCACAGGGAATAGGTTGTGTTCATCTTCAGGATACCATTCTCCAGGCGTCCGAGGGCAATCTGACCGACGTAGGAATCATAGTCGAGATTTGTTATTAGAAACTGAGGATTTTCATCGTCATCTGCCGTAGGCGCGGGGATAGAGGAGATAATCGCCTCGAAAAGCGATCGCAAATCGGTTGAATCATCACCCGGCTTTACATGGGAGACACCTGTTTTTGCGTTGGTATACAATATGGGAAATTCAATCTGTTCTTCCGTCGCATCAAGATCGATAAAAAGATCGTACACTTCATTGACGACCTCCTCGATTCGGGAATCGCTGCGGTCTATTTTATTGACGACCACGATAACGGGCAGCTTTTTGGCAAGGGCCTTCTTCACGACAAAACGGGTTTGCGGCAGAGGACCTTCGCTCGCATCCACGAGCAGGAGCACACCATCGACCAGATTAAGGCTTCGTTCCACCTCGCCGCCGAAGTCGACGTGACCGGGCGTGTCAACGATATTAATCTTTACATCGCCATACCAGACGGCCGTATTTTTTGCCATGATGGTAATGCCGCGCTCTCGTTCAAGATCCATAGAATCCATAATACGCTCGGTCACCTGCTGATTCTCCCTGAAAATACCGCTCTGCCTGAGCATCGCATCGACAAGGGTTGTCTTTCCATGATCTACGTGAGCAATAATTGCTATATTTCTGATATGCTGTTTCTGCATACTCGTCGTTTCACTCTCCATGCACATACTATAAAACCCGGCTTGATCTGATCAAAACCGGGTGTTTACTTTTAACAGAAACGGAGTTGGAACGCCATGTATTTTTATACGGGAAAAATATCTTGACTTCCCTAAAAAATACTGTATAGTGCCGTTGCGCTATAAAGCAATTACCTCTCCGGCAGACAGCTGGTGGGGTGCGGCAAAGTTAGGATTAGAATATCTTGAAGTACGAAATCGACTGTTCCATCTTCGGTTTCTTCTGCATGTAGGCGATCCAACTTTAGAAAAATCAGGAAAGGAGGATTGTCACAATGCAAACAGGTACCGTAAAATGGTTTAACGAGAGTAAGGGCTTCGGTTTCATCGAAAACGATAAAGGTGGCGATGTGTTTGTTCACTACAGCGCTATTCAGAGTGAAGGCTTCAAGGTGTTGTACGAAAATCAGCGCGTGACGTTTGATGTCGAGCAGGGTCAGAAGGGCCCGGCAGCGGCTAATGTCAAAGTTTTATAAGCATTGATCTGGACGAGAAAAGGCACTCCACCACTTCGGAGTGCCTTTTTTATGATCTCCGTTACGGTTCCCCGGAGATAATGACCGGTTACCGTGCCGGTCGATCCTCACAATCGGTTTTCCGCCGAATCTTCAGGTAATCCTCAGCACCTTTCCCCCTCTGATTTTTCCCTCTTTGAGTTCACACAACGCTTTGTTGGCTTCTTCCAAGGGGAATTCCTGGACATGAGGTCTTATAGGAATTTCCGCCGCCAGCTGCAGGAATTCACTGATATCTCTCCTAGCCACATTGGCCACACTCTTAATTTCCTTTTCGAGCCAGAGATGTTTCGGATAATCGAGTCGTAAGAGATATTCCTTGTCGGTATCTTCCTTGCGGATAGCATTGATGACCAGTCTTCCTCCGCATTCCAGGTTTGCGAGTGCTTCAACGACGGGTTTCCATGCCGGCGTCGTATCAATGATGCTGTGCAGCTTTTCCGGTGGTTCATCCGCCGTGTCACCGGACCATACCGCTCCCAGCTCCCGTGCGAAGATGCGTTCCTTTTCGCTCCTCGCGAAAACAAAGATCCGGGAGTCAGGGTACATATGCCGTGCCATCTTGAGGACTAGGTGGGCCGATGCGCCAAACCCGGTCAGTCCCAGATTCTGTCCGTTTTCCATACGTGTTAATCTCAGAGAACGATACCCTATGGCTCCGGCACACAATAAAGGAGCCGCCTCCTCATCGGAGAAGAGGTCAGGGATGAGGTAGGCGAACTGTTCCTGAACGGTCATATATTCGGCATATCCTCCGTTTGCATCCCGTCCCGTAGCCCGGAACTGATCGCATACGTTTTCATTGCCGGAAAGGCAATATGCACAGCGTCCGCATGCCGAATGAATCCAGCCGATGCCTACCCTGTCCCCGGGTTTGAATCGCTTCGCATGATTCCCGGTCCCTGCCACCCTCCCCACAACTTCGTGACCCAGAACCACGGGCAAGGTTGGCGGCGGTGTTCTTCCTTCAATTTCGTCGAGTTCCGTGTGGCAGACCCCGCAGGCCGACACTTTGACCAAAAGCTCTCCATCGTCCGGTACCGGATCGGGCAGATCCGCCATCTCCAGTGGTGTTTTATTGTCCCCAAGTTTGGAGATAGCCTTCAATATCATTGCCTTCATGTCAGGGTACCCTCCACCAGTATTTGGATTATTTTTTCTTGTGGACTACGATACCCCTTTTTTTGTAGAGGGTCAATGAAAGGGGAAGCAGACAATAGAAGAGAATTGGGGAACCACAATCAGTATGAAGAAATGATTGTGGGAAAAAGAGAAAATTTTTGATATAAGTTCATATGTTGCATATGACGAACCATAGTATCGGTTCATGTCAGGAATACTACATGAGCCCGTGTCCGTATTCCATGGTCATCTGTAAAACCTTGCAGAAGGAGGAGGATATTCAACTGGTGAAAAAGATAACGGTATTTATGGCCTTGATCCTGTTTGCAGCCCTATCTGCATATGCCCTGGAGCCTATCCAGACACAGCCATCCACAGATGGCAAAATGGAAGCTTCTATCATAGGGGCAAAGGTGCGGAGTAACGTGCTGACCCTGAAGGTTGACCTGAAAGCTACCTCCGGCAACGATGTAAAGGTCATATTTCTGTATCAGGACATATACGTTACCGATCTGAATGAAAAGAAGAAATACCTCGCCCTGAAGGATGCGGACGGCCTATACATAGCCGGTCCCAAACATGATAACGAACGGGGTGGCAGATTCTGGGAGACCATTCCGACCGGAGAGAAAAGGACGGTCTGGATAAAGTTTCCCGCTCCGCCCGAGGTCACCGAAGTCGTCGACGTCTTCATTCCCGGCATCCTCCCATTCGAAGATGTTGCCCTCACGCGATAACCGGTGAAAGCAATGATAGCGGCACACAGAATCATTGTCCTGACCCTGGTGATTGTTCTCTGTATCCCCGCATATATTTTCGCGCAGCAGGACTACAGCGGCCCGGATGATCCGAAAGCAGTTGCTGCTGCTCAAGAAGCGCTGGGTCGTCTAGGCCCTGAAAAAGGGGCCATTGCTTTCAGCGGCAGAACCGTGGATATTATCGGCTTGAAGTCGATGGCCTTCGCAGGTTCCACCATTGAACTAGAAAAAATACTCAGCGATCTGGGGGCAAAAAAAGTCGGTACCGAGATACTGATATCTCTCTCAGGGGATGTTCTCTTTGATTTCGACAAGTTCGATATTAAAGAGGAAGCTGTCCAAGAACTTGAAAAGCTTGTCCGGGCCATCAGTGAACTCAACAAAAAGAATGTTGTCATCGAGGGGCATACCGATTCCAAAGGATCTGAGGCTTACAATCTCAACCTTTCGCAAAAACGGGCGGAAGCGGTACAAACATGGTTTGAAACAAAGGGAGGTCTTACCGACGTCGTTTTCCAGACCATCGGCTACGGAGAGTCGAAGCCCGCAACCTCAAACACAAATCCTGACGGATCTGACAATCCGGAAGGTCGGGCAAAAAATCGCAGAGTAGAAATTCGCATTCGATAATTATATTGGAGGGTCGCCGATCGATCCCGGGGTTCCTCGATGGTACACTGTATCATCTGCACATATCTGCCTCACCCTGTGTATGATTTCGACAGCTACCGGCAATTCCCCTTGCAGTACATTCCCTCACCTGAAGGAGAGTCAGGATACGGCCATACGGAAACCAAAGCCAATAGGATCATACCTGCTGAAATAACCCTATTTGATTGCTTTGTATGAAAATGGTATTACACGTGAAAAAAAGGAGTTTGTATCAGTGATCATTCCGGCCTCTCCATGGACCATGATGGCAAAAGCCTATTTTCACGTCCTTCCCGACGCACACCACTACTTGAACACATGGAAGCATCGTGCGAAGCAGATCCCGGATCCTGAACTTCGAAGACAGGCGTTGATGAGCATACGGACAAAAACGTTTCACTGTGAGGGCGGATCCGCCTATGGACTACTGGCGGGCGAGCACTGCAAGGAGGCGATACGGTTTATTGTCGCATATCAGACGATCAGCGATTATCTCGACAATCTCTGCGACCGAAGTACCTCCGCAGATCCGAATGATTTCCGGGCGCTTCACGAGTCGATGCTCCACGCGTTAACACCTGGAGCCCATTGTACCAACTATTATCGATTACGAAAAGAACAGGACGACGGCGGATATCTCGCATCGCTTGTGACGACCTGCCAGGGTGTAGTAGGGAACCTCCCTGCATACGACGCAATCTCCCCAGCACTCCATGAACTTGCCGGGTATTATTGTGACCTGCAGGTGTATAAGCACGTAAAAGAGGAAGAGCGTGTTGCGCTATTGAAGCAGTGGTTCGAAGCATACCGGAACGATCTGCCGGAAATGAGCTGGTATGAATTTTCGGCATGTTGCGGTTCAACGCTCGGCATCTTCTGTCTGGTCGCCTCCGCGTTTGATGATACCTGCTCGTCTGAACTCGTGTTACGCATAACGGGGGCCTATTTCCCGTGGATACAGGGATTTCATATCCTTCTCGATTACTTTATCGATCAGGAAGAAGACCGTGTCGGGAGGGATCTGAACTTTTGCTCTTATTACAAGGATGAAGAGGAGATGACCAGGCGGTTGACCCATTTTTTTAATCAAGCGGACAGCAATATTTCAGGGCTGCCCAATCAGGAATTTCATCGAATGGTCAACCGCGGACTATGCGCTATCTACCTCTCGGACAAAAAAGTGGGCAGACAGGAAACCGTACGGAGAATAGCAAAAAAAATTATTCGCCTCGGGGGATGGGCAACATATTTTTTCTACATGAACGGCTGGATCTATCGAAGATTGCAACAGGCATAACCTATACGAACCGCATGGCGAGCAAAATTCGCTTGCGGCAGGATCTCTCAACGGCAATGATCGGAGGGCGTCATGAAATGGCTGTCGGCATTGTTTGTGGTATTGATACTGATATTGGTTGGGATCTATTATGTTATCGATCCCGAAAAGGGTGAACTGAATGAAGCCGTGCGGGCACAGTTGGGCGGGACCTACATACAACTCTCCGACGGCATGACGCACTATAAACTGGAGGGTCCGGACAACGGCCAGGTCGTGGTCCTTGTGCATGGAGGAACCATTCCGATATGGACGTGGGACAAGCAGATTAAGGCATTAACCGGCGCAGGGTTCAGAACTCTCACCTACGATAAGTATGGCAGGGGATATTCTGACCGACCCGACGTAACCTATGACCAGGCTCTGTATCAAAAGCAACTCCTTGAGCTGGTTGACAAACTGGCGTTAACGGAACCGTTTGATCTGGTCGGCCTTTCCCTCGGAGGTGGTACTGCTGTCAATGTTACCGCCCACTATCCCGACAGGGTTCGGAAACTGGTTCTGATCTCTCCGCTGATCAATAATTTCAAGATTCCGTCCTTCTTTCACATCCCTGTTTTCGGTGAATTCATGGCACGCATTGCCGGGATACGAGTCATCGTTAACCGCTTTGTTTCCCTCTTTGAAAATAATCCGGAGTCCGCAAAATATACCAGGCTTTTTAAGGAACAAACCACCTATAAAGGATTTCAGCGATCCATGCTGTCGATGCTGAGAAACGATGCCGTTGGGGATTATCGTCATGCCTATCGGATCGTCGGCAATCAGAACCGTGACATACTGCTGATGTGGGGAATGGATGATACCGAGATCACTCAAGAAATGATCGACAGCATACGCTCCTTGATCCCCCGTCTTACCTTCCATCCGGTGGCAGGTGTCGGTCACGGAATCGTGTTCCAGAAAACCGATGCCGTCAACAGCCTTCTCATAAACTTTTTGTCATGATACAGTTTGAGGATCTCTTTGTAATCCTTGCGGATACCGCGTCCGAGACGGCATCGCCGTGTTCCCGTGGATCTATCCTTCCAGGATCGCCACAACCCTCGCGGGGCCGGCACTTCCCCCCTTGATCTTTAACGGAAAACAGGCCACCTTGAATCCAAACGGCGGGAGCGGTCCCAGATTGACAAGCCGTTCGATGTGACAGTATGGAATCCCGGCCTGATGGGCTGCCCAGAAGATACCTGTTTTCTGTTTTTCGATGGCCTCCTGGGCCTGCTTATCGAGTGGTGCATCCCAGCCCCATCCGTCGATACCCATGACACGGATACCCTTTTCGTACAGCCACCTCGTGGACTGCGCCGTGACACCGCAGCCCTTGAACATGTAATCGGGTTCGCCGTAAAATACATCTCTTCCGGTCTGAATCAATACGATATCCATTGGCTTGAGTTCATATCCGATACGCCCCAGTTCCTCTTCAATATCTCTTACGGTAACGGCATCCCCCTCTCCTTTCCATGCCATGTCCAACTTCACACCGTCACCGAAGAACCACTCAAGCGGCAGTTCGTCAATCGTTTGAGATCTGTCCCCTTTCATGGTGCTGTTATAATGCCATGGAGCATCGACATGGGTCGAGTTGTGCGTTCCGAGCCTGGTAATCGTTTCCGTTGCCCACCCCTCGCCATCGCGAAAGAGCTTCGGCGGAAGGTGCAGCAGGGCTTCCACCTCCGCTGCGCCTTCGGCATGACTGTGATAGGCAATCTCTGTCTTCAGGAATTCTGGGGTACCTTCGGGACTCGGAGAAATCGTTGCTGAAAGATCTATAATGCGCATATGATACGCCTCCTTATAATGAAATTTACCCTCGTACGGCTCCTCTGATAGTTGACTAACCTATTATCATAAAATGTCAAGAAAGATATGAGACCGGCATAATCCGAGGCAGGACAGGGTACGGCACCATATTCGCCGGTCGCACATGTATGAATCCGTCAGGCACAAAATTTATTCCCCTGACCTTTAACTCTCTTGACTGTATGTATGGGCTGTGCTAATTTTTCTCTCGGAGCGCCAAGGGACACGTATGAACTTTACCCACCTAGATGCAAACAACAGACCGAAGATGGTCGATGTCACGGCCAAGGAACCGACCTTGCGGGAAGCCGTCGCCTGCGGCATGGTACTGATGAAATCTGATACCGTACAAGCCATCGAATCGGGCGGCGTTTCAAAGGGTAATGTGTATGCCACGGCAAAGATCGCAGGAATCATGGCTGCCAAGAAGACAAGCGACATGATTCCGATGTGCCATCCTCTTGAACTGACCGGGATCGACATCGATTTTTCGAGCAATATTGAGAAGGGCGAGATAACCATTACCGCAAAAACCACAGCCTTCCATAGAACGGGCGTGGAGATGGAAGCCATGGCCGCGGTGAGTGTGGCCGCTCTCACGATATACGATATGTGCAAATCTGCGGACAGAGCGATTGTATTGTCCGATATAAAGCTGCTGAAAAAAAGCGGGGGCAAGAGCGGCACATTTGTGAGGGAAGAATAACCGGCCATGCAGACAAATATCTACACAACGAGAAGGTCCTTTCTCATTCCTATGTTCCTGGACTCGGTGTTTCTTCTCGTATTATTAATCATTTCTATCGTTGACAAGAAGCTTCCCCTTGAAACGATAGTGCTTGCCATTATATGCGTCCCTGCCCTCTATATTTTTCTTGAATCGGCCGCGCGCAGGACAACGATTGGAGAGGACGGCATCACGATACGGAAGCTTTTCAGAGGAAAACGACTCCAATGGGATCATATTACGAACGTGGATGCCATGGCAGTGCATAAAAAAGTGTATCTGCTTTTAACCACGAAGCGAGGATTTCATGCCTTAGCTAATTCCCATGGAGATTTTACCTCTCTTGTAAAAGATGTTGTCCGGCATGTCGATCAGGAAAAGGTCGAAGAGTATGTCACCAATATTATAGAACACCCGGTAAAAAGGATATCTGATATAGTATCCGCATGGATTGCGTCTGTTATTCTTCTAGGAGCCATTATCCTGAAGATTGTCTATTAAATTATTCTCATTCACATGTCATCAAGGAGCATGGTATGGGCAAGCAGAAACAGATCAGAGCGGTCATCGAAGAGATTGATAATCCATCTTTTCCACTCATAGAAGAGATTCTCGAAATGAGAATCGATAAGGTCGTTACGATTCTCGGCTGTGAGGGAAATGGTAGAGGTGGTGTATATGATGAAGTTCTGTCGATAGTCGAAAAGGCCCTGATAAAAATTGCCATGAGACGCTCTAATAACGTAAAAACAGCCGCTGCGGATTTCCTCGGTATCAACAGAAATACACTTCATTCCAAGATCAAGAAACTGAAGATACCGTAATAACCGGTAATGATCAGATCCTTTATTGGTCGTACCGGCATCTCCGCTGGAATGCTCCTCTACCGTTCACCATTATTCTACCATCTTCAGCAGGGGGATATACAGGACGGTCTATCTCTCTACCGATGGTTAGAGAAGCCGTTTGTCGAATGGATTGATACGGTTCAGAATGCGTATCATGCTATCATGTATAATCCTGTTTGACGCCACTATGCTCGGAGAGTCGAGATGGTAGCTGTTACCTGAAATATCGGTGACGATTCCGCCAGCCTCACAGACGATGAGCCATCCGGCGGCCGTATCCCACTGGTGGAGCTTGAGTTCCCAGAAACCATCAAAACGCCCCATCGCCGTATAGGCCAGATCGAGTGCTGCCGATCCTGCACGGCGGATAGCCTGGGCTTCCAGAGCCATCTCACTAAAATAGTTAATATTATTATTGGGATCCCTTCGTATATCATAGGGGAAACCCGTCGCCAGCAGGCTTTCCGAAATTTCCGTGGTTTGAGAAACTGAAATTGCTGAACCATTCACGAATGCTCCGCCTCCCTTTTCTGCCACAAACAACTCCTCCGACACGGGATTGTGTACGACACCACATATGACCGCTCCATCTTTTTCCAGAGCAATTGAAATGCAGAAAACGGGAAATCCGTGGGCATAGTTTGTCGTTCCGTCGAGGGGATCAATGATCCATCGATATGATGAACCTTTCCGTACCTCCGTTGACTCCTCCGACAGAATATTATGATCGGGGAATTTCCGGCCGATTTCCGATACTAATATCGTTTCGGACATCCTGTCGGCCTCTGTTACAATATCGATCTCTCCTTTGTAATCGATCTCGTGCTTCTCCTTAAATCTTTCTTTCAGAATCGCTCCCGCTTCCTTGGCGATTGATACGGCAAATTTCCCATACTCTGTCATTTCATTTCTCCCTGATACGATAGTATCAGGGAGGTTCTTAACACTATTTTAAAAAACGTTAAAACAAAATCTGTTGCTTCCCTCGTTGATTAATGATAGGTTTTACAATAATTTTTAAAGGATCTGGCGTATCGGCTGTTATGGGCAAGAGGGAAAATGACATTGATACAATAGAAGTGAATGTCAGTTCGGATGATCCCGTTCTTGATTTGAAAGCGATTAGGGAGGCCAAGGGTCTTACCTTAGAAGAGTTGACCTCCTCCACGAGAGTGAGTCCTTCAAATCTTAAAGCCATCGAAAACCAACAATTTGATAAGCTTCCTGAGCCGATATATGCGAAAGCTTTTATTGATACGTACGCTCGTGCACTTGACATTGACAGCAACGAAATCCTCTCTCGTTACGACAAATTTCTGGTGAATCTTGCGCCCGATGAAAACCGGCACAAACTGCTAAAAAAGCTCGCACCGAAAAAAAGTCACACGAAATTTTGGATCTGGCTCGTCATTGCATCCTGTGTGATCGTATGCATAGGAGTTTTTTCTTTTTATCAATGGAGTCAGGACGGCGGTCAGAAAATCCAACAACTGGCATCTGTCGGAGAGATTAAGCCTGCCGGAGGGATCAAGGATACCACCGTGGAAGTTCCCTCAGCACCTGAAAAAGAGGCTGCCACCATTGCGGAAAATGATCTTCAGGATTCGTCAGCGGAGATGGCCGCACCGGAGAACGAGGGTATCGACACCGAAGGAGATGGGAATGAACCGGAGGTGCAGGAAACAGACGTGGTAGACAGCTCTGATGCCGATACCATACAAGATACCGCACCTGCAATCGCAGAAGAGGTACCGTCGAAAGAGGGGGGCGCCCAGCCGGTGGAAGAGGGTCCTCAACAGGAGAGTACAGATCAGCAGGAGGTTACGGTACAACAGCCTGCCGACGATGCTGTAACCGACAACGAGGGATCGTACATACTTGTTATCGCGGCATCCGAATTGACTTGGATACAGATCCAACGGGATGCGGGAGCGGCAGCAGAGATCATGTTACGACCGGGTGAAAAAATTACAAAAAGGGCATTGGAGAAATTCAGCCTTATCATTGGTAATGCGGCGGGTGTGGATATCAGCTTTCAGGGAAAACCCCTCGGCCTTTTAGGCAAACACGGCGAGGTTGTCCACCTGATATTACCGGCTGATATATAAAAACAAGTATTGACAAGGATTGTCTTATACCCTAATCTCCACCAATACAACCCATCGAGAATCACAATGTATGGGGATTAGATTTTAAAACAATCGTAAGACAGGGATTGCGATACCCTGTGTCGAGAGGTGAATCACGTATGTTCGGAATAGGCGTGCCAGAGCTGTTGATTATCCTAGTGATTATTCTGATTATCTTTGGTGCCGGTAAGCTTCCTGAAATAGGCGGTGCCATAGGCAAGGGCATCAAAAACTTCAAGAAATCTTACCAAGATAACGACGAGGTGGAAAACGCCGAGGGTACCAAGAAGATCAACAACGACAGCAAGTAATCCATTTCGAGACAGACGGAGGTGGTCCATCGAGTCATTATCGATCCTACAAATTTCTGTAGGTTGTCGGAACGCCAACCGTAAGATGCTCCCTTCGGCCTCGTAATATCATCACGAAGAAGGATTCCCGCCTTTCAAAGTATCAAGCCCCAAAATTTCCGGATCCTTCAGCCATATCTCATAATGACTTCTCAGGCTTTTCAGAGGGCAGAAGGTACGATTCAACAAAATCCATGACAAATCGGGCATAGTCCTCCACGGACACCTTTCTTCTTCGGTATTTCCACCGCTTAAGATACCAGTCCTGAAGCACGGCCTTGATGACGGCCGCCGTGAGATCCCCTTCAACGGTCGCAAAGAGCCCCGCCGCAATACCTTCTTCAACGATGTCGGAAAAGATATTTTCCGTAAACAGCTCCGCCTCGATGGCTTTTTTGTGTGTGTCTTTATTGAGGTTTTTGGTCTCCATATAGGCAAAGTAAAACCAGAGTTGCATGACTTCACTGAGATACAGGTGAGTCTGTATCGCCCTTCTCAGTTTCTGATGCGGATCGTCGATTCCTTCAATCTGGTCGGCAAGCACCTTCACAACAAGGGTTTGCCCCTGGGTTTGTATCATATCGAGGAGCTCTTCCTTACTGGAAAAATAGGTATAGAGGGCGCCCATGCTGAGTCCCGCTTCGGTGCTCAACTCCCGAAGGCTCATGGCCGTAAATCCCTTCTTGTTGCTTATGGCGAGTGCCGCATCGAATATCTTGACAAGATTCTTGACGGCAACACCCTCTTTCTTTATCTTTATTTTTTCCCTGTTTTCCAGAAAGAGTTCCCTGCAGATATCCTCCTCGGAAAGATTGACCATCTTTTTAAAGGTTTCAAATCTCACGTTCGCCTCTTACCTCACTTCTCGATCCTTGTATTCCCTCAGAATCCTGCGGGCAACGGACACCTTGTGCACCTCGTCCGCACCGTCATATATCCTGGCTGCCCGTTCATGGCGGTAATAATAGGGAATTATGCAGTCATCCGTCATCCCCAGTCCTCCGTGGACCTGCAGTGCCTTGTCCATTACATTCTGCATCACATTCGCCACGTAGAATTTGATGAGAGAAATATCCTCTCGCACCTCTTTGACGCCATGGTTCTCGATCTTCCATGCGGTATGGAGTGTGAACAGCCGCGCCGCCTGTATATCGGCGGCACACTCGGCAATCCAGGCCTGAATGATCTGCTTTGTTGCAAGGGTCCTTCCATCCGGTGTCACCACCCTCTCCGATGCCCGTTTGCACATGAGGTCAAACATCCTCTTGCAGATTCCCAGCCATCTCATACAGTGATGAATGCGGCCCGGTCCGAGTCGCTCCTGGGCGATGACAAATGCATGTCCTTCCGGACCCAGAAGATTTGTCAGGGGCACGCGACAATTCTGATACATGATCTCTCCATGACCGGTATAATCCGTGCCTGCTTCTCCCATGACCGGGATATTCCGAACCTGATTGAAGCCGGGGGTGTCGGTGGGAACGATGATCATACTGGTCCGAAGATAGGGAGGATTTTCCGGGTTTGTCGTGGCCATCACAATGGCAAAGGCAGCGCCGTCCGATGAAGAGGAGTACCACTTATGACCATTGATGACATACTCGTCCCCATCTTTGACGGCCGTGGCATTCATCATCACCGGGTTGGAGCCGGGCATGTCGATCTCGGTCATGGAAAAACAGCTCCTCATATCTCCCGCCACGAGCGGTCTGAGCCACTTCTCTTTCTGCTCGTCGGTTCCGTACTTGTAAAGGATCTCTATATTACCGGCATCAGGGGCCTGACACCCAAAAACGTAGTGACCGATGGGCGATCTACCCAGGGATTCGGATACAAAGGCATGTTCCACAAGATTAAGACCCATGCCGCCGAATTCCTTCGGATGATTCGGGGCCCAGAGCTCCATCTGTTTCACCATTTTTCTCTTTTCCGCAAGCACGGGGAGCATCTCCCTGAACGTCTTGTTCAGAAATTCGGGCTCGAGGGGTATGAGTTCCTTATCTACAAACTCATCGATCATGCCCGTAATAACCTGGATTGTTTCAGGTATTGAAAAATCCATGTGACACCTCCTTCGAGGATATGTTGTGATCATGATTGGGTTTACAAGATTGCACTCCCTTGTGTTTCTTATGGACAAACATATGAAACCCCGAACGGTTTATGCTTTCAATGCAAGGATATAGATGCCTTACAGAGAGCCCTTTTCTAGTGCCCGCAACGCCGCCCGTTCCAGGATTTGAACCCCCACGATCATCATCTGGAACCTCTGATCGGATGTCTGTCCGTGATAGTAACGGTAGTAGATCTGCTGGGCGATAACCGCCAGGCGGAACAGACCGAAACAGTAGTAAAAGGTGATATCATCAAATGATATGCCGGATTTTTCCGCGTAGAGATCGATCTGTTCTTTCCGGGTCATCGCAAACTCGATTGGCTCCGGCATAAACCGCAGCATCTGCAGTTCGGGCGGATCATTTTTTTCCACACGATATGCCAGAATATTCCCGATATCCATGGCCGGATCTCCGATGGTGGCCATCTCCCAATCCAATACCCCGATAATACTGGTCGGATCGTTGATGTCGACGACCATGTTATCGAGCTTGAAATCGTTATGTACAATGGCCGCGCGATCGGGATCGGGGGGCATGTTTGCATGAATCCATGACATGATAACTTCACAATCCGGAGCATCAGGGGTGCGAGCCTGACGGTAGCGTTCGCTCCAACCTTCGACCTGGCGCTGTATATATCCTTCGGGCTTGCCGAAGGTCTCGAGCCCGACCTGTTTGTAATCGATGGAGTGCAGACGGGCATGCACATCCACCATGTTTTCGTTCAACGCACGGGCCTGATCCGGGTTGAACATGACACCATCGGGAAGCTCCTTCCTGATTACCATCCCCTTGATACGCTTCATCAGATAGAATGGACTGCCCAGTATGGAATCGTCTTCCGTATACAGAACAGGTGCCGGACACCAGGGGAACACCCCGTGCAGTGCACCCAGAATCGTGTACTCCCGTTGCATATCATGGGCGGTCTTTGCCTTCCTGCCTATGGGAGGCCGTCTGAGAATCAACTCTTCGTTCCCGATCCTGACAAGATAGGTGAGGTTTGAGTGACCGCCGGGAAATTGTTTGAGCATGACAGGGCCTTTCAGACTCGGGAGAGCCTCTTTCAGAAATGACTCTATCGTGCCGATATTGAGTTCCTCTCCTTTCCTGGCCGAGACCGCCTGGTCTGCTGCTTTCATCACCACCCCCCTTTCGTAGGTACATTTACGATCCTTCAAATAATCGACGCGGATTGTCTACCATCATGGTTGTGATCTGCTCCTCAGTTATTCCGGCCTTTTTCAAAACGGGAAGCACCTCTTCAAAGATGCGGGTGGGCCTCCAGTTCGGCATCCCTTTCGAGATGATCTTCGAAACGCCTGGCCTGGCCAGCCAGAAATTAACCCAGTCATGGGAGAGCATAATCTGCGTCGCATAGCCTAATCCCAAAAGACCGATCAGACACGCCTCACGACGCGAATCAGGCGGTGCTCCAACGATACCTTCGACTCCGAAACGATCGAACCCGATGTATACTCCCTTTTCCAGGATACGCATCAGATATTCCATATCGGTGCTGCCGCCAATATGGCCTATCATGACACGTTGAGGGTCCGCCCCTTCGGCAATCAGCAGTTCCGCCTGCTCAAGCCCCATGGTGCCCTTCTCTGTGTGGGTCAGGATAGGAATCGCTTCTTCCTTCGAGACTTTTGCAGCCGCTCTGAAAAACATCTCTTCATAAGCGGAAATTACGCCTTTACTTGATGCCAGTTTCAATACTCCGGGTCTTATGCCCGTTGTGCCTATACCGTCGATCACCTCTTTCTTAAACATGTCGTATATCTGTGTGACACCTTTTCCGAATTTACTCATTGTCTTGAAATACGGGGAAGCACCCTCCGCTTCCGAATAGTATCCCGAAGCACAGATGATATTGAGTCCACTTTTCTCCGCAATTTCCCGCAACAACAGCGGATTGCGGCCGCAGTCATTCGTCGTGGCGTCCACGACGGTATTCACTCCGTGGGCCATGATATTTTCCGCCATTTCCAATCCAGCGTTTATACAGGCATTCCGATCGAACGGTGCCAGGGTGATGTCTCCTTCAAAGCCTGGATAACCAAAGACAAAGTGCTCGTGCATCAGTGTCGTGCCTAAAGCATCCGATGGTACGGTCCCTGATACAGTCTGAATTTTCCGCATGTTTCAACTCCTCCTGATGTAGATATGATTACATATTCTTTAGTTCATTTTTTAATATTTTTCCACCAGGATTCTTGGGAAGCATGGTATTGGTTACGACAACATAATCGGGCACCTTGAAATCCGCGATACGTTTGCGGCAAAAATCTTTAATTTCATCCTCTGAGAGGATCTCACCCGGTACCGGCCAGATCACCGCCTTTGTTTTTTCACCCAGTACCGTGTCCGGAACGCCGACGACACCGACTTCAAGCACCTTGGGATGCAGGCTGATCAGGTTTTCGAGTTCAACGGAATAGACATTCTCGCCACCCCTGCATATCATGCTTTTAATGCGGTCCACCACATAGGTATAACCGTCATCATCCATGTAGCCCAAATCTCCCGTTTTAAACCAGCGCCTGTCATTTTCGTCGGTACAGAAGCTTGCGACTGTCTCTTCCGGCAGGTTCCAGTACCCCGGGCTGATTGAGGGGCTGCATGCCAGGATCTCGCCGGTCTCTCCCCGGGCCACGTCGCGCAGTTGTGAATCGACGATGCGCAGACCGCTGTTCCCCATGGCACCCCCAACGCTGCCGGGCTTGGAAAGGATCGTGTCCCAGTCACCGGCCATACCCAGCAGCCAGCCGGCGGAAGCCCCTTCGGTGAAACCGTAGCCATTTCCAATGCGGGAATTCGGAAAATCTTCTGAGAGCCTGAGGCACATCTCGGGTGGCATGGGGGAACCGCCCTGCAGGATGTAGGCAAGTTTGTTGGCCTTCACGAGGTCGGGATAGCGAGGCTGGAGGCTTAAAATCCAGTACATGGCGGCAACGATGATGGTGAAGTTTATCTTTTCATCGATCAACGCATCCAACACCTGTCCCGGGCTGAAGGTGGTAACTGCTACGGCCGAGGCACCCATGAGGTTCAGATTGATCAGGGTATGCAGTGTGGTGACATGAAAAAAGGGCGTCACAATCAGTTGCTTCCATTCGCTGATGTCCGTGTCGGGATCATAGATCTTTGCCAGGGAGTGTTTGCAGTTCATGGCATTGTTGATCACGCCGCGGTGCAGGGTAATGGTTCCCTTGGGCCTACCGGTTGTGCCTGAGGTATAGATCAGACTGCAGATATCTCGCTCGGTTACGTCAACCAGGACTTCACGGGGAGCCTTTTTCTCCATCATAGCGCCGAGCGGTATCGCCGAGTCTTTTGCCTCCGTGCCGGAAACAAAGAGGTACCGCAGATTGGGTACTATCCTCTCAATATCCTTAACGGTCTCCCACAGGCTCGCTTCTATTGCCGCGGCGATGCAACCGCTGTCTTCGAGCTGCCTCCGGGCCTCGTCTGCGGCAAGCCTTGCATTGATAATAACGGAAATGGCCCCGATCTGCGACAATGCCAGATACATGACGAAGGCCTCGGGAATATTGTTCATCATGATTGCAACCCGTTCGCCCTTTTCAATGCCGTAGTCCTGCTGCAGGCAGTAGGCAACGTTGTTGACCACCGCATCAAATTCATTGTAACTCCAGCGGATGTTGAAATCCGGGAAAAAGAGCATCTCCCTGTCACCAAACCGGGCCACCCCTTCTTTCATGAGTTCGGTCAACGTCCCATACCGGCAGGCCCATACATCCTGAATCTCGTTTTCATAGCGTACCCTGATTACCCCGTCCCTTGGCCATTGCAGAGGCGGCGTAAGGGACACGTGAGAAGATCTTCTTGACATGGCTCCCTCCTTTTTTATGGTCGTACATGACATGAATTTGACAGCATCTGTCTTGTACTGTGCAATGCATCGTGTGTCAACAAAATAATGAGCGAGCGCTCGTTTTTTAATTGCAATATTTCACCCGCTACAGTACCATCTGGCAGAATGCATAAATACAAATGTATCTCAGGACTGGATGGTGTATGAAAATTCTGGTATGCGTAAAGCAGGTTCCCGACTCTGATGGGGCGATATCCATAAGCACCTCAGAGAGCAGGGTCGTCTTTGAGGGGACCTACCGGATGAACCGCTTTGACGAGTATGCCTTGGAGGAAGCCCTCCGGATACGGGAAAAGATATCCGTCGAGACCATTGATATCGTATCGGTAGGTCCCGTCAGGGTCGAATCGACGATACGAAAATCCTTAGAGATGGGCGCATCGAGGGGCTTTCATATCTTCATCGAAGGTGAGGAACACATGAACCCGTTTGAGACGGCCACACGGATTGCATCATTTGCCGGAAGGGAGGGGTACGATCTCATTCTCACCGGAGTCATGGCCGAAGACGATATGCAGAGCCAGGTAGGTCCGATGATCGCCGAGATGCTCGGTTATCCCTCCGCATCGTCCGTCATCTCCGAGGACATAGATCAGGAAAAAGGAATCCTCTACGCAGAGCGGGAAATCGAATCGGGGATGAGGGAATGCATCGAAATGCAACTCCCCGCCCTGATCACCGTACAGTCGGGCATTAATCGCCCCCGCTACCCCGCACTTTCGCACGTACTGCGGGCGCGATCCCAGAGAATAACAGTACTCACGGAAAACCCGGGAGAGGAACCGGCAAAACGGGAAAAGATCGTTACCTTCAGGTATCCCGAGACGACATCGAAGGGGCTGTTCCTGGAAGGCGAAACGAGAGAAAAGGCCAGGGAACTCATGCAGATATTGCACGAGAGAACAATCATATGAACAATACGATACGGAAGAATAAGATCGTCGCAATCGCCGAACATCGTCAGGGAACTATCACGCCAGCAACGGGGGAAACCCTCTCCCTTGTCCGGGAGATCGGAGAACTGCTCAACCTGGAAGCAACTATCCTGCTTCTTGGCACATCCATAGAGCATGGGGCATCTCAGATTGCTGCGACGACCGGTATGGATGTAATCGCTATCGAAGGAACGGGCCTCGAACCGTACAATTGCGAAGCCTATCTGACCGCTCTCACGAGACCGCTCAAGGCATTAGATCCGCACTATATCGTACTGCCGCATACTGCCATGGGATATGATCTCGCACCCCGTCTTGCCGTCCTCCTGCAGGCCTCTTCCATAACGGCCGTCGAGCAACTGTCTGTAAGAGGTGAATCTCTCACGTTTTTGCGGTCTCAGTGGAACGGGAAGGTCATCCTTGAAGTTGTCCCACTGACCGAACGGACGGTGGTCACCGCACTTCCCGGCTGCTGGCCCGAACTTGTTGAAAAACCGGAAAAAATCGGGAAGGTAACAATCATCCCTTGCGATACATTCCCGGTTCGTTCGAAAACCACCGGCATCAAAGAGGCCTCAAGAATGGAATTCGACCTTACTAAAGCGGATGTGATCGTAGCGGCGGGGAGAGGACTGGGGAAAGAAGAGAATCTGCAGCTTATCTACGAACTGTCCGGGATCTTTCAGAAATCGGCGGTAGGTGCATCAAGGGCGGCCTGCGATGCGGGATGGTTTGACTACGGCAGACAGATAGGAATTACGGGGCAAACCGTTTCACCAAATCTGTACATCGCCTGCGGGATCTCCGGGTCAACACAGCATATGGCAGGTATGAAGAGGTCTCGGATGGTGATCGCTATCAACACCGATCCATTGGCATCGATTTTCGGCATAGCGGACTATTGTATCGTGGAAGATCTTGCCACCTTTATCCCCTGCCTCCTGGAAGAATACAATCTCGTTTCCCGTGGTCGCCACGATCCGGAGTAATGCCTTTCTCCTTTGGCTCGGCACCTCATCACAAAACAGGCATAAGGTCCATGCAATGCATATGCTGACGGCACCCGTAACCGTCGGAAAGATCCCCCGTAACGATTCCGATCTGTTGTATGTTTGCAGGTACCGTGTGGGAGCATCTCCTCCCCAAGGCGAGATCTCTTCAGATACAAGGAGGGAAATTCAAACCCTTAAAAAGGCACATCATCGTCAGGCATACTAAAACCATTCGGTGACGACATCTCCGTCCCGAACGACTGGTTGGATCCCTGGTCTTTGCGTTCAAGCATCTGCATGTTGGAGGCTATGATTTCCGTGGTGTAGCGTTTGTTGCCATCCTTGTCGTCCCAGGCCCTCGTTTGCAGCCGACCTTCAATATAGACCAGTCTCCCTTTTGACAGGTAATTTCCTGAGATCTCCGCAAGTTTTCTGAACGTAACAATCCTGTGCCACTCCGTTTTCTGGATCTTTTCTCCATTCTTGTCCTTCCACTGTTCATCGGTGGCCAGGTTGAAATTGGTTACCATGGTACCATCCTGGGTGTACCGTACCTCCGGATCCGCACCCAGTCTTCCAATCAATATGACTTTATTAACCATTTCTCGCTCCTTGTGAAAATTTCTTTATGAGATACCAAACAGACTATATTGTTGAATGTTAATCCTGTCAAATTAATTATCTGTACTATGGTTCCGGTGCACTACCGTATATTCTCCATTGACTTCGTCAGTATTATTAAGTAGAAAATTGCACATATCCCTTGGTTGTATCCCCATGTTGCGGGATATGGCGCTTATTACAGTATTCTTGGTAGAAAGAAGGATGTATAGTTGGACATTTGGGGGGGAATCCTACTTGGTATAATTCAGGGACTGACAGAATTTCTTCCCGTGAGCAGTTCCGGTCACCTGGTGCTGGTGCAAAGTTTCATACAGGAGTTTCAACAACCGGGGGTACTGTTCGATGTTATGCTGCATTCCGGGACGCTTCTGGCCGTTCTGGTTTTTTTCAGGAAAGAAATTCTGGATATTATACGATCACTCATGCCGGTTGGATGGTTCCCGAGTTCCAAGAGAAGCAATGACCCCATGCAGATCCGTTCCGGGAGAAAGATGGCGCTCTATATTATAATCGGAACGATAGTAACAGGGATTATCGGTCTCTCATGTGAGGACAGGATACACCGTCTTTTTGCCTCGCCAACAACGGCTTCCTGCATGTTGCTTATCACCGGAATGCTGCTGTTTATATCCGACCGATTTCGGGGGGGCAGAGTGGAAAAGGATATGAATATTACCGACAGCGTTGTGATCGGAATTGTTCAGGGATTTTCGCTGATTCCCGGAATATCACGATCCGGCTCCACGATTGCTTTCGGCATCTTTCGGGGGCTGGACGGCCAGACGGCTGCCCGATTTTCATTTATGCTCTCCATCCCCGCCATCGTGGGCGCCCTTGTTCTCGAGTCAAGATATATAGGGATGGTGCCCCCCGGCGATATGACAATCTATCTGACAGGAATGATCGTCGCCGCTGTAACCGGTTTTCTGACGCTGAAGCTTCTGCTCTTTGTGATCAGAAAACGGAAACTGAGCATATTTGCTTATTATTGCTGGATTCTTGGAATTTCTACATTGATTATTAACATAATTTAATCTAATCTTCCGAGAGAAGGCGGAGGATGGTTTTGAGTAAAAAAGGTGCAGGCAAAGAGAACATCATGGCGAAGGAAATCGGGGGCGTTATATCCCTCGCCTGTGCTGTCTTCGTATTTGTATGTCTCTTTTCGTACAACCCTCACGATCCTTCTCTGACCCATTACGAAGCGGATACCGTAATGGTGGCCAACTACGGCGGCCTCATAGGATCGTACCTCTCCGATGGTATGCTCAGGGTGTTCGGCATGACCTCCTATCTGTTTCCCCTATTGCTTGTTTTCATCGCCTTCAAGCTCTTTCTCGGAGGACGGTTCCGGATGACCCTCTCTCCCGCCGTCGGTTTTACGGGTCTCGTGTTTGCCCTATCGGCGCTTCTGGCGGCACAGTACAGCGCTGTCTCCTTTTATGGTGTGGATCTTAACGCCGGAGGTCTTCTCGGTAAACTCTCACTGAGTGTATTATACTCCGGCTTGAATCACATAGGGGCCAACATTGTTCTGGTCGTTATCTTACTGGTATCATTGATGATCACTCTGAACGTTTCACTTGTATCGCTCGTAAGAAGACTGACAATACTGCTGTCGAGCACGCTTCTGAGGTTCAAGACATTCGTGGTGGTCGGGATGGGGCGTCTGAAAAGGAAAAAAACAGTCAAAAAACGGAAAAGACCGGCCATTACACGGAAGGTTCCTGTTATTTCAACCGAGTTTGTGAGAGAGGAAGAGAAAAATGAGGGCGAACAGGTCTCCTTCGAATTTCTCCAATCGGAGGGCAGTTTTACTCTTCCTTCGCTGAATCTCCTTGACAAAGTCGAGGTCAGGAATACGAAAATGAAGCGGGAAAGCCTTATTATGAATTCCCGTATCCTTGAAAAAAAACTTGCGGATTTCGGGGTTGAAGGGACTGTTACGGAAGTTAAGCCGGGTCCGGTGGTAACCATGTATGAGCTCGAACCGGCCGCCGGCGTCAAGATCAACAAAATAACAAATCTCTCCGACGATCTTGCCCTCGCCCTGAAGGCTCAGAGCATCAGGATCGTGGCGCCCATTCCCGGGAAAGCCGCCATAGGCATCGAAATTCCCAACCAGGAGCGGGAATCGGTCTATCTGAGGGATGTGCTTGACAGCGAGGAGTTTCTGGAATCGAAGTATATTTTGCCCATAGCGCTGGGGAAAAATATTACAGGGAAAACCATGATAACCGACCTTGTCAAGATGCCCCATCTCCTCATCGCCGGCACCACCGGTTCCGGGAAAAGCGTCTCTCTCAACGCCATGATATGCAGTATCCTGTTCAAGGCGAAGCCGGACGAGGTCAAATTTATCATGATCGATCCGAAGAGGCTTGAACTGTCAGGATACGATGGCATACCGCACCTCCTCCACCCGGTGGTGGTCAATCCCAAACAGGCATCGCAGGCCCTCAAATGGACCGTCGATGAAATGGAGCGGAGGTATGCCGTGATAGCCGCATCGGGCGTCAAGAGCATCGAGCGGTACAACCGACTGATAGAAAAACAAAAAGGTACACCCAAAAATCAATTGCTGGGAACATCTGCCTCAGAGAGCGAAGGGCCCCCTGAGAAACTTCCCTACATAATCATCATCATAGATGAACTGGCCGACCTGATGATGGTGGCGCAGAGGAATGTTGAGGCATCCCTTGCCCGCCTGGCACAGATGGCGCGGGCCGCCGGCATACACCTCATCCTGGCAACACAGAGACCCTCCGTCGATGTCATCACCGGCATCATAAAGGCCAACTTTCCCACACGGATATCGTTTCAGGTATCGTCGAGGGTGGATTCGAGAACCATTCTGGACGAATTGGGTGCGGAAAAACTTCTCGGAGCCGGTGACATGTTGTTTCTCCCGCCCGGTACATCGAAGCTGGTGCGTATCCACGGCGCTTTTGTCTCCGACGGGGAGATTTCCAATATTGTAAGTTTATTAAAAAAGCAGGGGAGGCCCTCATACGATCAATCGATATCCCGTTACGATCCGGAGTCAAAGGAAGGATCGGGTCCGGAAGAAGAGTTTGATGAAAAGTATGACGAAGCGGTCGAACTGGTGACCGACCTAGGACAGGCCTCCATATCACTTGTGCAACGATACTTGAAGATAGGTTATAATCGTGCCGCCCGTATTGTAGAAAAAATGGAGGCTGAAGGTGTCGTGGGTCCGTCCGATGGCGCCAAGCCCCGGAAGATATTGGTAGGAAAACTTCCACGATAAATTGAATACAACAGTCCACATTACAAGCCTGGGATGTCCCAAGAACCTGATCGACTCGGAAGTCATGGCGGCCACTCTGATGGAGGGCGGTTTTGAGATCGTTTCTCTACCCGAAGAAGCGGATACGATCATCGTCAATACCTGCGCCTTCATACTTCCTGCAAAGGAGGAATCGATCGATGAAATCTTCCGTATGGCGGAGTTCAAATATACGGGTCGATGTCGGCACCTGATCGTTACGGGTTGCCTTCCCCAGCGATACGGTACCATACTCGAAAAAGAACTCCCCGAGGTCGATCTCTTTCTGGGGACCGGCGAAATCCCCCATATAGCCTCTCTCGTCGCATCCCTGCGAGGAGGCAGCCAGCCGGAGCGACGATCTTGCATCGGGAAACCCGATTTTCTCATGAACTCCTCCCATGCCCGTCAATTGATGACGCCGTCGTATACCGCCTATCTGAAGATAGCGGAGGGATGCTCCAATCACTGTTCATACTGTGTGATACCCTCCGTGAGAGGGGCGTTCAGAAGCAGACAGATGGACGACATACTGCGGGAAGCCGAAACGCTTGCCCGGGGTGGTGTTAAGGAGATCATCGTCACGGCACAGGAAACAACCCGCTACGGGGAAGACCTCGGCAAGAGATCCGCGTTGAGTTCTCTTTTGAAAGAAATGGCTCTGATAGAGGGAATCAGGTGGATCAGGCTTCTCTATACCTATCCAGCAAATCTGGACGACGAACTGTTCAGGACCATCCAAGAGGTCGAAAAGATATGCAGCTATATCGATATTCCGGTGCAGCACATAGATGACGGTATATTGCGTGCCATGAACAGACGGGACAACAGCAAGCTTATCAGAACGGTTTTAGCGAATGCCAGAAAAATGATTCCCGGCGTGGCCCTGAGGACATCACTGATCGTGGGATTCCCCGGAGAGACACAGGAGCGGTTTGACAGGCTCCTCGCCTTTGTGAGGGAAGCACGGTTTGATCATCTGGGAGCCTTTGAGTATTCGAGGGAAGAGGGAACCGCTGCAGACGCGCTCCCCGGCCATATCTCAGAGAAGGTCAAAAAGCGCAGAAGAGGGATTATCATGAAGGAACAGGCATCGATTTCCCGTGAGATCAACCAATCGCTCATCGGTTCCGTGACGGACGTTATCATAGAAGAGACATCGGATCTTCCGGGGTACGACTATGTCGGGAGAGCGAGAAGACAAGCGCCCGATATAGACGGGATCACCTATGTGAAAGCCGGGAATAAGACACGTGGTGATATTGTGGAATGCCGGATCGTTTCGGCGGATGAGTATGACCTGTTTGCCGAAGAGGTGAAGTCTGGTTGCTGAAACCGTGAGTGGAAGAAAAGACTATAATTCTGATATATTCGATTAATTCGATACAGTCATCACATACTACACGGCATTATTTATGTCTGAGGTATCGCCTTTTTCAAGAGATAGATGTGAGCGATTCCGAAAAACTGTGAGAATGATCGGGTGACTTCGAATCCCCTTTTCTCCATCAGGCGTTCAAGTTTAGCGGGAGAAGGGAACCCCATCACCGAATCGCGCAGATACCGGTAGGCCTTGAAATCACCCGATACCAGTCCTCCGATATACGGGAGAAGGACCTTAAAATAGGTAAGATATATCCACCGCCAGGGAAGATGAGACGGTACTGACAGTTCGAGCACCGCCAGGTTTCCACCATCTTTCAGTACCCTGCGGGCCTCGTCCAGGAAGGCGGGCAGGTCTGTCATGTTCCGTATCCCGAAGGCTGTCATCGCGTGATCAAAGGTTTCGTTCAAGAAGGGCATGGCGGTGGCATCCCCCACCGTGATACGGAAGCGCCCGCCAAACTCTCTATTTTTCCGCGCGGCAATTTCCAGCATCCTGGGAGATATATCCATACCGATGACCGTGCATCCGGTAGTGCTACAGGCACGGGATGCCATATCTCCGGTACCGGTTGCTATATCAAGTACCGTGTCGCCATCCTTGATATGCAGGGATGATATGACTCTTTTTCTCCAGCGGCTATCCATGGATAATGAAAGTGCGGCGTTGAGCCGGTCGTAGGTGGGGGCGATTCTGTCGAACATGGAACTTATGATGGCCGGTGATTTATCAATCCGCATCTTTTGTAAAACCTTCTTTGACGTTGGTATAGAATGATGCTTACCGCATATGGTTCGGCAAGACTAAATCATATGATAGGGGATTGCAAGTATCATGTCATGGCGATTCCGGAGTATTGGAAAACGGTTCTGATGGCCTCGGTCTGATGGTATGTTTGAAAAATGAAATCCTGATAAAAGATTGTCAAGGAATGTTGATTGTCGTGGGGGTACAATGTTCTTGGTTTGCAACGAAACCGTATCTGCCTCGGAAGAATCGCGACACTATTTCCCCATTATTGTCTTCACCTACAAACAAATGATCTTGACCAAAAGAAAAAATGACAATTACCATTGGAATGGGAGTATAAGATATGAGCGACAGATGTGGAGGTCCTTTACCCGGGCATATTTGTCCAGTTCAATATTAGAGGGTTGTCCTATATCCTAACATGAGATAGCCTAAAAGGGAACTGGTGGTTTACTAATAGAAACGGGCATCCATGGGAACTTGTCTATCTTCGTTACAAGGTCTTTACTCGACATTTCTAAATTGCCCCAGTACTCCTCTGGATCATTAGCTTGTACTGGTCGAAGCAACGGGCTCATGTCGAAACGCCAATAAGATTTTCCCGAAGCACCTTTTTTCTCCCATGCCCGTACCTTCACCAACCGAATTAGTTCACCTCTGGCGAGGTGATCCTCACTAATAAGTTCCACCTCTTCGGCAATTTGTGAAATGAGACCCTCAAAGTCAGCCTTGATCTTTTCGTGGTTTTGTCCAAGAAGTTTAGCCGCGAAAGTGAATTGGAGATCTTTACGAAAGGACATTTCAGACTTAGCCTCCCACCCTGGAAAAGAGATCTCCTCGGTAAGGATAGCAAGGTTTTGACGGATATTGATAAATTTCTTTATACACTCGGGAGAATCTAGCTTAAGGGCCTCATAAACAGCTAAGGTTGAGGGAGTCAGCCCTGAATAACTAGAGGCGGAGCAACTGAACTGAAGTGTTATCCTCACCCAATCTTTATTTTGACTCTGGTTGAGAAGGAATTGGCATTGCTGCGTTCCAAGGGTGGAGATCTCTCGATACCATGTCTCCTGAGTATTAGTGGGGACCCTATCTATACAGCTTGTAGCTTCGATTAATGCATTCTCCACACCTGAAAGCACTTGATTTGCATTCTGCTTTACCACCTCCACGTCATCACTCGTAATCGGCCGGAAGTGAGCAAGTGAATTTCGGATGTTTCCAATCTCTTGAAGCTTAAGGGTTACAACACGCTTAACTGCTCTAAAGTATCTGCTAAAGTATTTCCAGTAGGAATCGGAAGTAATTAACCCTACCAACTCTCCACTAGTGAGATGCATTAGGGGTGAATTTATAGTAAAACCAAGGTACCCAAACGTTTCATTTTGAGCGATCCGCTTTTTGGCTAAAGAAGCTATCGTCGTATGATTTCCATCATCGCTGTAAATCTCGAAAGTTGGCCAAGAGTCTCCAGCCTCGGTCTTGAGTACAAGAAAGACAAAAGTTCTGAGAGCGTTCTCAATACGGAACAGACAAGACAAAGCTTCATAATAGTGAATGTGCAACCAAGTGTCTGGTATTGTTAATCCATCTTTATCAGCATCTTTGGTTTTGAGCCACTCCATACTCTTATCCTATCAGAGAGCCTCGGTAAATTACTTTGCCGGCTTTGAATTTTTCAATTCTTGATGCAATCTTACTTCATTTTACTCAGAATGAAAAGATGAAATACCATTGTATAATCAACATAATGAATTTTCACCACTGGGTAGTTTGCGGTATTGTAGAGCAGAAACAAGTTTGTGAAATATGAAGAAAATGGCAACAACTAATAGTGAATTTAATCTGAAATAATACATATTTTCCTAAAGTGCCGAATGCTTACTTACAGGAAGTAATACAAGCGATGGGTAACAGATATTCGTATATGGCCTATAGAACCGCCCTCACAATTTCATCTATTTTATTCTCTTGTTTCCAACTATGGAAGGACTTATATAAACGGGGGCCAAGATCCTGACGGAAGGAAAAGGGGGACGTTATTTATTATTTGTTCGCTTACACCGCAGGCGCTATCGCGCCTGCGGTGTTGTGATTCCGGTCCGGCTAACACGGTATGGGACCGGTGCGGCCGCCGGTATCAGTAAAGATTGTTCTCAGATACTTTGCTAATCAAGAGCTACTATCTTTATACCGCAGAGCAAGTACACCGGTTCGTGCGATTTTATCAATACCGAAAGGTCTGAGGAAATTGATCACTGTTTCCACCTCTTCCCTGGTTCCCGCAACCTGGATAATACAATAATCATTCCGCATGGAAATCATCTTGCAGTCAAACATGCCCATAACCCGCACCAACTCGGCTCTGTCTTTCTGATCCAGATTGATCCCGATGAGGACCATTTCCCTCTGGGCGGATTGTCCCGGGAGCAGTTCGGTGACATCCAGGACATCGACCAGACGGGTCAACTGCTTTTTCACCTTTTCAATAAAGTTCGAATCCGCATTGGTTATCGACGTTATTCTTGAAACTTCAGGAGAAATTGTCTCCGCCACACAGAGACTCTCGATATTATAGCCGAGTCGTCCGAAGACGCCGGCAACCCGGGCCAGGACGCCCGGTTTATTGTTGACCAGTATGGCGATTATACGTTCTCTTATTCCCATGATGTATTCACCCTTTCATTATATATATCGTCAGCTCATCTTCGGTATGTTATCCCTGCCGCCCGCTGATCATGTCGATATTCGACTTCCCCGGGGGGATGATCGGGTAGACATAGTTGTCGGGATCGACCATGACCTCCAGCAGGAAGGGTCCCGTGGAGGAGATCATCTTCTCAATGCCGGCAGCGGCATCGCCAACCGGAACTCGGTCCGCCTCGATCCCGAATCCTCGGGCGATGGCAACCAGATCGACCGTGCTGGTTCCCAGTTCGATATCACAGAACCGAGCCCCGTAGAAGAGATCCTGAATCTGCCGGATCATGCCAAGGTTCCCGTTGTTGAAGACCACGATCTTGATCGGGATCTGGTAACAGGTAACCGTGACGAGTTCCTGTATGTTCATGAAGAAACCGCCGTCCCCGGAAAAAACGACCACGGTCCGGTCCGGCGCCCCCATCTGAACGCCCATAGCCGCGGGGAGACTGAACCCCATGGTCCCCAGCCCGCCCGGCGTAATCACGCTCCGAGGCGCCTTCGCCTTCCAGGACCGCAGGGTCCATATCTGGTTCAGCCCCACATCAGTGATCGCGGTGGTCTTCTCCGGCATGGCCGCCTGGACATCCCGGATAAACGGCCCCACCGCTCCGCACTCATCCATCGCTCCGTTCTGATCCCGGGCCTCTCGTTCCCGTTTGATCCGTTCCAGCCAGTCCTTTCGATCCTTCTTCTCCACGAGGGGGATGAGCCCGGCCAGGGCCTCACGGATATCACAGACCAGGGATAGATCCGCCTTGATAACCTTGCCGATGGATGATGCATCGATATCGATCTGCGCGATCGTAGCCAGCGGGGCGAATTCCGAGACAATTGATGTGCTTCGGTCACTGAAACGGGCCCCGATCGTCAGGATAAAGTCGGAATCGTGCACGATGCGGTTGGCCAGTTCATTCCCGTGGGTTCCGATGAACCCCAGGTTGTACCCGTTCGCGGCGGTCACCGAACCGATCCCCATCATCGTCGATACGAAAGGGATACTTCCCTTCTCGATCAGCCCGGCCAGACCGTCGCAGGCCTGGGCGAGTTTCACTCCTCCGCCGATCAGGAGGACCGGCCGCTCGGCCCGGTTCAGAGAAGCGGCGATATTCCGAAGTTGTTCACCGACCTGTTCTCCATGGGGAACGGGTTTTATACGCGACGAGGACTCCTTTGGCTCGCTGTACTCACAAGAGGCTGCCATTACATCCCGAGGAAGGTCCACCAGGACCGGCCCCGGGCGGCCGCTCCGGGCGATCTCAAAGGCCTCCTTCACCGTGGAGGCGATATCGCACGGATCGGTAACCAGGTAACTGTGCTTTGTGATCGGCATCGTTATCCCGATGATGTCCGTCTCCTGGAATGCGTCGCTCCCCAGGAGGTTCGTCGTCACCTGCCCCGTCAGAACAACAAGGGGCGTCGAATCCATGTATGCCGTCGCGATTCCGGTTACAAGGTTGGTGGCCCCCGGCCCCGACGTGGCGAGACAGACGCCGACCTTCCCGGTCGCCCGCGCATAGCCGTCGGCGGCATGAGCGGCCGCCTGCTCGTGCCGCACCATATAGTGGCGTATCGAACTTTTCAGCAAACTGTCGTGGATCGGCAGGCTGTTCGCCCCCGGATATCCGAAGATGGTATCCACCCCTTCGTTCTGTAATGTCTTTATCAGTATGTCAGCTCCTGTCGTTTCCATTGTATCCCTTCCTGGTCATCTTTTTGTCGTACACCCTGATTTCTCGCACGCTGGAGAACTGGGGCCATAAAAAAAGCCGCACCCTCCGTATTCGAGATGCGGCTTTTTTTACAAAAAAAGCCGCGAGCTTCGGGGCCCGCGGCTTGATTTCTCTTTTAGTCCATCAGGATCAAGCAGCGGTCCCCGTAAGTACTACGACGAGTACAAGTACGTTTACCACAAGGACTACTGCTCTCTCTAACGGATGTATCACTGATACATTCTCCTCAACTAAATTAAGGGCGAATTGTATATGAAAAGATTCGTTTGTCAAGAGAATTTTCTATTTTCATTGTCCAGAATCGAGATCGTACCGGAAGAATCCTTTGTCTTCACTGTCATCATTGTCCTGTACCGGTTCGGTCGGTTCCGTCCCTTCCAGAAAACACTCAAATATGGATTTTTCGGAATCGGGACCGGCAAGCGCCCCTGTTTCGGGATCTATCTTGGCAAATACGACCCCTTCGGGAGGCGAAAAGGAGTCAACCGGTTTACCTTCAAGCGCCTTTTCCATAAAATAGAGAAAGATAGGGCTGGCGGCGCGTGAACCGGTCTCATATTTACCCAGCGGTTGCAGATCGTCGAAGCCGACCCATACACCCGCGACGAGTGAAGGGGTAAATCCCATGAACCATGCATCCTTGAGATCGTTTGTGGTACCCGTCTTCCCCGCCACAGGTCTGCCGAGCGCCCTGACTCGCCAGCCGGTACCTCCCTTAACGGCCTCCTGAAGCAGATGCGATGTTATGTAAGCGATCCCGGGATCCACAGCCTGTTCCGATTCCGGTTTGTTTTCTTCCACTATGTTACCGGTGCGGTCAACTATCTTTTTTATGAAGTATGGTTTTACCTTCTTTCCGCCGGCGGCAAAGATCCCATAACCTCGTACCATTTCCTGCAGTGTTACACCCGATGTCCCGAGGGCCATTGAAAGATCTCTCGTTATCGGGGTGGTGATCCCCATATTGACCGCATAATCCGCCGCGTAATCTATCCCGATCTCTTTCAAGAGCTTTATGGTCACCAGATTTCTCGATTTGATGAGAGCGGTCCGAAGGGTTGTGGGGCCATAGAACTTCTCTGAAAAATTTCGCGGCTTCCACAGGCTGTCCTTCAGGGTATCTTTGTAAATGACCGGGGTATCCATGATGATACTCGCGGGAGTCATCCCTTTGTCAAAGGCCGCGGTAAAGATAAAAGGTTTGAAGGCTGAGCCCGGCTGCCTCTTTGCCTGCGTTGCGCGGTTGAACTCACTCTTGCTGTAGTTTCTGCCCCCGACCATCGCCTTGATCTCCCCGGTATGCGCGTCCATGGCGAGAAGTGCGGCCTGTACTTTAGGCTCCTGTTCCAAGGCTAGTTCCAGTTTTTTGTCCGTAACACTTAAGACCTGTACCTGTACAACGTCTCCCCTTTTGAGTACATCTGCCGGTTCCTTCACTTTGGCTGTATTATAGGCAACATTGGGATCGGGCACCCTGGCCCACGACATATGCTCCAGCGTCATGATCCCTTTGTATTCGCCCACCCGTAATTGTACGATCTTTTGTTCGCTGTCCACAGCCACGACGATGGCTTCCACGATGCGGCCTTCCAGCGGCTCATCCATCTCCACTTCCATGGCTTGCACGAACGAGTCTATGTCCTCTTCCGGCACCTTTCTCAGGACGCCTCTGTATCCCTGCCGTTTATCAAGTTCCCTGAGACCCCTCGTCACAGCACCACGGCCCGCCTTCTGACTGGTTATATCCAACGTGGTATATACTTCCAGACCTTCTTTATACAGGACGTCACTCCCATAGGTTGTCTGGATATATCGCCGAACATTTTCGGTGAAATAGGGAGCTATCTTAGCTTTATCCTCCGCCTTCTTCAGCTGAATCGGCGCTTCAAGGGCCTCCTTCTTCTCCGCTTCTGTTATATACCCATCTTCCGCTACCCTTTGCAGAACATAGACCAGTCTCCGGCGGGCACGTTCGGAATGCAACAAAGGAGAATACCGATTAGGAGCCTTGGGAAGACCGGCAAGGAGAGCGGCTTCAGCAAGGGTCAGCTTCTCAGCGGCCTTTCCAAAATACTGTTGTGCCGCAGCCTCTACTCCATATGCCCCATGTCCGAGGTATATATGATTCAGATAGAGATTGAGTATTTCATACTTATTCAAGTATCTGTCTATTTTATAAGCAAGAATGGCCTCTTTCAGTTTTCTGATATACTTTTTCTCGGGGGACAGGAACAGTGATTTCGCTACCTGCTGGGTAATGGTACTTCCTCCCTGGACGATGGCTCCGGCTTCCACATTCTTGAAAAAAGCCCTGGTAATGCCCTGGAAATCGATCCCCTGATGTCGAAAAAAGCGGGCATCTTCCGCCGCCACAAATGTTTGTATGACAAATTTCGGCAGATCGGTGACCTGGACGACTTTCCTGTCTTCAAGGTAAAATTCATCTATCAACTGGCCATCATTCGCATATACCCTGGTTATGATGCTGGGCCGGTAATCTTTCAGCGACGCTATGCTGGGGAGTCCGTCAACAAGAAAATAGATAAATCCTGCTCCTGCCACGATCAGCAGGAGGAGTGAAATGGAGGTCCAGATAAGGATTTGTTTCCCAATCCCCCTTTTTTTCCCCCTTCTTTTCCGTATGCTTCTGAGGGATTTCTTTTCGTTACCCATCATTTTTATCTTCTTCATTCGTTATAGTGTCGTCATCTCCGTCAGTACTGACACGGTTTTTCTCTCCCATCTTAACAACCCAGACACTTATTTCATAGAGGAGCATAAGGGGCAACGCCATCAATACCTGCGTAACAACATCCGGTGGAGTAAACAGGGCGGCGACAACGAACACAAGCAGTATGGCATACTTCCTTTTTTTGGTCAGTGTCGTGGCATTGACCAACCCAATCCTCGCCAGAAAAAACATGAAAATGGGAAGCTCAAAGATGACTCCGAACGCTATGAGCAGCTTCATGGAAAAGGAGAGATACTCCTTGAGGGTAAGCATGGGACGTATATATTCATTTCCGAAACCGACAAAAAATTTAAATCCGAACGGGAAAACAATGTAGTATGCGAAAAGGGACCCGCCGATAAAGAATATGGTGGAAAAAATGACGAAGGGCGCCGCCTGTTTTTTTTCTGTTGGAAAGAGACCTGGGGATACAAATTTCCATAGTTGGTAGAGTATGAATGGACTGACAAGAAAAATAGACGCAAAAAACGAAACCTTGAGATAGGTAAAAAACGCCTCGGGAAGACTGGTGAATATCATGGAACTGTTGTCGGGAAGTACGGCAACAAGGGGAAGCGTTAAGACCCAGAACAACTGTTCCCTGAAAAGGTAGCATATGACAAAACCGATGCCGA
This sequence comes from Syntrophales bacterium, assembly GCA_036825195.1. Lineage (GTDB taxonomy): Bacteria > Desulfobacterota > Syntrophia > Syntrophales > UBA2210 > UBA2210. Next base: position 204,099 of record DAISYQ010000001.1, read on the forward strand.
CCGCGATCAGCACCCGCATCAGCCTGGTTCTCAATTCTTCCAGGTGTTGCGTAAAAGGCATTTTTTCATCTATCTGATCGGTCATAACACAGACTCACAGTAACGCTTCATGACTGGCATATCCGTGATAAGTCGCATCGGGACTGATCCGGGCATGTTGGAGAAACCGATACAATCATCAACCATCTGTAGACTCCGGGGAATCAATCATGAATGCAGCATACGGATAGCGGGTGATTATGCACGTTCAGCGGGAAAAAGATCGAAATCACCGTGGATTATTGTGAATCACGATCCGGCGGCTCCGGGTTATCTTCCTTCGCCTTTGAACCGTTGTTTTCGGGTTCTTCCTTCTTTTTTCCATAGAGGACCGAATCCTTAAAATCACTCGCTTCGTCTTTGATCTGTTCTATATTGAGGCTTTCTTTAACATCATCGGTGGCACGACGGAATTCCGCGAGCCCCTTCCCGAGAGATTTTGCCAGATCAGGTAGCTTTTTCGGCCCGATGACAAGCAGGGCAACAATAAGTATTATCACCAACTCCGGCATTCCAATACCAAACATACCACCACCATATCCCAGAAAGACTCTGATCATAATATATTATTGCCTGAATCTTTGTCAATCTGAAATCAAATCTAACCGTTTGCAACTTGCACGGTTCTGTGATAGGAGATTTTCCACATGCAAGGAGACACACAACACCGTAAAAAGGAGGAGTGGCACGGTGAAGATAACAACACAGGAGGTAGGATATGTCGCCCATCTTGCCCGGCTTGAACTGAGTGAAGATGAAAAGGGCACTCTCACCTCACAGCTGAACAATATATTGATGTATATGGATATATTGAATGGAGTGGATACCGAGGGAATTGCACCTATGACACATGCCATCTCCCTCAACAATGTTTTCCGGAACGATACGGAGATACCGTCCATCGGAGTGAATACGGCACTTGCCAATGCTCCGGACGGGGATATGGGCTTCTTCGGCGTTCCCAAGATTATAGAATAACCTATTGCATGTTCGGGTTTGTCCCGGATTGAGACAGTAATCAGGAAAAGACATGGAACCGTATCAATTAACAATTCATGAACTACAGGAACGGCTGAGTGAAGGGACTCTCACATCCGTTGAAATTACCAAATCAGTGTTCCGAAGGATAGCATCCGTAGAAGATCGGGTGCACGCATACATCACCTTGATGGAAGATTATGCAATCGAACAGGCCCGCGCGGCCGATATGCGCATACAAGGAGGAACCGGAGGTGTACTGACCGGGATACCCATAGCTCTCAAGGATGTCCTGTGCACGGAAGGCATCAGGACAACCTGTGGCTCTCGTATGCTTGAAAACTTTGTCCCCCCCTATGATGCCACGGTAATCAGGAAACTGAGGGACGACGGTGCGGTCTTTCTGGGGAAGACCAATATGGACGAATTCGCCATGGGGTCCTCAACGGAGACTTCGTATTTCGGCGTGACCAGGAACCCCTGGAACCTGGAATGTATTCCCGGGGGATCGAGCGGCGGTTCGGCCGCGGCGATCGCCGCCGACGAATGCATCGCTTCTTTGGGTACCGATACGGGCGGCTCCATCAGACAGCCGGCAGCTCTGTGCGGTGTCGTCGGTCTGAAACCCACCTACGGAAGGGTTTCGCGCTTCGGCCTGGTGGCGTACGCATCTTCCTTGGATCAAATAGGACCCATCACCAAGGATGTGGAAGATTGCGCCATCATGATGAATGCGATTGCCGGTTATGACCCGCAGGATTCCACCTCCGTCCCCGCAGAGGTCCCTGATTACCGAGAGTTCATTTCCAGAGATATCGATGGATGGACCATCGGCATCCCCAAGGAGTATTTTGTCGAAGGGATCGACCCAGAGATCAGGGCAGCCATAGACGCCACGATCAAAACCCTCGAGGGTCTCGGGGCACGGTGTCGTGATATATCGCTCCCCCATACCGAATACTGCGTCGCAACGTACTACATTATCGCACCCTCAGAGGCAAGCTCGAACCTGGCTCGATACGACGGTGTCCGATACGGATTCAGGGCTCCGGATGAAGAAAACCTCCTTGATATGTATAAAAAGACCCGCTCAAACGGTTTCGGGGCGGAAGTCAAGAGGAGGATCATCATAGGAACTTACTCCCTCTCTTCAGGATATTACGACGCCTACTACAAAAAGGCATCGCAGGTTCGAGCTCTGATCAGAGACGACTTCGATCGTGCGTTCACCCAGTGCGATGTCATCCTGACACCCGCTACACCGACCCCGGCCTTCCGTATCGGAGAAAAGATGGACGATCCCCTGCAGATGTACCTCTACGACATTTTCACCCTCTCAACGAATCTGGCAGGGATTCCGGGAATCTCGGTCCCCTGTGGTTACACGAAAGACGGTCTCCCTCTGGGAGCCCAATTCATGGCTGCTCACTTCAACGAGGGGAAACTGCTGCAAATAGCTTCGGCATGCGAGAATCATGCAAAACACGAGAAAAGGAAACCCAATCTATAATGGATTACGAACCAGTAATAGGTCTTGAGGTACACGCCCAACTCCTTACAAAAACCAAAATTTTCTGCGGCTGCTCGACCCGCTTCGGCGAGGAGCCGAACAGCCACACGTGCCCCATCTGTCTCGGCATGCCCGGCGTTCTCCCGGTCCTCAACAAAAAGGTGGTGGAGTATGCGATGAAGATGGCAATCGCGACCCATTGCAGGATAAACCAAACCAGCACCTGGGCACGGAAAAACTATTTCTACCCCGATCTGCCGAAAGGTTATCAGATCACACAGTTCGCCTATCCCCTCGCCGAAGCTGGGTATGTGGATATCGAAAAAGACGGGGGCAAGAAAAGGATCGGCATTACGCGGATACACATGGAGGAGGATGCCGGTAAATCCATTCACGATGATTTGAGCGGCTACAGCTACGTAGATCTGAACAGGGCGGCGGTCCCTCTGATAGAGATCGTCAGCGAACCCGACATGCGGAGTCCTGAGGAAGCGGCCCAGTATCTTCGAAGACTGTACGAGATCCTCGTCTATCTTGAGGTGTGCGACGGCAACATGGAAGAGGGGAGTTTTCGCTGCGACGCCAATATCTCCCTGAGGCCAAAGGGACAGGAGGCCTTCGGAATCAGATCGGAACTCAAGAATATGAACTCCTTTAACAACGTACAGCACGCCCTCGAATACGAGATCCGTCGGCAGAGCGCCGTCTTGGACAGGGGAGGGAAGGTCGTCCAGGAAACGCGTCTCTGGGACGCTTCACAGGGAGTCACCCATTCCATGAGAGGGAAGGAAGAGGCCCATGACTACCGGTACTTCCCAGAGCCCGATCTCGTTCCCATTGTTATATCCGACGCATGGAAGGAAGAAATTACAAGCACCATCCCCGAACTTCCCATGGAGAAGAGGGAACGATTTGTCAGTGAATACGGTATTCCGCCTTACGATGCAGGCGTTCTGACGGCAAGTCAGGCTACAGCGAATTATTACGAAGAGGTGGCCCGGATCTGTGGCAAACCGAAGATAGCGAGCAACTGGGTTATGGGCGACCTTTTGGCATATCTGAAGGAAACGAAGCGGGACGTAGGAGAGAGCCCTGTTTCACCCGACGCACTGGCGGAATTGATCGATATCATAGAGGACGGAACAATCAGCGGAAAGATTGCCAAAGAGGTTTTCGAGGGGATGTGGAACTCGGGCAAACGGCCTATGGACATCGTACAAGAGAAGGGTCTTGTACAGATCAGCGACACCGGGGAACTGGAGCGAACCGTGGAAGAGGTGCTTTTAACGCATCCGAAGCAGCTCGAACAGTACCGTAGCGGTAAGGAACAGCTATTCGGATTCTTCGTGGGACAAACAATGAAGGCCACCGGCGGCAAGGCAAATCCAAAGATCGTCAACGAACTGCTGAAAAAGAAGCTTTCCACGTCATGATCGCGACCATTTCGTGGAACGGGAGTGCCGTGGTGCTGATCGATCAGCGGGCTCTTCCGCATGAAGAACGATATCTAACCTGCCGGACATACCAGGATGTCATTGATGCCATCAACAATATGTCCATCCGGGGTGCACCTGCAGTCGGTATAGCCGCTGCTATGGGCATAGCTCTTGGTGTCCTGAACGCACCTGAAAAATGCATGAGGGAAGATTTCTACCGCATCTGTGACGCCTTCTCAAAAACCCGCCCCACCGCCGTGAACCTCTTCTGGGCCATAGATCGCATGAAGACCCGTTTCGAGCAGGAAACTTCATCATCTTCTCATGTAGAAACGGGTGCCGTAAAAAGGGCCCTCATAGAAGAGGCCCGGCACATCCTGGAAGAAGATATCCGAGCGAACCGGCAGATGGGAGACCATGGGAAGGATCTGATACGGGATGGAGACACCGTTCTGACCCACTGCAATGCAGGGGCACTCGCAACCGGTGGCTATGGAACGGCACTGGGCGTCATACGGGCCGCCCATGAAGAGGGAAAAACAATCCATGTCCTGATGGATGAAACGAGACCCCTCCTCCAGGGAGCGAGACTGACTGCATGGGAAATGCAAAAGGAAGGGATACCCGCCACGCTCATAACCGACAGCATGGCTGGTTCCTTTATGCAGCGGGGCATGATCAATCTCGTGATCGTGGGTGCTGACCGCATTGCGGCCAACGGCGATACGGCCAACAAGATCGGAACATACGGCCTTGCCGTTCTGGCAAAGACAAACAGGATCCCCTTGTATGTCGCGGCTCCCCTTTCCACAATCGACGGTCACACAAAAACCGGCAGAGAGATCCCTATTGAAGAAAGAGAAGGGGCAGAGGTCCTCCGATTCCATGGTATGCAAATAGCACCAGAGGGCATCAATGCATACAATCCGGCCTTTGACGTAACCCCAAACCGATATATAACCGCTATCATCACAGAAAAGGGAATTATCAGAAAACCATTCGGGAAAGGGATCAGCGAACTTCTCAATAGCCCAGGACATCCAGGACTTCGTTCAACTGAAAAATGATACAACAAGACAAGGCACAACCACAGACAAAAAAACTGTTTCTCTTCGATTTCGATGGCGTTATCGCCGATTCCCTGACCTTCTACGAGGAATTTGTCAACGCCTGCCTTAAAAAAACAGGGGCACCGATCATATTGACACGTGAAGAATACCTTGATTTATTTAACGGTAATTTTTACGAATCTCTCCGCGCACGAGGGGTCGATATACGGGCCTTCAATGATGCCGCCCTAGCAGCCACCCCGGAAATAGATTACGGAAGGATCCCCCTCTTCGTCGATCTGCTCCCCGTCATCTGCAGACTCAGGGAGCAGAACACCCTGCTCGTCATATCGTCCAATACGTCATCCACGATACGGTCTGCACTCACGAGGTATGGGTTTGACGGAGCCTTTGATGATGTTCTGGGGGCCGATTTTATGCTCAGCAAAATAGATAAGATCCGTCACGCCGTCAAAAAATGGAATATCGCCAGAGACCTCGTGTACTACGTGGGAGACACCGTCGGCGACATCAAGGAAGGAAGGGCGGCCGGTATCCAAACAGTGGCCGCGACCTGGGGATGGCATCCGAGGGAACGGCTCGAGGGAGCACGGCCCGATTATATCGCCGATTCCCCTGAGGATCTCCTCTCAATCTGATTGTCCGAATGCCATAAAAAAGAGGCCCCTTGTTTAACAAGGGGCCTCGTGTTCATCGTATAGTTGGGTTACGACATTACATCATGCCGCCCATACCTCCCATGCCGCCCATACCTCCCGGAGGCATGCCAGGCATTGCCGCTTCCTCTTTCGGTTTCTCGGCAACCATGCACTGGGTGGTAAGCATCATGCCAGCGACGCTTGCCGCATTCTGGAGTGCGTATCTCGTCACCTTCGTCGGGTCGATAACTCCTGCCTTGACAAGATTCTCATAGGTATCGGTTCTCGCGTTGAAACCGTAGTCGCCCTTCTTTCCCTTTACCTTCTCCACGACCACAGCGCCCTCAAACCCTGCATTCATAACGATCATCTTCAGCGGTTCTTCGATCGCCTTCTTGACGATATTCACACCGATCTGCTCGTCTCCATCCAGTTTCATCTTCTCAAGGGCCGGCAGGGTTCTGATGTATGCCACGCCGCCACCGGGGACAATGCCTTCCTCGACGGCCGCTCTGGTGGCGTTCAGTGCATCTTCGACTCGGGCCTTCTTCTCTTTCATCTCCGTCTCAGTGGCCGCTCCAACCTTAATAACGGCAACACCACCGACCAGTTTCGCCAGTCGTTCTTGGAGTTTTTCCCTGTCGTAATCGGAACTCGTTTCGTCAATCTGTGCCCTGATCTGTTTGACACGACCCTCAAGGCTGGCCCGATCGCCGGCTCCGTCTATAATAGTCGTATTGTCCTTATCTATGACAATCCTCTTCGCACTGCCCATATCCTCGAGCTTGGCATTTTCCAGTTTTGAACCCATCTCTTCGGAAATCACCTTACCACCAGTCAAGACAGCGATATCCTCCAGCATGGCCTTCCTTCTGTCGCCGAATCCGGGTGCCTTGACAGCCGCCACATTCAGGGTGCCCCTGATCTTATTGATAACCAGCGTTGCAAGAGCCTCACCCTCGATATCTTCCGCAATAATCAACAGAGGTCTGCCCATCTTGGCAATCTGCTCGAGAATAGGGAGCAGGTCCTTCATATTGCTTATCTTCTTATCATGGATCAGGATTGATGGATCCTCCAGGACTGCCTCCATTTTTTCTGCATTGGTCACAAAGTAGGGGGACAGATATCCTCTGTCAAACTGCATACCTTCCACGACTTCGAGCTCCGTCTCCAGACCCTTCGCCTCTTCTACCGTGATGACGCCCTCCTTGCCGACCTTCCCCATAGCCTCGGCAATAATGTTCCCGATCGTTTCATCATTATTGGCGGAGATCGTTCCGACCTGTGCTATTTCCTTCTGATCTTTCGTGGGATTGCTCATCCCCTTCAGTTCCGCGACAACGGTCTGTACGGCTTTTTCTATTCCCCTTTTGATATCCATGGGATTGCTGCCAGCCGCTACCGCCTTCACACCTTCCCGGTAAACAGCCTGTGCAAGGATCGTAGCCGTCGTTGTACCGTCACCGGCAACATCACTGGTCTTGCTGGCGACTTCCTTGACCATCTGAGCACCCATATCTTCGAACTTATCTTCCAGTTCTACTTCCTTGGCGACGGTAACACCGTCTTTCGTTACGGTAGGCGCACCGAAAGACTTTTCGAGTATGACATTGCGTCCCTTGGGGCCGAGAGTTACTTTGACGGCATCAGCGAGTGTATTAACACCCTTGAGGATGGCCTTTCTGGCTTCCTCATCATATTTCAAAATTTTAGCTCCCATCAACTCTTCCTCCTTCTCATAATCAGATTGTTATTTTTCAATTATTCCGAGTATATCGTCTTCACGCATGATAAGGTGTTCCACACCATTTATCTTGATTTCATTCCCGGCATATTTACTGAACAGCACTCTATCGCCGGCCTTCACGTCCATCTTGATCACCTTACCATCGTCCGTCTTCTTACCGTTTCCGACGGCTATTACCTCTCCCTCCATGGGTTTTTCCTTGGCACTGTCGGGGATAATGATTCCTCCCTTGGTTTTTTCCTCTTCGTCGAGACGTTTAACGATGATTCTGTCATGTAATGGTCGTATCTTCATACCTCGTATTCTCCTCCCTTACACTTTTTTTAAAAGTTTATATTAATATCGTTACTACAGAGGTAACATAAACATCAATCTCACCCTGTCAAGTACCATCAGAAAATTTCATGCATGTTTTATATCAACCGGAACTTCACACAGTCCCTTGAATCTTTTCGCATCGTCTTCGGTACCGACTATATCATCGTAGTGGATGGGTATGGCTATTTTGGGTTTGATCATATTGACTGCACGGGCGGCCTCTTCGGCGGTCATCGTATAGGTCCCACCGACAGGCACCAGCATAATATCCGCCTCTATACTCTCCATTTCCGGAATGAGATCGGTGTCGCCACAATAGTATATCCTCTTCCCCCCCACTGTTACTACAAACCCGAGCCAGTTATTTTCTTTTGGGTGAAAAGCCTTGTCAACATTATAGGAAGGAACCGCCTCAACCGATATCTCGCCGATTTGGACTACATCGCCCGGTTTTACTACCCGTATATCACCGGTCAGACCATCGGTACAATCCGGTGTCGTGATAATAATCGTATCGTTTTTTTGTATCTTTTTTATATCCTCCACAGACAAATGATCGTGATGACTGTGGCTGACCAGGATAATATCAGCTTCCTTGACATCTTTCAGTTTCCAGGGATCGATATAGATAACTTTTTCCCCATCTATTCTCACACTTGAATGTCCAAGCCAGAAAATATTGTTCACCATGGTAATCCTCCTTACATAGTATATAGTTCTTGAATTCCCTTGTTGAACTCCATATTGCAAATCACAACTTTTTCGTATCGTTACCTTTTTCCGATATGTAATATGCCTTTTGTAATATTACACAGATGATCGTTCAGTCTGTCGATGGCCGTCAGGACATCCGAATACACGAGACCGGCATCACTGATACATTCTCCTTTCCCAAGCCGTTCTATATGGTTCGCTCTGGACTGTTTCACCAGGGCATGCGTTTCTCTGTCGATATTCAGTGCAATGGCTGCAGCCCTGTGATCGTCATGTTCGATGGCTTTCTTTGTCTGCTTCATAAGCACACGCGTCTTGTCGAAGAGTTTACCAAGTTCCATCTTCGCAGGGGCGGAAAAGCTCAGATTGTATTCATATCCACGCTGGGATAATTTCACAATGCTTTCACAGTAATCTCCCACCCTCTCAAGATCGTTTACGCTGTGAAGCAGTGAAGGGACCAGATTCCGTTCCTTGTCAGACAGTTCCCTCTTTGTGATTCGAACCAGGTACTCGGTGATATTCTTCTGCATCTCGTCAACAGAATCCTCGTCAAGCGCTATCTCGTTCCTGAGTTTATGATTGTACGTGGCGATGCATTGCGCCGCTTTCTCAAACATCTCTTGACATAAATTCAGCATCGAGACCATCTCCTGGATGGCGGCCTTGATCGCCAGATTTGGAGTGATAAGCAGATGGACATCGAGATGTTTTGCTTCTCTCCTCTCGTAATCTTCTCCGGGAATCACCTTGTTCAGAAATGCAACAAAAAGAGGAACAAAGGGAAGGAAAATCAATGCATTGACCAGATTGAATGCCGTATGGGAATTGGCAATCTGTCTCGCGATGTCTCCCGATATCATGGGGATGTACCGCAGATACAGGGGAACCAGAGGTAGCATGATCAGGGTGCCTGTTACGTTAAATAGCGTATGCCCTACAGCCAGTCTCTTACTGGACAAGTTCCCGCCGATGCTCGCAATAATTGCGGTAATGCAGGTTCCGATTTCAATCCCAAAGAGCAGATAAATAGATGCCTGGAGGTTCAGTAATCCAGCGGACGCGAAGGCTATGATCATACCGGTGGTTGTACTGCTGCTCTGCAAGATTGCCGTTACGATCATCCCGGTCAATATCCCGAGGAGAGGACTGGTTCCGAAACTGACAAAGGCGTTTCGTATCACTTCATTATCGGCCAGGGGTTTGACCGATGAACTCATCATTGCCAGTCCCAGAAACAGCAGGCCGAAACCAAGGAGCGCCCGTCCTTTATTCTTATGTTTATCCCTTCGTGCAACAAGAAAAATCACCGTCCCCAAAAACACAAACAGGGGCGCTATCGTCGTAAACTTGAATGCAATCAACTGCGCGGTAACCGTGGTTCCCACGTTGGCGCCGATCATGATCGCAACGCCTCCCATAAGGGGGATAAACCCGGCATTGAGAAACCCTATGACAATAACCGACGTCGCGCTCGAGCTCTGAATGACCGCGGTAACAAAGGCGCCCATGAGGACCGATCTGACTCTGCCCGATGTCACCTTCTCGAGCATCGCCTTGAGAAGCCCAAGAGATAACTTCTTCAGAGAATCACTCAGGAGGTACATGCCGTAAATAAACAGCCCCAACCCTCCGATAATTCCCAAAACTATCTTGAATTCCATGTCTAGTACCTATGTTGTTTTCTATCCGCAAGCCTTAGCCGCATTCAATGTATTTTTCAGCAACATTGCTATGGTCATCGGGCCTACACCTCCCGGAACAGGAGTGATATATGATGCCCTTTCTGACACCTCGGCAAAGGCGACATCTCCTAATAGTTTTCCGTTCTCCATCCTGTTTGTACCCACATCGATGACGACGGCTCCGTCCCTCACCATATCCCCCCGTATCATCTCGGTACTTCCCGCTGCGGCAACAAGTATTTCCGCCCTTCTCGTAATTTTGGGAAGATCTTGCGTCCTCGTATGACAAATGGTGACCGTGGCGTGTCGATTCAGGAGCATCAGTGCAAGAGGCTTTCCCACCAAGATACTTCTTCCCACAACAACCGCCTCTTTCCCCTTGATATCCACGCCATACCTGTCAAGGAGTTCTATGATACCCGCCGGTGTACAGGATCGATGGTACGGATTGCCGGAAAAAAGTTTCCCCACATTATAGGGATGTAAACCGTCGACATCCTTTTTCGGATCTATTGCCTCAACAATGGCTTCTGGCCGTATATGACCGGGTACGGGAAGCTGGACCAGGAACCCGTGTATATCGTGGTCTCTATTTAAACCATCAATAATTCCCAGCAGTTCTTCTTCACTCGTAGAGGCGGCGAGTCTTATTTCTTTCGATAGGAAGCCCACCCCTTCACAGGCATTTTTCTTCCCACGGACATAAATCTGTGAGGCCGGGTCATCACCCACAAGGACAACCGCGAGGCCGGGAACGAATCCCTTATCATCTTTTAACCGCTGAACTTCTTCCCTGATTTCATCTCTCACGTCCTGAGAAATCTTCTTTCCGTCAATTATTACAGCCATACGCTCACCCATATAGTTTTCTTGTACCAGCATGGCAACCAATCCACCACACCGAATTTTGTGACATGTATATTAGACAATACCACAATGTCAAGGTAATCAACCATCAAACACGACAAATATGATATATGTATGCATATATTGACTCAATTTTGTTGAACTAAATTGCCTGTTGTGATAGAAAAAGTCGTTTGCCTGGTGGTGGTTGACGGAGGTTCTTACATGAAACAAAACCTGCGAGAGATGCTGGAATGTACCTGCAGTAAATACCCTGACAGGACATTCCTGATATACAAGGGAAGGAACATCTCGTACGCGGAACTGAATCGAGCGGTAAATGCATTCGGTAACAGACTGAAGATGCTTGGTATAACAAAGGGAGACCATGTAGCGATTATGCTCCCCAATATACCGGAATTTATTGTCTCCTATTTTGCCCTTCTGAAAATCGGAGCCGTTGCCGTTACCATCCATACCCTGTCGACATCCCATGAATTGCTGTACCTCCTTGACAATTGTGACGCCAAAGCATTGATCACCATTCCGTCATCGACAAAAAGATTCGAAGAAATACGGGAAAAGCTTCCGAAATGCGAACACCTGATAACAACGGACGACTCCCATGAGACCCTCTCCATAGACGGATCCATGGAAATGAATACCTTCGAACTGGACATGACGGACATTTCGGCTGATGATCCAGCCGTTATGATTTACACCGCCGGCCTGACAGGGAAACCGCTCGGCGCCGTTCTCACCCACAGCAATCTGTCAACCCAGTCTCTCCTCCTTGAAGATATATGCAACGGAACCATGGATGACAGAGGCCTGTGCCTTATCCCGCTCTTTCATTCCTTCGGGGCCACCGTCAATATGCTGATGATCATAAGGTCAGGTGCAAGCGTTGTCATGATCGATCAGTTCAACCTGGAAACCATCTTCAAAGCCATTGAGGAACAGCAGATCACCTATATAGCGGCTGTCCCCCGGGTTTTCCTTGGTATGTTGCTTTTTGAAGGGGCGGATCGATACGACATGGGTTCTCTGAGATTCTGCATTACCGGCGGATCGGCAATGCCGTCTGAGTATATGCCGATCTTTGAAAAGAAGTTTGGAGTCACCCTCGTTGAGGGGTACGGCCTTACCGAGGCATCTCCGGTATGTTCGGTAAGCCGGATCGGCGAAACTTACAAAGCGGGCTCTATCGGTCCTCCAATACCCGATGTTGAAGCAAAGGTGGTTGACGCCAAAGGGTCCTCCCTACCGACCGGTAGTACCGGTGAGCTTCTTATCAAGGGCCCCAATGTCATGAAGGGGTACTACAAAGATGAGCAGGCCACCGCGGGGGTGATACAGAACGGGTGGCTCCATACCGGTGATCTGGCACGGATCGACGAAGAGGGTCATATATTCCTCGAAGGACGTTTGAAGCGCATGATAATCACCAACGGGTTCAATGTGTACCCCGCTGAGGTGGAAAACATTCTTCGAATGCATCCGGCTGTCAGAGACGCACGGGCAATAGGCAAAGACGATCTCTTGAGAGGAGAGATTGTCCGAGCACTTGTTATCAAAAATCAGGACGCTCCGATCGGTGAAAAAGTTATTATGAAACACTGCAGGGAATACCTCTCTTCCTATAAGTGCCCTAGAGAGGTAGAGTTTGTCGAAAAGTTTGACTGAATGTCAGAGAACGGGGAAACCGAGAATTCGCCTGGTATTTACTCCCCCGGACATACAGTCACGAAACCATAAGGGGTGGCAGGAATCTGCCGATTGACTGAGTGTACATTCAGGAATATGATCCTCCCTGAATAACCACCGCATAAACAAACAAAGGAGACGTTTTATGAAAGAAGTAGTTATTGTTAGTGGGGCGAGGACTGCAGTCGGAACCTTTGGCGGTTCTCTTAAGGATGTCAAATGCGTTGATCTCGGTGCGCTCGTTATCAAAGAGGCGATCAAAAGGGCCGGACTCAGACCAGGTATCACCGATTTCATCAAATCATGCCGTCCGGGTGTCTTTGGGGAATTCGACAAGACGGAGATAAACGCAAAGCATTACGATTATGACGATTCGCTGACTCCCGCATATTTTGATGAATGCATTATGGGAAATGTCATCCAAGGGGGACAGGGACAGAACCCGGGACGTCAGGCATCCATATATGCCGGCCTTCCCGAGGAGACCAATGCAATCACCGTCAACAAGATCTGCGCCTCTGGGATGAAGGCGATAACGCTGGCCGCACAGGTCATCAAGGCAGGCGACGCCGATATGATCGTTGCAGGCGGCATGGAATCCATGAGCACTGCCCCCTTTGCCCTGCCGAATGCACGCTGGGGATACAGAATGAGCATGCCCTTCGGTCAGCTTACCGATATCATGGTTCATGACGGTCTCTATGAAATCTTTAACAAATACCATATGGGATTTACCGCTGAAAATATCGCCGCAAAATATGGTATCACCAGAGAGGAACAGGATGAACTGGGGCTCCTCAGCCACCAGAGGGCACGGGCGGCTATCGCCAACGGCGAATTCAAGGATGAGATTGTACCGGTCGTCATGCCGCAACGCAAGGGTGATCCCAAGGTATTCGATGTGGATGAACGCCCAATGGACACAACACTGGAACAAATGGCAAAGCTTGCTCCCGTCTTCACGAAAGATGGGAAGGGAACCGTAACCGCCGGCAACGCATCCGGCATCAATGATGCTGCTGCAGCCGTTGTATTGATGACCGCGGAAAAGGCAAAGGAACTGGGGCTCGAACCCATAGCGAAGATAAAGGGATATGCCGCGGGTGGCGTGGATCCCGCCTATATGGGGCTGGGACCCATTCCGGCCACACGGAAGGTTCTGCATAAGCTGGGATTGACGATAAAAGACATAGATTACGTCGAATTGAACGAGGCCTTCGCATGCCAGGCGATCGCGTGCATGCGCGAGCTGGATATCAGTCTTGACAAGTGCAATCTCAACGGCAGCGGGATTTCCATCGGCCATCCCATCGGATGTACCGGCGCCCGGATCACGTACAGTCTTGCCATGCAGATGAAGAAAAAGAATTTTAATCTCGGACTTGCCACACTCTGCATCGGCGGTGGCCAAGGTATGGCTATCGTCCTTGAAAGAGCGTAAGTCTCGAGGTAACAACATACCTGAATGAACCGGACAGAAAAACAGACGGACAGTGTACACAGAACAGTAATCCATTCGCTTGCATAGTACACATGCCGGTTTATTCTATTGAAAATAAAAGGAGAAAATAATGGAAATAAAAACTTTCGGCGTTGTTGGTGCCGGTCAGATGGGAAACGGGATAGCTCAGGTCGCCGCACATCAGGGTGGGTTGCATATTATTTTGAACGATATCGCCGATGAATTTGTGGAACGAGGATATACAACCATATCAAAAAATCTCGACAGGATGGTCGCCAAGGAGAAGATCACAGCCGAGGCAAAGGAAGACATACTCGGCCGCATCAGGAAGAGCACCAATCTGGAAGACATGAAAGATGCCGATTTTGTGATTGAGGCTGCTGTGGAGCGGCAAGATCTGAAGCTCGATATCTTCAGGAAGCTCGATGCAATCTGCAAGCCGGGCGTCGTCCTCGCCTCGAACACTTCTTCAATACCGATCACCAGGATTGCCGCAGCCACGAAGAGACCGGAGCTGGTCATCGGCATGCATTTCATGAACCCCGTACCGGCAATGAAACTCGTCGAGGTGATCAAGGGTCTTGCCACATCGGAGGAAACCTTTGCCCTCACCAACGCTCTCGCGACGCAGTTCGGAAAGACCCCCGTGGCATGTGAAGACTTCCCGGGGTTTATTGCAAACCGCATACTCATACCCATGCTGAACGAAGCGGTCTACGCTCTCTATGAAGGCGTCGGTACGGTTGAAGCGATCGACAACATTATGACGCTCGGAATGAATCACCCCATGGGACCACTGAAACTGGCGGATCTGATCGGGCTCGACACCTGTCTCGCCATCATGAATGTCCTCCACCAGGGCCTCGGTGATTCGAAATATCGTCCCTGTCCTCTGCTGAAAAAATATGTGGATGCCGGATACCTTGGGAAAAAGACAGGGAGAGGATTTTACGATTACAGTAACCAGTAAACAAGGAGATACCACATGGAATATAAGAATATTACCTATACGGTGGAAGAGGGTATAGCCATCATTACCTTCAACAGGCCAAAGGCGCTCAATGCCATGAATTCCGAGACCATGCTGGAACTCAAAGATGCAATCACGGTATGCAAAGATGATGACAGCGTACGGGTCCTCATACTGACCGGATCAGGGGAAAAGTCCTTCGTGGCCGGTGCAGACATAGCACAGATGCAGGATATGGAGCCCCGCGAGGCACTTGCCTTCATGGAACTGGGACATGAAACACTGAGAATTCTCGAAACACTGCCAAAACCATCTATTGCAGCGGTCAACGGATTCGCGCTTGGTGGAGGAGCAGAAATCTCTATGGCCTGCGATGTTCGGTTTGTTGCCGAGAACGCGAAATTCGGTCAGCCGGAAATCATGATAGGTCTGATCCCCGGCTGGGGCGGTACCCAGAGACTTTCCCGCCTGATTGGCATGGGACGCGCAAAAGAACTGGTATTGGGAGGAGGACAGATCGATGCCCAGAGAGCGTATGAAATCGGCCTGGCAAACCGGGTATATCCGCTCGATCAGCTTCTGGAAGAAGCCAAGAAATTTGCGCGAAAACTGATCGGTATGCCTCCGTTCGGGATCAAGATGGCAAAACATGCCATGAACTTTGGATATGATCTCTCACTCGACAATGCTAACAGACTCGAGGTTGAGTGCTGTGCCCAATGTTTCAGCACACAGGATCAAAAGGAAGGTATGAAGGCATTTCTCGAAAAAAGAAAGCCGAACTACATCGGCAGGTAAGAATACCGCAGGCGGGTTTGCCAGTATTATCGTAGCGGTGATTTATACCACAAAGAATGATGTACGGATGCAGTTCTTTGATGAAACAGGTAAGAAGTCGGTATCTCGGCTTACATTCAGATACCGGCTTCTTTCTGACAACTTTTAACAACTCAGAAGTACTGACATCCTGCGGGCATTCATACAAACTGATACCGGTGGATCAGCGTCGAAATGACATACGGCATGTCATTTCAGCATACGACAGGTAACCCGTTGATTATATGCATGAAAAAATATTACAATTCTGCGGATAGGCCATAATGACATACCGTATGGTTCCTCAGATTATATGGTTTTATACGAAGAATATCTTTAACATATAAAGATTACATGATAATAAAGACATACAGTCCACAATTCACAAGCTGGCATCATTACTGCATGAGGCCCCTGACAGGAGTTGTGGTTTATTGTTAAGGTTCTTTTATAACAATACTATCGGTATTGCGTTTATTGAATCAGAACTCATATTCTTTCAGATGACGAGGGACAGGGTCGATACGGACTTGTACAGCTGTTCATGCCCATTTGCTGTGCATATGGAGAGGACACGACCATTACAACGATCATATTCTAGAAAGGGGTAGCTGCGTCGATACATACGGTAAAACAGCTATATACGGCAGCGTAACCAAGTTGTTAATTGTTATATCTTGGCGTTAAGCAATCTGAGATATACCCTTATCTGATCCTGATACTACCCTGAAGTGTCTTGTCTGGATAAAGAGGATCACAATTCGGGTTCACTCTTTTTGTTGATGGTACCAAAGAAAGGAGTTTTTTCTCGTACAGCAGCCACGCTCACTTTGACCTGTTTTGCACATCATGAGGAGTCATTTATCGACTTCGGTCTCTCCCTGCACAGGTGAAGCCTTTTCGAATACTTCGTTGTCTTTTACGAATCAGATGCATATATCGATTCACCGTATTTCTATTGGATTTTTTAAAGAGCGACCAGGTAAACATGACGCTTTTTAAAAAGTTTTCGGAAATAAGGCTTTGTAGCAAATCCGATCTGTTGCCCGACAGGGTAGATTTTGCACGACTATATGGAATGGCACGGTCTTCGGTGCTGTTTCAGTCAGGAGCCTTGTTTTAAGCAGGACCAAAAGGAAGGGATTGAGGCATTTCTCGATACGAGAAAGCCATTCACTATATCGTAGGTACAGATCCGATCAAACGGATCCACCGGTTCCGGTATAGAATATCTTTTTTAGAAGGAGAAGGTTATGAATTTAGCACTTACAGAAGAACAACAGATGGTAAAGGACATGGTTGCACGGTTTGTCAATGAAGAGATCAAACCGAAAGCGGAAGAATTTGATCGTACTCACAAACATCCCAACGAAGTAATCCGACAGCTCGGAGAGATGGGTCTTATGGGCGTATCGGTTCCGACGGAATACGGCGGAGCGGGTATGGACAACGTGACATATGCCATTGCCCTTATGGAAATTTCGAGAGGCTGCGCGAGCTGCGGAGTTATAACATCGGTAAATAATTCTCTCTATGGACATCCCGTCAAGACATTCGGTACCGATGAACAGAAGAAAAAATTCCTGGCACCGGTTGCCGGTGGAGAAGTCGAAGGATGCTACGCCCTGACGGAAGCGGATGCGGGTTGTGATGCTGCTTCTCTTCGATGTAAAGCGGAACTGAAGGGAGATAAATACATCGTCAACGGTGTCAAGAAGTTTATCACCAACGGTAACGTGGCACGGTACTGTGTCCTGGCGGCAACCGAAGATGTATCAAAGGGCTACAAGGGTATTTTGAATCTGATCGTAGACCTCGAAAATACCCCGGGCTTTTCCGTCGGTACCATTGAGGACAAGATGGGCATACTCGCCTCCGGAACGGCGGAGCTGGTTTTTGAAGACGCGGAAGTGCCCGTCGAGAATCTCCTCGGTAAACCGGGAGAGGGATTTCACCAGATGATGGAAGGTCTCAACGCCGGCAGGATAGGCATCGGATGCCAGGCATGCGGCATCGGCAGGGCAGTCCTTGAGGATTCACTGGAATATGCAAAGGAACGGGTGCAGTTCGGTAAACCCATCACCTCATTCCAGGCGATTCAGTGGAAACTGGCTGATATGGCCACCGAGCTGGACGCAGCGGAGATGCTGCTTCTCAAAGCCGCTTGGCTGGAAGATAACGGGTATAACTTTGAAAAGGAATCGGCAATGGCAAAGATGTACGCCTCCGACGTGGCCATGAGAGCCGCCGTAGAGGGCGTTCAGATATTCGGAGGCTATGGATACTGTAAAGATTATCCTGCCGAACGACATATGCGCGACGCAAAGATATGCCAGATATACGAAGGAACCAATGAAGTCCAGAGAATGGTCATTGCCCGGAAACTGTTAGGGGCAAGATAGTATGTACCTGATTGAGGATTGAGAGGCTGATGAATTGAGCCTCTCAATCCTTTAATTTCTGTGAGTTCCCCAACCGATCATTATCTAACAAGGTACCATGAACCTTACACTCACCAGACTACCCCATTATGAAGGGGTACAGGGGCCTCTGCTCCTGATTATCTTGGATGGTATGGGCCTGTATCGCGGGAGAGATAGGGGATACCCCGGCAATGCCATTGAACTTGCTGCCCCGCCACACCTGTGTCGCCTCTTGAAAAATGAAAAGATATCGACCCGTCTCAAGGCACATGGAACGGCGGTCGGGATGCCTTCCGACACAGACCAGGGAAACAGCGAAGTAGGGCATAACGCCATGGGAGCGGGCCGAGTATTCGCCCAAGGGGCAAAACTGGTTGATGATGCCATTGAAAGCGGCAGCCTCTTTGAAGGAAAGACATGGAAGAGGATTATTGCCAATTCACTGGCAGCAAAGACACCTATCCACTTCATAGGTCTCATATCGGATGGAAACGTCCATAGTAACATATCCCAGCTCATCTCTCTCATAGGGCAATGCGACCGGGAAGGGATCGAGGAGGTATATGTCCATGGCCTCTTGGATGGACGGGATGTCCCCCCCATCAGCGCCCTTCGTTATTTTGGTGAACTGGAAGACTACCTGTGGTCACTGTGCTCCCGTGCCAAGAAAATGGGCAAAAAACGCCTCTATTGTGTGGCATCGGGAGGGGGTAGAATGGTGACTACCATGGACCGTTATGAGGCGGACTGGTCCATCGTTGAAAGAGGATATCATGCCCATGTTCTGGGTATGGGACCGAAATTTCCCAATTGTTTTACAGCCATCAGATCTCTACGTGACAAAGAAGGTGCTGACGACCAATACCTTTCTCACTGGGTCATTCACAAACCCGGCAGCGCGGATACACCCCTTGCACAGATCAGAGATGGTCATGGTGTGGTTTTGTTCAACTTCCGGGGAGACCGGGCGCTCGAGATCAGCCGCGCCTTTGTTGAAGATGACTTTACAGGGTTCAAACGTATATACCGGCCCGAGGTCATATACGCAGGGATCCTCGAGTATGATGCGGACACGCGGATGCCGCCTGAATACCTCGTCGCCCCCCCTGCCATTGACCGTACTCTGTCTGAATATCTGTCGAAAAACGGCGTTTCGCAATACGCCATAAGCGAGACCCAGAAGTTCGGCCATGTCACCTATTTCTGGAACGGAAACAATTCCGCCAAATTTAACGAGAAGCTTGAGGAGTGGGTGAACATCGAATCCGACCGCGTGCCCTTTGATCAGGCGCCGGAGATGAAGGCAGAGGCCATCGCATCTGAGACAATATCGGCTCTGCAATCCGGTAGATACAAATTTCTCCGTTTGAATTTTCCAAACGGGGATATGGTGGCACATACAGGATCGATGTCGGCGGCGGTGAAGGCGGTCAATGCCGTTGACCGGGCCTTAGGCAGGCTGATCGAAGCGGTGGACAGGCTCGGTGGCACGGTTGTAATAACCGCCGATCACGGAAACTGCGAGCAGATGATAGCCGTGGACGAAAAGACGGGAAGGGCGATCATGGGACCGGGCGGGGAGTACAAACCGCAAACGAGTCACACACTCAATCCGGTACCGTTCATTGTCCATGGACCCGATACCGACCGTTACGAACTTTCCAGTATTCTAGATCCGGGCCTCGGTAATATAGCCGCCACTATCCTGTTGCTCCTCGGATACGAAAAACCGGACGATTACCTCGAATCTATCATAACATTGAAAGATTGAAAGGTGGGGAGAGGAACGATCCTTCTCTCTTCATTACACCGCGTACCAGAAGGTTTCTGAACCAGCCATACTGGAACCTTACATCCCGGATTTCTTAGTATATCCCAGCCTCGATACCGCCGGCAATCGTCTGTCCCAGTTCCCTGCACTGAGCAAGGATCTCGCCGGTAACTCCTCCCGTCGAATTCCGCGCAATAACGGGATTGTATACCTTCTTGAACTGATACCCGAGGGCGATGCGTTCTATGCTGTTCAGGGCCCCCGTTCCGTCGTTTCCCGCACTGATAAATACAACAAAGGGTTTTCTGAAAACCTTGCCTTCCACCGGATAAAAGGTGCGGTCAAAAAAATCCTTGAGGGCACCCGACATGTAGCCGAAGTTTTCCGGGGTTCCGATCGCAATCCCGTCGCAGTCGAGAAGATCTTCAAGAGATGTGTCGAGCGCCTTTTTCAGAATCACCTCCGTGTTTTCGATACTCGACACCCCCTGAGCGACCGCTTCGGCCATCTTTTCGGTGTTCCCTGTCTGTGAATGATACACTACCAAAATCTTGATCATCATCACTCCAGTGAATCGACAAATTCACGCAAGGCTCCATTACAGGCAGCCGGTTCCTCCATCATGACAAAGTGACCCGCGTCCTTTATCAGCACCATCCGAGCCCCTGGGATATGTTCCTCCAGGTACCGGGAATATTTGGGAGGCATCATCTTATCGTCTTCTCCGCAGATAAGAAGGGTTGGTGGTGTAATTCCTCCCAGTCGTTCCGATATATCAAACCGGCTGCAGGCGAGAAAATTACCGTATGCGACCTCTTTGTTCACCCGTTCAAAATTCCCGATCAGAACGTCCTTTAACCGTTCGCGGTGTTTCTTCGAAACGGCAAAAACGGGGATGGAATTGATGATCATCGAAGGGTCGGTGCGCAAGCCGTCCAAAACCAGCGGATTTACCGGCATGGTTGCTCCACCTCCGATCGCAACGATCCCGGATACTATGGTACCGTATTGTATCGCCGATTCGAGAGCTATCGCGGCTCCGAGTGAGTGACCTACCAGAACCGGTCTGTAAAGGCCGAGCTTCTCTATCACCTTTTTGATCCACCGGGCATATTCGGAAACCTCTTGCTCACCGTGCCCGCCTGATTCACCGCTCCCGGGGAGATCCACCGCGATCGTCGTATACTGATCATCCAGTACGCCGTACTGTTCCTGCCAATTGGTATGGTTTCCCGCGGCACCATGGATGAAAAGCAGCGTTTTTCTCTTGTCTTCCATGCCTCTCTCGTTCATCCGAAAGGCAATCCGTACGCCATCGATATCCAGCCTATTCATACCAAACCCTCACTTTTACTCTATACGCTACGGGCGGGGAGATCCCTCCCCGCCCGCATGGTACCATACATAGGGTTCTTCCTTACCGTTTCCTTTTTTCCAGTTCCTCTTTTCTCAAATCCTTCCGGAGGATTTTACCGATATTGGTTTTGGGAAGCTCCTTTCGGAATTCCACCTCTGTTGGAAGCTTATAGGTTGCCAGCCTTCCCTTGCAAAATTCTATCATCTCTTCCTCTGTTGCGGTTTCTCCTTCCTTCAGCACCACAAAGACCTTGACATTTTCCCCCCGTTTCGGATCGGGTACCCCTATGGCGCAGGCCTCCTGAACCTTCGGATTCTCATAGAAGACTTCGTCGATGTCGCGGGGATAGACATTGTATCCCCCCGATATGATCATATCCTTCTTGCGGTCAACGATGTAGAAATATCCGTCATCATCCATCGTCGCAATGTCTCCCGTATAAACCCAACCGTCTCTCAGGGTATTCGCTGTCTCATTAGGCATACCCTTGTAGCCCTTCATGGTCTGCGGTCCCTTGATGATCAGTTCTCCCGCTTCACCGACCGGCATGTCTGTCTCTCCGTCATCCAGATCAACGATCCTGGCAAGCGTATCTGAGATGGGCACACCGATGCTGCCGACCTTACGCTCTCCTCCAGCAAAGGGATTTACATGGGTAACGGGCGTTGTCTCCGTCATGCCGAATCCTTCAATAATGATCGACCCCGTAACCTTCTCAAAATCATGGATAACCTCGACCGGAAGAGGAGCACTCCCGGAGAAACAACCCTTAATGCAGCTCATATCGGTTTTCTTGATGTTTGGGTGATTTAACATCCCGATATACATGGTTGGCACCAATGGCGCAAAGGTCGGTTTAAATTTTCCGATCGTTTCAAGGAGTGGTTCGGACTGAGGTTTCGGTACCAGGATATCGGTCCACCCCATACAAACAGAAAGATTCATGGCCGTGGACAGACCGAAGACATGGAAAAAGGGGAGTGCCCCCAGCATCCTTTCCTTACCGCGTTTGAATGTCGGAATCCACGCGGCTATCTGCTGCACCTGTTTACTCAGGTTTGCGTGGGTGAGCATGACACCCTTTGAAACGCCTGTCGTTCCACCAGTATACTGGTACATGGCTACGTCTTCAAAATCAATCGTTACCGAAGTCGGCTCAGGCCCATATTGTGCGATACACTCCTTCCATTTATAAACGTCTTGTGCGGGCTTGACATCCGCTGCCAGCTTCTGTTTCTTTGCCACAAGGGGAAACAGGATGTTCTTGGGAAAGGGAAGGTAATCACCAATAGAGGTATAGACAATCTGTTTAATCTGCGTCTTCGGCCGAAGGTCGATCATCCGATTGCCAAGAAGATCAAGCGTTATGAGCACCTTTGTACCGGAATCGGTAAATTGATGTTCAAGTTCCACATCCGAATAGAGGGGATTATTCATGACCGCTATGCCCCCAACTTGCAGGATGGCGTAATAGGCAGCGACACAGGGGATCAGGTTGGGGAGGAGTATTCCAACGGCATCCCCCTTGGTAACACCGAAGGCGGTAAGGCAGGTAGCAAAACGATCAACCATCTCCTTGAGGCCTGCATAGGTTACCTTGTATCCTTGAAATATCAGTGCATCCAATCCGGGAAAATCGCGGGCTGCCCGGTCAAGGAAATCCGGTATGCATACATCTTCATAATCAACAAATTCCGGGACACCTTTTTCATACGATGTAAGCCAAGGTTTGTCCTCATATCTGATTGCATGTGCCATAAGTTTCCGCCCTCCTTTGGTTAGAGTAAAAATATAAAAACATACTTCCGTTATGTCAGTACGCAACAGGTCGCACAACCTGTTACCTACTCTGTCCCCCCCTTGTGATTCCTATCTATGCCCTTAATATACTTTTCCGGAAATTGCCATAAAAACCTTTTGGTCGCACCCCAGTGTCTGCACGGGATCGGACAGAACCATCCTTCCGGACGACACCGTATCGTCCTCCCTACCCAGCGGTCACAACCATTGCAACGTCCCATGAAAAAGGGCCCGCGATTTCAAGATCGGGGCCCTTTTCACATAATGGTAACAAGTATTGTTTATACCGCCTCTGCAGGGGCACCCTCTTCCGGGGTCATAGCCTCTTCGACGGGTTCACCGCTATCCATGGCTTGCCAGACTATTTCTGCGATATCAAGGGCCTTCATCTTTTCTTCCATCGCTCGGTCCTTGATGCCGTCCGACATCATTGTCAGACAGAAGGGACAGCCGACCGCTATGGTATCCGCCTTGATTTCAATGGCCTGATCCGCTCTCATATCGTTGATTCGATCTCCGATATCCTCTTCCATCCACATCCGTCCGCCGCCGGCTCCACAACAGAAGCTCTTGGCGTGATTCCTCTTCATCTCGGCCAGATTCATGCCGGGAACGGCTGCGAGTATATTCCGCGGCTGTTCGTAGATATCATTGTATCTACCGAGGAAACAGGAATCGTGGTAGGTAAAGAGACCGCTGACCGATTTCTTCAACTTGATCTTACCTTTAGCTATCAGATCGGCGATAATCTCCGTGTGATGATAGACCTCAAAATTACCGCCGAAATGGGGATAATCCTTCTTGAGGGTATTGTATCCATGGGGACAGGTACAGATAATCTTCTTTACGCCATATCCGTTCATCACGTCTATGTTCATCTGTGCCAAAGTCTGCGAGAGGTACTCATTACCACCCCTCATGGCGGAATCACCGCAGCATCCCTCTTCCTCACCCAGGATGCCGAAACTGACACCGGCCTCTTTCAGAATTTTTGCAAAGGCGACTGAAACTTTTTTACCCCGGTCATCAAATGACCCGGAACATCCCACATAAAAGAGGTACTCCACACTCGGATCTTCGGCAAGGGTCTTGATGCCCAGCTCTTTGGCCCAATCGCCTCTCATGTGAGCCCCTATCCCCCAGGGATTGGAATTGTTCTCCATATTGCGGTAGGTCAACTGCAATTCGGGAGAAAAATCGGCCTCCATCAGTACCTTGTACTGTCTCATACCGGTAATCATCGGAACGTGTTCATTATATATCGGACATATCTCCATACAGTACATACAGTTTGTACATGCCCACAGTTCGTGAAGATCGATAACGTCGCCCACCATTATCTTCTCCGGCTCCGGTATAACCGGCTCTTCACCCTCCTGAGCAGCCTTTTTCGCCGCCATTACAACAGGCGCCCGCTCAAGCCAGTATTCCTTGATGTCCTGATGGAGTTTCTTCGGCGACAGGGGTTTGCCCGACAGGTATGCGGGGCAACCGTCCTGACATCGTCCGCATTTTAAACACGCATCGGAATTGAAGATCTGCTTCCAGGTGAAATCCTCAAGCTGCCCCACGCCGAAGGACTCGGCCGTCTCAAAATCCGCAATGGGTTCGAGATACCCCGCCGGTTTGAGTGATTTCATATATTGATTGGCAGGGGCGAGGACGATATGTATCAGTTTCGAGAAGGGCAGGTATGCGATAAAACCAAAGGCGATAAAGGCGTGCAACCACCACGTCACTTTATGGAGGACCTTGACGGTGTCGTAACTGATGCCGGTCAGGGTCTTCGAAAAGGCGTATCCCACAAACGACCATCCACCCCAGGTGTACCCGTCCACATTGACATTCACATACAACCGGAACCCTTCGAGGAGAAATCCCGTTACGATAATCCCGCCTATGAGAAGGAGAATAATGGCATCGTCTGCAACCGCATCCGCCTTCCCTCGGTAGCCGAGTCGGTCAGGTTTCTGGATATATTTTCTCCAGACCGCCAGGACAATACCAACGAGGACGGCCAGACCGAACACCTCCATGATGAACGAAAACCACAGATAAAACGTACCATTAAAGAAGGGGACGAGGAAGGGAAGATGGAAGTGGGTTGCGTCGAAAGCCGCACCGAATATCAGGACAAAGAATCCGAAAAATATGAGGGCATGCATAATGCCGGGGAATGTTTCTTTGAATGTCCTGATCTGTAACAAACCATTGAGAAGGAGAGACTTGATTCGTTCTCCCGGTTGATCGGTTCTCTTTTCCGGCCGTCCGATCGCCTTCCACATCTGCCAGCGCAGGTAAAAACCATAGACGCATATTGCTATGGCAATAGCAGCGAATAGGAATAGTATCAATTCGGATGGGAAAGGGGCATTCCAAAATACCTCTCTCCCCTCATTTCCAACAGAGTATACATCTCCACCGTGTGTCATAATGCTTCAGCCTCCGTATAATTGTCCCTCTGGGGTAAGGAGTCTCAAGTTATGAATTTATGATATAAAATCGAACCCTCCCCCGTGTATAGTGTTACTAAAAAAAAAGGAGGTGGATATGGTATCCACCTCCCGGTTGTGTCTTACAGTATCTTTTTCGCCTCAGCTGTTACTTCTGGAACCACCTTAAAGAGATCGTCTACTATGCCGTAATCGGCCTTGGCAAAAATCGGTGCCTCGGCATCTTTATTAATTGCAACGATATATTTTGAAGAACTCATACCAGCGAGATGCTGAATGGCTCCGGAAATACCACATGCAACATACAGGTTCGGAGAGACAACCTTACCGGTCTGTCCAACCTGATCGGACTGCGGTCTCCATCCTGCGTCAACAGCGGCCCTTGATGCGCCGACTGCCGCACCGAGAAGGTCTGCCAGTTCCTCTAGTATGCCGTACCCCTCCGGGCCCTTCATTCCGCGTCCTCCAGAAACGATAATGTCTGCCTCTGTAAGATCGACCTTGCCGCTCGTATCTTTCTGGGTTTCAAGTACCTTTGTCTTAAGATCACCCGCGGCGATCCCCGCGTCAAATTTCACCACTTCACCCGCTTTGGGATTTTCCACGGCGGCGAAGACATTCGGTCTCAGAGACGCCATTTGAGGATAACTTTCCACGGCGATTTCCCCAAAACACTTTCCTGCGTACATCGGCCTGATGGCGAGAAGTTTGCCATCGGCTATCTTAACATCCGTGCAGTCAGAAGCCATGCCCGTAGCGAGCTTTCCAACCAGTCTCGATGAAAGGTCCTTTCCCTGAACCGATGCCGCTAAGAGCAGGATGGATGCATCGTTCTCCTTTACAACTTTGGCAACCGCCGCACTGTACGCATCCGTCGTATAATCCGCAAAAATAGCGTCATCCGCCACATATACCTTATCCACACCATATTTAGCCAGTTCCGGGGCCAGTCCTTCCACGCCGGACCCTACCAGAACCGCACTCACCTCTTCGCCCAATTCGTCCGCAAGTTTTCGTGCCGCACTGGCAATCTCGAATGAAACCTTGCGAAGGGCGCCGTCTCTCTGTTCAGCGACTATCCATACACCTTTTGCCATTTTTCTATCCTCCTCCCTTTCGCGTTAAATTACCTTGGCTTCTTCCCTCAGCAGCTTGACCAGCTCAGCGGCCTTCACAGCCGGATCATCACCTTCAATGATCTTTCCAGGAGCTCTTTCCGGAGGGGGAGTCATTTTGACAATTTTTGCCTTCGGCTCAACGGATATACCGAGGGCCGCCGCATCCTTGACATCAACCGGTTTTTTCTTCGCCTTCATAATACCGGGGAGTGAAGCATACCGTGGCTCATTTAATCCCTTCTGCGCCGTAATAACACACGGCATCGCGCTCTCTATGACGAGCTGTGCACCCTCTATGGGTTTAACAGCCTTCACCTTGCCATCCGCCACTTCAAGCCCCGTTACGATGGTGACCTGCGGCATATCGAGAAGTTCGGCAAGGGCGGAACCTACCTGACCGGAATCGTCATCAATCGCCCTCTGTCCGCAGAAAATAATATCCGGGGTAACATCCTTTATGACGGCTGCAAGAGCGGCGGCTGTATTATATGCATCCGCCCCGTCGATAGTAATATGGACACCCTTATCGGCACCCATAGCAAGGGCGGTCCTGATCGACTCCATCGTCCGTGCGGGACCAAGGGATACAATCGTTACTTCACCGCCGTTTGCTTCTTTCAGCTTCAGGGCCTCTTCCACGCCAAATTCATCGTAGGGATTCATTACCCACTTAATGCCGCCCTCATCAATACCGGAGCCATCGGGTTTTACCTTAATCAACGCCTCGGTATCAGGAACTTGTTTTACACATGCAACTATGTTCACAATAACCTCCTTCCGCGGATGGATACGGGGCGTTTTACGCGCCCCCTTCCATCGCCTTTAAATTATTAAATTTCTAGGTCCAACATTGAACCACGTCTTCGTAATCTGTGACCTACACTCTGTTCTTTACGATATCGTCCACGACAGAGGGATCGGCCAGTGTCGATGTATCTCCCAAATCGTCGATATCGTCGGCCGCAACCTTCTTCAAAATCCTGCGCATGATCTTTCCGCTTCTCGTCTTGGGAAGACCGTCGGCCCACTGTATCTTCTCGGGAGTCGCAATCGGGCCGATCTCCTTACGAACATGGGCGACCAGTTCCTTCATCAGTTCAGGGGTTTTCTCCACGCCGGTATTCAGAGTGACATAGGCGTAGATCGACTGTCCCTTCAACTCATGGGGATACCCGACGACGGCAGCCTCGGCAACCGACGGATGTTTGACGAGGGCGGACTCTACTTCCGCCGTTCCCATCCTGTGCCCGGAGACGTTGATAACGTCATCGATACGGCCGGTAATCTGATAATACCCATCCTCATCTCTTCTCGCACCGTCACCGGCCACATAGTACCCGGGGAACTGCTCGAAGTAGGTCTCTTTGAATCTATTGGGATCACCATAGACTCCTCTCGTGATCCCCGGCCAGGGTTTCTTCATGCAGAGGGCGCCAGATGCAACCGTCGCCGTGAGTTCCTTGCCCTCATCGTCCAGGAGGACAGGCCATACACCCATGAAGGGAACGGTCGCCATACCCGGTTTGATGTCGATGGCTCCGGGGAGCGGAGTGATCAGAATACCACCCGTTTCTGACTGCCACCAGGTATCAACGATCGGGCACTCGCCACGTCCAATGAGATTGTAGTACCAGTTCCACGCCTCGGGGTTAATCGGTTCACCTACCGTTCCGAGGATTCTCAGCGAGGAAATGTCCACTCCCTTCAACCATTCGTTTCCTTCTTTGGCGATGGCGCGGATGGCGGTCGGTGCCGTATAGAAGATATTAACCTTGTATTTTTCAATGATCTGCCAAAAGCGACTGTTATTCGGGTAACTAGGAACCCCTTCAAATTGGATCGATGTGGCGCCGTTGCACAACGGGCCGTAGACGATATAGCTGTGTCCCGTGACCCATCCGATATCGGCGCTACTCCAGTAGACATCACCCTCATGGTAATCGAAGACCATCTTGTGTGTATATGCTACAAAAACAAGATATCCCGCTGTTGTGTGCACCACACCCTTCGGGGTCCCGGTGGAACCCGATGTATAGAGGATAAAGAGCGGATCTTCCGCGTCCATCCACTCTGGCTCGCAATTGGCATCTACCTTAGCCATCTCGTCATGCCACCAGAGATCTTTTCCTTCCGACCAGTCACACTTAATCTTGTCACCGACACGCGCCACAACGATAGACTTCTCGATGGAAGGACACTTCTCCACCGCGGCGTCAGCATTGACTTTTTGAGGAACCGCCTTAGCGCCGCGGAATGTTCCGTCACAGGTCACGAGAAGTTTAGCCTGACTGTCCTGTATCCTGTCCTTCAGGGCGTCAGAGGAAAATCCGCCGAAGACGATGCTGTGGACTGCACCGATACGCGTGCACGCCAACATGGAGATGACCAGTTCGGGGATCATGGGCAGATAGATAACGACCCTGTCGCCCTTCTTGATACCGTGGGCCTTGAGCACATTGGCGAACTTACAGACTTCTTCATGCAACATCTTGTAGGTGTAGCCCTTCTCTTCCCCCGGTTCGTTTCCCTCCCACTGAATGGCGACTTGATCACCCCGTTTTTCAAGATGACGGTCGAGGCAGTTATAGGAAACATTGAGTTTGGCACCCTCAAAGTACTTGATAAAGATGGGGCCCTTGCGGATATCGAAATTGTACTCCTCAACCTTGTCCCACTTTTTGAACCAGGTCACGTATTCATCCGCTATCTCGCTCCAGAAACCGGCCGGATCCTCAATGGACTGCTTATAGAGTTTCTCATACCCTTCTTTGCCCTTGATATGGGCCTTCTCTTTTATCCACTCTGGGACAGGATATACCGCCTTCAATTCTACCTTTTCTTCCGCCATCTTTTCACTACCTCCATTCTGTGTTTTTCTATAAAAAACGCGTGGTTAAGGATTTCCTCCCACTGTTTTATCCGTAGGAACACTACGACCCCCCTCAGAGAGCAAACCAAGGTCAGAATATGACTAAAGGTCATAATTAACTGAGTGAGGTAATCAAAAAACAGAATATATGTCAAGGAAAAAAACATCCAAAAGTCCAATAGAGTCGAAACATAAGTCACAGTGAATTGCTACTGTGTATAGGGCCCTGTGCTCGACATCCATCGCATTCACATTGCAAGGATATACACCTATTCCGTCATCCAAGCAATAATCCTGAAAGACAAAACAGTCACCACCGTGAAAAGTGGCAGAAATATTAAAAAATATCTTGACATTAAAACTCTTGCGGTGTTACAGGTTCAATTATAATATGTTATTGTTCGCTCCGCGGGGGGAGAGGGGTATGCATGGTGTACACCTCGAATATGGAGCAAAAGGAGGTGATAAAGGGGGAAAACAATCAGCGATATTTGAGTCTGATGATTCTAAGTCAACAAACTCAGGGTTTAAGAAAAAAACATTCAGGAGGAAGAATGATGAAGAAGCTATTGATTATACTCTTCACACTGGGCATAGTATTTTCATTTTCAATACCCGCGATGGCTACAGATGTATCGGTGGAAGGTTCCTATCGCATAAGAGGGTGGTCGGATACCAACTCTCCCTTAGTTGAAGAATCCACATCGAGCTCATATTATGATCAGAGACTTCGAGTCAACGTTACCTTCCAGGTTTTGGAAGGACTGAAAGTTATTACCAGATGCGACATCATGGACGGTGTTATGGGTGAGCCCGCCATGACGGATCCCTCAGAAGACGATAATATTGAATTCGACAAGGCCTATGTCGAGTTCATGACCGGTGTCGGCAGAGTGAGAGCGGGTATCTTCTCCGACAATGTCTGGGGTACCGGTTTTGGCGACTATGAGATATTCGTGGCGAAGATTGATTTTCTGACTAAGTTGGGTGATTTGTACATATATTTCAACACATTAAAATCGTACGAGGGCGACCAAGGACATGCCCTTGCCGATCGTGACGATGACGCATATACAGCCGCTCTCATATATAAGAGCGAGGGAATAGACACCGGTTTTCTCTACAAATACCTCAGATATGCCCATGACCCGGTGGGATATGGGTCCTCTTTGGGATTGAAAGCTGACGTACATGTTCTCACACCCTATGTAAAGCTGACCAGGGGCGACCTTTATGTGGAAGGAGAGATCGGCTGGGTGGCTGATGGTGAATTAGACATGAGCCCTCTCGGGATGCGCAATATGGACTTAGAGGGCTTCAGGGCATATCTGATGGCAAAGTACACCATCGGTCCCACATATGTTGGCGCTTTTGCCTCCTGGGTCCAGGGTGATGACCCCGAAACCAACGACAAGGTAGAAAATATGTTGGATTCAGGCGTTGACTGGGATCCCTGTTTGATCCTCTTCAACGACACGTGTCCGACCTCACTGGGTCACGTTGCCGGTGCCACTACGGGAACCTTTATGGATAATGGATGGCTCTATCAGTTCTTCGTGGGCGCGAGCCCCGTGGACAAACTCTCCGTAAAGGGTTCTGTATCCCATGCCTTTGCGGATGAGAAACCGAGAAATTTTGTAGACGATGTATACGGCACAGAATTCGACGTGGAGGCCGCATACAAAATCTTTGATAATCTCACCTATTCAGCGGGCTTCGGTTATCTCGCCGCAGGCGACTTCTACAAGGGAACAGATAAAAACAACAAGATCGACGATACCTACCTCTTCATGAACAAACTGGAAGTGAGCTTCTAAAGCCCTTGTGTAAAAACCGTTCTGCAAAGGTCCCGGGAAAGCTGGTTTTCCCGGGACCTTTTTTCATGGACAGAGCAGGCATGTATCGAGATCGCCCCTATCTTCTATTCTCGCTTTGTGATAGAATCCTCTTAAAAAAGGAGACGAACCATACACAAGATTCATGGTAATATCGTAGGTCTGAAGGCAAGTGATATACGGGACATCGAGCGATTTTATAAAAGGAAAATCCCTCCGAGACAAATAATAACCCCCGAACTGGCACGAATCCTTGCCGGTCTGTCTCGCCGTATTAATCGACAGATAGGGATTCTCGTCAACCGCCGGGGGGAAATCCTGTTCGTAATCGTCGGCGATCACCGGCAGATCTTTATCCCAAGCCTTGAGGGTTTAAGGTCGTCTGCTACTCGTCTGGCGGGTCTGCGCCTTATCCACACCCATCTCGGTGGTGAGACACTAACGGAGGATGACCTGACCGACCTCGCCCTTCTGCGATTTGACCTGATTTCAGCCATCGATGTCGAAGAAAACGGCCTGCCGGGCAAAATGCACGCGGCGCACCTGATCCCCGAAAATCCCGGGGGTACATTCTGGCTCCTGATGGATCCTGCCTATGCCTTCGAAACGAATCTGAATTTTCTTGATTTTATACAGGCCCTGGATGAACAGTTCGCACGAAGGCAGCGGGTCAGAAAAGTGGACTCCACGGAGCGGGCCATCCTGGTTCGCGTCGAGACGGATCCTCTGTTCGACAGCGAGGCATCCATGGAAGAATTGAAGGAGCTGGCACGATCCGCCGGCGTTGAGGTCTTTGACACCATCATACAGCACCGGCACACCTATGATCCAAAGTATCTCATGGGCAAGGGAAAGCTCTCGGATATAGTTATAAAAGCGCTCCAGATCGGTTCCAATCTCCTGATCTTTGACCATGAACTCTCCCCTGCCCAAGTGCGCTCCATTACCGATTTCACCGAACTGAAGGTGATTGATCGGGCTCAGTTGATCCTCGACATTTTTGCCCATCGTGCCCACAGCCGTGAGGGGAAAGTCCAAGTCGAACTCGCCCAGATGCAGTACCTTCTTCCTCGGCTTGCGACAAAGAACACCGCCATGTCCCGTCTCACCGGAGGCATTGGAGGTACCGGCCCGGGAGAGACAAAACTCGAAATCAACCGGCGCAGGGCAAGGGATAGAATCGGTCGTCTGAAAAAGGAATTAAAGGAGATACAGAAAGGAAGATTCCAACGGCGAAGGCTCAGACAGAAGAGAACCCTTCCCATTATCTCGATCATCGGCTATACCAACACGGGGAAATCGACACTCCTCAACGCGCTTACACAGAGCAGCGTCCTGACCGAGAATCTTCTCTTCGCTACACTGGATCCGAAGAGCTCTCGACTCCGGTTTCCCCGCGACAGGGAGGCCATTATCACTGACACGGTGGGATTTATACGAAATCTTCCGAAAGAGCTTGCTTCCGCCTTCCGTGCATCGCTGGAAGAACTGGATGAAGCAGATCTGCTGCTCCACGTCATAGATGTGAGCAATCCGGACTTTGAGGAGCAGATACTCGCGGTGGAAAACATTCTGGAAGAACTCGACCTGCAAACAAAAAAGAGCATACGGGTATTCAACAAAGTGGATATCTTCCCCGACAGGGATATGCTGGATAACCTGTGTCGCAGATTTGACGCTCTGCCCATCTCTGCCCTGAACCCCGATACCTTCCCTCCGCTGCTCGCGAAGATGGAGAAGGAGCTGTCATCCCTCATGGTCGATTAATCCTGTGACCCTCCCTTGTGGGCTTGAAAATATTCGGCTATCCTGTTAGCCGCATCTTTGCCTATGCCCGGGACCGCTGCGAGTTTTTCACGAGACGCATTCGCGATGGCATCCATTTCCAAAAAGTGTGAAAGCAATGCGTTTTTTCTGGCCGTGCCGATTCCGGGAATGTCGTCCAGAACGGACTTGAAATCCCTCTTTTTCTTAACCGAACGGTGGTAGGTTACCGCAAAACGATGTGCTTCATCTCTTATTCGCTGAAGGAGCAACAACGCACGGGGATGTTTTGTCAGGTAAAGGGGATTTTTCCTGTTCTGCAGATACACCCGGTCCCTGTCTTTGGAAACCCGGGGGAATCCTTTTCCTTGGAACATGTGCGCTTCCTTCGCGAGACCGATAATATCCACCTCTTCCAATCCCAGTCCCCTAAGGACGGAAAGAGCGACGCCAAGCTGCCCTTTACCGCCGTCTACAACAATGAGATCGGGGAGGTCCGTCTTTGTTCCGTACCGTCTCTCAAGCACTTCGCGCATCATTCCGTAGTCGTCTGCATCTTCTTTTGTCCGTATTTTGAACCGCCGGTAGCGGGATCGTTCCGGTACACCCTCGCAGAAAGAAACCATGGAACCGACAGCGTACTTTCCACCGATATTGGATATGTCAAAGCATTCTATTCGGTGCGGCATCCGCTTCAGGAGGAGTTTTTGCGCAAGATCCTCCAGCACCCGTTTAATATCCACCTCCAGTTTT
The DNA here is from genome assembly GCA_036825195.1 of Syntrophales bacterium. GTDB lineage: Bacteria > Desulfobacterota > Syntrophia > Syntrophales > UBA2210 > UBA2210. The sequence continues at coordinate 238,181 of DAISYQ010000001.1, forward strand.
TCCTCCGCTCGAAACGCACTCTTGGCATTGGACAGCGCCATGGCAAGAAGCGCTTTTTTGTCCCCCCTCAGAGGAACGACTAGAGAAACCTTCCTCCCTCTTTTTTCAGCGAGCCACTGTTCGATGATCCGCTCATCTTCCATCCGTTCGGAAATGATAATCTCCTCGGGAATTGTCTGATCTGTATGGTAATACTGCGCCAGGAGAGACGACAGGGCATCGGGCGATTCCATCCTCGCTGTTATGAGAGGAAACCTCCTCTGGCCGATAATGGCCCCCTTTCGTATATAAATGGCGTATACTTGGATTCTGTCCCCTTCCCTGTAGAGGCCGAAAACATCCCGATCCTTGAAGACCGTGGAAACGATCCGCTGTCTTTCCAGCGTTGCCTCAATCGCGTTGATTTTATCTCTGATCCGCGCCGCCTCCTCAAAGTCCAGTTCCTGAGAGGCTCTGTCCATCCGCAACCGGAGCTGCCGGACAAGCTTCTCACCGCGACCCTCCATAAACAGAATCGCATCCGCTACAAGCTCCCGGTATTGCGTATCTGAAATCCGGTCACAGCAGGGGGCGAGACACCGCTGTATCTGGAACTCCATGCAGGGTCTCGTCCTCGTCTTGAATTCCAGATCCTTGCATGTCCTGAGGGGAAATATGCGATGCAGGTAATAAAAGGTCTCCTTCACCGAAGAGCTTGATGAATAGGGTCCGAAATATCGTGCTCCGTCATTTTTTAACCGCCTCACCAACCGAAAGCGGGGGAAAGCTTCTCGGGTATCGATCCGTATGCTGTAAAAATTCTTGTCATCTCTCAGATTGATATTGTACCGGGGCCGGTATTTTTTTATCAGGTTATTTTCAAGGATCAGCGCCTCTTTTTCCGTATGGGTGACAAAAAATTCGATGTCCCGTATTCTGGAAACCAGAAAGGGGATCATCCTTCGTGTATCCGTTCCCCCGAAGTATGAACGGACACGGGAGTGGAGATTCTTTGCCTTTCCGACGTAGATGACCCGGTTATCCCTGTCCTTCATGAGATACACACCCGGATGGCCGGGGGCATTGCGTACCTTTTCTTTCAGGAGATCATCCTCTGTCATTCCCACAATCCGATCTCTGCCTCCATACGCGACAGTTCCTTAATCTCATCTCTGATTCGTGCCGCCCTTTCAAATTCGAGCTTTTTGGCGGCTCGTTTCATCTCTCCCTCGAGCTTTTTGATCATGGCGGGAATATCACCGGATACATACGCCTCCACCTTCTCCTCCACGCTGACGGTAATATAATCCGCTTCATAAATGGAACTCAAAAGATCGCTTATCTCCTTCTTGACAGATTCCGGCGTGATATGGTGTTCCTCATTAAACTTCTGTTGTATCTGCCTTCTTCTTCTCGTCTCGTCAAGACAGGACTGAATGGCCTTTGTAATCCTGTCCGCATACATGATGACCTGGCCCTTGACGTTTCTTGCCGTCCTCCCGCTCGTCTGTATAAGCGAGCGCTCGGAACGAAGGAATCCCTCCTTGTCGGCGTCAAGGATTGCCACGAGAGATACTTCGGGGATATCGAGCCCCTCTCTGAGGAGATTTATTCCAATAAGGGTGTCATACTTTCCCATCCGAAGGTCCCGTATGATCGCAACCCGTTCGAGCGTGTCGATATCGGAGTGAAGGTACGCCACTTTCATCCCGAGATCATGATAGTGCTCCGTGAGATTTTCCGCCATCCTCTTTGTCAGCGTGGTCACCAGTACGCGATCCCCCTGCTTGACCCGTTTGTTGATTTCTCCGAATAGATCGTCCACCTGATTGGCAACCGGTCTGATCATTATTTCCGGGTCCATAAGTCCGGTAGGGCGAATGATCTGTTCCGCAACGACGCCGGCGGCCTTCTTCAGCTCATACTCCGCCGGGGTGGCCGATATATAGAGTCTCTGGTTCGGAAAGGTCTCATATTCCTTAAAGGTAAGGGGCCGGTTATCGAGGGCGGAGGGCAGACGGAATCCATACTCTACGAGGGTTTCCTTCCGCGATCGATCCCCCCGGTACATGGCGTTTATCTGTGGAATCGTGGCATGACTCTCATCAATGATTACGAGGGCATCCTTGGGAAGGTATTCCATCAGCGTGGGTGGCGGCTCCCCCGTCATACGTCCCGTGAGATGACGGGAATAATTTTCAATTCCCTGGCAGTACCCCATCTCCTCCATCATCTCCAGGTCGAACAGCGTTCTCTGTTCAAGGCGCTGTGCCTCCAAGAGTTTGTCCCGCGATCTCAGGCTGTCAAGACGCAATGCCAACTCCTCACGTATGGCGGCAAGGGCTCTCGTCATGGTGTCTCGTGTCGTCACATAGTGGCTTGACGGATATATGGAAGTACTGCTGAGTCTGCTCAAGGCTTTTCCCCGGAGGGGGTCCACAAGGGATATGGATTCAATGACATCACCGAAAAAATCCACCCGTATCGCCTGCTCCTCTTCATAGGCAGGAAAAATTTCCACCACGTCTCCACGGACGCGAAAAGTGCCTCGATGAAAATCTATATCATTGCGCTCATACTGAATCTCCACCAGTTTCCTCAGCAGTTGATCTCTTTCGATCTCCATATCCTTTTCAAGAGATATCTGCATATCGGCATATTTATCCGGAGCGCCTATTCCATAGATGCATGATACACTGGCCACAACAATCACGTCTCTCCTCTCCAACAGCGAGCGGGTGGCGGAATGGCGCATCTTGTCTATCCGGTCGTTTATGGAGGAATCTTTCTCAATATATGTGTCGGTGCTGGGCACATAGGCTTCCGGCTGGTAGTAGTCATAGTAACTGACAAAATATTCAACGGCATTCTGAGGAAAGAGCACTTTGAATTCATTGTAGAGTTGCGCCGCCAGGGTCTTGTTATGGGCGATGACAAGAGAGGGTTTCTGTGTCGCCTCAATAACATTCGCGATGGTAAAGGTCTTGCCGGAACCGGTAACTCCGAGAAGCACCTGGTGCTCCAATCCTTTTTCAATACCACGTACCAGATCTGCTATTGCTCGCGGCTGATCTCCCTGTGGTGTAAAATCGGTTATTATCTTAAGAGGTTCCACTCCATACTCCCCGGATGTATAAGCGTTCTTGCGTGCCCTCGCCGTGCGGGCCAAAATGATGCCCATATGATCGTTGTACAGGAAACCCTCTCACTAAGTTACCCTTTTTGTCAATATATTGATGGATTCCTTACCAATAACGAAACGGTTCATTACATGGGCACCAGGCTCGGGCCAGGTTTCTGCCGGTTTCTATTACGAACGAAGAGGTGACAAACAATGCGGTGCCTTTGATATGTTGACTTTTTTTCACGGGAACGATAATCTATAAAATAGGTAACGGATTTGATTGCCCTATCTTCTCTTTTCCCGGCCATTCGTGGGAGAATATGAGGTGTGGCAACCCTGAATCGATCCTATTTACGAAAGTTTATTAAAACCATTGGAATACGATCTTATCTTCAAGCTGATCCTTTTGGTTGTTCTCATCGTCCTATCGGGATTTTTTTCCGGTTCAGAGGCGTCGTTATTCTCCCTGTCTTCCTTGCATTTATATAAAATGAAAGAGGATCGCATCCCCTTTGCGTCATCCGTCAAAAAACTGCTGGGACGCCCCAGAAGGCTTCTCGTCACTATCCTTACAGGAAATGAGTCCGTCAATATCGCCATCGCCGCCCTGACGACATCCGTCTCAATTTATCTCTTCGGAACTGAAGGGAAATGGATCGCCATAGCCGTTGCAAGTGTCGCGCTCATTATTTTCGGTGAAGCGATCCCCAAAAACCTTGCGATCGTCAATTCCATGAGATTTTCCAGCGCCGTTGCACTGCCACTGGTCCTGCTGACCACCCTGCTCCGTCCGGTGGTATGGTCAATCGAAAAGATATCAGACCTCTTTGTATTTCTCTTCGGTAGGGAGAAGCAGGGAGATGAAAAGGCGCTGACCGAAGACACCTTCAAGGCACTGGTTGACGCAGGCCATCAGGAGGGGGCACTGGAAGAATCCCAGAAGGACCTGATCCACGAGGTATTCAAACTCGCCGACACGAGGGTGTCGGAGATCATGGTTCCGAGAGTCGACATGTTCTGCCTGCCGGTATCCATGAATATACAGGAAATAGAGCAGGAAGTCATTCGTGAACGCGTATCCAGGATACCTGTCTACGGAACGGACAGGGACAATATTCTGGGTGTTCTCCATGCAAAACATCTGCTATCAGAAGTGGCAAAGAAACAGAAGAGGAGTGGATGGCAGCACCTCATTACGAAACCCTATTTCGTTCCCACGGAAAAGAGGGCGGATAGAATGCTCCGGGATTTTCAGCGGAGAAGTCTCCAGATAGCTATCGTGGTCGACGAGTACGGCGGAGTGGCCGGGCTTATAACACTGAATGACATACTCAGGAACCTGTTCGTGGATATCTATGAAGATCCCAGTCAAACCCGAGAAATGTTTTACCGGATCAGTGAAGATGCGTTTGTGGTATCCGGTATGATGGATATTGATGATTTCAATGAGCTTGTAGATATTCCTATTACAACGGAGGAGTTCGATACAGTGGGAGGGTTCGTGTTTCATCTCTTTGGACAACTCCCGGCGGAGGGTGAGGAAATATCGGTACCACCCTATACCTTAAGGGTGGAAAAGATCGATAAGGCGAGGATCATGAGCATACGCGTCACAAAGCGCGAGGAATCCAACGATGACTGATCTCTTCTTCATCATTCCCATTCTCATATTCCTCTTCCTGGAAGGGCTCTTCTCCGGTGGAGAACTCTCTCTGGTAGCATGTGATATCAATATCATGAGACATAAGGCTAGGAAGGGATCACGTTCTGCAGCCATGGCGTTGAAACTGATGGAACGACCGGAATGGTTCCTGGCTACAACACTGATCGGGACGAATCTCTGCGCCGTCAGCAACACCGCTCTCACCACGGCTCTGTTGATATCTCACTTCGGAATCGAAACGGGGGAACTCCTCTCCATCATCATCATGATACCCCTCATCCTGACTGTGGGAGAGGTGATACCGAAAAGCATCTTCCAACAGAATGCGGATCGGATGGCGCCTAAGATTTCATGGTTCATATGGGCCGCTTCGTGGATTTTATATCCCGCCGTTTTTATACTCTCAAGAATCTCTCACAGGGTCCTTACCGCCTTCTCAGGGAAGAAGGATCTCTCATATGCGTCCTATATTACGAAGGACGGACTGGAATTACTCCTGCGGGAAGAACAAAGCGGGGATATTATGAGGTCGGAAAAGGAAATGATACAGAGAATCTTTGATTTTTCCGACTCCACAGTCGATCAGATCATGGTACCCCTCTCCAATGTAACCGTTGTTCCGTCACAAATGACCATCAGCGAGGCCACCCCTATCATTATCGACAAGGGATACTCCCAGATTCCTGTATTCAGTGACAAAGCATATAACATCATCGGCATATTACATACTTTTGATATCCTAGAGGCCCTCCTCAGAAAAGACCAGGGGATCCTTTCCCCGGAAGAACTGCATGTTGAAGAATTTACAAAGAAGAATGTCCTGTACATACCCGAAACGAAACTGGCAAAGGAACTCTTCTTTGAACTTCAGAACCGGAGAGAACATATGGCCGTCATTGTTGACGAATACGGCGGCGCTGTCGGGATAATTACCCTTGAAGACATCCTTGAAGAGATCGTCGGTGAAATCGAAGACGAGTACCACAATGACGGCACGATACTGTACAGACAGGTCGGGCAAGGAAGATACCTCTTCGATGCACAGGTAAAGATAGACACCATCCGCAATCTGTTGCCCGTTAAAATTCCCGCGGGCGATTATGAAACTCTCGGTGGTTTTCTATTGTACAAAATGGGTCGCATTCCCATGAGAAGAGATATTTTCAGGCATGAGACGATCACCTTCGTCATCGAGGACGCCGATATGAAAACGATTCGTGAAGTACTGGTCATACTCCCCCCCGGTGTGGATCTGCACCGGCAGAAAGGCACGTAGATGCAAAGAAAAAATCTGGCTACCATTATCCTCGCCGCCGGCAAGGGCACACGGATGAAATCCGATCTGGCGAAAGTGCTGCACCCGATCTGCGGGAAACCCATGTTATGGTATGTGGTCGACCTTTCCCAAAGACTCGGCTCGGAAAAGACCGTTGCTGTCATAGGGCATCAGGCGGAGGTTATCAAAGAAACTTTCAGGAGTCATGATCTGATCTATGCCTATCAGAAAGAACAGCTTGGAACCGCCCACGCCGTGCTCCAGGCCAAAGATGCCCTGCTCCATTTCGATGGAGATGTACTGATTCTGTGCGGGGATGTACCCCTGCTTCTTCCCTCCACGATAGAGCATCTTCTGGCAGAGCACCAATCCTGCAACAACGCCATCACGGTAATGACCGCTCTTCTGAACGACCCCGGAAGTTATGGAAGGGTCGTAAAGAACGCAGAGGGAGATGTCGTGAAGATCGTCGAGGCCCGTGACGCCGATCCAGAGGAAAAGAAGATACGGGAAATAAACACGGGCATTTACTGCGTCGACAGCATCTTCCTGTTCGAGGCCGTACTAAAGATTGACAACAACAATGCCCAGAAGGAATATTACTTTACCGACATCTTCGAGATTGCCCACAGAGAACATCGCAAGACCGGATCATATATTATTGATGAACCCTCCGAAGCCATGGGAATCAATACTCCTGATGACCTGAGGACGGCACAGAAAATCATGGTGAACAGATCATCCCGGGAACCGTAACAGGGATGGCCTGCTGTCTTTTTTCGCGCATGCTTTCTGAGTTTTTCTATATTTGTTTCTCTTGGGCGTAATTTGAGATTGACATCAAACAGGGGAATTGTTAGGTAAACGAGTTTTTAAAAATTGAACGTTCTTTGCGAGGAGGAGTACCATGGAAGCCAAGAAACTCGTGCTCTGGTTTACCGAAATAGAATTGGGGGATATTCCACAGGTAGGAGGGAAAAATGCATCTCTGGGTGAGATGTTCCGGGAACTGCCCCCCAAGGGAGTCAATATACCGGATGGATTTGCCGTAACCGCCGATGCCTATCGGTATCTTCTGGAGTCCGCCGGAATAAAATCCGAGATGGAACATATTCTTTCCGATCTGGATACCCACGATATGCACAATCTCAGCGAGAAAGGGGAGAAAATCCGATCTCTTATCTATAATGCCCCGATGCCCGAAGATCTCAACAGGGCAATCCTCGAAGCCTACGGGAAACTCTGCCAGGAATACGGAGTAGATACCGATGTGGCCGTTCGGTCTTCCGCGACAGCCGAAGACCTGCCGGATGCGAGTTTCGCCGGACAGCAGGAGACATACCTCAACATCAGGGGGAACGATGGGTTGATCGATGCCTGCAAGCGCTGTTTCGCCTCCCTTTTCACCAACCGGGCCATCTCGTACCGGGAGGACAAGAACTTTGATCATATGTCGGTCGCACTCTCCATCGGCGTCCAAAAAATGGTACGTTCCGATCTGGCGGCCTCCGGTGTTATCTTCTCAATCGATACGGAATCAGGATTCAAAGATGCCATCCTCCTTACCGGTTCATACGGTCTGGGGGAACTGGTTGTACAGGGCACGGTGAACCCCGACGAATTCTATGTCTTCAAACCGACTCTCAAGACCGGTTTCAAACCGATCGTCCAGAAGAAACTGGGCACCAAAGAGGTCAAGATGATCTACGCAACGGGGAAGGAAGAGCCCGTTGAGATCGTCCCGGTCCCGGAGGATGAACGGAAGCAGTTCTGTATCACGGAGGACGAGATTCTGAAGCTTGCCCAGTGGACAACCATCATCGAGGATCATTACTCCGCACAGGCCGGGTACTTCAAACCCATGGATATCGAATGGGGGAAAGACGGTCGCACCGGTGAGCTCTTCATCCTGCAGGCCCGCCCCGAGACCGTTCAGTCGCAGAAGGATGCCAATGTCCTGGAAAACTTCAGACTTTCCGAGACGGGGAAAGTCCTCGTGACGGGGACGGCGGTCGGCTCAAAGATCGGCTCGGGCCCGGCGCATGTCATAGAGAGCGTTAACGAGATCAGAGAATTCAAAAAGGGCGAGGTCCTCATCACCGATATGACCGACCCCGACTGGGAACCGATCATGAAGATCGCCGCTGCCATCGTGACGA
>DAISYQ010000002.1:0-201497 GCA_036825195.1 Syntrophales bacterium
CTCTACCTTCTGACAGGAAATCCCGAAAATGTAAATAACGCTAGGTTAACTCACATTTTATTTTTATAAATGGACCTTGCCTTCTCTGCACATTTAATGAGAAAGCCAAACAGTGCGTTTTTATATGCATCAAATTGTCCCAAGAAGTACACATCTTTCCCGTTCTTGCCGCATAACCCTGCCTTAAATTGATACGTACCAGGATTTGTCTTTGGATTGATTCCATTAAGATTATAGCAGGAGAATTGCTTTTCTTTTAAATATTCCATAAATTTCCATTGTATTAATTGTGAGCCGCAGCTTTTCATACCCGTATCATTTGTTGCTCCGAATAAGTATAAACCTGTATTGCCTATCGCACTGAAAATTGCCCCCGTACAAAGTTGACCCTCATATTTACACATCATTATTCTCATCTTCATATTCTCGGGAAGATCGCTCTGAATTTGCCTGAATTCATTAATATCGTTTGGCTCAACAAATTTTTTTCTTTCGATAAGTTCCCTGTAAATACTAATGAATGATTCGAACAATTCATCATCATGTCCCTCTATTAAATCCAATTCATTTTTTAAGGCACGGTTTAAAGAATTGCGCCATTTTTGCTTAAGACCTTTCCTCAAATCTTCCAACGATGAACTTAAATCGATTATGAGGGTTCGGTTTTTCTTGCCCTGTTCAAGCCGTTTGAATCCTTCCTGTTTTAATAGAGGGAGGTAGATATCTGATTCATCGTCAAATAAAATCGGGAATATTCGAAGAACCAGGCCTCGCTTATATACGTACTCATTCCGCAAAGCTCGAATGGCCTGGAGAAATATCTCTATGTCTTTTTCTGTGTTACGGAGCTGCCAAAGAGGTCCCCACCGCACATAAGCAACTCCCATATTAACGATTGGAATTTTTAATACTCTAGCCTGTGCGACGGCGACAATAGTCTCATTTTTCTTCAGTATCAGATGGCTGATATTTTTTCTTCCACACCGTATCTCATCATAAGACCAGGTTTGATAGATATTCGCGTCATCAAATTGATTTATAATCTGGTGCCAGGATTGTTTATCGACTGTATCAATTTCTGCAGTATAACCTGATTTTAGTATCTTCATTTTACTCATTGTTTTGTTGCTTAAAAGTTTTTGTGTGAAATGTGATAAAGATTATGATTTGTAATTGATCAGTCAAATTGTGAAATAGCATATATCATCAATGATATCAGATAATCACAATGTCGTATATGTGCCGGTGTCAACACAGGAAATCATTAACCGGTATTCATCACTCATCAGATATGTATATTCCTTAGGTTCTTCCGGATGCACTTCTAATTCTACGATTGCGGATTTTGAACGTCTTACTATCGCCTCTATTCTTTCAGGTTTTATAGGTGATATATTAAACAGAAAGTCAGTACAGGTGTATCTTCGCATTAGCCAAGCATCAATAATATAACGATACAATCTGTTAATGGTGTTCTTCTCGCCTGGGAGAAAGAAAAAATTCCTCCGAACTTTAAAGCCTTTTGCGATTAGTTTATTTATAAGCATATTCATACACAGGTGCATATGGTGGTGGCCGTCGATATGTGTCGGGTTTCTGTTATATAGGCGTACGTACTCCTCAACTTGTGATTTATATATATAGTCGAAATGGTTTTTTAGAATAGGGTTATATATTAAAAGAGAATATCTGTTCGATAACAAGAACTTGGCGATTTTTTCTTGGTATTCAATCAGGGTAGCCGATTTGATATGGCCACTAAAACTCTGAGTAAAATTGAGATGTAAACCTGCATCCAGATTGTTTTCTATGGCTAAATCTGCAGATCTCTCAGAATCGGCCATAAAGACCATAGCGCTTGCCGAGGTTATTCTTTCCTCCGCAAAGCATGAAAGAATATTATCCGTACACAGGCGATTCTTTCCGTAGTCATCAGCATTTATAATCAGCATATCAGCAAGCAACGGGCAGCGTTCAATATGGCCTCTCCTGGACTAATTTGATTCCGAGATAGGCCAAAATCTTAGAGATGTGATCGCATTCTTTTATCAGGTATTTCATGAAAGACGGTTGTCCCCACAAAAGCGCAAAAGGCAAGATGGAAGTATATATGACTATGGCGAATAAGGATCGAACCGTACCAGTGCTGAGAAAGGGATGCTCCCACGCTGCCGTCATCCCTCTTGTGAAGGCTCTCTTTACATAGTACATTCGTGTTTGTCTCTCAGGTGTTACCGTCTCATATACAATCCCATCGTTGCTCCAAACAAATATTTTGCCTCTTTCCATCATTCTTTTAAAAAAAACCGCGTCACCCCCGCCACTGATTCCATAAGCAGGATCAAATGAGCCGCCTTCTTCGTCAAACAGTTTTTTCCAAAGAAGCACGTTCCCAGTACGTGTATAGTGGTAATCCCTAATTACATAACGTGTGTGGAAGCTTTTTCTCTCCAGAAGGCCGCTTTTTACTAACCACGCAGGAGCATCCCCATCGAAATGTGGCTTTACCGGACCCAAAACACCGTCCGCTTTGCATGATGTCAGCGTTTGATAGTGATTGATAAGCCAGTTATCATCAGGAAATTCGTCGTCATCAATAAATGCGATCAGATTCCCTTTCGCATTTTTTACTGTCCTGTTTCTTGCGAAAGAGATGTTCCGCTCCGGTTCCACATGATAGTCGATTTCATATTCTGCCTCATTTTTCGCACTGAGGGCCGCTACTCTCCCTGATTCCTGTGCGTCATTATCGACAATCACGACAGAGAATCTGAATGAATCATCGGTTTTTTGCGACCTCAGTTTGTCCAGCAGGCGAGTCAATAGTTGAGGCCGCTTATATGTACATATACAAATCGAGATGTGGTCTTTTGCTGAAATCATTTAATTGTCATGCTCTCTAACACTTCGTTTTAGGATGTCAACCTTGCCAATGTTAAATCCACGAGTATTATGAATCCGACAAGCCGTTACTCTCTGTTATCCTTGCTACCATCTTTTTTAACCTCTGCATCTGTTCTGTTCGGCAGAACTCGATCAAATCCTCAGAAATAGGTCTCTCGGTCTTTTTCACCAAGGCAAAAATATATCCAAGGAGTATAAATAAACCTGCTAAAATTGGTGGTTTATCCGTTGCCATTTGGTAGGCACTTCGCGCAACTTCCCACACGGGGTGGTTGCCAAGGCAATAATCCTTTTCTCCGAGCTTTAGCCTCGCCATTAGTACGTTGTTCTTCCCTGTACCAATCTGACGATAATGCATGATTTTCTTTTCTGTGAATGTCTTTGTTTTCCACCCCTTCATGCGGGCTGTTGTAACGGCTACCCAGTCAATCCCTCCACTCTTGATCGGTTTATACCCACCGATTTCCTCAAAACATTCCCGCCGAAAAAGCTGACATGCGCCCGAAACATGCTCTATGTTAGTAAAATTGTAATCATAGCCGTCGGATTTATCTTCCACAAAAGGAGTGCCAGCGACTCCGAGTTCCGGAAATTCAATGAATTTAGTTAAGAGATATTCCATATAATCACTTTCAAACGAGAGGTCGGCATCAAGGTTTCCGATCACTTCGTAAGTAAGTTTTCTAACTTTATTATACCCGGCATTAAAAGCATGGACCTTTGCCGCAAAATGCCGATCGCCATGCTCGGGCATACGAATAAGTTCTATCCAGCCATTTTGCGACTCGTAGTGTTTCACAATTTCATCGGTTCTATCCGTTGATCCATCACTCACAATAATCCATCTTTTAGGTAAAATAGTTTGAGAGATAACCGATTGGATGGTCTTTTCAATATATGCTTCTTCATTACGGGCGGGAGTTATTAATATATATGACCAATTAGTTTCCATTATTATTTTGGTAGGTTGAGGATTACCTAAAGGTAGTAATTATTATGTTGTAAGATATACGATTACGGAACGGTCTTGTATTTATAGGTCTGTTTTCAAAGGAGGGTTGGATTGTTTTTACTTACCGGTCTGAATCACTCTTTTAGTAAATTGTGATTTAATATAGCCAATGCAGCCAACATAGTAGCTTGACCCCAGTGAAGAGTTGGTGTTTTATTTATAATGAATGGATATTTTCTAAAATAAAAGTATCCACTGCTGTCCTGCATGTTTGTAATTGTCCAAGAGGCTACCTTCTTGGCAATTTCAATGCTTCGGGAATCGAGAGATCTTAAGTTTGTAAGGGTTTGTATTCCCTGAGAAGCGCATTGTATGTCTAAGGGGTTGGTTTTATAGTTATAGTATTTCGGTGTTCCATCGATACCGAAAAAGGTATTTATGAAATATCCATATCCCTTTATGAGATTATCCCGGTAGTTTTCATCTCTTGAATATTTAATGTAATTATATAAAGCTTCAAGTACATAACCGGTGTGAAAGGAATCTATCCAATGATGTTTCCTGGCAACACCGTAATAAAATCCACCATCCTCAAGCTGATAATGTATCGTGAATTTTACAGCTTTTGCCGCTATGTTTAATAATATACTATCCTTGGTTTCATTGTAGAGTCTGGCAAGAATACTGGCTCCGATCATATTAGAGTTATGGATTGCATTATTTAACCTGGAATCTTTTTTTTGTGGTGTATATCCTATGCACAAACTATCGTTTAATTGAACTCTCGGTAAATCATTCACAATAAATTGGCTTATGCTTTTTACAACCGATAAATATTTCTCGTCTCCAGTCAGTTCATAAGCGTCCATAAAGGAATGACCGATTAGACCAGTCCATACAACAGTGGGTACTCCTTTCGGGATTCTTCCCCCTCTTGACTGGTAATCAAAATGATTTCCCCAGCAATATCCGGAATATCCATCAGAAGGATTATTGATAAGCCAATTTAAACAGTAAATTGCCTTATCCAAGAAGATTTCAGAGTGATAGGTCTGGTATAAGTGAAGATATCCTTGCGCAAAAAATCCCATTGCCTTACTGCTAGTCTCCGGTTTTATTGCTAATATCTTTCTAAGATTAATAGGGAATCTTCTGATGCTCTGTTGCAAGATTATCTTTAATATTGGATTATTAAGAGTTAACTGCTTGGTATACTTGGAAGACAATCCATCAAAAGGGTCGTAAGCTTTCCAATCATGATTCTCTATCCATTTATCAAGCTTCTCGATCGCAAAATCAATAGTGTTGTTCACGTCAGTCAATCATCCTTACTTTTCTGGGGTTATATTATATTAAGTGACAATACGGTTGATGTTACCGATGATCCATCAATATATTGTAACGTACAGTTTTGGGGGATTCGTTATTTTGGAATATAATAAAATTTGAACAAACCTAATCATTCAGTTGCTCCAGATAGGTATATGCTTTCTTCAAATTAACTTTTTGTATATCCCAATTAAGTTTTTCTTTTATTCTTTTTGTTGCGATTTTGCCCATTTCTTTTCTTTTTTCCGGGTCATTCAGTAAATTAATAATAGCTTCAGCAAATTCAACTTCATCATTTTTGTCCAAATATAGCGCTGCATTACCTGCCGTTACTTTTCCTTCAGTTGTTTCAAATTGGATAATAGGTTTCCCGAATACCATATAATCCATTATCTTTATCATTGTTGATTTGTCCGTAAATTCATTTCTGAATTCAGGATTTACACACACGTCAGCGGTTGCTAAGATTTCATAAAGGTTTTTATAAGGTATGAAACCTGTAAAAGTTACATATTTATCAATCTTCATTTCTTTTGATAATCGCACCATGTTATTCCAGTCTGGTCCTGTGCCAATAATCATGAATCCGATATTTTTTATGTCTTTGTCGTAAACAATGTGATGTATTGTTTTCAATAAAATGTCGATGCCTTCCTGGTTTCCTATAACGCCGAGATAAGCTACTAAGTAATCAAATCCCTTCTTTAACCTCTCATTCGGACTCATGAATATTACTTTGCTCATATCGGGGCCATTTCGTACAACAAATACTTTATTACGATTTTTTTTCCCCCTGTTAATTGCAATTTTCTTGTAACTCTCATTTGTAGATATGACGATGTCAGCCGTTTTGAAGGTTAACATTTCCATAATCAGTAGAATTTTATAAACAAAGGTGTTTTTTCCAAATTTGGCGAGATAATTTTCTGGGGTAATATCGTGATGATCAAAAATGTACTGAGTGCCGAAAAGCTTGAAAAATAAAGCAACAATAAAAATATGATCTGGTGGATTTGCACCATGTATTATGTGAAAACGTTTTTTTAAAAAAATTCTCACACTTAAAAATAATTCCCAAAAGAGTGCGTTAACATATTCAAATAAAAACCCTGCTTTTGTTTTGGCTTCGACGGGCATGGGATGCCTGAATATTTCAACACCATCTATTATTTCATATTTCTTTTTTGCCCGTTCATTAACCGGAGATATTGCTGTAACATCGTAACCCAATTCTTTAACAGCTTGAATCTCGGACCATACCCTTACGTCACTCGGAAGGGGCTGATTTTCGACAATAAATAGTATGTGTTTTTTCATTACCATGAGATACCTATATAGTTCTTCATTTTCCCTTTATTCTCAAAATCAATATTAACCAAATCGTAGATGATCTTATCTTCGGAAATCTTATTAAGAATATCTTTAAATTCTCTTTCTTTATTCACGACCGTTATTACATCAGCATTTTGAATTAGTTCGTCAGGATCATCTGTTATAAATTTATATATGTAAGGTATCTTTTTTAAGATAAATTCTCTATTAGCACCTAACAAGTGTGCGAAGTGAACGTTCTTATCATATATTTTCACATCAAAGCCCTTACCTAATAACTGTTCTATGATATCTATTATAGGACTGCTCCGTAGATCATCGGTTCCAGATTTAAAGCTTAAACCAAGAAATCCAATTTTTTCTTTATCAAATTGAATTAACTGATCGCAAACAAGTTTAATCTGAAACTCATTGCTTCTTTCTATATTTTCCAAGAGAGGACATTCCAAATAGTAGTCGTGGGCTATGGTCCTGAGCGCTTTGAGATCTTTGGGGAGACATGATCCTCCGTATGCGAATCCCGGCTTGAAGTAATATGGAGATAAATTTAATTTTGTATCCATGCAAAAAATATCCATTACCTTGTGGGCATCTATGCCCTGTTTTTTACAAATATTTCCAATTTCATTAGCGAATACAATTTTCACTGCGTGAAACGCATTATTTACATATTTGATTATTTCTGCAATTTTAATATCGGTTATTATTATAGGTGATCCTATTTCTTTATAGATCTGTTTCATTTTTCCAGCTGCTTTTTCATTATTAGTGCCAATGAGTGTAAAGGAAGGATTATAGTAATCTCTAACGGCGGTTCCCTCTCTTAAGAATTCCGGATTTGAAACAACTGCAAATTCCTTGTTAATTTCTTTCTTTGACACTTCTTTTATGATTTCCGATACCTTCTCATTCGTACCAGGTAGTACTGTTGACCTTATAACTACAATATGAAAATCTTTTTTTTCTTTTATCCCCCTGCCAATCTCTTCTGATACTCTATAAATTGCACTAAGGTCTAAATGTCCATTTGGTGTTGAAGGAGTCCCCACGCAGATGAAAGACACATCTGTATTCTTAACAGCGTGCAAGACATTATCCGTTGCCGATATATTACCTAACTTGTATTGCTCTGATATAATGTCATCGATCTCACTCTCGACGATGGGTGATTTGCCTTCATTTATGAAATTTATCTTTATTCCACTCAAATCTACGCCAATAACCCGGTGACCATTCTTCGCGAGACATCCCAAGCTTACACAGCCAACATATCCTAATCCAAATATACTGATATTCATATGTTCCCTTTCTATTTCCTATTGAATCGAACAGTGAGCGTATTACCCTTGTTTACGCATGATTATCAAATGAATAAAAATACGTATTTTCTTGAGTAAGCGAAGATTCACCGCAACTTGTTTTATGGAATCTCAATGTGATTAGTGGCCTTAAGCCCCGAAATAATGACTCCACGTTTTGTATCTTGCTTTATCCAAGGTGTTTGTAACAAATCTGGCCTAATAATTTGCACACTAAGTCGGGAGAGTTCTCACAGATCTTGTTGATAAGTTTATAGCCGGATACTGTCTTCTGGTTGTTCATTTTTTTGCTCAGTTTTGCAGGATAGTAAAGATAAGGGAAATCTACCATTGTTGTTCCCCATCGGTTTTTGAAATTCATTAAGCCTTCGTTATTTAGCGCAGTTCTGCCAAAATCAAACACTTTAAATCCCTCATTATAAGCCGTCTTAATTGCTTCCCAGAAGAGAAAATTATTGGGTCGTATGCCGAGAAATCTTTGATCCGTTGCTAAGTATTCACACGAGAAACGGTCTTTATATTTGAAAGAAATCAGTCCTGCGATTGTTTGATCGTCTTTTTGCGCCAGAATAAGGATCATCTTTCCGGATTGCATAAACGTATCCCAGAGCATCTGAAAAAAACGGTACGGTTGCGGCGGCAGCCCGAGTTTCTTCCTGTTTTTGATATGCAATTCATAAAATATCCGTAAGTCCGATTCGCTGTCTGCCACCTTCATTACCAGATTGCTTCTGATGGCCTTGTTTATACCTTTTCTGACATTGGTCCTGTTGAACGTTCTTTTCAGTTCCTCCGGGTCTTTGTCCAATAAGAGGTAGTGGTGTTTATAAAACAAATTAACCCCCATCGAATCTTCTTGGATTAGTGAAATGGACATAAGGGTCCGTATTTCAATGGATGGTATGTTACGTTGTTTCGATAGACGTACGGCTTCCTCGAAAAGTCTTGTCATATCACCACTGGTGGAAATCAGCGGGTCACAGAGTGTCGCAAAAGGAATGCTGACCAGTCTGTTCCCTAACAGTCGGCTTCGTACCTCGAAAATAGGCAGGGCGGCCTGAATATTATTGGAAGCTGTGTCAATGAGGACCAGATAGTGACCCTTTATGTGTCTGAAGCTGCTTTCAAGCACCTTTTTCCAGCCGGAAAGATGAACAATCCATCCGAAGGGGTGATTTTCAACGAACGTGTCCCAGCGAGGATCTTGCATTGGATCTATGATTTGTACAATGTCCATGAATGTTTTCTTTACTTGTTTTATAACTTATTTTTCTTTAAAACGATTTTCAACAATGGTGTCTTTCCAATAACGGGTTATATCTCTTGGCAAGGCGTGCCAGTAGCGATCTTCGTATTTTTCTTTTATATAATTGAGAAATTCTTCATAATATTTCCCGGGATATTCTTCTAATGCCAGTTTTTCTCTGCCGCAGGTCATGTAATCAGGATGGGTGTTTAAAAGGGCCATGCCACCTTTTTCAGCGATCCAGTCTAACTTCTTTTTCCATATTTCTATATTTTTTCCCTTCATCAGTATAAATAATGTGAAATCTTGGGGGAGGGTGTAAGGGAGTTCAATATAACTCTTTTGATGGGGATCATTATTTACGAGAAATGGGAAAATAGTCGACACTCCTTCAGGTTGTGGTTCAAATGGATCAGTATCAAAAGTTGACATGGCATATTCTATGTTTAAGAGTGTCATCCAATCTAGATTGTGGTGCATGGAAGGAGAGCTGAAACCGACTGAGTCCCATTCTTTCAGATAGTTGTTGATCAAAGGGGCCCGTGTCTCGAATATACGTTTGGATGAAAATAACCTTCCGTCGTGATTCAGACCGTGTACGCCTACTTCAAAACCGTTTTTAGTGAGTTCATGGCGAAGATCAGGAGAAACATTATAACGCTCAGGAACAAAATTAAATGATGATCGAAAGCCCAGGCGTTTTTCAAGATCCATAAGTTGACAACATTTTGCATGTCCTTTCGCTGTGTCTACATCATGCATCAGGATCATGGCGAATTGTTTTTGCTCCGGCCAACCAGACCAGTTGCTCGGTGGCTTGGATGCCTTGTAATCGATAGGCCATATGTCTGAAACAACACTCTTCTTGTAGTTTACATATCTTCTCCTTATAGCGATCTGAAGCTGCCTTGGGATGAATGGCTTTAATGTGTAGTATATTGTTTTCATAGATTGAAGGTTATTCAAGATAGCTGGAAAAATCCGGCGGGTTTTAAAGTTCATGTTACTACCCTATATGCTTGTATAGTAGTGAGCCCATGGCCTTGAGGATCGAAATGGGCATTTTCCTCAAAATCTTATTATGTACCGGTTTAATCGTAGGGATGTCTTTGACAAAGGTGTTTTTTTGCAGATCGTATTTGTAGTAACCGATGATGCTTTCAGTTGCTCCCCATCCCGATTTGAATCGTCTGAGGCCCTGATGCTCCAGATCTGTTCTGCCGAAGCATAAACTTGTATACCCGTTTTGGCAGCCCCATCTGATAGCTTCCTGCATTATGAGATTGTTCGCCCCTGTTTGTTGATACTCCGTGTCAGAAGCGCCGAATTTGAAAAGCAGCTTTTTCCTATAGTGGAAAAAAACGGCTCCGGCAATATTCCTGTCGCGATACGATGCCAAGGTAATAAATCCCAGATTTCGAGATATAACATGATCGTGTATTTTTCTAAAAAAGTACAGCGGCTGGGGTGGAACTCCCTGTCTCTTTCTCGTCAGGCAGTGAAGTCTGTAATATTCCTCAATGGATTCCGACGTATTGAAAAAGTCAACGCTTACGCTTTCTTTTTGTGCTTTTTTGATATTTCTTTTAATATTGCTTCTGAGTTTTGAAAATACCTGTCCTTCCCCCTGTGAAAGATCGAGAGTGTGTCCAAAGAATTGTGTCGAGGGGGATATATCCTGAAGAAAGCGTTCTCCACCTCTTAATTCAAGATACTTCCATCTCTTTTTTTTACCGTACGAGATTATATGACCAAAAACATCCTGAAAGGAGACGTTTTCATCGATTATGGGTTCGCAATAATCGGTGAAGGGGAGGGAGACACCCCGTTTCCCTGTCAAGTGGCTGTTTATCTCCATCATTGGGATTATGGCATGAAATCGGTCATCGGCGACCTTTGTAACATATACGGGATTGTATCTGTACGATTCATGAAGTGTCTTCGCCCATGCCGCAGTATGAAAAAAGGTCAGGGAATCGTTTCGCGGCAATAACGTATCCCATTCTTCGTGGTCGAGCGGATTGAGGATTTCCAAGGTTGTGGGCATTATTAATGAGTTGTCCCTGCCCGAATCGTTTGCTTTCTTTTGTCAAAAAACAGATTCGGAGAAACGGGTTCGGCAGGATTTGCATGGATACCGTCGATGAACTTATCGTGGATTATCTGTGAAGACAGTATGCCTGCAATAGCCATGTTGTTAAATTCACTTACTTTATCTGATCTTCTGAGCTTGTTCAGCAGCAGTGTGACCTTTGGAGCATCAAACAGATTTGTCTCTTTCAGGGAGTGCTCGGAAAGCAGATCATGGGCATATGACGACTTTTCCATCAGTAATCCCTGACTTATCGGTGCACGGTACGGCTGTTTAGGTCGATCGATAATTCTGTCGGGGACAATTCCTCGTGATACCTTCTTCAGGAGGTATTTTTCTTTTAATCCCATAATCTTCCATTTGGAGGGTACGCGTCCCATGAATTCCATAATCCGGTGATCGAGAAATGGAGGTCTTCCCTCCACACCATGTGCCATGGCTACCCGTTCTCCCTGTGAGGAGAGGAGATAGTTGCTGAGGAAGATGAGCATTTCGAGATACTGCGCCTTTGCAAGATAGTCCCATTTTAGATACGATTGTGGGAGCCTATTACCAAGCTCTTCGTATCCTGAGTAGCTGTCGATTTCTGAGAGAAGATCTCTTGAAAAGAACGTTTTGATCTTGCTCGTATTATCCCATCGTGTGAGGTGCGAAAAAAACGGATCTTCCACCTTGTCAAGACTTGTTCCGAAGAAAGATCGTGTAAAATTGTCTGCTCTCCGATCTTTGAAGATGTACGGGTATAACCTGCGTATAAGAAGGGGGCGCCACTGTGATCCCGGATCTTTCGCCCAGAATTTCTTTACCTTGGCTTCCCGATAGATGTTGTACCCTCCGATTAATTCGTCTGCCCCTTCTCCGGTGAGCACCACTTTGAAGCCGCTCTTACGTACCGTTTCAGATAAGGTGAAAAGTGGAACGGGACCTGTCCTGAGTAATGGTTTTTCACAATGCCACAGAACTTCCGGGAATGAAATTCCTATCTGTTCATTTGTTATCCTGATATTGGTATGATTCGTCTTCAGGAAGGAAACCATGTGGTGCTGGTAATCACTTTCGTCGAAATCCTTTTCTTCAAAGTGTATCCCGAATGTTCTAAGATGGTTGCTGAAGTTTTTCCCTGTGATCGCGGTGACCACGGACGAATCGAGGCCTCCGCTGAGATAGGATCCGACCGGCACATCCGCTCTCAGACGGATGCGAATCGAGTCGAACAGTAGTTCCTTGAATTGTCCGCATATATCTTCAAGGGAAGATTCAAACTGTTCTCCGGCCTGATAGAAGGGGATGTCCCAGTACTTTCGTATCATGATTTGGCCATCCGAAAGTGTCAGGTAATGTCCCGGCGGCAGTTCCTGTATGTTTGTAAATGCCGTTCTTCCGGGAAGGGTGGTCCAGAATGTGAATATCTGATCCATCGCGATAGGATCGATCTGCCGCGGAATATCATCCGCCGTGAAGATGGCCTTTATCTCGGAGGCGAAGAGTATGTGTTCATTGTTCACCGTGTAGTGGAGGGGGCATATGCCGATGCGGTCTCTCGCAAGAAAGAGACAGTTATCCCTGCTGTTCCAGATGGCAAAGGCAAACTGACCGTTCAGCCTGTCGAGACAGCCGGAACCCATTTCTTCATAGAGGTGGAGCACCACTTCCGTGTCGGTGGTGGTGTAGAATCGGTGTCCCTTTTTCAGGAGACCTTCTTTCAATTCAGGGTAGTTGAAAATCTCTCCGTTATAGGTGATCCACAGGGTTTCATCTTCATTATGAATAGGCTGTGCACCGCCGGACAGGTCGAGGATGCTCAGTCGTGCGTGCCCGAGGCCTATATGGTCATCTATGTAGATTCCTGACTCATCAGGTCCCCGGTGGACGAGCGCCCCCGTCATACGCCGAACAAGTTCCGGAGAAACCGGCCCCGGTCCGTTTAGATGACATATTCCTGCTATTCCACACATGGTTTTTGGCTGTACATAGGTTGGTGAGCTAAATATGAAAGGGTAGGGGAGATTTTAACTTCCCGTTGTTGTTCCCGGGCGGCCCAGATCGTCCCTGCTCTAAAAATTCACTTCATCTCCAGCCGGCAGCGTGCGCGATCGATCTTGCCGGTCTCGCTTTTTGGGATATTTCTCGTTAGTTTGATGGTTCCCGGAACTTTGTGTTTCGGAAGTTTGAGCGCGCAATACCGCAGGATCTCTTTTTCGTCACATTCCAAATTTTTCGGGGTTACCAGGGCGGCCAGTCTGCGTCCCAGAAGTTTGTCCGGCACTCCCAGAACGACAGCCTCCATCAGCAGTCCCGAGTCCATAAGCGTGTCTTCTATTTCGAGAGGATTGACCCTGTGGCCGCCTGTTTTTATCATGTCGTCATTTCTTCCCACGAGGTAAAAGAATCCCTCATCATCCTGATAGGCCATGTCTCCCGTATGGTAGGTTCCGTTGTCAAGGACCTTTGCCGTAGCTTCGTGATCCCTCCAGTATCCCTGCATGATATTAGGGCCGGATGCCACAAGTTCTCCGATTTCTCCTGCCTCAACCGCTTCTCCGCTTTTATCCAATACACGCAGATTGACTCCGGGGATGGCTTTCCCTATAGAATCAATCTTGTCTGTGAATTTGTCGGGATCGAGATATGATAAGCGGGCCGATGCCTCTGTTGCCCCGTACATGATGTAGATTTGTGTGTGGGTCGGCAGGGATTCGCGCAGTTCCATCTTTGTTGTCCGTGACATATGTCCGCCGGCCTGGCTGCAGTAGCGGAGTGAATCGAGTCGGTCTCGGTATTTTGTCAGGGGTGAACGGTTGAGCAGAAATGCGTAGGTGGATGGAACACCTGAAAATCCGGTAACACGTTCCTCTACCATCTGATTCAGAACGGAAGCGGTGAACGCAAATTTGTTGTTGATTACGACGGTCCCACCCACCGCAAAATGCGTGTTCAGGAGAGATTTCCCCATCACATAAAAGAAGGGGAGGACCACCATCTGTATATCGTCGGCGGTAAGATTGAGGTACTGGCAGATGGATTGCGTGTTTGCTACCATGTTCAGGTGGGAGAGCATTACTCCTTTCAGTTTTCCTGTGGAACCTGACGTGAATATTATATTCGCCAGGTTGCTGTCACTTATGGGGATTACCGGATTGGGTGAGGAATCTGAAGATATCAGATTTTCCCATGGTGTGGTTGTAATGGTGGAAGACCACTCGCTATGCGGATCTTTCAGTATCAGTTCCCTGATAGTAGAATCATTCAGGTCTATGTTTCCCAGCACCCGTTCAAAGCGGGAAGAGGAAATAAGAATCGTCGGCTCTATATCCTGTAGCAAGTCTTGCAGGCAGTCCGGTTTCAGACCGGTGTTGAGAGGAACGGCGACAGCCCCTGCCTTCAGTATTCCATAGTAGCCGGTTACATATTCGGGACAATTTTCCATCAGCAGCACAACTCTGTCGCCGTGAGTGACACCCCTGTCGAGAAGATGACGCGCCAGTATATTGGCCTGTGAATTTATCTGTGTGTAGGAGGCCCTTGTATTTTCGTGAATAAGCGCTGTCTTTTCAGGATAAAGATCCGCGCTTCTTTCAAGGAAGTGGTGAATTAATTGCATCCCTGTATTCTCAGCTTCTTACGGGCGTATGAAACCATTTCCCTGTTTTGTTCACTGTAGATCTTTTCCATTCCTTCTTCTCTGGTCATGACCCCCTGACGTACCATGTTTGCGATCTCATATACGTAAGGATGAAAACCATATTGCTCCAGGTGACATTGATTCGCATAGGCGTTGATCAGGCAATTGGTGGAGTTGGAATCCGTGTCCGAAGGATGTACCCATCCCATATCGCCTAATTCACGGGTAATCTGTTCCTCGTTGTAGTCAAAGAAGGCAAGGGGATGGATATTATAGGGAAATCGTTCTTTGTAACTCTCGTAGTACGTATCGGGTATAAAGTATGACAGTGCCTGATAACCTATCTTCTCTTCAAAGATATTTCTGACAGCCTTTTGATTGGTGTGGGTCATGGAAGGATTGGTTTTCATTATTGAGGCATGGAGTGGCGCCTGCCCGGGGGACCATCCAAAAGCAACCAGTGGAATGGACATCTCCAAGGCTGTTTTAAGGGTAATGCTCTTCACCATGCTGATGCAGGCGGTACAAATCGAACTTGCCCTCAACAGGGCCGCTTTCGGGAATATCTCTTCCCGTTCGGCGGTGTTGAATATCGATTTCATAACAGGCCAGTAAGGTTTTACGTTTAGATGATCAATCTCCAGGCTGTCGGTTATCTTTTCAATATTTTTAAATGCAAGAGGGGATATAAAATGGTTGTCGAATGTCAGCGCCAGTATGCGGAGATCATAGCGTTCTCTAAGAAGTTTGAGCGTGTAGCTCGAATCCTTCCCGCCGCTGTAAGCCATAATGACATCATAGGTGGGCGCGGTTCCCCTGATTTCTGAAATCAGCGCGTCGAATTTACGGCGGTACTCTTCCTTGGTGTCACGAATGTTTGTCGCAGATTTCTCTTCGCGACGACAGTGGTTACATATGCCTTCTTCGTCAAACCGTATTCCGGGAAACGTCCCGGGCAATATACATCGTTTGCAAATCGTTAATTGGGGTTGAAGTTGCTTCATTTTTTTCTCACAAAGGTGTTAGTTAATATCTATGTACAAACAGTTAGCAGAGGTTCTTATTTTTCTTCATTGTTGTGTCGCCCGAGATATTCTAACAGACCTGTTGTTTGGGAGATACCCGTTATGTCCTGTCTGCAATCTTTTTTTCAACGAATCGGACAACATCTTTCAGACTGTCCAGGTTTTCCGGGACAAGTTCTTCATCTTCAATCCTGATATCGTAGGTTTCTTCTATGAAAGTAATAAGTTCAAGTATTCCTGTGGAATCAATTACACCACTTTCAATAAAAGAGGTATCTTCCTTAAGTTGTGATGCATCTCCAAAGAGGAAATTTTCAATTATGTAATCACGTATGGTGTCCAGATAATTCATTATCATTTCCTTTTTATGATGGTTCTGATACAGCTCCGCCCCTTCGATTACATAGAGGTTACTCGGATACATTGATTAATGGGAAGGTTTTGCCATCCCTGCAGTATTCTTGGGTGAATAAATCAAACCTCTTTAAACAGTTAATTAAGATTAATTCCACCCCACTAATTACATTGACGCCTGAAAAATTTTTACCGTAATTGTATCATTTCGACAACGTATTCGATCTGTTCTTGTGTCAGTTCCGGAAACATGGGCAGTGACACAAATTCCTCTGCGCATTTTTCGGTGATGGGGAAGCTCTCCTTTCCCAGTCCAAGGAAACCATAGGCAACCTGAAGGTGTATAGGAACCGGGTAATGAATTCCGCAGGATATCTCCTTCTCTGCCAGAGACGCTATCAGGTTGTCCCGGTTCTGAGCGCGAATGGCATAAACATGGTATACATGTTTAGCATAATCTGCTTCTCTCGGAGTAATGATGTTGTCGGAAGTTGCGAGAAGACTGGTGTATAGTGATGCATTTTTTCTTCTTGCCTCTGTCCAGTTGTCAAGGTGTTTAAGTTTTGTGCTGAGTATGGCCCCCTGTATCCCATCCATGCGGGCATTCCATCCTATCATGCCATGGTAATATTTTTTGGCCTGACCGTGATCGCGGAACATCCGCATGCGTTCAGCCAGGTCGGAGTTGTTGGTTACAACCGCTCCTGCTTCCCCATAAGCTCCGAGGTTTTTCCCGGGATAAAAACTGAAACATCCCATATCTCCGATGGATCCAGATCGCTTACCCTTGTATTCGCTTCCGTGTGCCTGGCAGGCGTCTTCCACGACGAAGAGTCCGTACCTTCGGGCAATCTCCATGATAGGATCCATATCGGCCATTTGGCCGAAGAGATGAACAGGTATAATTGCCCTTGTATGTTGCGTTATCGCTGCTTCAATCCGATTGGGGTCCATGTTGTAAGTGTCCTGATCTACATCGACGAAGACCGGTTTTGCTCCGCAGAAGCTGATGGCCTCCGCGGTCGCTATGAATGTATCGGGGACGGTGATTACTTCGTCACCCTCACCTATGCCGAGTGCTGTAAGTGAAAGCCAGAGAGCATCCGTCCCGCTGCCCACTCCGATGGCGTGCTGGCATCCGCAGAAACTCGCAAACTCTTCTTCGAAACGGGCGACGAATGGTCCTCCTGCAAACGCCGTATTGTTTATTACCTGACTTATTGCGTCTTGAATTTCGTTTTGTATGGATTTGTACTGAACTTTGAGATTAAGAAAAGGGACATTCATCGGATTATTTCCTTTCTTGATTTGTCCTTATGTGTCAGAGAGAGTTTAATAATCTGCAAGCGGCTTCTGTCACTCATATACGCTTACAGGTAAGGGAAGTTTTAACCTCCCGCTTTTATTGTACACATACCGTCTAATTCTACCACGAAAACCCGGTGTAAGGCCAGGATTTCTCTATCTCTTGTTGGGGGTAGCGCATTCCTGAAGCGGGTGGGCGGGATTACCGGCAACTCTGGTGTTGGGTGGAACATCCTTTGTCACAACACTTCCGGCACCGACAATTGCATCTTCATGTATTGTTACCCTGCTCAGTATCGTTGTGCCTGAACCGATGGATGCTCCTTTTTTGACGAGGGTGGTTTCGACCTTCCAGTCTCTCTCGGTCTGCAATGTCCCGTCGGGATTGGTTGCTCTGGGATAGGTATCGTTGATAAACGTGACATTGTGCCCCACGAAAACATTGTCTTCAATGGTTACGCCTTCGCAGATGAAGGTGTGGCTCGATATCTTGCAGTTACTGCCGATCTTTGCGTTTTTCTGAATCTCGACAAATGCTCCAATCTTTGTGTTCTCACCAATCGAGCATCCGTAGAGGTTTATGAATTTTGACAGTTGTACATCCTTGCCAAGTTCGACATCATCGGCTATGCATCGGTATTCGTTCATAATGTTACAGGCATACCTCTCTGTTTGAGCGATTTGTTGGCCGCTTCGAGGACACGGACAACTCTGAGACCGGCTGACCCGTCATTGATCGGTGTCTTGTTGTTCGTTACGCAGTCGACAAAATAATCAGCTTCCATCTTCAATGCCTCAATCTGATCGATCTTCGGAACCCACACATCACCGGACCGATAGCTTACAAGAAGCTTATGGATGCTCTCCTGTGTCGTCAGATCGGCTCCCTTGTCGTAGATCCTGATTTTTTCGTCCGCATCAAGATCATCCCATACAAGCATTTTCTTGTCTCCACCGATAAGGGTGCTTCTGATCTTTACCGGTGAGAGCCAGTTGACATTGAAATGAGCGATTATATGATTATCGAAAAAAACAGTAATAAAGGCGGCATCTTCCTTCCCGTTTAGATGGGCTGTGCCTGTGGCAGAGATTGCAAGAGGTTTTTTCCCAATAACGTAATCCATGATGGACAGATCATGAGGCGCAAGATCCCAGATGACGTTAACGTCATGCTGAAAAAGCCCCAAATTAACTCGTGTCGAATCGAAATAATACAGATTTCCCAATACATTATCATCAATCAGTTCTTTGATCTTCTTCACCGCCCCCGTGAAGAGGAAGGTGTGATCCACCATGATTGTCAGGCCTTTTCTGTCGGCTATCTCGATCAATTCCTCGGCCTCACTGATCGAAGATGTAAAAGGCTTTTCAACAAATACATGTTTCCCGTTCATGAGAGCCTTTTTCGCGATTTCGTAATGGGTTGAAACGGGCGTCACAACCGCTACGGCATCTATGTCGGGAGCGTTGGTGACTTCGTTATGATCTGAGGTCAGCCTTATGAGAGAAGGATCTGCGTTTTTCTCATATGTGCAGGGATATATAGTTGATGCCTTCTTCAGGGCGTTAGGGTTTGGGTCACAGATTGAAGCAACTTTTATTCCTTTGGTGCTGAAAAAGTTTCTTACGATATTGGGACCCCAATAACCATAACCGACAATAGCAATACGAATCATCAGAGTTTCCCCTTTTACCTAATAAGCCCCTTTGCCGCTTATCACGGCCCAAGGTGTCTTTAACATAATTTTTATGTCCATCCAGATGGACCACTCTTCAATATATTTGAGATCCAGGCGGACCATATCGTCAAAGGAACACATGCTTCGTCCTTCTACCTGCCAGAGACCCGTAATGCCCGGTTTCATTCCGATTATTCTCTTCATGTGCCATATCTCGTATTCCTCCCGTTCATAAGGAATGGGTGGTCTTGGTCCGACAAGAGACATGTCTCCTTTTAACACATTTATAAACTGCGGAAGTTCATCGAGACTTGTCTTTCTCAGGTATTGTCCTATGGGGGTAATCCTGTCGTCATGGTTCATTTTGAAGAGGTGATTCTTATCGATCTCTCCATTTTCCACGTTTTGATCTGTTCGACTGGAAATGAGATTTTTTATATAATTTTTATGATCCGTTTCTTTACAGCCATCCCACATGGATCTGAATTTGAGGAAGGTGAATTCCTTCCCAAACAAACCGGTTCTCTGCTGTTTGTAAAACACCGGTCCCTTTGAAGATACCTTGATAAGGATGGGTATAATGATAAAAAGGGGAGAAAACAGGGCAAGTCCCACGAGACTGCCCGTGATATCCATCACCCTCTTGACAAATAGGGCAAATTTTCTTTGTCTGTTATTTTCCACGCGATCGGGATAGAAGAGCTCATTGGGCGTGTAATTATTGTTAAATTTGTCATCTTTATCAGGGAACCATATAAGAGATATATTGATTTCCCTCATCATTTCCGGTTGGATGATACTAAAGAGGTTGGCTTTTACTCTGCTGATTATACTCTCTGTTACCATATCTTTGCTATTATCACTGACTTCAGTGAATATAATTCCAATAACCGATCCATCGGCATACCAACCCTTGATGTCTGTTTCCCTCGTAAGGCTGTTTATCTCGGCCACTATCTTTTTCAGGGTAAGTTTCCCTTTGCTTTTTTGGGCAAGGTGAGCAATCTCCATGGTCATCAACAGAAAAGGTTTACCGGATCGTTCCGATCTCCTTCTTTCCATACGGAGCTGTTCATGGAAAAAATGCATGTTATGAAGACGATATCCAGGTTCTACCCATTCATTGAATTTAAGGACATTATCTGCTTGTTGAAGAGGTTTTGTGTTCATGGTCAACTCTGTTTCCAAATGGTTTTATGAACCAAAATTTAGCAACTTTTGTGCCATTAATAATTTATACCAACATCGTTAATTATCCCAGCTTTAAAATTTGAAATTAATAAAACATGTTTTGAGATAACAATCAATACGCAAAAAGTATGATTTTATTTATAGCTGAAAACCTATAATAGGATATGGATTGTAAAAGAAAAATAAATCTTTCTATTGGTTTGAGCAAGACACTTTCACACCGCATAATGTATAAGTGTACATAGAAGAGAGGACGGACAAACATGTATTGGAGGGAGGATCAATGAAACTTTAAAGTACCGAAGGGATTAAGACAATAAAAAGATAAGATTTTTTCTGCTTATTATTTGTACGAAAGCTATTACTAATAAAACAGAAAAAAGGGCAATTCCCCCATGTCACACGGTAATTTTCGCAATTTCATTGCTCTATGCATCCTTAAACAGGTATTTGATGTTTTGTGCTACTTCTTTTTCATCTAGTTTGCTTTTTTGTTCCGACTTGAGTATTGTCAGTAGAAGATCTGACCGGTTTTTTATACTTTGTTGTAACATCTTTGTGAGTTCAAGAGCAAGCTCATCCCGTTTTCCCTTGGAGGAGGTTAATGTATCTAACTCCTTATTTATACGATATAACGTCTTTTCAAGAACGTCTATTCTTTTCTCGATATCCCGAAATTTCTTAGTTGCCTCCCCCGTTATTCCTCCCCCAATAGCAGGCGTGGATCGTGGGTATCTATTGCTGATATCCTTGGTACGCACGCCTCCTGTATCCCTGTCTTTTACCACTTCTTCAATTACGTTTTCACCGATTATTTCCAGTTCGTCGGCATATCCGTAGACGAGGGCGGCATCGCATATAATGTTGATAAGACGAGGAATACCCTTTGAGTATCTGTGAATAGCTTCGGTAGCGTTCCGGTCGAAGATATTAAGGTTTTTTGTTCCTCCCACGTGCAGACGATGGCGAATATACTGATCAACCTCATCTTTATCCAGGCCGTTGAGATGACAGTAGACCGTTACCCTCTGAACAAATTGTTCCAGCTTTTTTTGCTGCAGTTTATCTTTCAATTCCGATTGACCCACCAGGATGATTTGTATCAGGTGGTGCTTTTCGGACTCCAGGTTCGAAAGCATCCTAATTTCTTCGATGGTCTTGTCGGGTAGATTCTGGGCCTCATCCACGATTAACGCCACTCTGCTTTTGGCGTTAAATTGTTTAACGAGAAAATCTTTGATCCTGTTCAGCATCTCTGCTTTGTCGAGACCGCTCGTTTCCAATCCGAATTCCTGGCAGATCATTTTCATGAACTGTTTGGGCTGCGCCATGGTTTGGTTCAGAACACCGACCTTGACATTGGTTTTAATTCTTCTGAGGAGAAAGTTGATAAGTGTGGTCTTACCCGATCCGATTTCTCCTGTGATAACGACAAATCCCTTGTTTTCCACGATCGCGTATTCGAGATGAGTATACGTATCTGAATGACCTCTGCTCATAAACAGATAGTCTGGATCGGGAGTCATGTTAAAGGGTTTTTCTTTGAAACCGTAGTACGTTTTATACATGTGAGGTGTCTGGTCAATCTTTTATCTTGTTAAATACGGTGCCGATTACCGGCCTGTCCCTTAACAGCGCCAGAGAACGTTTCAAATCCTCCCTCTTTGTCTTCTCAGCTTCCACTACTATCAATATTCCATCAATAAATCGTGAGAATGTGAGAGGATCGGCGCTTGTCAGGAGGGGGGAACTGTCAAAGATTATGAACCGATCGGGATACCGGTCTTTCATTTCTTCCACCAGTGATTCCATGCGCGGTGCACCAAGAAATTCGGAAGAATTCGGTAGGGGCCTCCCTCCGGGTAGTATGACAAGACCGGGAATACCGGGATTGATCAGAAGATCTGGTATCTCCGCCTTTCCTCGCAGGTAGTCGGAAAGCCCCATTTTGATATCGAGATCGAAGAGGGTGCTTATGGAGGGCTTTCGCAAATCGGTGTCGACAAGAAGAACAGTGCAGTCCAGTTGTTGAGAGAAACTGATAGCGAGATTAATAGCGGTCAGCGTCTTACCTTCGCCCGGGTTCGCACTAGTAACAAGTAGTGTGTTTTTGCCCTCCGATCGCATGTTTTCTAGGATTTGTGTTCTTAGAATTTTTACCTGATCCGATGTATCGTTTATTCTGCAGTCGGGTATTATCCGATTTTGTATAAGCTTCTGGAAATCGACAGGCTGTATCTTTGTATATTGGTATCGAGCTTTTGGTTTACCCCTCTTTACGGGCTGTTCCTCTATTGTTAGTGTTGGGGATGTCAATTCGTCGGGGGCATTCATTTTCCTCTCATATGGATCCTGTATGTAATCTTTTCGGATGTCCGTTGCCTTCTCGAGGGCCTTTTTTATTTTTGTCATCTTTTTCCCCGGACCTAAATTTGTGACAGTTATTTATTACTGCTGAAATTGCATCCACAATATATTGAGTTTCTGGTAAAGTTGCGCCCACAGTATGATCAGTTTCTGTTGAATCCGCACCCACAATATATCCAGCGGAATCATAAAAAGGTGAATCAATATCAGTGAACCGCAACAGATTACACAAAATATGATCAGAGACCATATGATATATCGCCTCCGTCTGCGTCTATTTTCTTTCACATCTTTCATTAATGGAATGACGGATAAGGTGGGTACATTCGACAGACTGTCAAGTTCGGCTACCGTTTTAATGGAATGATCCAAGCTTTCTTGAGTCATTGCGAGACCCATACCGGCACCAAGCGATAAGAACAATCCCATGAGCATGATTTTTCGTCTATCGGGTTTTTCAGGTTTTTCGGGAATCTGAGCGGGATCTATGATCGTAAATCGCTCGCCGAACTGTGTTTCCTCCATCCCTTTTGCGACCGTGGCCTCCATAAGCTTGTCCATCATCTCGTTGGCCTTTCGCTGGGCATTCGCGTAATCCTGAGTAAGATTATTATAATCCCTCTCAACGAGGGGCGCCCTTTCTATCTTTTTCTGATAGTCGGTCATTTCCTTTTTTATCCTGGTTCGTTGAGTGAGAAGGTTATTTATCTCTATATCTGTGGTATCGATCTGTGTTTTAATACTGATATATGCTGGATTGACTGTTTCTTCATTTCTATCCGTTTTCTTTGTTTCCAAAGGCGTTTCCCGAATCTGAATTTCAAGCTCACTAATCTCCCTTTTGAGTTTCCGTATATCAGGGTGTTTCTCTGACAAGCTGAATTGAAGTTTGGTCAGTTCCGAGCGGAGAGATCGAAGCCGCTCTTCAGGAGTCATAATAGCTCCTTCCCTTGCCTCTGTTGCCTGTTGAGGCTGAAATGCGTCAAGACTGGCGAGCTGTCCTTCCAGATATGTTTTTCTTTCCCTGAGGGACTGTATCTGCATATTGGCCTGGTCGAAATCACGGTTCAAGCGTTCAAGGGCCTGCATATTGATCGTAGTGTGCTCGGGAAGTTCTCCGGCGTGTTCCTTCTTGAAAGCGCTGATCTTATCAGCATATTCATTGACCTGAGTCCTGATGCGGTCCAGTTCCTGCTGCAGGAAGATGGTGGTGCTGGTAGCCTGTTGTTCTCTCTTCCTGAAATTTTCTTCAAGGTACAGTGACGCAAGCACACTTGCCACTTTCTGCACCGTGACAGGGTCTTTGCCCTCATATGAAAGAGAGAATGCCACCGTAGTTGGCCTACTCCTTCTTCCTGACAATTCACCCGTGGATACTGTCTCAAAAGTAATGTCTTTGCGCATCTTTTCTAAGATTACTTCAGTTGCGTATTTCCCCATCATGTCTGGGTATAGATTGAATTTCCTTATGATCTCCAGAAGCTTTTCCCGTCTCAGTATTCGCTGTGTAATGAGTTGAAGGCGCTCCTCTACATAGCTTGTGACAGTCGCTCTAACATACTCTTCCGGTATTTGCTGCGCCTCAACAACGATTGTTGATTTGGAAACGTAAATCGGCGGAAGAATGGACGCAACAATGAACGATACAATGAGGATCGGTACGAATATCAGCAGGAAAATCTTTATGCGTCTCCTGATGATGCCCTTTACTTCTTTGATGTTCAATCCGTCAGCCATGTAAAATCCTTTTACTGCTTCCCTTCAGAAAGGGGAAAATTAATCTCTCGCTGTAGGTTATTTAAGTGTCTGCTTTCTAAGTAACTACCACTTTTGGGGAAAGGCAAAATTGAAGGTGACCCACACAATGTTTCTGACTGCTTCGTTATCGCCTGGCAGGTTTCTGTCCTCGGCGTAAGAATACTCATATGATAATTCTAACGAGTGATTTTCCGTAATTTTGTAATAAATAGAGGGCGTAATGTTAAAAAATCTTTCGTCCATATCGTAGCGTGTTTCATCCAGCGATTCTGTGAAATAATAAGATCCTGTAATCCCTATGCTCACTCTGTTTGACAGGATCTTGTCTCCTCGAACGGAAAACCGATTTCTTTCGGCCGGCTCACCTTCGCTTGTATAGTTTATGTCTCGCATGTAATGTACGCTGGCTGAGGCCGTCGTCCAGGATTTTTCGAGAGAGGCGTCTGCTGTCCAACCCCAGCCTGTATAGGAACTTCGCCCGGTATGCCAAGTGTCAGAATATGATGTGCCGATATGAAATAAACTATGTAATGTGTTGGTGAACGCGTGTGATATCCCTATTGAGAGGCCGTAAATATCCGTTTCACTGATGTCGGAATCCAGTTTTTCGTATGTTGGTGTAATACTGAATACATCGGCGCGATCGTTTATCGTATAGTTATACGCTAAAGAAACAGAGTCACGTGTATGGTCCGTATATTCGTTTAAGTCGTACGTTATCTCCCTGTGACTATAGTCGATATCTATGTCCGAAACAGGATTTATGTTGTACGTCAATCCACCTCCCACATCAAACCTATGGCGATTCGATAGACGGTTGAGTACCCCGGTTTCTTCCAGCTCAGAGTCAAGGGTGGAGTCTTTTATATAGGAGATATTACCATTAAAGCTTAGCTGTTCCTGTGCCCTATAGACCGCCTCTCCTGTATAACGCTGATTTATCGTATTCTGGTTTGTTTCATCCAGGTAACGCACTATGTCAAAACCGATTTCGGTTTGAAAATCAAGCAGCCCGCTTCTATAGTTGGCAAATATACCCGGGCTTGCTGTGAAGGTATAATCATTCACTTCCCGGGTTTGTGAAAAATAGATATTATCGTTATAGGCGCCCGCTATGCCGATGGAGGGGACTACCATAATATCCGCGGCGGATGCCGCCCAGGCCGCGAAAAAGAGTACCGTCAGTAAAAGATACGCTATGGTTTTTTTAGATGGTATGATGCTATTGTTTCTTCTGTCCATTATTGTGTACTCCTGAACTTTTATGGGACAACAATGACATCTCCTCGCTTGAGGAATATGTTCTGCTCCAGATTCTTTCCCTTTTTAACGTCATTATAGTGGAAGGGTATTTGAATAGATTGATCCCCCTCCTGGCGAAGAATTATAATATCGTTCGGTGAGGCAAAAGGGTCCAGATCTCCTGCCATTGCAAGAACCTGCATTACCGTAGTCTTCATATTGATCGTAAATTGGCCCGGGGTGGTTACTTTTCCCACAACATATGCTACCAGACTTTTTGCCTCTAACAGGATAACGGTAACCGTGGCATCGGTCACATATACCTTCAGTTTTTCGGTAACGATTTTTTTCAATTCCTCCACGGTTAATTCGGTGACGTCGATACTTCCAATCAATGGAAAAGATATGATGCCATCGGGCGGAACAATAATCTCGCGGGTAAGGTTTTCATCTTTCCATACGGAGATCAGCAATGAGTCGCCGGGGCCAATTTTGTAGGTATTCTCCTTTGCGAAAGCCGCACTGCTGCCGATTGCAAACAATACAAGGAATATAGTAAAGATACGAGCGCCCATTCTCCTCATACGATGGTTCTCCTTGTTGGTGCGATTCTGATCGTAAAATTCTATGAATATATGCCCGTGTATCATATTTTTCCTCTTAATAAAAGGTAGTTTCAATGAATAATCAACATGAGAGAGTATTTCATCTTGACCTTTCCTGAAACTTCCTGCATCTGAACTGAACGTCATGTAGATGACAGTAGCTTCCAATTTTGGAGTCTATGGATGTACTGATTCATTCCTCTGTATATCATTTAAATCGGATAGTTTCCACACACCTTACTGGATCGAGAAAACTAGCATTCCCCCGTCTTGTTCCCTTTCATCCTTTTTCTATATTTTGCCTTGAACTATTGTATCAAAAGATATAAACATGCCTCGTCAGTTCTGATGAACCATAGGGGGAATAAAAAAGGAGGAGAAGGATGACATCGAATCCGCTGCATGCCATAATGAATCCATCTTCCATTGCTTTTGTGGGGGCGAGTAACAATTTTACCAAGATGGGGACGATACAGTGTCTCAGCCTTATTTACAGCGGGTTTCCGGGTGATGTCCTGCCTGTTCACCCGAAGGAGGAGGTTGTTCTCGGTAGAAAAGCATACCCGCGCATAGGAGATCTCCCCTATGCCCCGGACCTGGCCGTCCTGGTTGTTCCCACCGGGCTTGTACCGGATATGCTGGAGGATTTCGGCAAACTCGGTACACGGTATGCCGTGATTATAAGCGGCGGTTTCAGGGAAACCGGCGAAGGTGGCATGAACCTGGAGAGCCGTATCTCTGATATCGCCCGGCGATACGGAATGCGTTTCATCGGTCCCAACTGTGTGGGCATAATCAACACGCAGCTTCCGATGAATATAACGGTGGCTTCCGTTCAGGTCCCTCACGGCAGGCTCGGTATTGCCTCGCAGAGCGGGACCTATGTTACCCAGACCCTGGAATATCTCCGGAAACATGGCATAGCCATAAGCAAGGCAATCAGTGTCGGCAACGGAACGAATATCGATATTGTGGAATGTCTGGAATATCTCGGTGATGATGAGCAAACAACGGCTATTGCCCTGTATATTGAAGGTATCAGCAGGGCGGGAGATTTCCTGAGGGTCGCGAGAGAGATAAGCGCGCGAAAACCCATCGTCGCTCAGTACGTAGGGGGGACGAAAGCGGGAGCTCGGGCCGGACTCAGCCACACGGGGGCCATGGCGGGTCCCGATTACGTGTATGACGGTCTTCTGGAACAGGCCGGCATAATCAGGGTTGATACCATCGAGGATGTGTACAAGATAGGATGGACCCTTGCGTCCCAGCCTCCGCTCGAAGGGTCACATATCGGCATTCTGACCAATTCAGGCGGGCCCGGAACCGGTATAGCTACCACCTGTGATAAGTACGGTCTTGAAATTCCGGAGTTCTCGGATGAAGTTCAAAAGGAGATACGTCAGTTCATACCCGGTCATGCGAGCGCCTTGAATCCTGTAGACCTTACGTTTCACTTGGATATGGAGGCGATGACCGACAAGATTCCGCGGGTCCTCTTTGGAGCTGAAGAGATTAATGGCGTCATCATCCATGGTATTATGGATACCGGCTGGATGGACATGATGTTTTCAGCCATCAAAACAATGATCAATCTTTCGAGGGAGGAGTTTCTGGAGCTGAGAAAAGCGGATCTGGATGATCTGATACGTATGCCGCTTACATACAAAAAACCTCTGGTCGTATCTTCCTTTTTCGGGGAAGAGGATCATGCCATCCGCACCTTCAACGAAAACGGCATCCCCACCTTTGATTCGCCGGAGAAAGCGGGAAGGGCTATGGCCGCCCTGTACGAGCATTTTCTCATACGGAATCGTCCCCATGACAAGCCAAAAAATGTGCCGATGCCAAAACATGTGAAAAGTATCGTTGATGGCGTGGATACACAGGCATTCGATGAGTATACGGCAAAAAGGATATTGAGGGCCTATGGCATCCCGACTACCGATGAAGCCCTTGTCGATACATTGGATGATGCCCTGGATTATGCCCGCTCCATCGGGTATCCGGTTGTTCTGAAGGTGTGTTCTCCGCATATCATGCACAAGACGGAACGGGGACTGGTGCATATCGGCATACAGGATGATGACTCTCTTGAGAAGGCATTCCAATCAGTACGGAACAATGAGGAAAACGCCCCCGTCCTGGTGTCTGAAATGCTCGCAGGCGACAGGGAATTCATGGCGGGAATGAGCTATGCTCCGGGATTTCCGCCCTGCATCATGTTCGGGCTTGGCGGGGTGTTTGCCGAAGCCCTCAAGGACAGAACAATACGCCTCGCTCCTCTCAGCCACAGCGATGCTATCTCCATGATGGAAACACTTTCCTCACGCGTTCTGTTCGGTTCCTACAGGGGCATGAAACCCGTGGATATGGACGCGGTTGCTTCCCTGCTTGAAGCCCTTGGCCGCTTAGCCCTGGATTTTCCGCAGATACGGGAAATAGATCTGAATCCCATCATAATAACGGATGGCATGCCAAAGGTGGCAGATGCCCTGTTTGTCAAGGCTTTGTAGGTTTTTCCGGCCAGGCCCTCTTGTCGTTTCCCCAGATTGTGGATAACTTTTGGGCGATCCATTCAAATGGAAGATCCGCTTCCGGGGGAAAGGTTTCGACATATTCTATGTAGGGATTCCCGTTTAGATCCTTGTCCGGTAGAAGGGCGTCATGTTTCCCGTCGAATTCAACGGTGGGAAGCCCATTCTTTTCGCATAATCCCTTATTAAAGGTCGCTGCGGTGGAGATCCATTTTCCGTCAATGAAAAACTGATTATATCCGTGTCTGGGGAATATGGTGGTCCCGGTCCTCTGAACGATATGGGGGGGAATCCGGTGATTTCTGATTTGAGCAAAGAGTAACCTGCTTGGAATGTCTGCGGCTCTTCCCAGTGCCGCAAGAAGTACCGCTTTCTGAACGCAGTACCCCTTCCCCCACTCAAGTATTCTGGACGCTCTGAAATCTTCAATGAATACGGATATCATAAAGAGGTTGTATGGTATGGAATCTCTCACAAAATAAAACAGAGCTGTTGCCTTCTCGGCATTGGTTGAGCAACCTTCCGTCAGCTTTGTTGCGGTACGAACAATACTTTCATGATTTGACTCTATTGTTTCAGTGCTCGTTAGGAAAGGGGCAAGGTTTGGATCGTTGGCTTTCATGAATCTCCTCTCAAGTCTCATTTCTTTCATTTCTACCGCAGTGCCCTTTATCACAGGCGGCAACAAGAAACAAGGCGTGACCCTCCATCACAAGTCGATCATGATAATGTGTGAAAGTCATATTGCCTTTGTACGTCATTTGGGATAGCCGGTGATCTCCCTGATGCGTTCATAGAGCGGTTTTAGGTGTTTGTACATCTTTTGGTAGACATCGCGGTAGAGATGGTCATACAAGTTCTGATTTTTTTGATTGGGTTCGAATACTTCTCCGATATGCGTCATGGCCTTCACCGCCGATTCGAAGTCGCTGTGCAGACCGAGACCCACAGCCGCATCTATCGCCGCTCCGAGACCTGATGTTTCGTAGATATGAGGTTTTGCGGTCGGCAGACCGAAGATGTCTGCCGTCACCTGCATGGCGTTTCTGCTCTGCGACCCGCCTCCTGATACTCGGAGGCTCGTTATGGGGATATGGCTCCGTTTTTCTATCCGTTCCTTCCCATCTCTGAGGGCGTAGCCGAGTCCTTCGAGGATGGCCCGGTAAACATGTCCCCTCGTATGAACGTCGCCAAAACCGATTATGGCACCCTTGGCCTCAGGTCCGGGCAGTTTTAATCCTGGAGTCCAGTAGGGCTGTAGCACCAGTCCCATGGAGCCGGGGGGGATGTCATCTACCAGTTTGTCAAAGAGGGTTTCAGGGGTCACTCCCTGCAGAGACGCTTCCTGCTCTTCCAGAAAACCGAATTCCTTCTTGAACCAGCTTACCATCCAGAAGCCACGGTAAATCTGAACTTCTATGGTGTAGTAATCCGGAATGGCGGAAGGGTAGGAGGGGAGGAGGGGAATCGGTTCCACGTACTTTCTGCTCGTAACGTTGATGGTAGCGGTGGTTCCGTAACTCAGACACCCTATGGAGGGTTCGAGACTTCCCGAACCGATAACCTCACATGCCTTGTCCGTAGCCGCCGCGATCAGGGGGAGACCTTCCGGAATTCCCGTTTCTTCGGCGGCCTTTCGGCTGATACTCCCCAGTGGCTGACCCGGCGGAATGAGGCGAGGGAGTAGTTCACGCTCAATGGGAAGAACCTTCCACTTCCAATTCCAGCTGGGAGCCCAGCGCAATCCTTTGTAGTCAAAGGGTATCATGGCCACCTGGCAGCCTATGGAATCTACAAGCTCACCCGTGAGCAGGTATGTGAGATATCCGGAAAGGAGGAGATATTTGTGCGTGTTCCCCCAGATGTCGGGCTGATAGGTATGGATCCAGTTTGCCTCCGCCTCTGCCTGAATGTACGCTATCGTATCGCTGACACGGGCAAGCTTGAACAGCAGCCCCCACATTCCTCTAAGTGGCGGCAGACCGTATGTCTTGCGCTGATCCAGCCATATCATTGCCGGACGGAGGGGCTTGCCGTTCCTGTCGATATTTATGAATGTGCTTCTCTGGGTGGTGATGGATACGCCGGCAATCCGCTCTTTGAAGTTTCCCTGTTGCCACACTCCCTGACATGCCCGGCACAGAGCCTGCCAGAAGACGTCGGGGTCCTGCTCGGCCCACCCCGGATTTTTCGAGTAATAGGGTTCAAATATGACCTGTTCCTTTGCAATAAGCTCACCCGTTAAATCAAATAGCAGGGCTTTCAAACTCTGTGTTCCGTTATCAATAGAGAGAAGCAGGTCCTTTTGGCTCATGGTACACCCCCCCGGCTTATGGTATGTTGACCATCCACGATCCCTATCTTTTTGTTGCTGGAATTGAATAAGATTGTTTGCACAGATTGAGATAACCCTCGCTCTCCTGTTCCCAGCATCTTCTGTCCCGTGACAGCGACGACTCGCATATTTTCTGTACGAGCTTCATATAACCTGTACCACTTCCGAGTGTCAACAGTCCTGTGCGTATTCTCTTCAGAATAAGATGGGAAAGATGTTTTCTCTGTTCGCGCTTCGCCGTGAGGGGCATAGGATGGAGAGAGGGTTTTAGGGAAGGATCATAATATCGATATCTGTATCTGTTTTTTACGATTTCACCCGCGGTTTTTCCATATAAACTATAAGGAGTCTCACTCTGTTTGTTGATATTAATACTGGTCCGTAAAATCAGGTTGATATCAAAGAACGGTAGGTGATATGAGAATTTTACTGTAATAAAGTTTTTCTATACTGTCGTGACGTACGTTTGAGTTTCCTGTTGGGTGTTGACAAGTGAATAATGAATGACCATGTTTCATAGCAGGAGGAGACTTCCCGCAACGTGTTGGGGAGAGTCTTGAAAATGAGAATCTGACACGCAATAGTATAAAAGATGTTATGAAATTTATGAGGGATGTTATTGTCTCTCAGGAAGGATGTGGTTATGACTCGAAAAAAAAGAATTATTGTGATCGGCGGTTCCGCGGCTGGACCAAAGGCTGCAGCAAAGGCGCGCAGAATCGATTATGATGCGGATATCGTGCTCCTGCAGAAGGATCCGGATCTGTCCATGGCATCTTGCGGGTACCCGTACTATGTCGGGGGATATTTTGATGACAGAAACATGCTTTTGTCCACAGGCACGGGCGTAACGAGGGATCCTGCCTATTATCTCGGTGCCAAGGGAATAACGGCGAAAACGAATACCGAAGTGACGGCCATCGACAGAAAAAACAAAACCGTAGCATACACGGATCTGTTGGCGGGTGAGACAGGCACGCTCGAGTATGACAAACTTATCATTGCCACCGGTGCGGTTCCAAGAATACCCCCCATCCCCGGCACTGACCTTGAAGGTATTACTACGTTGCAGTCCATGAAAGATGCCGATTTTCTGCGAGAGATAAGCGATGAACAGGAAATCGACAAGGCCGTAATCATCGGAGGAGGACTGATAGGAATTGAAACCTGTGAAGCACTGCAGCTGGCGGACATCGATATTACCGTGGTTGAGCTGTTGCCGCAACTCCTCACCTTCCTCGACTGGGAACTTGCCAAGCTTATTGAGAATCATGTCAAGAGCAAAGGAGCAAATGTTATTACCGACAACGGTATTGTCGAATTTCAGGGTGAAAATGGAAAACTGACGGGTATTAAGCTTCAGAATGGCGCCGAACTGCCCTGCGAACTGGCGGTGGTTGCTATCGGTGTAGTCCCCAACACGAAACTCGCAAAGGATGCGGGTATAAAGATAGGTGCAACAGGCGGCATTGAAGTGAATGAGTATATGCAGACCTCTGACCCCGACATATATGCAGTGGGCGACTGCGTCGAATCATACAACATTATAACGGGGAAAAAGGTACATGCGCCGTTTGGCGATCTTGCCAATCTCCAGGGACGTGTGGCGGGAGAAAATGCTGCATCGGAAAATACCGTCACTTTCCCCGGCACCATTCAGACCGGAATATGTAAGGTCTTTGACTTTTCAGCGGGATCGACCGGACTATCTGAGACAATGGCGAGGAGACTGGGGTATGATGACATTGTAACGGTAATAAACGCCAGTCCCGATAAACCCGGTTTCATGCTTGGAAAACTCCTCGTAACGAAAATGGT
Source organism: Syntrophales bacterium (assembly GCA_036825195.1). Classification (GTDB taxonomy): domain Bacteria; phylum Desulfobacterota; class Syntrophia; order Syntrophales; family UBA2210; genus UBA2210. The sequence continues at coordinate 33,010 of DAISYQ010000002.1, forward strand.
TGCCGACAGGAAAACGGGCAAGATTCTCGGAGCACAGTGTGTCGGGCCCGGTGATGTGAGTAAGCAAATCTCCCAGTGGGCCATGGCCATTATGGGTGGTCTGACTGTTGAGAATCTGGTCAATGCCGATCTGCCTTACGCGCCTCCGTTTTCACTTGCCATCGATCATTGCATAGCCACGGCCCACATTATGCAGAACAAGATGAAGGGTAGAATGATCGGCATTTCCTCAATGGAGGTTAAAAGGAAACTGGATAACAATGAAACTCCTTTCATCCTTGACGTGAGGGGGGCCGACGAGTACAAGGAGACGCGGCTGGGTATTGGCGAAACCGTCATTCCGCTTGGTGCGCTTCGAAATAGACTTAATGAGTTGCCGGAGGATAAAAACCGGGAAATCATATGCTTCTGCCAGGTATCATTGAGAGGATATGAGGCCGCCCTTGTTCTGCAGGCCAATGGCTGGAAAGACGTCAAGATTATGGAAGGCGGTATTATGGCTTGGCCCTATGCCCGCGAGAAATAAAAATGGCGGTTTCCGGGGACGGTACGTAATACGCCTCGCATTACCCATGAGGTCGGCATAGGCATGACTCGATATGGTTTGGTAAAGGAATGAGAATTAAGATCAAGATTAGACCATAGTACACGTTTCTCCACTTGACAATCAGGAACGGAGTGGATATATATTAAAGTTAGAATATATCATGGTTCTTATATAGGGGTGATATGTGGATACAGTGGATTATGAAAAGATGTCTGAGTTTTTCAAGACATTGGGTAATCCCACCAGATTGAGAATAATCAAGGAACTCGCAGAAGGAGAAAAATGCGTAGGGACTGTGGAAGATTGCGTACATGCAAGCCAGGCGAACATCTCACAAAACCTTACCATACTGAAGGGGCAGGGTATTGTCGATTGCCGTAAGGAGAAGAATATGAGATGTTACTATCTCAAGAAGCCGGAACTTTTTAAGAGCCTCTTGAGTCTGATGGAAACTGAGTAACACAATAAAGGCATTGAGTGATGATTGAGGCTGTTTACAGAACTTGGTCCATCACGATGCCGAGAAAAAATATTACGTAATAAAGTAGCGAGGAGGGTGAAAATGGCAAAATTTGTGGATAATCCGGATAGTCCGGTAACTGTGACCGATAGTGATATCAATGAAGCGATTGCGAAGTACCCGTTTCTGGTTGTCGATTGCTGGGCCGAGTGGTGTGGTCCGTGCAAGATGATGGGTCCGGTCCTCGATAAGCTTGCAAAAGATCAGAAGGGAGATATCGTCTTTGCCAAGCTTGATGTGGACGGTAATAATGAAACCGCCGTAAAGTATGGTATTCGTTCCATCCCCGACCTTCTGGTGTTCAAGAACGGGAAGAAGGTGGGAGATATTATCGGTGCCATGCCTGAACAGACATTGCTGGAAAAGATCAGATCGTACAAGTAAAAAATGGAAATGGCAAAGGCACCGCTTCTTCTTTGAACGATGATAATTACTGCGGTGTCAAACACCGATCTGCATTTCTACCGTATTGGATGGGGAGGCTTTCGCTTCCCCATCCGCTTGCTCGTCCATCTCAAGCAGGTCGTTGACTAGGCGACTGATATTGTTCCTGTCACTATGCATTCATTAATAACTTCCATGAAAACACAAAAGATGGACTATGACCAATGATTGAGGATCTTCTCGGAAATCCGGATGCTTACATTCAAGGTTCGTTTTATGTTGCCGTTTTTGCGGCCTATATCGGAGGGGTATTGGCCAGTTTTACGCCCTGCGTCTATCCGGTGATTCCTATTACGGTTGCTTATATAGGGGCGCGCAGCAGTGCTTCTCGGACAAGGGGTTTTCTGCTTTCCATCGTATATCTTCTCGGAATGGCGGCGGTATACACGGCCCTGGGCGGTTTCACAGCCCTGACCGGGAAATTATTCGGGCAGATCCAGACAAGTCCCTGGATATATCTTCTGATAGCCAATATCTGTATTTTTATGGGACTATCCATGTTGGGAGTCTTTATGCTTTCTATCCCCATCCCCCAGTTTCTGTCCGGATTCCGGCCGAAGGAGAAGGGAGGGGGCATTGTCGGGAGTTTCCTTGTGGGGGCCGTGTCGGGGCTTATTGTAGGCCCCTGCACCACACCGATACTCGCCGTTCTGCTGAGTCTCATCGCAACGAAGCAGAGCGCGGTTTGGGGGATGAGTCTTATGTTTGTGTTTTCCATAGGTATGGGAACACTGCTTGTTGTGGTAGGAACCTTTTCCAGTCTTCTTACAAGTATTCCCAAGTCGGGGTTGTGGATGACGAGGATAAATAAACTGTTTGGATGGATAATGATAGGTATGGGAGAATATTTTTTGCTCAAAGCAGGAGGGATGATGTTATGGATTTAAGGTATACGTGTGGGAAAAGGATGTGGCTTCTTGTAGTTGCGATTTTTCTCGCTTCAATGATGATGCTGACAGCTTTTCCGGCCTTTTCTTCACAGGGAGAGACGCAATGGGGGCCACGTATGAAAGAACTGGCGCCCGATTTTGTCCTGAAGGACATTGATGGGAAAGAGGTCAGACTTGCCGATTATCGAGGAAAGGTTGTGCTCCTTGCATTCAGTACGACGTGGTGTCCGCATTGCAAGAGCATGCCGCCCTATTTGAATCAGTTATTCGGTACGTATGGTGACCGCGGACTTGAGATGTTCAATATAGATATCCAGGAACCTCTCAGTAAGGTACGGGCCTTTGCGACCAAGTACGACATCAAATACGGCGTATTACTCGACGAGAAGGCTGAGGCGGCAAGAGCCTATAATGTAATGGGTGTTCCGTCCCTGATTCTGGTTGACAAAGATGGGACCATTATCTGCAAACAGTGCCGGTCGGTTGACACACTGTTAGAGAAGTTACTGCCGAAAACTCAATGATCGCCTGTAGAAGGCGCTTCGATCGGGCAGGTGTAAAAGGGATTTTATCTTGATATCTGATTTCCCGGGGTATATATAAATCGGATTCTAAGCTGGAGGTTGACAGGATGTACTGGGAAAAAGAGATTGAAACAATGTCGAGAGAGAAGCTGGAAGAACTCCAGCTTGCAAGACTGAAGAAAAGCGTTGAGAAGGCATCTGCCTCCGTTTTTTACGGGAAGCAGTTTAAGAAGATAGGTCTTAATCCGAACGAAATCAAGTCTCTGGAAGATATAAGAAAGATTCCTTTTACGACAAAAGATGATCTCAGGGAACACTGGCCCTATGGATTTCTCGCTGTTTCCAAGGATGAACTGGTGAGGATGCATTCCTCGTCCGGGACAACCGGCAGGGCGACCGTTATATTTCATACAATCGACGACATCAACGAATGGACAAATATCGTGGCCCGTTCCATGTATATGACCGGCATGCGAAGGAGCGACGTGTTTCAAAATATGATGACTTATGCCCTCTTTACCGGTGGGCTGGGATTTCATTACGGAGCGGAGAAGTTGGGAGCGCTGGTTATCCCTATAGGCGCGGGAAACAGCAAGCGACAGATACAGCTCATGCAGGATTTCCAGACTACGGCGATACATGTTATTCCGAGCTATGCTTTGCACCTGACCTCGGTCTTTCAAGAGGTGGGAGTTGATCCCAGGAAGGACACGCAACTCAGAATCGCCTTTTTGGGTGCGGAACCTCATTCGGAAAAGACGCGGGAAAAGATAGAAGAGTTTTACGGCGTCAAGGCATACAATTCATACGGCCTGTCCGAGATGGATGGCCCGGGGGTGGCCTTTGAGTGCCAGTATCAGAACGGGATGCATATCTGGGAAGATAATTTCATCGTGGAGATCATTAATCCTGACACGCTTGAACCCGTTCCCGAGGGCGAAGAAGGGGAACTGGTGATGACGACCCTTCTGAGAAACGGGATGCCTATACTGCGCTACCGGACGAAAGACCTCACACGAATTATCCCGGGATCGTGCGAATGCGGCAGGACACACGCCCGTATAGAACGGATCAAGGGAAGAACCGACGATATGCTGATCCTGAAGGGTGTCAATATATTCCCGATTCAGATAGAGAAGAAACTGATGGACGTGCCCGGTGTGGGGACCAATTTCCTGATTATCCTTGAGAGAAAAGAATTCAATGATCACATGATAGTCAAGGTAGAGATGGAGAAGGAGATTTTCTCCGGCGATCTGAAACAGCTTGAGAGTCTGAGACGCAGAATTGTTGAAGAGTTGAAGAGTGATATTCTGATAACCCCGAAAGTGGAACTCGTTGAACCCGGCAGCCTCCCCAAGACCGAGGGGAAGGCGGTACGGGTTATCGACAACAGAGAGGAGTAAGAAAGAATGGTGGCCTATCAAATTTCTGTATTTGCGGAAAACAAACCGGGCAGACTGGCGAAGGTTACCAGCATTCTGAGAAAAGGTAAGATCAACATACGCGCCATTACCATAGCCACTTCGGATGGCTTTGGAATGATCAATCTGGTTGTGGATGATCCGGAGGGTGCGCGTTCCCTCCTGGAGAATGCTGGCCTGACTGTGAGCATGAAAGAGGTCGTCGCCGTCGTGATCGAGGACAAGCCGGGCGGACTCGACAAACTAATTCAGTTGCTTCTCGATGAGGACATCAATATCGAGAATGCCTACGGTTTCGTTCTGGAAAGCCGCGAAAAGGCGGTCTTTGTGGTTGATGTGGATCAGTTGGAAAAGACCCAGAAGGTACTTGAGGATGCAGGCTTTGAAACCCTGGACGCCCAGGCTCTCTCCGCCATAGAGCCCTTTCATTATATGAAATACTGATGGTTCCGTTACATCGACGTAGGGAACCGTGTTACAAATTCATAACTGTTAGAAATGGGTAATGATATGACACACGAAGATGCGGGACATTATGCCGCAAAACATGCCGCAGGAACCACGCCGGCACCCGAGATTGCTGAAGCGATAAAGAGTAAGTCCAAAGAGGGACGTATTACGTGCGCCGCCGCCCACAAGATTGCTGGCGACTTGCAAACGGCACCTGCCGAGGTGGGTGTGGCAATGGATCTGATGGAAATGCGTTTGAACAAGTGCCAGCTGGGATTGTTCGGATATTCACCCGAAAGAAGGATCGTAAAACCGGCGAGCGAGGTGTCACCTGAACTGGAAGCGGCCATAAGGAAGTCAGCGGTTGACGGCAGGATACCATGCCTTGCAAGCTGGGAGATCGCGAAAGATTTTGGAATTGCAAAAATGGATATATCCTGTGCCTGTGAAGCACTGGGCATCAAAGTATCCTCATGCCAACTGGGAGCTTTTTAGTTATTCCGCTATTGATCCCCTCATAATGAATGATTTGCTTAGCTGGTGAACATGCCAATGAGCAATTTCAGTTTGGTACGGTCGTCTCATTTTGACTATCTGCTGAAGCTATTTGCTTAGCCATCCGTTTCAAAGAACTTGTTGCTTCTGATTCGGGAACTGACTTAAAAATATCATCAGATATTGCATCCAAATTAAGAATGTATTCACCATCAGGTGGCCATCCGGGACGACGTATTTTCTTTAGTAGCACCTTTGATCTTTGCTCAAAATGTTCGACAAGGTTTTCCACATGTTTCATTATTGTTTGTATTTTCGGTCGACGTGGAATTAGTTCATTTGAAACCATTGTTATTGCACCGTCAATTACAACGGCACGAACCGTGTTAAATATTTCTGATTCAACTTGATACCCATCTATGTCTTTATGAGCATATAATTTATCTCTGAGAGAAATCATTTCGTTGTGCATAGCCATTGACTCAAGTGGAAGATCATCATTCGTCAAACGGCCTATCCCCCTACACCAGTGAAATGTACGTCCATAAACGACATAGATCGCATTTATTATACCAGTGTAAGTTGAGTCGCCTTCAATATATAAACCTGATAAAATATCGTCACATAAATGGTGTACTAATTTGCATGAATTGGTCGCATATACAAGAAGCCACAATTCACGCCTCAGATCGAAAGTGCTGCTTGGTATTGGATCAGATGATTTGAATGTCGTAAATTCCATATTTCCCCCTGCCGCAACCATCAACAAGTCTGAAAATAGTATCACGCTCTGTAATCTGTTTGCGCTTCTACTGATACATTAGCGAGCTGTTTTGGTGCTGTTAAAGCGATCATGTATGTAATCTGTAACAATCGCCAGCATGTTAGTCGCGTTTCTACGCGCGCCTTTTCTGATTTCTTCGGGTACCAGGGGTTGTTCGACGATGCCGTGGGCATAATTATCGATAGAACATATGGCGGCGTAAGAAAGGTTCAGTTCTACAGCGATCGTTGCCTCGCTTGCCATGGTCATGCCGATGATGTCGGCGAAGGTTGACATCATCCGTATTTCGGCCTTTGTTTCCAGTCGCGGCCCGGGTGCCTGCCAGTACACGCCGTTTTCTCGTACGGTTATTTCAAGATCTTTGGCTGTCCGAATCAGCCTCTCTCTGATTTCTTCATCGATAGACGGTAGTATATGGACCGCTCTGTTGTCAAATATGGTGGGAGTTCCAGAGATGGAAATATAATCGTCCGGTATGATGATTGTTCCCGGTTCCAGTTCTATTTTCAAAGATCCCGTTGAGTTTATTCCGATTACCTCCTTCACGCCCATCTCATACAGGGCTTTCATGTTCGCCTGATGATTGATCATGTGGGGAGGAATGCTGGTGTTCTCATCCGTGCCGTGCCTCGGTATGAATGCAATCAAGTCTGAGAGAAAGACCTGGGCACTGCCAAATTCGGTTTCAACCACGGTTTTTTTCAGATTCTTGAATATATCTTCTTCGTGGAGGGGAACTGTGCCGGAGATTATGCCAATCGGGTTCATGACAGGCTCCTTATGCTGATGCTGTAATGATGTTGATCATTGTCCTGAATTTGAGCATATGTGTATCAAAATTCATGATACCTGTCAAAGGAGTCGAAGGGCGGGCATTGAAATAGTATTTGACATTATGGTAGTGTCATGAAATGGTAACCTGCCTGATTAACCGGGGCGGGTGCATCTGTGGTTTTGGACCCGTGTTCCTTTGAATCCGGGTGGTTACAGGGAGGGTGCTATCGATATGAAGCTTGCACGAACATTCCTTATACTTGTTTTAGTGTTTTCTGTTACTGGCTGTCTGTGGTGGGATAAACCTGCCGGTCCCAGCACGCCGGAGGCACTGTACAAGAGAGCGCAGGAGGCATACCAGGACAAGGATTACAAGGATGCTATTGAACTGTTTCAGAGAGTGACCGGAGAATATCCCCTCAGTGAATATGCGATTCTTTCGGAACTGGGAATCGCTGATTCATATTTCAGCGACGAGGATTATATCTCGGCGGAGGCACACTATAACGATTTCATGGAATTTCATCCGACCAGTGAAAATCTTCCCTATGTGATGTATCAGATAGGCCTGTGTCACTACAACCAGATGCTGGGAATAGATCTGGATCAGACAGAAACCCACCTGGCTGTGGAATCTTTCGAGAGACTTCTTTCCCGCTTTCCCAGCAGCAAGTTTTCCCTTCTCGCGGAAAAGATGTACAAGGAATGCAGAATGAAACTCAGCGAGCATGAGTTTTATGTGGGAGAGTTCTATTTTAATATCGGCGAATACCGTGCCGCGTTGAGACGTTTCAATACCATTCAGGAAAAATATGCCCGTTTGGGTCTGGACTATCAGGTCGATTACTACATACGCGAGACAAAAAGGCGCCTGGCCGAGAAAGGCGAAAAGGAGTAAGAATAGATACCCGGAGATCCGAAGAAATACCCGATTCGTATCATAAAGACGCAGAAAGATCATTGATATCCGGATAGTGATACGGTGTGCAGAACCTGTCACAAAATTGCTCGGTCTGTATATCTTCCATCTTTCTTTATATTGTTTCAGTGAACCTGCCCGTGTTGCCGGTATCACCTTTCCCCGCTGTGATTTCTGCGGGTATTGTTTTGTGTCAGTGAAACAGCGGTTCGGGTAGATTTCTAATATTCTCTGAAAGAAACACCAACTGACACACCAATCAAGGAGAAGCTGCATGAACCCTCAGAACCTCGTCGAATCGATGATGAGGCCCGAATGTTATCCTCATAGACCGGAGAACGTAGAACTCATCCAGACCCATATTTCCTTTATTTTTATTACCGGGGCTCTCGTGTACAAGGTCAAGAAGGCGGTCGATTTCGGTTTTCTCGATTTCACGACCCTTGAAAAGAGGAAACATTACTGCGAACAGGAAGTCGTACTGAACCGTCGATTCGCCCCCGATGTATATATCGATGTCGTTGGGATCACAGAGGACAAAGGGAAAAATCTTCGTATCGGCGGCGAGGGCAGTGTTATCGAGTATGCCGTTAAGATGAAAAAGATTCCCGAAGAGAAGATGCTCTACCGGCTCATGAAGGCGGACAAGATAACGGAGTCTGATGTGATGCGTGTCGGAAGGCATCTTGCCCGGGTCTATGGGAATATCCCGAGCGATGAAAAGGCACGGGCCTTCGGGACACTCGATACTATCGCCACCAATGTAATAGAAAATTTCGATCAAACGAGGAAGTATACCGGTGGGCCTGTAAGCGGCGAGGCATTCGATGCGATAGAGTCGTGGAGCAGGTCGTTCATGGACGGGAAGGGTGCTCTCTTCGATACGAGGATCGAACAGGGCCACATAAAAGACTGTCACGGTGATCTCCATCTCCAGCATATATGTATTGAAGATGATGTCGTCTCTGTGTTTGATTGTATCGAATTCAACGAGCGGTTTCGTTTCGGGGATGTGGCATCGGATGTGGCGTTTCTGTCGATGGACTTTGATTTCAACGGAAAAAGTAAACTCGGGGATATCTTTGTCGATATCTATATAGACGAATCGGGTGATGCGACGCTACGGGATGTTCTTCGATTCTACAAGGTGTACCGGGCCATGGTGAGGGCAAAGGTTACTTCGTTCATGCTGGATGACGGCGGTCTCGACGATCTCTCCCGGCGTGAGGCTTTTCAAAGGGCGAAACGATACTATGATCTTGCCTATGGGTATGTGACCCATGAAGATTGATCTCCATATTCATTCAAAGAACGGATCGGACGGCAAGTGGACGCTGGAGGAGATCTTTGCCGAGGCCTCGAGGAGAAATATCAGGTTTATGTCGATCGCAGACCACGACTCGGTCCACTGCCAGGATGAGGCCATAGACCTTGCCGATCGGTATGGGATAGCATACATTCCCGGTGTCGAACTCAGTGTAGCCTTCGCTCATCCGGGATTCAGGGACGGTAAGAGCGTTGAGCTTCACTTGCTGGGCTATGAGTATGATATCCATAATGGACCCTTGACGGACAAGCTCCTTGAGATGCGTGATTTCAGAGAGAAAAGGGCGAAGAAGATACTGGAAAATATCAATCGGGAATTCCAGAAAGAAGGAAGACCGAGTTTCACAGTCCACGATATGGAAGAGATACAGGCAAGCGTTGACGGCTCCTTCGGTCGCCCCCACATTGCGAATTACATGATACGGAAGGGTATCGTGAGCGACAAGACGGAGGCCTTCAACAAATATCTCGTGAAGTGTGATATGCCGAAGATGTCGCTGAGTCTGGAAGAGGCTTCTGAATTGATATGGAGCGCCGGCGGCAGGTTGGTGATCGCCCACCCCAATGATCCCAACGGATCCTCTCTTGTGTCGCTCACTCCGTCTGTGCCCCAGCAACATGCCATCATTCGTGACTCCATGCTGAAATATATCGACGGTGTGGAATGCTGGCATTCGAGACACAGCCGAACATCGAGCAAAGCATACCGTGCATTCGCCCGCAAGGAAGGGCTGATCGTCACAGGCGGGTCCGACTGCCATCAACAGCCGGCGATTATGGGTAATATCGATGTTCCCGATTATGTGGCCCGGCAGTTTGGAATAGATATTGTCTAATATAAATGCATGAAACCATTGGTGCGTGGAGGAGCGTTCAATTGAAAATACCCTTTAAGGAATTTGTCGAAAAGGAGATCGGAAGCGATGCAGTCTTGATTGCCTGCGGGCTTCCGGCAACGAACAAGACGGAAACCACCGAAGTCGTGGCGCGTCTGAAGGGATACGAGATGCTGCGGACGGATGTGATACGCCGAGAAGTCCTGAGAGGCGAGGATATCTTCGATGAAAAGGTGGCATCCAACATGGACAAGAGGACGCTGGTGTACGACACGATGTTTTCCCTGGCCGATGAGCTTTCATCGCGGGGGAAGGGGGTTATCCTCGATGCCACGTTTATCACCCAGACTCTCAGGAGGAGGGCTGCCGGAGTGGCTGCGAAAAATCGGAAGACGTTCATTATACAGCAGACCCAGTGCCCACAGGACTACTCATTGAACAAGATTTCCAAAAGGACCAAGGAACAGTACGAGTCCAACGCTTTGACGGAGCAGGCCTATCTGAACAACAAGAACAGATTCGAGCCGGTAGACCTTGATGACCTCAAAGGACTCTATCCCGGGTTGGATATCATACATCTTCTCGTCGATACCGCCTCGGATTCGGAGGATGATTGGTTCGTGATCGGGAAGGTCGAACGATAACGGGACGGACTGAAGACATGCCATTTCGTATCGTTCGGCGGATATACCGTACTTAATTGTTGGTGTTAAACTCCACCCGTCGGTTCAGGGCCCGATCCTCTTTATTGTCGTTCGATGCGACCGGCATACTCTCGCCGTAAGCCTTCACGGCAATCCTTTCCGGAGAAACGGAGGAGTGTTCCACGATATATTCCTTGACGACATTCGCCCGTTTCAGTGAGAGGGCATCATTATATTCTTCCGTACCAGTGCTGTCCGCGTGACCCGATAATACAATGGAGAGCCCGGGTTCGTTTGTCAGTGCAGTTCCCACGTCCTTCAGGAGCTTACGGTAGGATGGCTGTATGTCCGCCCTGTCGTGGTCGAAGTAGATGATGGCCTGCATAGTTGAAGATATATCTGATTCGGTGCTTGTTGCCTTGGTTTTGGCAAGCCAATCGCGTGCGCCCGCATGCCCCAGGGCGGCGGCGGTTTGCATGTCCTTCAATCCCTGTTCATTGTTGATCATGTAATAATTAACGGAGCCCCGCTGAAAATAGGCTTCGGCATTACCGGGCGCAAGCTGTATCGCTTTTGAGAGATCGCTGAGAGACTCCGAACAGTTGGTCTTTCTTTCCGCGAAGAGGGCCATTCCTCTTTTCAGATAGGCATCGGCGCTGTTGGGGTCGTATTCGATTGCCTTCGTGTATGCCTCCACTGCCTCCGCGTGGATTTCCTGCTCTTCCAGTATGTCTCCCTTCTCGATCCATGTTGCCGCATCCTGCGCGCAGACCGGCTGCCATGATAAGAAAGAAGCGAGTATAACGGCGAGATATATCTTTTTCATGGTTCACCTCGGCGACTGTTATTTTCCGTGAAGATATCACACGGATGTGAATTGGGCAAGGGGTTTGCCGCCATGCCTACACGTGACGAGCGAGATCGTGTTTGCGGCCGCTTAATTGTCCGCACGCAGCCGATATATCGGTTCCCTTACTGGTACGGATCATGGCTGTATAGTGGTGCTGTATCAGTATGTCCTGGAATTTTCTCAAATTTTTGTCTGAAGGGCTCTTGAATTCAGATCCCGGAAATTCGTTGAATGATATGAGATTGAATTTACAATGCACCCCCTTCATAAGTGATGCGAGCATCTTCGCGTCTTCTTCTGAATCATTGACGCCGTCTATCAGGATGTATTCGAAGGTGATCATCCTCCTCCTCGGCATGGGATAGGTCCGGCATGCATCTATCAGTTCTTTGAGGGGATACTTCTTGTTCACCGGCATCAGATATGTCCTCTTTGCGTCATTCGGGGCGTTCAGTGATACCGCAAGGTTGACGGAGATATCCTTGCCCAGTCTGTGTATCATCGGTATTATTCCACAGGTAGAAACGGTTATCCTCCTCTTTGAGAAACAGGGTCCCGTATCGGAGGTGATGATTCGGATTGCCTTCAGGGTGTTTTCATAATTGGCAAGCGGTTCCCCCATCCCCATCATGACGATGTTCTTGATGTCCCTTCCTTCGGGTGTATTGAAACGGAGGGCTGTTATCTGTCCGACTATCTCCGAGGGAGAGAGGTTTCTTTTCAGACCGTACCTGCCGGTAAGGCAGAATCTGCAGCCCATTGAGCATCCGGCCTGTGTGGACACACACTGAGTCCAGTGACTCTTTTCCCATATGAGCACACTCTCTATAAGGGTTCCGTCTTCCAGCCTGAAAAGTGCTTTCTTGGTGCCGTCTTTTGATTCCTCGATTTCCTCTATTACGGGGACTGTTATGCGGGCCATCTCTTTGATTTCTTCTCGGAAGGCCTTTGAGAGGTTGGTCATTTCATCAAAGGACGAGACACCGGACTGGTGTATCCATTTCATGATCTGGCGCGCCCGGTATTTCTCTTTTCCAAGGTGGGAAATAAAGCTCTCGATCTCTTCGAAAGACATGTCGTTCAGGTCGGGTTTATCCATGGTGTTTCTTTATGCGGCCTTTTGTACCGGTATATCTATGAACTGCCTGGTGTCGGCAGTTGCAATATCCGTAAAAATAGTTGATAAAAATAACAAAATACATGATATCACTAAGAGCGAAAACTCGCAAGGATTACTCGGAATTCCTCAAGCCGTGTTGCTAAAAAAAGATTTTTTGTGATAGTAGAATGAGCGGGATCGTGTGGATGGTTAGAAAGGAGTGGCGGGTGAATAATCTTACACCGGCGATGAGGCAGTACCTTGAAATAAAAGAGCTGCACAGCGACTGTATCATATTTTTCAGGATGGGTGATTTCTACGAGATGTTCTTCGAGGATGCCGTAGTTGCCTCCAAAGTCCTCGAGATTACTCTGACATCCAGAAATAAGGGCAAGGAAGATGCCATTCCGCTCTGTGGTGTGCCCTGGCACGCGGCATCCGGCTATATATCAAAGCTCATAGAGAATGGATATAAGGTTGCCGTCTGTGAACAGATGGAGGATCCGAAAGATGCAAAGGGAGTAGTAAAGAGAGAGGTCGTGCGCATCGTAACGCCGGGACTGGTTGTCGATTCCGAAAATCTCTCGGCGAAGGAGAATAACTTTCTGGCGGGTATTTCGGTATTGAAGGATTCCTTCGGGCTTGCTCTCGTGGACATTTCGACCGGCGAATTTCGGGTTACGCAGACCGACGATCTAGAGGCGTTCCTCGATGAGATGGCAGGGCTTGATCTCAGAGAAGTAATCGTATCCGAAGCATTGAAAGAGAGCGGTCTTCTGGAGGCTTTTGTACGGCGGTCAGGCGACTGCAGTATCAGCTTCCTCCCATCCGATTATTTCTTTCCGGACGGGGCCTCGGACCTGATCGACGAGTTTTTTCATGAGAAGGGAGATGTTGATTTTAAAAGGCATCCGGCGATGACCGGCGCAGCGGGGGCGGTCTTGCGGTATGTGAAGGAAACCCAGAAAGACAGACTGAATCATATCAATGACGTAGTATGGTACGACATCCATACTTATCTGATTATGGATGACACGGCAAAGAGAAATCTTGAACTATTTGCCACCATCCAGGGAGGAAAAAAGCGGGGATCTCTATTCCATGTCCTCGACGAGACAACTACCGCCATGGGGGGGAGGAAGCTACGCCGATGGCTCAATTATCCCCTTGTGGATCCGGAAAAAATCAGGATGAGACTCGCCGCCGTTTCCGAGATTAAAGACGATCATCTGCTGAGAGAAAATCTTCGAACGTCTCTCGCCGGTATCTACGATCTTGAACGGCTCGGCAGCCGGGTTTCCATGGGTGTTGCGAACGGGAAAGACCTGCTTGCCCTTGGGAGATCTCTCAGACTGATACCAGCCATAAAGGCCGCCATCTCGCAACTGGAATCCGCTCTCATATCCGTCATCCATGCCGAACTCGACGATATGCAGGATATGGCGGATCTGATAGATGATGCGATAGTGGACGATCCACCGGTAACCATTCGCGACGGGTATGTAATCAAGAAGGGATATGACGACGAGCTGGACAAGATCATATCACTGTGCACGGACGGTAAGAAATGGATCGCCGCCATGGAGGACAGGGAGCGGAAGAGAACGGGCATTAACAGTCTCAAAGTGGGTTTCAACTCTGTGTTCGGGTATTACATAGAGGTGACCAGGGCGAACAGCGATATCGTCCCCGATGACTACATCAGGAAGCAGACGCTGGTCAATGCGGAACGGTATATCAATCAGGAACTGAAGGAATATGAATCTCTCGTTCTCGGGGCGGAGGAACGCAGGAAGAAGAGGGAATACGACCTGTTCGTGGAGATCAGAGATACGATTGCACGGGAGATAACGAGGATACAGCGGACGGCCTCGCGTCTTGCCGATCTTGATGCCATAACCTCTTTGTCAGAAGTGGCGGAGAGGTACAACTACTGCTGCCCGCGCGTAACCGATGACGATCTGATACACATACAAGGGGGGAGGCATCCCGTCGTAGAGCGAATGAATCCGGATGGCGGATTTGTGCCTAATGACACACTTCTGGACCGCAACGGCAACCGTTTTCTCATTATCACGGGACCCAACATGGCGGGCAAATCAACCTATATACGTCAGACGGCGGTACTGGTTCTCATGGCGCAAATGGGGAGCTTTGTCCCGGCCGATAAGGCGGAAATCGGTGTTGCAGACCGGATCTTTACGAGGGTCGGAGCCGGTGACAGTCTGTCAGGGGGACAGAGTACCTTTATGGTAGAGATGACGGAGGTCGCCGGTATTCTGAAGAACGCCTCTCCACGAAGTCTGATTCTTTTGGATGAAGTGGGAAGAGGCACGAGCACATTTGACGGTCTCAGCATAGCCTGGGCAGTAGCGGAGTATATACATGATCCGGAAAAACTCGGAGCCCGAACACTCTTTGCGACGCACTACCACGAGCTGACTGATCTTGCGAGAACCATGGACGGGGTCAAGAATCTGAGCATCGCGGTCAAGGAATGGGGCGACAGGGTTATCTTCCTGCGCACCATTATTGAAGGAGGGACTAACCGGAGTTACGGTATAGAGGTTGCCCGTCTCGCCGGAGTCCATGACGATGTCGTATCGAGGGCCAGAGAGGTGTTGAAAAATCTGGAACATGGTGAACTGGATGAGATCGGTATGCCGAAGATCGCCCGGGGGAAGTCCGCACGGAAGGGTGGCACTATGGGACAGTTGAATCTCTTTGCCGAAAAAGAGGATCTCCTGATTGCCGAATTGAATGCATTTGACGTGTCGAACATGACACCCATGGAAGCGCTTTTAAAAATCAGTGAGTGGCAGAAGATGGTAAAGGATTGAATGGGTTCCGGGATATGCGGATAAGTTCTTGCTCGTTCGGCATTACTTGATACACACCCTGCGCACCTGGCTGAAATCCGTATGACCCGCAATGACCTTTTGTATTCCATCCTGCAGCAGTGTTGACATGCCCTGGGAAATCGCCATATCCCGTATCATCTCGACATTTTCATGCTTCTGTATGAGCCGCTTGATTTCGTCCGTCGCAACAAGGAGTTCGTGCACCCCCATCCTTCCCTTATAGCCTGTGTTGCTGCATGTGGCGCAGCCTTTGGCGCGCCACAGTTTGAAATCACCGCTGTATGGTATATTCAATTCGGCAAACAGCTCTTCCCCGTAGTTTGCCACCAGTTCATCGTATTCATTTCTTGTGGGATGGTACTCCTCCTTGCATTTCTTGCATAGTGTTCGTACCAGTCTCTGTGCCAGTATCCCCAGAAGAGAATCGGCGAAATTGAGCGGATCGATTCCCATGTCGAGTAATCGTACGATCGTTTCGGGGGCACTGTTTGTATGAAGCGTACTGAAGACCAGATGTCCGGTGAGCGATGCTTCTACGCCGGTCTTGGCGGTTTCGTAATCCCTCATCTCTCCCACCATGATGACATCAGGATCGGCCCTGAGAAAGGCACGCATGGCATGGGCAAAGTCGAAGCCGATCTTTGGATTGATCTGAACTTGTCTGAGACCTAACTGGGTGATCTCTACGGGATCTTCCGCTGTCCAGATCTTGGTTTCAGGCTTGTTTATGTGATGGAGCGCGGAATGGAGGGTCGTTGTTTTTCCGGACCCTGTAGGGCCGACGGCGAGGATCATGCCATAGGGTTTTGCAAGCAGTTCGATCAGATTTTTGTAGGTGCGGGGTGACAGGGCCATATCCTCAAGACGCATTATTTCTCCGCTGGCCAGGATACGCATGACTACATCTTCAACTCCCCCCTGTGTGGGGACGGTAGCCACACGCAGTTCCACTTCACTTCCCCGTGAACGTCTGAATTTAATCTTCCCGTCCTGCGGTATTCTCCGCTCTGTGATGTCAAGGTTCGACATAATCTTGATTCTTGAAACCAGGGCCGCTCTGTAGTTGAAGGGAACAGTCTGATATGTCGCCAGATCTCCGTCTACCCTGTACCGTACCTCAACATTCTTTTTTCCGATATTTGGTTCAATATGAATATCAGAGGCGTTGCGAATGTAAGCATCGTTGATTATCCGGTTGACCAGTTGCATGATGACACTGTCGGATTCGGTTATTTCGGTTTCTTCCTCTTCGAATGCATCATCGGTGTCGAGTTTTTCGATAATATCGGCGATCGAATCGGTGGTGTCGCCTGTCTGGTAGAAGTGATTAATGAATTTCAGTATATCGTCATACAGGGCGACATCGTATTCCACCGCCCGTGTCCTCAATAGATTCTCGATCATATCCTGTTTCAGGACGTTATTTGGATCATCTATGATGACTCTGACCTTGCCGTCTCGTTTCTCCAGAGGTACCCACATCTCTCGACGGAGGTATTCTTCCTTCAGGTTTTTCAAAAGATCGAAAGGTATCGGATGCTTGCTGTTGAAACGAACGAAATTACAGTTATAGAATTCCTCGAGCGATTTACCCATATCGTCTTTCGAGATCTTGAATTTCCTCATCAGGTAGTCTTCGACCATCTCCCGGTTCTTTTTTGCAGCCCTCCCTGCTTGTTCAAGATCTTCTTCTGTGATCAAGCCATGGGTCAGCAGGTAATTGAACTTGGATGTTCTCTTCCGGCTGATCCTTTCCTGATTGTAAAAAGCGGTTCCAAGGACATTGGCCATTTCCTTGAGGAAATCTTGATCCTCTCCGGTAAATCTTTTTCCATCCTTTCTGTTCAGTATCTGTACAACGCCCATCAGTACGTCATCATGAAGAATCGGTACCGCTAAGACATGTACGGTTCTGAAACCCGATTTTTTGTCCCAACTGGAATCAAAATGAAGCTCGGGAGATATATCGTGTAGTTCCTTGCTGTCATAGGCGTTGGCTATATTCGCAATTTCTCTGTTATTAGCTACGTATCCCGCTATGCTTTTGTTGTCGATAGGCAGCCTGATTTCCTTCAATTCCGAACCTGCCAGGAACATCGCGTATATTTCATTTTTTGTCCTGTCTGCCACATAGATTGTCATAGAATGGGCATTGAAGAGGCTGAGGATGTCATCCCTCAAATTGACAAGAATATGTCTCAGATTGAGGGCGGCATGGATACGATTGGTTATATCCTGCAATGCTTTACTGAGATTGAGTTTCTCTTCAAGCTCTGTTATCTGGGCCGTTGCCGTTTTGTTGCCCTGATTTACCTTTGATTGAAAGATGCTCATATGTTCTGCTTTTTGTTTCTGTGATCGTCAAAATTGCATTGAATAGCTTATGCATCACCATTAAAATATTCTTTGACAGTCAAAGAATTATCCCAATTTTGCAGTAAAGAGTGTTAAAGATAAAACATTTTTTAAAGAATTTCAATACGCAACCATCCGTCCACGATCTATTTTATGCTTGACAAATCCTTCCAGTACAACTACCAGCAGATATATACTGAAATAGAGGGCACATAAAATCATATGTGGCTCTTGCCGATCGGAGCATTACCTCTTCTTCGCGGTGAGGATCTCCGCATGGAATCGTTATGGCGTTGCAGATTTCTGGTGGAGGCAATAATGACCCTGTTTCAGCTATTTGTTGTATTGCATGAACATATCTTTTCATGTAGGCTTATTATGACTGATGACGTGTTGGATATCGTATGCGAGCAAATATTCCCTGAGAGGCTGTAGAGATGAAGTTAACAGACTATGCTCAAAAATTATTATCGGGAGACAGAGGGCTGTATAAATGGATGAACATTATTTTTGCTCTTTTCTTCCTGATCCCTGTGGGCGGATTTATCTTTTTCGGTTTCAAATATGACATTTTAGCGGATAAGTATGTTCCTCTCTTTTTTATCATTTTCCTTCTTTTTTCCCTGCTGGGCTTCACGATACTCCGCAGGATATTTGACAGGATAGCGTCGATATCCAAAGATGTCTCGGAGAGAGTTGCCGCGGAATTCTTTCTTGATCAACCGAAGAAGGGTGCTAATGAAATCAACAATATCGTTGAAACCTTCAGCACTCTGGAGAATCAATTTGGAGCGACATTCGGGCAGCTCCAGCAAAAGGTCTCGGAGATATCGGTAATAAAAGAGCTTTCAGATCTCTGTTATGTGACCTTTGACCCCGAAGAAATCCTGTACGTCACCTTGGAGCGGGCCCTTAAACTGGCAAATGCGGATATCGGCTCCGTCTTGATCCTGGAGCGTCCTCATCGAAAGACCTTTGTCGTGAAGGCCACCATAGGTCTTGGGGAACGCGTCAAACTGGGTGACAGGATAGATTTTGCTGACAGTGTTGCAAAGTATGCGGTTATCAACAAATCGCCCCTTATCGTTGAGGATATTGAGTCAGACAGCCGTTTCGGCAGGCAAAACCGTCTGCAGTACGGGACAAAATCCTTTGTGTGTATGCCGTTTAAGACTATCAGGGATGTCGTCGGAGTGCTTACGATTTCCAGAAAAGACAATCCAGCTCCTTTCACCAGTGAAGACGTGGAAATCTTGGGACCTCTTCTGGGTAACGCATCATTCACCTATGAAAATCTTCGTCTCCTGCACGAGAAAAAAGAGAGTGCGGCCCACCTGGCATCCATGGAGAAGGTCGTCCAGGTTATTAATTCCAGCCTTAAGGGTGGGGAATTGTTACGCGTCATCCTGGATGAGATACAGTCGGTGTCTTCCTTTGACCTTGCGATTATCCTGCTGAAGGATGACACCAGGCCTAATAATATTCGAGTCCTTGATTTTATATCCGCCAGTCCCGTATCTCTGTCAAAGGGTGCCTATTACCCATATAAAGGATCAACGTTTGAAAAGGTCTTGAGGCAGGGTGTTACGCTCATTGTGGAGGACACCTCGTCACTCGTGCATGAGAGCGAGAAGGAATTCTTTGCCGGGCGCAAAACCGGTGCGCTCTTTCCTTTGAAGATGGATGCGGGCGTCGCCGGTGTTCTGGTATTGTGTACAGATGGTGGACCCGATTCTTTTTATATCCAGCAGGAACTGATAGAGAGGATGGCGGATGCCCTCTCTCTTGCCATAGAGAGAAACAGGCTCAGTAATTATGTCATCAAACGTGAACAGGAACTGGACACTTTGAAACAGATCGGAAGCGCCCTCGCATCGTCCACATTTGATATTAGTAAGGTTCTCGGGTACACCATGGACATGATCAGTGCTGTCATGAGTGTGGAAGCCGGATCTCTGCTCCTCATGCGTGATAACGGGCTTGAATTCACTGTCTCGCTGAATATTGATATAGAAAACCTGAAAGATTTCAGGATAAAAATAGGCCAGGGGGTCGCCGGTTATGTGGCGGCCCGGGGTGATGCGGTGATAGTAAATGATGTGCGCAAATCCTCACTCTTTTATCCCGATGTGGATAAGGTTACCGGTTTCCATACGAAGGCCGTTTTGTGTGTTCCCATGATATCGCAGGGTAAGGTTGTGGGGGTTATCGAGGTGCTCAACAAGATGGACGGTGATTTCGATGCCAGCGACAAACAATTGCTGCAATCGATTGCATCGTCGGTCAGTGTAGCCATAGAAAATGCCAATCTCTACAATGAGACCCTGTCCATGGCAGAGAGCGAACGGGAGATACGGAATATCTTCCAGAAATTTGTTCCAAAAGAGGTGGTGGACAGGATTATCCACGGTGCCGAAACGGACCAGCTCGTTGTCGAGGAATTCAGGATGCTCACGCTTATCAATATAGATATCAGAGGATTCTCCCTTCTTGCCCAGAAGCTCGGGCCGCAGAAGACGGTCCTTATGCTCAACCGGTTCTTCTCCGTTATGGGAGATATTGTGTTTAAACACCACGGTATTGTCGATAAATATCTCGGTGACGGTTTTCTGGCGGTCTTCGGTGCACCGGTTTCAAGTATGCAGGATGCCGATAACGCTGTTGCGGCGGCGCTTGAGATGAAGGAGTCCATCTCTGAAGTGAACGACTACTGGCTGAAAGAGACGGGCGATTCGGTGACCGTCGGCATCAGTGTCCACACCGGAGAGGTTGTTGTGGGAAATATCGGTTTTGATAAAAAAATGGACTATACCGTTATCGGTGATTCGGTCAACACGGTATTCAAACTGCAGGAACTCACGAAGGCGTATCCCAACAGCGTTCTCATCAGTGACAGAACCCTGCATGCGGTCAGGGCCCATCTGAATGTGGGGGAAGTGGATGTCAGTGATCCCGCAATAGGAGCCATCAAGGTTTATGAGCTGACGGGTGTTAATGCAAGTGGCCGTATCGTACCCGAGAAGGAGATCATACCAAAAGCGGGGGGCAAGAGAAAGGAACAGGTCAAATAATATCGATATGCCCGATAGCTTGAGCAGGTTTAGTTACCCCTTTTCTACATAGGCATAGGCGTTGTGATTGTGGATGCTCTCCATGTTTTCCGCTTCTACGCTGTACCATATGAAATTGCTGTTCCCGTTGAGCTTTTCAGCGACGGTCCTTACCACATCCTCCACGAACATCGGATTTTCATAAGCCATTTCCGTTACGTATTTTTCATCCACCCTCTTGAGGAGTGAAAAGACCTCGCTGCTTGCCGATTCCTCCACCAGCCGGATGACATCTTCTATCCAAAAAAATCTTTTAAATCTCAGTTTGAGTCGCACAACGCTCCTCTGATTGTGCGCACCCCGGTCGCTGATCTCTTTTGAACAGGGGCAGACCGTTGTGACGGGGACGGTGATGCCGACAAGAAAATCATTTATATTGCCGGTATGTTCGCCGCATAAAGAGCACTGATATTCCATAAGACTTTTCGCATCTGAGACCGGAGCGGTCTTTTCCACAAAATATGGGAATCGTATCTCTATACGGGCGGATTCGGCGTTGAGTTTTTCTTTCATTTTACAGAGGATCTTTTGGAGGGTCTTTATATTGATCTGCCCCCTGTATTCGTTCAAGATCTCGACAAAACGACTCATATGAGTTCCCTTGAAATGGTGCGGAAGATTGACGTACATGTTTATTGTGGCATTGACATGCTGTGTACCGTTCGCCTTGTCGAGGACTATGATCGGGTATTTAATCCCCTTTACTCCTACCTTTTGTATGTCTATATTTCTGTAATCCTTGAGATTCTGTATGTCGACCATCGTTCTTTTCGCTTCACTCCTGTAATGCATGATAATTTCTTGAATATACCGCCTTTGAATTTTCGGATTCCCATACCGCGACGCGATGTACCTTCAACCCCAGCGGCATTGCATTCTCTTCCAGTCTTTCGTAGATGAAGCGTGCGATACGTTCCGATGTGGGGCTTGCATGTTTAAAGGCAGGAAGATCGTCGAGGAAAGTATGGTCCAGCTCTTCGAGAATAGCGCCCACCCATCGCTTCAGGACTCGGAAATCGAGGACAAGACCATCTGTGTTCAGTTTTTCAGATGCGATCGTAGCTTCAACCTTGAAATTGTGGCCATGTAACTCCTCACGCTTTCCGTCAATATCGAGGGTATGCGCGGCGGAAAATGTCTTTTGTACGGTAATCTCATACATAATATCGTGTCCTTGATTGATTCGGAAGATTTCATGGAAATCTGAAAAATATATTCGGCTTATTTGGGAATTTCCTTTTTGTACTGTCGGTCAGATGTAGCGGATGATATCGGGTGCCCTTTCAATTATGAGGTCCGCACCTGCCTGGCGCAGAGAAGCTGCTTCGGAATATCCGGTCAACACTCCTACGGTATATGCTCCTATATCTCGTCCCACAGTGATATCCATGGGGTGATCACCCACCATTGTTGCGAACTCAGGATCCGTGCCAAGATTTTCGAGTGCCGTCAGGAGATGATCCGGATGTGGTTTTACCCGAGCGGTATACTCGCGGGTAATGATAGTGTCACAACGGGAATCTATATCGGGGAATATCTGCCTGATTGCGTCTATACAATTTCTCGAAACAATACCGATCTTTATATGTCGTCTCCTGAGTTCACTGAGCATCTCCTCCGTTCCGGTAAAGAGGGTACCCCCCTTTGCCCCTGCGGTCTCTATGCCGCGTATCAGTTCATGTGCCCTGAGAAAGAATTCATCCTGAGCGCCGGGGCAGTTCTCGGAAATCAGTTGTTTTCCCGCTTCGATCATCTCCAGCACATACAGGTCTTTCATTCCATCTGCTGGGTTGCAGTACCTGCTCATAAGATCCAGAACAGCCGTGCGCATCCGGATAAAATCCACATTTAGCTCGGCCAGTGTGCCATCAAAATCAAAGAGGACGGCTTGCATCGACCTCATGCATACTCCTCCAGGTATCGTTCAATCCTGTTGATTCCCTCGTCTATGTTCTCCATGGAGGTTGCATATGAAAACCTGATATACCCTTCACAGTTTTTCCCGAAATCGATCCCCGGCGTGACACCCACATGTGCCTTTTCGAGAATATCAAAGGCCGTCTTGTATGAATTGCTCGAAAAAGACTTGATGTTTCCCAGTATGTAGAATGCCCCCGTCGGTTCTACCGTTATGCCGAGTCCGATCTCACGAAGGCGCCGTATGATGAATTTTCTCCGTTCATTGAAGATATTTCTCATACGGATCACGTCACCTTCCGCCTCCCGAAGCGCCGCTATCCCTCCCCACTGTGCAAAGGAGTTCGGAGAGATAAAGAAGTTCTGCTGGATCTTCTGCATGGGGCGTATATACTCCTTCGGTGCGATCAGGTATCCTAGCCTCCATCCGGTCATGGCGTACGCCTTGGAGAATCCGTTCAGTACGAAGGCGTTATCGGTGAATTCAAGGATGGAGTGTTCTTTCTCCTCATAGACAAGGCCGTGGTATATTTCATCCGCAATAACAGGAATACCGTACGATGCTATCTGCTCCATCCGTTCGGTGCTGAGGAGATTGCCGGTTGGATTGGATGGGGAATTGATCATGATCCCCCTTGTCTTGGGTGTAATCTTTTCTTTGATCCCTTCCGGTGTATACTGAAATCCGTTCTCTTCGAAGACGTTGACCCGGGCGGGGACCCCTTCGAGAAAGCTGATGAAATTCGGGTAGCATGCATAGTGCGGGTCCGATATAATGATCTCATCACCCCGTTCAATCAGTGCAGAGAAGAGCAGGAACATGGCGGGAGAGGTGCCGGAAGTGACGATGATCCGGTCCGGTGAGATATTCACGCCGTATCTATTGTAGTAATGTTCGCAGATTGCCTCCCGGAGTTCTATCAGGCCAAGGCTGTGTGTATAGTGGGTCTTCCCGTCCCTGATGGCCTTGCAACAGGCTTCGTTTATGCACTCGGGTGTATCGAAATCCGGTTCACCGACCTCCATGTGAATGATATCCTTCCCATCACGTTGCATCTCCTGGGCTTTTTCAAGGATATCCATGACGATAAAAGGCGGAATTTCTGATGCTCTTTTTGTAACCATGGGTCTCTCCAATCTTTATTATTACGATGGGGAAGTTACCTGTCCTGTTAAATCTTGTCAAGGAGTTTGGGATGCTTCTTGTTGCTTCCCGTAAGATAATTGGGGTGTAACACTCGAGTGATGATTTTCTGTGACCGTATTTCCGGTGGCTTAAAATCAAAGACGATTCTGAGAAAGGACATGATAATGTTGAATGTGGCCCCCCACAGGATCTCTTCTTTTCCGTCATGGTCTTCATGTATCAGACAGGGATATTTCCATTCGTCATTAATTTCTTCCGAGGGAGACTGGATGAAAAAGAATCCGTAGTTGTCTTCATTGTAAAACGCTTGCAATGGTATTGCTACCATCTTCTCCACCTCCCGGTTGGGGGTAAATTCCCATTGTTTATCGACGAGTCCCACCACGGGGAAGATTGTCCTTGTGAACAGGCGAAGACTGTAGGAGGGGAGGGGCCCTAAAAATCGGACATTGAAAGGACTCAGCCGCACCTCTTCCCATGATTCTCTCAGGGCGTTGGCGAAAAAGAGAGTTATGTTGTCAAACGCTACATTTCCCCTTTCTCTGGCATACATCAGAGCATCTCTGTTCAACAGTGAAGGGTAGAGCCGGATAATGAAAGATCTCAGCAAGCGATCAAGAAAAGGTTCCAGTTTCCCTCCCAGGCCGCTGAGATCTCCGGACTGCGAAACGGAGGAGGATCTCTTGCTCAGCAGGAATACAAATTCACCATTTCCCGTTGATCTGTCTGTTTCAAAGAGCAGGGGAATCAATACACCGGCTTCAAACTGCTTTTCATGTTTTGCATCCCGTTCACGGATCCTTTTGTGGTAGTTGATTTCGGCAGTTCCCAGCCGCTCCACTATATGTCTGATAATGACATCCTTATCCATAATGTACCGGTACTCACAATATTGTCGGCTGTGTGCGAGCTGATTTCCTTTGTTCAAACTGTCCTAATGTGCTCAGGAAAGATACCTGTACATTGTATCATGAAGAACCTTTCTCCGTGTCTTCATAATAGAGGGGCATTTTGCACTTGGCGCAGAGAGGGAGTTCCTGAAGTCTGTCCTCCGGTATGCGATTCTTTGTTCCGCAATGGAGGCATTTCACTATGAGTTCGTCCAGGGGAAATCCGCATCTGCCGCAGATAGGCCGGTCTTTCAGTCGATCCCTGAATATGCGGTTTTTTTGTCCGCATCTGAGACAACGAACAATAAAATAATTTTTAAGCATTCCGATTCAGTTTCATGTCTGTTGGTGGACACATTATGCACCATACATCGTCTCCACGTCTTTCCCATTACGTTACGGAAATCTTGATGGTGCCGCCTCTTCCCAGTATATCATGCAGGTGAACATATCCTTCAAGGTGCCCATCGCTGTCGATCGCGGCCAATGTGGTAATCTCATCCTTTTGCATGAGTTCTATCGTTTGAGCCAGAGAGGTTCCAGGATCAACCGTTTTGGGCTGTATTGTCATCAGGTCGTCAATTATTTTCTCTTTGAATCCTGTTCCCTTCCGGACGAGTCGCCTCAGATCGCCGTCGGTCAGGATACCGAGGAGGTGATTTGCCTTGTCCGTTATGAATATGAACCCAAGGTTCTTCCGGTCCATCTCTTCAATGGCTCTGAGGGCAGGGGTTCCAAGGAGAACCCTTGGAATGTTATCGCCTCCGATCATGGCATCTCTCACTCGTGCCATCAGCCTTTGTCCGAGGTGACCCCCGGGGTGAAATTTATAAAAGTCGCTTTTTGTAAATCCCATTTTATTGACGAGGGCAACGGCAAGGGCATCTCCCATGGCAAGGGCGGCGGTTGTGCTCGATGTGGGAGCCAGGCCGAAGGGGCATGCCTCCCTCTCCACGCCAATGTTGATGACCACGTCACTGCTCTTGGCAAGGGTTGAATTTGTATTGCCGGTGAAGGCGATGAGGGAAAGACCGATCTCCCGCACACTCAGGATGAGCGTGTTGACTTCGGTTGTTTCACCGCTGTTGGATATGGCCAGCATTACATCGTCTCTGGTTACGATCCCTAGATCTCCATGCAGTCCTTCCACCGGGTGAAGAAAGATGGCGGGTGTCCCCGTACTTGTCATGGTTGCCACTATCTTCTTTCCCACGAGCCCTGATTTTCCGATCCCTGTGACGATTACACGTCCTTTAGCCTTGTATATGATTTCGACAGCCTTGGAAAAGTTGGCATCAATTCCGTCGATAAGCTTCAAAATACTTTCCGCCTCGATTTTGAGGACTTCTTTACCCTGTGCGATTGAATCTGTCATGTAAAGGATGCCTTATCTTTGTTTGGTATTTCGCAACATACGTTTCTCACCTAGAGCGCGGGTGATTATAATAGAAAACAACCGGCAGTGCAACAACCCGTATTCTTTCTGCACGGATGTTCTGTGGCATCTGAGATTATCCTCTTTTATTACACGGTGCGGGCGGGTTCTATCGGACGGTCACAGATTGTACCAGCTTTTCCAGTCTTTCCTTTGCACTGAGAAGGTCCTGATCGGTCCAGGTCTTTTCCTTCATGAAGTTACTATCCAGAGTTTTTGAGGCCACGAATCGCTGCAACACATACCGTTTGGCTCCCTGTATGAGCGTACCTATCGATTCCGGATCTCTTGTTGTCAGGAGGGATTTCACGATGGTTGTACGAAATTCATAATCGATGCCGGAGTCCATGATCAATCGTATGCTCTTTGTAATATTTTCAGGAGCTATTTGACATCCGGTAACTCGTTCGTATTTCTCGATGGGGGCCTTGATGTCCATGGCTACATACTCCAAGAGGTTGTCATCGATCAATTTTTTCAGAACCTCCGGGACTGATCCATTCGTATCAATCTTTACCGCATAACCCAATGATCGTATTCGTCGTATGTATCCAATTAGATCGGATTGTAGCAGGGGCTCTCCACCGGTGATGTTGACTGCATCGAGTTTACCTTTCCGTTTGTCGAGAAAGCTCAAGACAGCATCATCTTCGATCGTTTCCCTATAGAGCGAGGGTGTCACAAGTTCCGGATTGTGACAATAGGGACACCGGAAATTACATCCCTGTGTGAAAATCGTCGCGCATATTTTGCCCGGATAATCAATGAGGGAGAACCTCTGAATATCTCCGATCTTCAACGGATTACACCTGGAACACCTTTCTGGTCCTGAATTCTTCTTGCTTTCCCTTGTTCCACTGCTTTACCGGGCGCAGATAGCCCACCACGCGGGAAAAGACTTCGCAGGGAGCCACGCAAATCGGGCAGGTGTGCTGTTCTCCGTTAATGTACCCGTGATTGGGGCACACACTGAAAGTAGGTGAAAAGGTAAAGTAGGGAAGATGGTATTTGTCACATATCCTGCGTACCAGTACCTTGACGGCGGAAGGATTTTCAATACGCTCACCCGCGAAGATATGGAATACCGTACCCCCTGTGTATTTCGACTGAATATCATCCTGAAGATCCAGTGCTTCGAAAATATCGTCGGTAAAGTTTACGGGAAGCTGGGTAGAATTGGTATAGAACGCCTCTACAGTACTTTTTTTGGTCCCGTTTCCTGTGGCGCAGATAATATCGGGGAATTTCTCCTTGTCTTTCCTGGCGAGGCTGTAAGACGTTCCCTCGGCCGGAGTCGCTTCAAGATTGTAGTTGTTTCCGGTTTCCTTCTGGAACTCAAGCAGCCTGTTCCTCATGAAATCGAGTATTCGTTTTGTAAACTCCTGTCCTTCGGGATCGGCTATATCCTTTCCCGTGAGATTGAGGCATGCCTCATTCATCCCCACCAGACCTACCGTCGAAAAATGGTTCTTCCAGTATTCACCGAAACGCTCTTTCACGCCCCTGAGATAGTATTTTGTATAAGGATACAGGTCTCTATCGGTGAACTGTTCGAGTACCTTTCTTTTAATTTCCAGACTTTCTTTCGCCAGGACCATCAGATGGTCCACCCGTTCGATAAATTCGTCTTCAGTCTTTGAAAGATATCCGATCCTCGGCATGTTGATGGTTGTTACACCGATGGATCCGGTCAGGGGATTGGATCCAAAGAGACCGCCCCCCCTTTTTTCAAGTTCTCTGTTGTCTATCCTCAACCTGCAGCACATGCTTCGCGCGTCTTCCGGATTCATATCGGAGTTGACGAAATTTGAGAAATACGGCACTCCGTATTTTGCCGTCATTTCCCACAAATCATCCAGATCGGGATTGTCCCATTCGAAATCGGCAGTGATATTGTAGGTGGGAATCGGGAAGGTAAAGACACGCCCCTTGGCATCACCCTCTGACATTACCTGCAAAAAGGCCTTATTGAAGATAACCATCTCTTTCTGAAATTCCTTGTACGTCTCGTTTTGCGGCTTACCTCCGATAATGACACCCTGGTCGGCATAATATCTTGGCACCTTTACATCCAGCGTAACGTTGGTAAAGGGCGTCTGAAACCCGACCCTGGTCGGGACATTGATGTTGAAGATAAATTCTTGAAGGGCCTGTTTCACTTCCTTGAATCCGAGGTTGTCGTACCGTATAAAGGGTGCAAGAAGTGTATCAAAGTTAGAGAAGGCCTGCGCGCCGGCCGCTTCACCCTGCAGGGTATAGAAAAAATTCACGATCTGACCGAGGGCGCTCCGGAGGTGCTTTGCAGGTCTGCTTTCCACTTTTCCGGATGCCCCTTTGAAGCCTTCTATCAGGAGGTCGTACAGATCCCACCCCACACAATAAACGGAAAGGATGCTGAGGTCATGAATATGGAAATCTCCGTTCATCTGGGCATCTTTGATCTCATCGGGATATATCTTATTTAACCAGTAGACCTTGCTGACTTCGGATGAGAGGTAATTGTTAAGCCCCTGGAGAGAGTAATCCATGTTACTGTTTTCATTTATCTTCCAGTCCATCTTCTTGAGGTACTGATCCACGAGATCAACCTCCATCTTATCGGCGATTTCTCTCAGTCTCGCATGCTGATCCCTGTATATGATATACGCCTTGGCGGTCTTGCGGTATGTGGAACCGAGGAGCACCTCCTCAACGATATCCTGTATCTCTTCAACGGTCATTATCTTGTCGTCAAAGAGCTTTTCAGCGAGGGCCAGCGTTTTGATCGTCAGTTTTGTCGCTTCTTTTTCACCGAATTCGCCGGTTGCCGTTCCCGCCTTTGCGATAGCGTTCGTGATCTTTGCAGCGTCGAACTTAGCCAGACGTCCGTCTCTTTTCTTGATCTTGATGTGCATGAAGTACCCCCGCTCTCTATGTTACATAAACACAACATGTTGTGGTTGTATGATAATATTAATACAATATGTCGTCAAGATAATTTTTGTACCGGGGATAATAATGTAAAAAGAAGGTGTTGAAAACAGATCGGTTTGTTCGATCAAACCGTTGGTTGTTTCCGGAGGAAACGACACCGACTGCTTTCTCGGGAGGCAAAGACCTGCAGGGTATTAGGGGACATTATTTTGTGCAAGTCCCGGAAAAGGGGAAGCTTCACACTCCCCCTTTTCTTGACTTCCGCATGGCAGTCCTATTTGATGAGATTCTTGCTCTTCAGCCATTCCAGGGCCACATCATGAACCTGCGCATGATCTACATCCACGGATTTATTTAACTGCTGCATCTCTTCCGTCGTCAGGTTGTCCGCAATCGGTTTTAATATGGCTTCGATCTGAGGATATTTGTCAAGGGTCTCCTTCCTGATAACCGGTACGGGGTTGTAGACGGGGAAGAAGTACTTATCGTCATCGAGATTGACGAATCCAAAGGCCGCGATCCTTCCGTCGGTTGCGAAACCCATCGCGCAGTTTACCAGACCTTCCTTCAGGGCCTGGTAGGTGAGTCCGACCGACATCTTCTTGACCTGTTTGGCGGGGACCTTGAATTGATAGGTTTTCATAACCTTTTTGAAACCGTCCGGCCTCTCCCAGAATTCCGCATCGAGGGCGAAGATGAAGGCGTCAGGATTTTTATTAACATATGCGCCAAGATCCGAGATACTCTTGATCCCCAGTTTGTCGGCCTCCGTCTTTTTCAACATCAGCGTATAGGTGTTGTTGAAGAGAACCGGGTCCAGCCACACAAGCCCCTTGGGGGCATCGGCTTCCTTTACCCAGTTGTAGACCTTTTCCGGAGCGGTCATGACCGCCGTATCTTTCTGCTTGTGATAAACCGTGTAGGCCGTGCCGGTGTATTCATAGTAGAGATCGAACTGGGCGTTCTCCAGGGATTTCCGGGCGATAACCGATCCGACTCCCGTCTTTACCGTAACGTCGAATCCCTCCTGCTCGAGGAGAATGCTTGCCAGCTCGGGGAGCAGGTATTGCTCGGTAAAATTTTTCCCGCCCACGACCAGGGTCTTCTTCTCGGCAAGGACATTACTTGAAAAAAGGAATGTCGAAACACATAATAACAGAATAACCAGCTTACATATCTTTTTCATCGTATACCTCCTGTCTGTTTCCTGGCTGAATGCCAGAGAGTTATAATGGTTGAGGATTCAAGCAAACATAGTCTTTGATCGAATCCCGGGTTAAGCTCCGGTGATCTTTCGAACGGTACCTATTCATCCCCTCTGATTGGAGAGACGCAGCCCTTTTGAGATCAGGATCAGCCCCAGAAGCTCGCAGAGAAAATCGGCGACGAGGGCCAGCAGGGTTACGGGAATGGCTCCTGCCAGCAGTTTCTCGGTCTGCATGAGGTTGATCCCCGTGAATATCAGATCGCCCAGTCCTCCGGCTCCGATGACGTAGGATAACGCGGCCGTTCCGATGTTGATAATCAGGGCCACACGAAATCCGGCAAGGATGACCTGCATGGCGTTCGGTATCTCGATCTCCATGAGGACCTTGAGTGGCGGCATCCCCATCCCCCTCCCCGCATCTATGAGGGCGGCCGGCACGGCCGTGATCCCGGCAAGCGTATTGCGGGCAACGGGGAGGATGGAATAGATGGTCAGGGCGAAGATGGCCGGTCGGGTGCCGATCCCCAGGAAACTCATCGACAGCGCAAGCACGGCAAGAGAAGGGATGGTCTGGCCCAGGCCGATAATATACATGCAGATTCCCGCATACCGGCGGAATCGTCGCCTTGTGAGGATAATCCCCGCCGCGACCCCTATGATCGTGGCGAAGGCCATACTCACCGACACGATATACAGATGCTGGATGAACAGTCCCAGGATGACGGGATACTCATAGGGATCGGAGAGATATTCGATAAGGCCCGTTCGTTCGGCCGTCACTCCGGCGATCAGGATGATAAATCCAATGATGACCCGGTACAGTTTGGTGAGCAGGCTGGTCATCGCATCAATCTCCTCTGTACCTTGATTCCCTCCGGCGTGGCGAGTCTCTCCAGCAGGGCCATTGATCCGTCAACGATCACGGCCAGTATGGAGACGAGAATGGCCCCGCTCAGGATCATTTCCGGATAGACCCGTTCGATCCCCTGCTGAATATAGACGCCCAGACCTCCCGAACCGATATAGGCGGCAATGGCGGCAATGCCGATGTTCATGACGGCTGCCGTTCGTAACCCTGCAATGATCACCGGGATTGCCAGCGGAATTTCCACCTCCTGGAGCCGACGCCACCTGTCCATACCCATCCCCCGGGCGGCGTCCACCAGAGAGGGAGGAACATTCCGTATTGCCGTGTAGGTGTTTCTGATGATGGGGAGCTGGCTGTAGAGAACCAAAGCGATCACGGCGGGGACTTTCCCCAATCCCAGATCGAAGAGAGAGAGAAAGGGAAGCATGAGGCCGAAGAGGGCTATGGAGGGGATGGTCATCAGGATATTCGCGCCGTTGATTACCCGGGAGGCAAGCTTTTCATGTCGTGTGATTATGATCCCCAGGGGGACTCCGATCGGTGTGGCGATCAGGAGTGACAGACCGACGATCCAGATATGTTCCCATGAGAGAAAGAGGACTTGGGAAGAGTTGTCCAGGATAAATTGCAGCGTGCTCATGGCGACTCCTCATTATTCTCGCGGGACTCGGCCTCATCGGCGTAACTTTCCCTGACTACCTTTTGTATATCGTTGTACGTAACCGTCCCGGCGAATCTCCCGGTTTCGTCCACGGCACAGAAGGTGACCTCGTCGTACATCAGCATGAAGGAGAGTACGTCCCGCAGAGAGGTTCTCTCCTTGAGCAGGAGAGGGTAATGTTCCACCAGTTCTCGAACCGGTCCGTTCTCATACTTGAGAATTTTTGGGGTAACATGCCCGATGGGCCGGTCGTGTTCGATCACGATCCCGTAACGAAATCCCTTTTCATCGAGGAATTTGAGGGCATCCGGGGCGTTATCTCCCCCTTTGATAATGTTCTTCGGCTTCCGGTTGATTACGTCGGAGACCTGCATGAGTCCGAGGACCTTGAGCGCTCGATCGGCACCGACAAAATCGGCAACGAACTTGTTTTTCGGCTGTGTCAGGATCACTTCCGGCGTTTCATACTGGATCAAACGTCCTTGGTCAAAGAGGGCGATACGGTCCCCCATCTTGATCGCTTCGTGTATATCGTGCGATACGAAGGCGATGGTCTTTTGCAACTTCGCCTGTAGTTTGAGAAACTCGTTCTGGATCTGTTCACGATTAATGGGATCGATGGCACCGAAGGGTTCGTCCATCAGGAGAATGTCTGGGTTTGCCGCGAGACCTCGGGCCACGCCGACTCGCTGCTGCTGACCCCCCGATAATTCTGCAGGAAACCGGTCCCGGTACAGCTCCGGCTCCAGGTTGGTCATCCACAGGAGCTCATCGACACGATCATAAATTCGTTTCTTGTCCCAACCCAACAGTTTGGGAACGACTGCGATATTTTCCGCGATCGTCTTGTTGGGGAAAAGGCCGATGGCCTGAATTACATAACCCAGGCGCTGCCGGAGCTCGACGGCATCCATGTCCATGGTGTTCTGATCTTCGATCGTGATATTCCCCCGCGTGAGGGTTTCCAGACGGTTGGTCAGACGTAGCGTCGTCGTTTTCCCGCAGCCCGAAGGGCCGAGAAAGACCACGATCTCCCCCTGCGGTATGGTGAAGTTGACATTATCAAGGGCCGTAACGGCATCTCTCCCCGTGCCGAATATTTTTGTAACGGAGTCATAGGTTATCATTGGAGACCTCTTTGTCCTCTGAATGTTGAGCTTTGTTGTAAGGTATTGGTGGAACCCGTATCGAAATCAGGATGTTCCGCGTTGCAAGTTGGAGATAGTGTTACTCTCCGGTATTTTCAGGTAAAATGGACTGATTAGTTATGAATACAGCCTCTTGATATAATGCAAATTACATATATATATTTGAAATTACTATCATATATTCCATGCGTTGTCAAATCTATCAAAAACCCTTTAATATTTAGGTGGTTACATTTGACCAATATCAACCCGTAATCAATATTTTTTTACCTTAATAGCGACAGTGGTATGGTATCCGTAATGTGTTGCTGTATGACTAAAAAACTTGACTAGTCCCCTTGGCTCGTACTAATAGATTCACTACTATAATCAAACGAAGGGGGATACCATTGATTCCGCGATATTCAAGAGACAAGATGACATTTATCTGGAGCCCTGAAAACCGGTTCCAAAAATGGCTGGATATAGAAATTCTTGCGTGTGAGGCCCTTGCGGCGAGAGGGAAGATACCGGCTGCTTCACTGGAAAAGATTAAGGAAAAGGCCGGTTTTGATGTGCAAAGGATCGATGAGATAGAGGCGACGGTTAAACATGATGTAATAGCATTCCTCACATCTGTTTCTGAAAGAGTCGGTGAGGATTCGCGATACATCCATATGGGCCTCACTTCTTCCGATATTCTGGATACGTCACTTGCCGTTCTCTTGAAAGAAGCGTCTGATCTGCTGATCGCGGATCTGGACGAACTGTTGATTATCCTGAAAGACAAGGCGTTTCAATACAAAGATACCATCATGATCGGAAGGTCCCACGGGATACATGCGGAACCGATCACCTTCGGTCTCAAGATGGCCCTCTGGTATCGGGAAATGAGACGAAACAGGATACGCTTAATCAGGGCTCGAGAAGCGATCAGTTGTGGAAAAATAGCCGGTGCGGTCGGTACGTTCTCTTTTATTGATCCGGATGTTGAGGAATATGTGTGTGAGAAACTGGGGCTGAAACCCGCACCCATATCCACGCAGATTGTTCAGCGTGACAGACACGCCGAATATTTCTCAACCCTCGCTATCATAGCATCTTCCATTGAAAAATTCTCCATTGAGATCAGGCACCTCCAGAGGACAGAGGTCAGAGAGGCCGAGGAATTCTTTTCTCCCGGGCAGAAGGGCTCTTCGGCCATGCCACACAAGAGAAATCCGGTACTTTCGGAGAATCTCTCCGGTCTTGCGAGGTTGATGAGATCATATGCACTTGCGGCCATGGAGGATGTAGCTCTCTGGCACGAACGGGATATAAGTCATTCTTCCGTTGAACGGGTTATTGCTCCCGATGCCACAATACTCTTGGATTTCATGCTGAGCAGGTTTACCAGTCTTATGAAAAATCTGCTTGTGTATCCCGAGAGAATGATGGCTAATCTGAACATGACCAGGGGATTGGTGTTTTCACAGATGGTGCTGCTGACGTTTGTCGAAAAAGGAATGTCGAGAGAAGATTCCTATGCAATTGTCCAGAAAAATGCCATGAAATCATGGAGCGAAAATCTGGACTTCAAACAGTTACTTCTCGAAGATAAGCAAGTCATGTCATATCTAAACAGTGAAGATATCGAGAAGGTGTTCAGATTGGAAAATTTCCTCGGCCAGGTGAATTTTATCTTTGACAGGGTCTTTGGTGGTGAAGATGAAAACGGTTAAGCTCGTCTTACTGCTGTTTTTCCTGATGGGGATCTCGGGATGCAGCCACGTTAAGGAATATATTGAGATTGCAAGGGATGATGTCATTTCAGATAGATATCTCGATATGTTGAACCGGTACACCCAAGAGAAAACAGTGTATAACGCATTTGAAACCACGATTCGTATTGTCTCCACATGGAAAAACAGGGAATTTACGAATGCATACCTCTCGGAATATTCCAGACTCTATCTTCTGACCGGTACCGATAAAGAAAAGAGAAGTGAGATACTATCTGATGCATCATCCGATTTCAGGGAATTTTTGTTTTACGCCTATATCCCTGACAGGGAATCCAACGATTTTTCAAAACCCGAATCGGTCTGGAAGATCTTCTCTTATGATGATGGAGAAGAAAGGCTAGAACCCCTTGATATACGAGAGATTAATACGACCCCCCTTGTCACGAAACTTTTTCCCTATGTAAAACCCTATGGAAAATTCTACAGCGTAAAGTTTCCCCTACACCCGCCATCAAACCAGGTTGACACAGCTCTTGGAAAGGGACCGAAACTTATTTTCACCGGTGTGCTTGGAAAGATAGAATTGCAATGGAGTGGGATTAAAAAGGACTAAGACCTGTTTCGATTCATCCTTAATGATTAATGACCACAACATCTTGTGGTGTTTTCTCCTTGACATACAAGTTGAGTTACACTTATACTCCCGCAAACGAAAGGTGGGCTTTCACTGCTTATATATTTGGGGGCTGTGGATTTCTTTCGGAAACGGGATGTAAAAGGAGGCAGTCTTGGAAGATATCGGATACCTGATGGATAGTGAGGATGAGAATATCCGATTGGATATGAAAACCGATTCAGCTGCTGTCCGCGAACAGGCCACGTGGTGTGGTATCAGGCCGGGGATGCGGGTGCTGGATGCGGGATGCGGACCGGGGATAACAACATCAATCCTGTATAACATGGTCCAGCCTGGTGGGGCGGTGGTCGGTATAGATTATTCGGAAGATCGGATACGATATGCCAAGGAACATTATGGCAAGGAAGGCGAAGTAGATTTCTATGTTAACGATTTAACGGGGGATATTAATGGCATAGGAAAATTCGATGTGGTGTGGGTGCGTTTTGTCTTGGAATATTTCCGTGCTGAAAGCTTGGATATCGTAAAAAAGCTTGTGGGTCTCTTGAATCCCGGCGGTTATATCTGTCTCCTTGATCTTGATCACAACTGTCTCAATCACTATGAATTATCCCCTCAGATGACGAATTTGTTGCACAGATTTATGGAGAGATTGGATGATGAATATAATTTTGACACCTATGCGGGTCGGAAATTATACTCATACCTTTATGACATCGGATTGGAAGATATACAGGTAAACCTGATGGCTCATCGTCTTTCTTATGGGGGAAATGATGATCAGGAGATATTCAACTGGGTCAAGAAGATGGAGGTGGCGACTAAGAAGTTCAATGCTCTCTTTGAAGATTATCCGGGTGGCGGCAAGATCTTCTCTGAAGAGTTCGAACGGTTTCTCCATGATCCCAGGCGTTTTACCTATACGGTTATGATATTGTGCAAGGGAAAAATACCCGGGTAGATTGTAAAAATGACATTCAACGAATAAGAAGAATCGTTAATGGTGGCAGAGTCTATTGGGCTTGTCTTAACTTATTAAGAATGAGACCGTATTTTAAGGTACCCCGCTCTTTTTAAAGGAACTTCTCGGTTATACCTGTTCGAGATAAAACCCCTTTTCTTCGAAAAGCTTCAGGCAGGCATCCACAACTTCCGGATCGTATAAAGTGTCTCTGCCTTGGCGTATCTCTTCTAGTGCTTTGGCTATACCCAGCGATGGGCGGTATGGTCTGTTGGTTGCCATCGCTTCTACTACATCGGCAACCGCAATAACCCTTGACTCTACAAGAATATCATCGCGAAGAAGCTTGGCCGGATATCCCGAGCCATCAAGCTTTTCGTGGTGCTGGCGTACAATCTGGGCAACCGGGTACATGAACTCGATATTTTTTAAGATATTATACCCTGCCTCAGGATGGGTCTTTATCATGTTGAATTCGATAGCGGTCAGTTGACCGGGTTTACTGAGGATTTCTGCAGGAACATTTATCTTTCCGATGTCATGTATCATTGCTGCCATTCGAATGCCGCTGATTTTGTCTTCATCAAGATTCATCTCTTCGGCAATGGCAACGGCTATGTCCATTACCCTTTTCTGATGACCGGATGTGTATGGATCCTTCGATTCTACAATAACAGCCATTGCATTGACCGTGTTTTGCAAGGCCGATTTCAGCATCTCCACATTCTTTTCAATATCGGTAATATCTTTTATGGTGCCTATTGCCCCGGCCATCTTACCTGCTGAATCGAGGTTTGGAGAAGCACTTATATTGAAGAGACGCTCACTGCCATCTCTGGTGAGAAGAATTCCCGTAAAGCTCTTTACAGCTTCCTTATCGGTCTTTATCCGTTCGAAATACCGTATAAAACGCCTTACATCTTTTTTGCCAACGAAGTCAATGAAATACCTTCCAATAACCTCTTCTTTTTTATAACCGAGTATTTTTTCCCATGCGGGATTAATGTAGTTAAATGCCCAGTCGGCATCTAGGGTATAGATAATATCAGGCGCATTTTCCCCTAGTGCCCTGAACTGTTCCTCGCTCTGTCTGATTTTCTGGTATGCTTTGGCGTTATTTATACTGATACCGATCTGGGGTGCTATGCCCATGAGGAGGTTTATATCGCTCTGGCTGAAGGGCTTTTTTGTTTGCAGATTATCCACAGCCAGTATCCCTTCCGATCTTCCTTCGTATATTATGGGCACACAGAAAAACGATTTTACGCCCAGCATTTTCATGTATTCGAGTGTTCTTGATGAAACATCCTCTCTGATTCTGTCAACATTATCTATCAGAAATGGTCGTTGTTCTTTGAATGCCACTACGAATGGTCCGAGTGACCGGGGGTTGTCCAGATGAAACTTTGTTTGCCGGACAAGATCTTCCAGTTCGTGGCTGTATCCATACCCTGCGGCATATACGAGGTGGAGTCTCTCTTCGTCGGCAAGCATAATCGTTCCCCGGTCGAAATCGAGACGTTTCCGGAGAATATCCATAATGTAAGAAAGGAGTTGATCGGTATTCAGTATACTCGATGTACCCTGGCCAATCTCTTGGATAAGCAGGGCGTTGTTGTAGCGGGCGTTGGTCTGTTCCAGCAGGTCACCGGCAATTTCACTGTCGCTTTTAAGCTTTGAGTGAAGCTCCTTCTTCTCCAACCGTTCCGAGTAGGCAAAAAGACTTATTGTGAGCAGAGAACATAAAAGCGCCAGAATTATCCAGTACGTGGTCGGTAAGAAAAAAAAGAGACCAAGACACAATATGAGGCATAAGGCGGCTGTGTAGTTACTGATACGTGTCCATATGAATGAAGGGGGTTGTTCCCAGGTAATGATATATGTGCAGGCTTTATCACCTTCGTGCATGCAGGCAGGATGTTCAATCCTGGCAAACTGGTTCGTAAACAACCTGGCTACCGCCTCAAGTATTCCTGTCCGATTTTCGCACTGGTAGGGTTTTTCCTCAACCCCTTCTTTGGGGGTTACCGTTATCTCGAATTTAGTCTTACCGAGACGCTTTGTCGTAAGTTCGCATGAGCGACTAAAAAGGGGATATAATTTCTTCTGCAAGGTATAGACGGTTGCAGGAGTCATAAAACCGAGAATATATTGACGCAAGGGCTGACCGGCTTCGGAGAAAATGGAATAGTGCCCTACCTCTCGAGCGATTTTTGAATTACCTGTCTTATGGACGACGATTTCGTAAAAACGATCAATTTGATCCTGCGTAAGCCAGTGTCCTGCATCCTCCAATTGGTAGGTAGTAATTCCTGAATATTCTAGGATAGAATCTATGTCAATTTCAGGATACTTTTTTTGAATAAATTCGGTATATATTTTTAAATTTGATGTATTGTAAAGAGGAGTATCATTCATTTCTTAAAGAATTTCTTAATAAAGAATTTCAATACATATCGAAGCTTAATCTTTGTTTTATTCTTCATGTATTCCAGATAATCCGCCCCGTATTGCGTGTCCATGATCCACATGTAATATTGCTTTTCGTATGGTACATCATTATTTTCCAGGTAGGTATGAGGATAAACAAGAATGGGGATACTGTCAACTTTATAAATATCTGTCAATTGATCGATAGCACGAGACAGAGTTTCCCATTGTAAAGTGTATGGATCGGTTACAATGATTTTGATACCATTGAGAAGTTCGGAAAGGTTTAAACCAAAGTCTGACTGATTTACGATCAGAACAGCCTTCAGTTCATGTCCGTGAATGAGAGAATATACCTTCCAGTCCCTTGTAAGACCATGTCTTCTGTATAACTCTTTCAGAGTATCATCTTTATTGGAATGGCCATGGTCCAGATCTAAGGCCCCCAACAGCAATCCTCCGGAATGATTTCTATAGAACTGTTCAAGACTATATGAATCTGTGGCAGTAAACTCCCTCAAGGACCATTGATCCAGCAGTTTATTTGCTATGGATTTAATCTGGTAATTCTTGTAAGCGAAAAGATCCAGTGAGCAGGCGCTTGCATTATTCAAGTCTCTGGCGAACCCCCCAAAGAAAAGATTGGGGAATCGATTTTCGGGACGAAAGTAGAACATCATGTAATCCATCTTCACTGCGGGAAGATGATAGAGACCGTCATAATAATGTAATATATGTTTTAATACATTGAGCCCGGTATGAGTGGTTACCCCCGGCATCGGTCTGGCTGCAAGGTGATGAACCATCCATGTTCGTTCATACGCTCGCATTATCGCTGCATGACCGTATATTTGCCCGTTTTTCTGATAGGTGGCATGGGCAGAAATTTCGGGGCTGGCAAGATAAAGCTTTCGATACGTTTCTTTTAAGGAATCTCTATGCGATTCAACGATTTTATATTTTTTAGGATAGATAAAGCCGGTTGAGAAAAAGAATTCCCACAAGGCATCCATATTTATTTCATCCGTGACATGGGTACATGGATCCAATACGTTTCCCAGAATGTTACTTAACTTTCCGTACATGGAAGCATTCATGTCGAGGATTACCAAGCCGCAGCGGAACAGCCCTTTTTTTTCTTTCTTGCGGTACAGAACCTGTGCGGTGCACGGTAGTTCCATTGCACCGGAATAGTTGATGCTTAGTTTGTTGATGATCATGCCTGGAATCAGAACCGATTCATCTTCTTTTTCATATACTGAAAACCCACTGGCGGAAATATCGTGTATATCGCGTTGCATTCTCTCTTTGGAAAAGGGATGTTCGAATCGTATGTTCGAGGATGGTGCCAATTGCATCCGAGGACTGCGCATCTTTCTCCCCCGAAAGCGGTTGAATTTCTTTAACAGGGGTAAGAGTACGATTTCTTTTACAGACATGTTGCTTGTCTGATGAATGAACCGGCAAGGACCGGAGAAGATGACTCGTTGATTTCGGGACAGGGTTAGGGTAAGGGGTTCATCAGGATTCAACCAGTGAAAAGAATCGTTGGGATCAGGTGTGACTTTGATACGGAAAGAGAATGGGCTGAAATCCAGCAGGTCGCCCCGGGCTACAAACCCGGTTTGATTGAGTTCGGCGGCAACATCATTACAGGTGTATCGCTTGGCCTGTCGTTTTGCCAGAATGTATCCTTCATCAGGCATCTGTATGATAAAACGATCCCTGTTGATTTGCAACAATTTTGCCGGAATGACTATTGCAGCCATACCTTCGTCAATTACCAGGTTCAGGAAACGATGATATTCAAAACTTGTTGCGGTTTCCTTTGACCATTGACAGGCTATGGTTTCTCCCATACATGGGTCCGGATAGGCGCGTACAAAGATATCTTCTTCATATCGAGGATCCCTCAGATGAACCCATAGGTATCCCTTGAT
Organism: Syntrophales bacterium; assembly: GCA_036825195.1. GTDB lineage: Bacteria > Desulfobacterota > Syntrophia > Syntrophales > UBA2210 > UBA2210. Next base: position 73,719 of record DAISYQ010000002.1, read on the forward strand.
GAAGTTAAGGTGATTGATCCGGTTGATAAGCTTCCGTTTATTGATCTTGGAAGAAGATTTGGGAGGATTCGTAAGATCTTTATGTTGGAATAATCGTGGCGGCAGCAGGAACCTTCTTTCCACCTCCTCACGGGATGGTCTGGTAGGTTTGGCACTGATATCCGCTGTACTCTCCGAGCTGTTTTTCTTTACAGTTTCAGCATCAAAGAAGATATGGAACCGACCGTCTTTTTTGTTCACCTACCCACTCCCGCTTTGCCCTCCGGTATGCTATGGATTATATATCGAAAGGCATATTGCCAAAATTATTTAGTAAAGTAAGCTGTATGTCCGATAGTGATCTGTCCCTATCCGATTCTCGTTCAATAATGATCATCCCCAATAACTTAACAACTTCTTGAGTGGTCTTTCGGGTTCCTTATACAGCGTATAGTGATATAAGATCACATAAGTCACTGATTCATTTTGTGTTTCGAATATTTTAACACAAATCTTTTATTAAATATCCATGCTGCTTTTCAATTTTCTGGAGCATCTGAAGGATACCACCCGGCGCGCGTCCAGTGTCAACTCGTTTCCTGTCTGTGGATTGCGGCCCCTTCGCAGATTTTTCGCTTTTACCGACCACTTGCCGAATCCGGATATGAGGACATCATTTCCCTTTTCCAGTTCTTTTTTGATTAGTTCAAACGTGCTTTCTACTATCTGTACACTCTTTTCTTTCGAGAATCCCGTGTCTGTATGGAGGTTTCTGACGAGACTTGCTTTTGTAAGGGTCATAACATTGTTACCTTTCTGGAGTGTGTAGTGATTCCCGGAATATTGAAAGGTGTCCCTTCTCTCCTGGAGAGAAGGGACACCGACTTCGTATTACCGGGCTTGAAGTACTCTGCCTATCGTCAGTATTTCTGCTTCTTTTGTCCCTTCGTATAGCTCAAGTATCTTGGCGTCTCTGTACCACTTCTGTACCTTATATTCCTCAATGTATCCGTACCCGCCGTGGATTTCAACGGCGGCATTGGCACAGAATACGGCGGTCTGGCCACCGTAGTATTTGGCCATTGCCCCGAGGTGAAAATCGGGATGGCCCGCATCCACCGAGCAGGCGGCTTTGTAGACAAGATTTCTCAGAGCTTCGGTCCTGATCGCCATCTCCGTCAGCTTCTGCATGGTAATCTGAAACGTACCGAGTGGTTTGCCGAAAGCCGTTCGCTCTTTGGAATACTTGATCGCCTCATCTAGACATCCCTGAGCGAGTCCGAGCGCCTGTGCGGCTACCATGATTCGTGTTATGTCAAAGAAATGCATCAACTGGTAAAAACCTCTTCCCTCTTTACCGATCAGATTTTCCTGAGGCACCCGTACATCTTCGAGAGCGATCTCCGCGGTATCGCTGGCCCTGATCCCCATCTTGCCGTGGATCTTGGTTCGGGTAATACCCGGGGCATCGGCGGGAACCAGAATCTGACTGAATCTTTGATGCGTTTTTTCGTCGGGATTGGTGATGCACTGGCATACCATCCAGTCGCAGACGGTTCCATTGGTAATGAACATCTTATTCCCGTTGATGATATAGTCATTACCATCTTTCACCGCTCTCGTTCCGTATCCTGCCACGTCTGTTCCGGCGTTCGGTTCTGTGAATGCGCCGGCGCTTACCTGTTCACCCCTGCATACAGGGGGCAGGTATTGTTGCTTCTGTTCTTCCGTACCAAAGAAGTATACCGCCTCGCATCCGAATCCCGCCGCCGCTATGTTGAGGCCGATCCCCATATCGACCCTGGAGAGTTGTTCGGTTACCAGAGCGTTGCCAAATATTCCAACGCCTGACCCGCCATATTCTTCCGGAATCCATGCACATACGAGGCCGTTCTCAGCGCCTTTCTTTCTGATCTCCGGTGTGTACTTTTCTTCCCTGTCACATTCTTCCGAGATGGGCGTGATTTCCGTCTGTGCGAATTTGTAGGCCATATCCTGCAACATCTTCATTTCTTCGGACAGTTCAAAATCCATACGTTCCTCCTTTTTTTCGCACACCGTAATGCATAAGGAAGATATGCCAAACGTCCCAGCATTATCATGGCATGCTTTTATTTTGTAAATACCACTTTAGTATGAAACTTATATTGTCTTGGAGAATTCCTGTCAATAATTATGACGACTTAAAAACGTGTCTCGGTTTTCAGCTGTAATCGTATACCCCTTTCCCTATTTTCCTGCCGTATCGCTGTGCCCTTACCAGTTGTTTCAGCAAGGGGGCGGGGCGATATTTATCGCCCAGTTCTTTGTGGAGCCCTTCCATTACATGGAGCAATGTGTCCAGGCCAACAAGGTCTGAGAGTGCCAGGGGGCCGATCGGGTGGTTACATCCCAGTACCATTCCCTTATCTATATCTTCAGCACTTGCGATTCCCTCGCCGAGGGTATAAAAAGCCTCATTCAACATGGTGCACAGGACTCTGTTGACGGCGAAGGCGGGGGCTTCCTTAACAACGATAACCTCTTTGCCTATCTTTTCCCCCCATTTTTTCGCGATCTCCAGTGTCTCTTCGGATGTTTCATACCCCTTTATGATTTCCAGAAGACGCATAACCGGTACCGGATTGAAAAAATGGGTTCCTATGAATTTGTCCGGTCTTTTTGTTATGGATGCCATCTCTGTGATACTGAGGCCGGATGTATTGGTGAAGAAGAGACAGTGGTCCGGGACAATCTCTTCAAGTTCGGTATACACCTTTTTTTTGACATCCATTACCTCTATAATCACTTCAACCACAATATCGGCATCGCTCGCCGCTTCTTTCATATCGAGTGTGGGTGTAAGTCTTCCGATGATGGCGTCCATTTCTTTCGGTTCCATCTTCCCCTTCGATACACTCCGGGCGAGATTTTTCTGTATGGTGTTCATCCCCCCGTCTATAAACCGCTGTTCGATATCCCTCATGGAGACATCATAACCCGCTTGTGCGCAGACCTGGGCGATTCCACAGCCCATCAGGCCTGCCCCCAAGACGCACACCTTTCTTATTTCCATGCATGTTACCTCCTTTCTGATTTATTTTCTGTGACAACTCTCTGCTGTCACGTGATACTCGGTATGTAATGGTATGGATAAGGCTTGAAGGTGCTTCGAACTACTATACTAGATATTAACCCCCTATACATCACTATTATAGGAGCCGATGTTGTGTCAATAAGATATACCAATTTTTACATAAAAAGGTGGAATAGGAGCACATCATGGAAGATATCTTTGTATTAATTTGAAATCATTGCAATAATACAAAAATTAACGGGGGAGATTAACAAATCATAAAAAGATACAAAAAAAGACTTGACAAAGGTGCGGAAGGTAAGGTAGGTGAATAAATAAAGTACCATTTGGTAATTGCGAAACTACGGGTTGGTGCTGTAGTGGAGCTGTAATTAAAGAAATGGTGCTACTGTCTATGCTTATTATAGAAGGGGAAACATACTTTACGATTTCTGATGCGGCAAAGATTTTTGGCGTTTCAACTAAAACTGTCCGCAGCTATATAAATAATGGCATCATTCCTGATCCTCCTGAGGTTCAGTATGGTCTGCGCACCCTGAAACACTTTCCTCCGGAATATATGGAGAAGGCTAAAAAGAGCCTCGATACGTATCGCCAAAAGAATGTGCCCTTGAAAGATAAGCGGTAGAACGTTTCGGATGAACCATGTATCATGAAGTAGCGTATCGGGTTGTCAACCTTTGGGCTATCACTCTATAGCCGGATGGAGGTGTTGATACCTTGTCTTCTCGAAAAGATATTTCTTCCACTGAAAAACTGCTCGACCTTATACGAAGCGATGAGTATCATGACGATACTCCCGACGCTCCGCCCTCCTTTTCACCTACAAATCCACCGAAAAATGCTGGAAAGGAGAATGTGTCGGGTTTTTTTGCAAAAAAATCCGTATCTGTCGGAGTAGATATTGGGTCCGATGAACTGAAGTTGGTCAAGGTAAAACAACTTTCTGGGGGTCAGTGGAGACTGCTTGATTACCGAAATGTCCCCATTAAAGCGGGGATGTCAAAAGGCACAGCCGAATTTGCAGGCTTCTTGAGATCGGCGCTTCTGCAGTTCTGCGGTTCCAGAAAGAATTTCACCTTATGGAGCCTGATACAGTCGGACAAGGTGGGCGTGCAGAGCATCCGCATACCGAAAGTAGGAAAGAAGCAACTCGAAAACGCCGTCTACTGGACCGCTAAGAAGAATATCAGCTTTGATGAAAAGGACACGATCCTTGATTTCGAAGTTCAGGGTGAAGTAATCGAATCCGGTATAACCAAACTTTCGGTTCTGGTATGTACCGCTTCGAAACGTGAAGTTGAGGAGATGGAGAATCTCTTCAACAGTATCGGATTTCCCCTGACCGGTCTTACCGTTGCTCCTTTCGCCCTCCAGAACCTGTTCAGGACCGACTGGATGCCTTTCCCCGGTCAGACGGTGGCTGCGCTCTACATTGGAGACAGTTCGTCTCGCATAGACATCTTTTCCGGAGGCAATCTGGAGATGACGCGTGGGATACGGGCGGGAATCAACAGCATGGCCGAATCTCTCATGGAAGAGTATGCCGCGTCTGGCAGGACATCAGAGCCGATACATGTTGAGGATGCGAGAGATCTTTTATTTGGTCTTAGTTCCGACTATCAGCCGGATGGAAAAGCCGAACGCTTTGGCCTCACCCGGGAAGATATATTCGCAATGATTAATCCTGCCTTGGAGCGACTGGTGAGACAGGTGGAAAGGACCTTCGAGCACCACACCATCATCCTTGGTAACGAAGATATAGATTTTATATATGTCTTTTCCGATATGGGCTCGTGCATGCCCGTGGTTGACTATCTCTGCGATCAACTCAAAAAAGAGAGCGACGTCCTTGACCCTATGACCCCGGAGAGTCCATTCTCCGGTATGATTACATCAACTACCTCCGTTTCACAGAGAATCCCCTTGGTGACCGCTCTGAGTTTGGCGCTGTCGAATTTGTCTCGTACACCCAACCTGATATTCCCTTACAGTGAAAAAGAAAAATTTAAGAGTACCAGACGTGTCAACCAGGTAATTTTCTCGATGTTCGCTGTCCTTATGATCATTGCCGTCGGTATTTTCTTCTGGATGGGCGATATTGTAGACAAAAAAGAGATCAGATTGTCGGAACTCCAGCGGCAATTGGGAAGCAGTGTCCAGAATGTTGAACAGGACACCCGTGAAATGATCTCCAAAATCAGGGATAACAAGACCGCTTTAAAAGATTTCAAGAAGAGATACCTCGGTGTTGCCGTAGTAGGGGAGTTGTCGAAACTGACCCCGACAGACATATACCTCTCCACCTTGAAGGCAAATATGGGTGCCGATACCGGAAAAGAGGACAATAAATCTGCAAGGGGAGTGAATGTTACCGGAGTTGTGACGGGTTCTTCCGCTTCTTCCGAATCTTTATTGGCGAAATATGTGCTTGAACTTCAAAACTCCCCGATCTTTAAAAAGGTTACGATTGACAAGAGTAATACAAAGCCCTTTCACTCAAGGGAAGCGCTTCATTTTAGTCTGAATATCGATTTTGCTCAGGATACGAAATGAAGAATATACAAACACAGATAGGCAAAATTCCGGCTCGTAGCGTACTGTATCTTTTGATATGTTTCGTTATTGTTTTGATATTCTACTTCGTTGCCATTTACCCCTATCAGAGATCGCTGAACGCGATAGACATGAAGACCCGAGAAGCTTCGGTTCACATAGAGAAGCAGAACACTCTTTTACCTCTCTACGAAAAAATAAAGAAAATACAACATGTTGATATCCCTGAAGGATTGCCTCTGCCTGAGAAGAAAGGACTCTCGAGAGAGGAAATTGATGCCGTCTCATCACTGTTGAAAAAGATAACGGACAAATACGGTATGGAGATTTTATCCGTCAGTCCCGATGTGGCGACCATGACGGAGAAATCAAATGATATCATGGTCGCTATTCGACTGAAGGGACAGTTCCACGATTTCAGAAAATTCATGATTGAACTGGGAGGAGCGCCATATCTGGACCGGGTGGAGGAGTTAGAGATAACACAGGAAACCGGTAACAAAGAATTCTATCTCAAGGTGTGGTTGGTAATTGTATGAGAGAGATGAAAGGTTGTAGGCGAAGAGATTCCGACGGTTTCTTTTTCTTTGAATTACGATGTTGCCCACGTGAAAAAATTATTAGTCTAATATTTACAATTTGTTGATAGAATAAGGATATTATGAAACGGGTTAAGGTGTCGACACGGGAAATAGTAATAGTGGTTATCATGGTAGCCGCTGTTCTGTATGGTGTGTATGACCTTTTCATTGCCTCGTCAAAACCGACTGATAATAGGGCTCGAGTGGATGCCGTGGCAATCGACGGTCTCATAGCGGACGCCTCGGAAGTCTTAAAAGACAGTGGTTCCTATCCGATCAACGCCCATATCGTTTCCGTAACCGATAATGGCTGGAAGAGAGATCCCTTTTATGAAATCAATACGCTTGCGATAAACGCTTCGGATCTGAACCTGAGATATACCGGTTATCTTGAGATCGGCAAGAGGAAGATAGCCGTTATAAACAATGAGAGCTATGAAATAGGAGATGAACTGGAACTCGGTGGATACACTGTTAGACGGATAAAACCATCCGAAATTGTCATCGAAGAAAAGGTTAACAAGACGGATATTACCATTCCGTTCCTGGAAGAGGAATAACCTTTAATGGAGGATATAGCCTTGAAGGTAATAAAGAGAAATACATTGGTCCGGCTGTTTCTTGTGATTATATCCGGTCTGCTGGTCTTCGGTTGTGCCGGAACGAAAGAGATTAAGAAAGATCCGTTTTTTGAGAAGTGGAGTCTCGAAGCACAAAAATCCATGGGCAAGTCGCCGGTTGCAAGGGAACGCTCACTGGAAATACCGGATGAGTCGGGTGTAGCAGGGGAACAGAAAATTCAGGAAAGACCCCTCCCGAACATGAAGGTAACCCTTATCATGCGTGACACGGAGGTAAGCGTTGTTCTCCGTACACTGGCAAAGGCGGCCAAACAGAACATATTAATCAAATCCGAGATACAGGGTAAGATCAACGCCGATTTCAGGCAGGTCCCGTGGAATGAGGCATTTCTCAGCATAATGCGATCTAAGATGCTCACATATATGTGGGAGGGTAATATAATCAGGATATTGACGGTTGCGGATCTGGAAAATGATCTCGCACTGGAAAAGGTTCAGAGGGAAAAACGGGAACAGGAGATCATACGAAGCAGATTATCTCCTCTTCTGACGATGATTGTCCCCATTGATTATGCCGACCCCGGTAAACTCAAGGAAAATCTCACCGGTTTCCTGACCAAGAACGAAAAGGGTGAGCCCTACGGTTCGGTGACGGTGGATGATCATACAAATTCGCTGATCATACAGGCAGTGCGAGATGACCTGAAGAAGATTGTTCCGATGATCAGCACGATCGACAAACCGACCCCTCAGATACGGATCGAGGCCAATATTGTCGAAACGAGCAAGGAGACAGCCCGAGACCTCGGAATCCAGTGGGGTGGCATGTACGGAAATTCGGTGAGTGTCGGCAGTAAGACCAGCGATTACTATATTACTCCCGGTGGAACCGGAGGCACCGTAGGGACAAGTCCGAGCAGTGGCGGATATATACCAGCGTACGGTTCTGCCGGACTTGGCGGACACGGTTACGCCGTCAACTTTCCGGTCAGTTCCGATGCCGCGACTAATGCAGGCGGGTTGGCATCGCTTGGACTGATGTTTGGGAAGCTCGGAGGAAACCTTCTTGAGGTACAATTAACGGCGTTACAATCGGAGGGAAAGCTGAACATTCTGTCCAGCCCCTCCATTACCACCCTGGACAATCAAATGGCATTCACCGAGAACGGTGAGAGGGTTCCCTATGTTTCGTATGAGGATGGTGACCAGGAAGTCAAATGGGAAGACGCGGTTCTCCGTCTGGAGATTACACCCCATGTAGTTGACGGGAAAAACATGAAAATGAAGATACTCGTCAAGAAAGACGAGGTTGATTCTTCGCGTGACGTCCAGGGAAACCCCTATATCATCAAGAAACAAACCGATACGACACTGATTGTCGGAGATGGGGAGACTATCGTTATATCAGGACTCAGCAGACAGAGGACTTCAGGGGGCGATAGCGGTATTCCCTGGTTAAAGGATATTCCAGGTCTTGGCTACCTGTTCAAGGGCGAGAGTAAGGCGGAGTCAAAAGAAGAAGTTTTGATCTTTATTACGCCCCATATCCTGAAACCTGACGTTTAAAATATATAATCTGAGGATGTGAAGTTATCCGGATCAGATGGTTGTGTATCAGTAACCGTTAAGACATGCGGAGGAAACGGGCGACAATGTCAGTCGCCCGGAAAAGCATTGAGGATACTGAACGTTTCCCTTCCCGCCGGGCAGGGACTGTGGATGATAAACGGATAGTTTCGATTACTGTAATACAAGGAGCTGTGGGATGAAAGTGAGATATCTCCAAAATAGTTTTTTGGTCGTGCTTGTTGTGTGCGCCCTAATATTTTTTGTTTCATGCGGAAGCAGCGATGACGATAAAAGCTCATCATCGGTGAGAACGATATCGCTCAGTGCCAGTCCAACCAGCGTACCCGCAGACGGTTTCAGCACGTCCACTATCACGGCCGCACTCCTGGACAAGGAGGGCAATGCAGTATCCGAGTCGAGGGCTATCTCAGTTACCTTCTCCACAGACTTTGGCACCTTTACAGAGAACGGAAGCTCCACCTATACGACATATACGGAAAGCGGCGGAAACACGGCAACTGCTACCCTTGCTGCCTCTGAGGAAGAGGGAACCGCCAGGATTACGGTCAAGGCTGATGATATCAAGAAGGCACTGTATGTATCATTTACACAGTTTGATAATGAAGAAGTAGTTGCCGAGGAATTCAGCTTGTCGGCCAATTATCTCAATATATCGGGGCTGAGCAGAGTAGGCCTTGAAGACGTTATCACTGCCTGGGTCGGCGATATCTATGGCAATCCCATACAGGCCAATACATCTATCTCTTTCAAGACGTACGGTACGGGAGGGATGATTTCTCCGAATGTTGTCCCGACTGGTGAGTCGGGAACCGCCGCCAGCACGCTGACCACGACATCCGGACCGGCACCCATGCAGGGATTTGTTTCGGTAACGGCCGAAACAGAGGGAGGACCGACAACCCGGGTGACATCCATCGCGGTAACGCCCTATCCCGACAATCATATCGTCTATGCGGGGACCAACGGCGGGGGAGTCTACAAGTCATCCGACAGTGGGGAGACCTGGGAAAACGTAAGCCGTTCAAGTGACAACCCGAAACTGGGGCAGAACTGGATGGATCCCTATATCAAAGGGCATAGCGCCATATGCGTCGATCCCGACAACCACAATACAATTTATGTAGGCACGGGATATCTGGGGGCGGGGAATCTGTACCGCTCTCTGGATGGCGGAATGAACTGGAACAGTAACAATCTCGAAGAATGGTACGGAGTCTTCAGCACGAATGCGGCCGTTCTGACCGTGCTGTGCGACGACGGCGGGAGTGACTACGTATGGACGGGAACGGAGGGGTTAGGCATCTTATATGCGGCAAACGGTGAAAATTTCCAGCCCTCATGTGGAACCGCCACCACGCCCGCACCCGGAGGAGCAAATGTCGGAAATGGGACCGTGTCCGATCCGGTTCTTTCATACTCCTCGCAGACAGAGACATGGACTGCAACCTGTTTTCTGACCGATGCGAGCGCCACGGTTCCCGTGCTGGATGAAGATGCGGTGGGAAACGGCGCGATGTCGCCTGTTGAGACATCCGATACCACCGTTTCGGAGAACTGGACGGTGATGTGCAACGGATTTATCGGTGATCCGTCGTATGGTACTGGGGCCGGAACGGTCGAAGGGATCGTGATACAACACCTGACGGCGGAGACCTGGACCATCCGATGTATTGATGATAATCCCGATGACGACCCGTTGACTGACGATGCCCTGTTCACCGTCGTCGGCTCCGTTTCCGGGGCCCAGCCGAATGCCACAGAGGGCGAGCTTTATGAATCGGATGTCCTCAAATTTATCATAACTCCGGGTTTTGTTGAGGATGATGTTATCACCTTTACCACATCCATCTTCTGGCGTGTGACCGGCACGGTCTCCGGATTACAGGAAGGTACTGCACGGATCAACAGATTGTACCACTCGGACAACAACGAAATTGCGTTCACAATCTATTCCGGGAGCGTTCCCTTCGAAGCGGGGGATAGCTTCACCTTCACGACGATCGGACCGGCAACCGGCTGGACAGTCTATGGAAGTACGTCCGGGATCCAGTCGAACCCCGCATGGAATAACACGGTTTATACATCGGACAACAACGAGGTGAGTTTCATAATCTACGAGGGATCGACTCCGTTCGCCGACGGCGATACGTTCACTTTCAGCGTTACGGCGAGTGATATCGGTCATGGCTGGACCGTATGGGATATTGTGAAGGTCCCGGGTACGCATGGAAGTGCCGCCATTCTCTACGCGGCAACGAACGTTGGTGTTTTTAAAAGTATCGACGGCGGCCGGACATGGAATGAGACTTCCAACTTTACCGGCGATTATATTACGGCCCTATCCCTGCACACGTCATCCACGGGCGGCGCGAACGATGTGATCTATGCCGGGACACTGAATGCGGGAGTCTGGGTAAGCACGAACAGCGGAACGGACTGGACACAGTATGCGGGCGGCATGACATCGGGTGTCAGTGCCTCGATTAAGGATCTTTCGGTTGATTCCATGAATGCGAAACTCTATGCCCTTTGCTATACGGGACCGTCAGATAGTGCAACGGGACATGTGTATTCCCATGCGTTGAACGGCGGTGGATCTATGACAACCGGGACGTGGAATTCAGCCAATACCGGTCTTTCCGGAGGAGCTCTCTACGCGGCTGCTCTGGACAGCCCCTCTGATCCCGAGGGGATCTTTGTCGGTGGTGAGGGTATAGCGCTGTATCGGGCGGAAAGCGGGCTGGATGCGGGGAATCCCATATGGATTGAGAAGATTAATGGTATCGACAACACCATCATGGCGCGCATGCCCGTACTGTTCACCGGTAACTGTGCGATGACCATCGATCAGACCCTCTATAATAATACGGTGTACTACACCGTGTATATTGAGGATCTGAATGGAAATCCCCCGATCGTGGGTTCGACATTTACGGTCACCTATAACAACGACACCGAAATAATTGATGTGACCTATCCTCATTGCTATCAACACGAAGGAACCTTCAGAGATCCGGGGAATCCCTATTCCAATTATCCCTACCGGTTATCTGTTACCCTCGACCCGACAGAGGACAAAAATGAGGTGGAGTTTGTCTTCACCCCGGCCGACACACTGGATGATGCGGACTATCCCAATGTTCCGGGGTGTTCCGGTGCGGAACAGAGAGTTACTTATCGTTATTAGATATGGACTATTTCAGGATATTAAATCTTGTCAAAGAACCTTTTTCCAACTCTCCCGAACCGGAGTTCTTTTACCAGTCCGAGCAGCATGTGGAGTGTCTCCAGAAGCTGGAACTCGCCGTGCGCTTGCGGCGCGGGCTGAATGTCGTCATCGGAGATGTGGGGACGGGTAAGACCACGCTGTGCAGGCAGATGATCCGCAGGCTTGCCGCCGATAAGAACGTAGAAACATACCTTATGATAGACCCGTATTTCAGCAAACCGATGGAGTTTCTCCATGCGGTGAGTGAACTGCTGGGTATTGATGACAGTAAGCCCGAAATGACGGAATGGCAGGTCAAGGAGGAGATCAAAAACCACCTCTATGCGAAAGGGGTAGGAGAACAAAAGATCCTTGTTCTGATCATAGACGAGGGGCAGAAGATTCCGGATTTCTGTCTTGAAATGTTGAGAGAATTTCTCAACTATGAGACGAATGAATACAAGCTGCTGCAGATCGTTATATTTGCCCAGAAGGAGTTTTATCAGGTGCTTGAAGGGCATCCGGGTTTCGCCGATCGTATCAACCTCTCCTACGATTTTTCACCCATGAACTTTGCCGATACGCGGGCGATGATACGGTACCGCCTGGATATCGCCAGTGGGGGGAAAAAGGAGGTTTACTTTACCTTTCCCGCTCTGTGGGCGATCTACCGAATCACGAAAGGATATCCGCGGAAGATCGTCAGGCTGTGCCACCAGATTATTCTCGCCCTTATTGTTCAAAACCGTACAAAAGCTAATTGGTCACTGGCCCGTTTCTGTGCGCACGGAGAAGAAAAATCCGGTGGAACAAGGCGAGTCGTATTGGCCGCAACCTTCGCTTGTTTGATCGCTTTAATCTTCTTTGGATTCAAGTATGATCATCTATTTGTTTCAGTGAATCACTCTCCTTCGGTTGAGGCGGTGTCGATGTCCGCGCCCGTTGTAAAAGACCTGGCGGAAAACGCGAAACAGGTGATTCCGGTTCAGTCTGCGGCGATTGCCGCTCTTCCCGAGAAGCCTCCGGCTGAAGTTTCATACATTACCGAAAAAGCGCCGGTGATTGAGGAAAAATATCCCCCGTTGCTGGGGCGGCTGGGAATACGGAAAAATGAAACGGTCTCGGGCATTGTGAGAAGGGTGTACGGTGTGTGTGATCCGGAGCGGCTTGCAGTAATAACCGATGCCAACCCGCACATCAAGGATTTGAACAGGGTTGTGCCGGGGGAGGTGATTAATCTTCCGGCGATTCCCTCCGGGTTTTACCCCGCGCCGGAATGGATCTGCTGGGTTCAGGTGGCGCAGAAAGGAAGTCTCGAGGATATTTATGCATTGTGCACAACATATCCCGGCACGTTGCCCCCGATTCAGATATTTCCCTGCTGGAACGGTCGTGAGGGGTTGACTTTTACCGCTATCATGGAAAAGGGCTTCACCGATGAAGAGTCGGCGCAGAGAGCCATTGACGAACTGCCCCGGCTGATCTCTTCAGGCGCGAAGGTCATTACAAAGTGGGACGAAGATACGGTTTTCTTTTCCACCGTGGCGTCTCGCTGATATCTGTTTTAACAAAAGGAAAGGGTCGTACGTTGGAGGAGACACGAAAAAAATTAGGCGAAATGCTCATGGATGCCGGCCTGTTGACGGAAGAACAGTTAAATCAGGCGCTGGTCGGCCAGAGAAAGACCGGTCTGAAACTCGGGCAGTATCTTGTCCAGGAGGGCTGGTTCAGGGAAGAGCAGATTATAAGCCAGATCAGCCAACAGCTGAACATTGAACGATATATCCCCGGAAATTATCCGATAGATCAGTCTCTGGCCCACCTCATTCCCTTCGATATGGCTCAAAAGTATCAGATAGCTCCCATCAGAAAAAGGTTGCATCTCCTCACCCTGGCCATGGCCGATCCAATGGATATCGGCGCCATCGATTACACCGAGATGCTCACAAACATGGAGGTTATGCCTGTAATCTGCTCTGAGAAGGAGATAAATCAACTGATCACCCTGACCTACGGAACACAGGCGGGGGGATTGCAGCAGGTACTGAAGGGCATAGAGGAGGTGGAAACAGAAGAAGAAACGACGGTTCAGGCGGAAACGGATGTCCGCGTCAGTTCTCTTCAGGGTATGGCCGAGGAGGCCCCCGTTATCCGTATCGTAAATTCCATAATCGCGCAGGCTGTTCGTGAAGGAGCGAGCGATGTACATATCAGTCCCGAAGCGGACAAGGCCCAATTGCGATTTCGCATTGACGGAAAACTTCGTGAAGTTCCATCGCCTCCGAAATCACTCTTCCTTCCCATCGTATCGAGGGTAAAGATCCTGTCCAGTATGGATATCGCCGTATCGAGAATTCCTCAGGACGGCCGATTTACAGTCAAGATGGACAATAAGGAGATCAATATCAGGGCATCCGTGCTTCCTACCATCTATGGGGAGAACGTGGTAATGCGTCTCCTTGATATGAGTGCCGGGGTTTATACCCTCAAGCAGCTCGGAATGTCTCATGACGACCGGGAAAAAATAGAGGCTGCCATCATCAAGCCGTACGGAATGATACTCAGTACGGGACCGACGGGAAGCGGAAAAAGCACGAGTCTGTACGCGATCCTGCGGGAACTCAATAAACCGGATATCAATATCATTACCCTGGAAGACCCCGTAGAGTACCGGGTGGAACATATACGCCAGGTCCAGTTGAACCGCAAGGCAGGTATGACCTTTGCCAGCGGTCTCAGATCGATCCTCCGTCAGGACCCCGATGTCATGCTGGTGGGTGAGATCAGAGACGGCGAAACGGCAGGTCTCGCGGTACAGGCAGCCCTGACAGGCCACAGGGTTTTAAGCACCCTTCACACAAATGATGCGGCGGGTGCCATAACACGGCTTACCGAGATGGGAGTGGAACAGTTTCTTATATCTTCCGTCCTTCTGGTTTCGTTCGCGCAGCGGCTTATGAGAACGGTGTGCCCCTACTGTAAAGAGCCGTACACGCCTCCCTTGGATGCCCTAAGGGCATGGGAACTTGACACGGTGGAGGGTGCCAATTTTCAGCGGGGTAGAGGGTGCCCCCAGTGCATGAACACCGGTTATAAAGGGCGGACCGGTATCTTTGAAGTCCTGCAGATAGACGAATCAATCCAGGAGATGGTTGTCAGGGGAATGACGGCGCAGGAGATTACGCACAAGGCGAAAAGGGCCGGAAGACTCCGCACCCTCAAGGAAGACGCCAAGGATAAAGTAATCCAGGGCATAACAACACTTGAAGAAGCCGCATCGACCGTGATGCTGGCATAAACAGGCAAAGGTATCATACATGCCAACCTTTTCATACAGGGCCATCAATCAGAGCGGCGGCTCCGTTTCAGGTGTCCTCGAGGCAGATTCGGTTGAGGCGGCACAGGTCCGGTTGAGCGAGCAGGGATTTATCCCGTCCTCAGTGACGGAGGAACGTACTGCATCCGGCGGGTTAATGGGTAAGATACAGGCAGCACTGACGCCCGTCAAAACGGAAGAGTTGATACTCTTTACGAAACAACTCAAGACCATGCTCGTTGCCGGATTGCCGATACTGAAGGTGCTTGAAGTACTCGAACATCAGACCGAAAATCCAAAGCTGAAAAGCGCTGTAGCCTCCATGGCCGTTGATATAAAGGAGGGTACTTCCCTGTATGAGGTATTCGGGAAACATAAAGACATATTCTCTCCCCTCTATATCAGTATGATCAGGGCGGGTGAAACGAGTGGTACACTCCCGTCAGTTCTTGATCGCCTGGTCTATATACTGGATCACGAACATGGTGTGAGGTCGGATATCAAGGCGGCCATGCAATATCCCATCCTTGTCGTGATCGCCCTTGGCATAGCATTTTTTGTGCTCCTCACTTTCGTTATCCCCAAATTCGTCAATATTTTTAACAAGTCAGGCCTAGAACTTCCGCTGCCCACGGCAATCTGCTTGTATATGTACCGGTTTCTGCATGATTACTGGCTCATTCTGTTGGGTGGTGTTCTTGTTGCTTTTATGGTGCTGCGGTACTGGTTCAAGACCCAACCAGGACGATATGTAAAAGACGCCTTTCTTTTACGAGTACCCCTCATTGGACCTCTCTTTGTCAAGGCTGCCATGTCCCGTTTCGCGAGCATCTTTTCTATCCTGCAGGCAAGTGGAGTTACCGTCCTGAGTGCCCTCGATATCCTCTCCGGTACCATCGGCAACGCCGCCATCAGCAGGGAATTTTCCCGGTTGAAAGAAAAGATAGAAGGAGGGAGAGGGATATCCGGGCCCCTGAGATCGGCGAAATACTTTACTCCCATGGTAGTGGACATGATCGCCGTGGGTGAAGAATCAGGTCAGCTTGAAGAGATGCTTCAGGTTGTTTCCATGCATTATGACGACGAAGTGAAATATGCCGTCAAGAGGTTATCCGATGCTGTCGGTCCGCTGTTGATCGTTTCTCTCGCGGCAGTAGTCGGCTTTTTCGCCATGGCCATATTCCTCCCCATGTGGGATCTCACCAAAATGGTCAAATAGTAACTGAAACATTAGTAAAGATGCCCCAAACAGAAAAAACTCGCAAAAGGCTTTTCGCGGACGCTTCCCGTTACAGGATAAGTCTCTCCATCATCGTCCCCGTTATCTTTTCAGGGATGTCGATCCTCTCATTCATGATCGCCCCGCATACGAGCGGTTCGTACCGTCTTTTAAACGGCGCCGGGATAGCTATTCTCACTTTCCTGTGCGGTTACCTGGTGGTCCGGCTTATACTCAGGCCGATGAAACAGTTTGTGAAGGAGACGGAGCAGTGGCCGTCGCTCCGGGATTCTGTTGCCGAAAAGAAGCAGAAGGCCGATGACGACATCCAGCATTACGGACAGGTCCTGCGGCAGGTAACCGACATACTGGGAAAGGTTGAATCGGAGAAGCTCTTTCCGGAGATGATCGGTCAAAGCACGGTCATACGCGGGGTGTTCAGCCAGATACTGAAGGTCGCCCCAACCGATACAACGGTCCTTATCATGGGCGAGACCGGCACAGGGAAGGAGTTAGCCGCAACAAGTATTTACCGACACAGCCTTCGAGCGGATCAGCCTTTTGTAACGATCAATTGCGTTACTATCCCCGCTAATCTTCTTGAAAGTGAGCTGTTTGGGTATGAGAAAGGCGCTTTCACGGGTGCGACCGCGCGGAAGAAGGGCAAGTTTGAACTGGCCGAAGGCGGAACAATCTTTCTGGACGAGATCGGAGATATGCCCCTTGAGACACAGGCAAAGCTGCTGCGGGTACTTCAGGAAAAGAGCTTCGAACGACTCGGCGGCAACCGGCCCATACAGGTGGATGTTCGCTTTATCGCCGCCACAAATAAGGACCTGTCTAAGATGGTCAAGGAGGGAAGCTTCAGGGAAGACCTGTATTACCGCCTCAATGTATTCCCCATAGTTCTGCCCCCGCTCAGAGAACGGGAAGACATCACGGCGCTGGCCGATTATTTTCTGAAAGGGGCATCCAAGCCGGTCAAGATCTCACCGGATGCCATGGAACGTCTCAAGGAGTATTCATGGCCCGGTAATGTGAGGGAACTGCAGAGCGCCATAGAGCGAGCCGCCCTGATCGCCGAATCGGGCGTTATTGAAACGGAAAACCTCCCGGCAACTATACTGGACAGTGGCGACATGAAGCCTTCCGCCGAATTAAAGGAAGGGGTATCGATCGATGATCAGTTACAACGGCTTGAAAAGAGGATGATAATCAGAGCCCTCCTGAGGGCCGACGGTAAACAGATAAAAGCGGCACAGCTTCTCGGAATCAAAGAGCGCAGTCTCTGGCACCGGATACGGAAATATGAAATAGATGTACCATCGCTGAAAAAACAACAAAATATGTAGGAAATTCCCCAATATTTGGAGGAATAAACACAGAGCAGTAGGTTTGTCAAGGGATTACAGCACGTTCCGTTTTGTACGCATAAAGTAGTAATTTGAAGAGAGATAATGTTAATTGCCTGTCAAAGAAAAAGTCAAGTCACTGTTTCCAATTGTTCGAGATAGACTAGTTATTGCAGCTAGTTATGCAATATCATGGAGATAGTCGAATCTCTTTAAAGAGTGTGCGTTACAGGGAGGAAAGGAAATGGTCGTATAAAAATTAAACAAATATGGCATGAAACATGCTTATTAGATTGACACAACTTGTTGGATATATTAGAAGTACGGGAAAAACTTAAAAAACACAACGGAAAGGGAGGAATACAAAATGAACAAGAAGTTGAGGAATCAAAAGGGTTTTACGTTGATCGAGATCATTGCTGTTCTGATCATCCTGGGTATCTTGGCGGCGGTAGCTGTTCCTAAATATATCGATTTGCAGGCTGATGCAAAGATAAAGGCAGCATCCGGACAGGTCGCAGAGGTCAAGGGGACGTTGCAGTCGGGATGGGCCAAGGCGCTCCTGGCGGCTAACGGGGGAGCTGTCACAACTGCTCAAGTAATAGCCAGCGCTAGCTTGGTGGTTGGTAGTCAAACTCTCGGAACGGCACCTGATGTTTGGACCGTAACCTTGGGAGGGACATCTCCAAATATCACAATTGCTGTGTCACAGCGTGGCTCTGACACGGGTTACGCGGCATCAGGTACGTGGGTTCTACCCTGATAAAATTTAAATACACGCAATTTATTCAGTGGATAGGAGGACACTTTTTGTGGTGTCCTCCTATTTTTTTATGGCATCTGTTTTTGCAGAGAGCAGCGGATGACCTGTAACAGGTGGTGTGGATCAGGGGTATACACCTTGATCGATACATCAGTTACATATGAGTTGATGAACTCATTCCACCCCTTTTTTCTTTTCAGGAACATAAGCCTGCCAACTGTTTCATTGAGATCGTCTATGTTTCCCAACGAGTAATAAATCTCCGCCAAAGCAAGGTTCACTTCTATATCGTGGATGTCATAGGACAGGCACCGTTCCATGTAGGATTGTGCCGCATGATAGTCATCTTGAGATAAATAAGCGGCACCTATGATTTTATATACCTTTATTATATCTGGCGGATTAATCCGAAGAACTGCCCGGCACTCCTCGATGGCCTCTTGCGCCTTCCCTTGTTTGAGTAGCGAAAGCCCCAGTACGCTGTGAAGTTCATCGTTATCGGGCCATCGTTCGACGGTATTCCTGAGTGTATTTTCTGCTTCTCCTGGCGAACCCATGCCAATGAGGCTCAGTGCAAGGCCCTTCCATGCCGCCGGATTCCCATCCCAGATCGCGAGGGCCTGACGATAAAGATCGGCCGCGACGGAAAAATCCTTGTATCTGTTTAATCGTATCGTGGCAAGATTATGCCATGTATCGAAATGATTCGATTTATTGAAGTGCATCCCTTTATTTGATGCTTCAATAAATGCCGCCTCAGCTTTGTCCAGAAGACCCAAGGCAGCATAACTTTTTCCCAAGTGGGTGTATGGCCGAGCCAGTCCGGGGCTTTTTTTTGCGTTATCAGACCATAGAAGAACCGGATATTCAAACAGGGAATTCCGCATGAAGACGGTGTGACCCTGTGCCGCAAGAAGGAAGGTGAAAACGGCAACCATCGTGAACTGGATCGTTTTTTTATAAGAAAAGTAATTAGTTACATGCAGCATTAATATAACGATCGGAATAAAGAAAAGCATGGAAGGGATATAGTTCCTGTGTTCGTATATCAATTCAAGCGGGATAATTGAACCTTCAATAATGTGGTTCACAAAGAAGAAGAGAACGCAAAAAGAGATAAGTGGTCTTTTTCGGGCGATGCATACGGCAATACCGATGCAGATAATTATAAAGATGATGGCCGGAAAGGTGCTCCACGGGTTGAACAATGCGGTTGATATCTCAACATCATGAAGGAGTGTGAGGCGTGATTCCAGCGGATATAGAAGGAGCGTTATGTAAAAGATGACGATCCTCGGTTCTGTCAGGAGTCTCTCGGTAAGTGAAAAAGGTCTTTCTTTATACCCGTCCATAATGGATGACAAATCGGTGTAGAGAAGGCCGATGATAACAACGAGGAGTAGTACAGGAACGATAATCTTGATGTTTTTATTGATATTATCACGTGTTATGCCCTGAATAAGCAGCAAGTCGTAAAGCCATGCACATACCGGCAGCATAACGATATTCTCTTTGGTGAGAAAACCGGATGCGGCGGAGATGACACACAGTAAGCCGAAAAGAATATATTTCCACAATCGATCTGCGGTTCTCACCTTGAGATAGAAATACATGGCCATGATATAGAAGAGCCCTCCCATGCTGGCCATCCGCTGGACGATGTATGTTACGGCAGTAACCTGCAATGGACTGGTAGCCCAAAAGAATGTGGCCATAAGAGCTATAGCGTACGATGAGGATCCATATTTATCCCGAAGCAACGGAAGTTTGAGGGTATTGAATATAAAGAGAAACAGAAAGACGGATGACAGATAATGGATAATAAAGTTGACAAGGTGATACCCGAAAACATTCAACTTGTCGAAGTAGTAATTCAGGGCGAAGCTGAGATATGCCAGGGGGCGGGAGATATAGTCGCTTCCTGGAGCATAAAAGGTTTTTTTGATTTCTGACCAGTCAAGTGACTTCAGAAATATATGCCTGTTTTCAACGATATTCGTATAATCGTCATAATGCCATTCCCCGTGAAAGCTATTTGAGTAGATGACAATCAGGAATACAAAGAGGGCGATATATGCAAACGCGTAGTTCCTGCCATCGGGAAAACGCCACCTGATATTCAGATCAAATCCGTTCTCTTTCGTTATCATCGTCACTCCTTCCTGTATTGTTCGTCAGCTCCCGGGTAAGGATAAAGCTGAAGACCGGTCCCATAGTAAAGATCGGGATCAGGGAAGCTACCCTGATGAGCAGGGACGCCATCAGGCCGAGGCTTGTTCCGATGCCGAACATTCCTGACGTCAGGCTGATAATTGCCTCCTGAATTCCGAAATTACTGGGCGTCAGATTCAAGAGGATGGAAAAGATTGAAAGGAGGCTTATGAGGAAAACCGCTCCGAAAGAGACAGGAAAATCAGCTAACGCCGTAAATGCTATCCAGAAAGAAAGCCCGTTTAATAAAATACCTATCAAGGAATATATCACCAGTTTCAAGATCAGAATCCTGTCCGCCTTTATAAGAACCCATCCATCAATTATATTATTGATAACTACAGTGAGGCGGTTAATCCGTAAAAACCTTACCGGAGGGAGGATAATCACAATTGAAATTATTAATACAACCGCAATTAAAAATGAAATCACCTGTCGATAAAACGTAAAATCTTCTCCGAACATTATAACGGTAAGAACACCAACGGCACCGATAGTCCCAAAGTATATCAGGTAGTTTGCCGCAAGAAGTGACGCAAACTGTGTGTAAGGGAAAGCGTGACGATGTTTCAAATAGGCGGCACGTGCGATCATCCCACCTGAAAAGGGGGACAGGTAATTCCCCATTGTTGTCACGATGGAGAGGCCGAACCATTCCTTTGGTTTCAGAAATGTTCCGAACTTGGAGGCAAACTCACGGAGTAACAGCCCATTGATTACCTGAAACAGGATTCTGATTATTATGAGAAAGATGATATTCAATAAGCTGACATTTCTAAGAAATCTGAGAGAATAGGGCTGATAATAAATATATGTTGATATTGCCGCAACAACAAGTATTACAACAGCAACAGACCATGCGCGACTCTGAATCATAGGTAGCCCTTTATACTATAATTATAACGATCTTCTATCCTATACCTTTATAGAATAATATGTTCGATTTCTGCATTGTTGAATAACTATCTATGATAGAGGCTATCATGATAAAAATATCAAGACTTACCACAATAACCTGTAAGGAGTGTTTTTATTTTGTACAAACACCCAACAAATCAATATTATCTTCAACATCATTTTGGGTAATATGGAAATCTTTCAATGTATATTGTTGTAAAAAATTATTTTTATTTTCATTGTTACGGTTTCGGGCAACAATCTTTTTCAGAAAATCGATAACTTGGGGTTTAAACTGTTCCGGTATTAAATTTCTGACATATAATGGATCAAGGGAATTTATCCTTTTAATCTGTTCTACTCTTTCTCTCTCAATTTTTTGTATTTCATCATTTCCACGAATTCCCCAAATTGTCACATCGGGAAATGTACCAATTAAGATATCTTTTAATAAACTTGCAGAATATTCTCTTACATGAAACCGGTTCCAGGGACGTTGCCCTCGTTTTAATCGATATTCTCTGTTTGGGGTAGTAAGGATAAAGAGAGAGGATTGTTTCAATACTCTATGGATCTCTGAAATATACTTTTTATCGTTTTGAATGTGTTCAATTACCTGAAAAGAGATGACTGCATCAAAGGTGTTGGTATCGTATGGAATATTAATACCATTGTAGGTTCTGAAAATACAGTTTTCTGAGGCATACTTACTCAAAGCGTGATTAATCGTCTTTATGTCTATATCCAACCCGATAATCTTTTTAACATGTTGAGATAACAAATGAGAACCATATCCTTCACCACATCCTACTTCCAATACAAGACTGTCCTTTGGCACCATACTCTTTGCAAATTCATAGGCGAACAAATGCCGTAAGTAAAGAAGATAGTCCACACAAGTCTCAATATTTTCGGGGATTATCCGTTCTCCTGTTTTTTTAATACCTTTTCCCACATTTTCCTTCGGGCGCATAAAGTGATACTGACACTCCCTATTTATTTTTCACCAGTTGTTTCATATTCGTCGGATAAATCGTATTTTCTGAATAGAGCAGAAAGGATTCCTTCTATACAAGCAATCGAAAAAATCTTTCTGTACAGGTCCAGTCCCTTATTTCCTATAACAGGCAATTTATCCTGATTCTCAAAACACCAGAGGATTGCTCCTGCAAGATCCCTTTCGTTTCCCTGCGAAACCAACAGGCAATTATCCTTATCTATGAAACCATAATCATGCTCGATCTTACCCACTATTACGGTTTTGCCCATAGCTAAAGATTGAAAGGTTTTTCCGGTGACAACACGACACGCCTGACCAGTGTTACCAAAGGGGCCTCCCAGGCAAACATCCGCTTGGTGTATCACATCTGGAAGTTGTTCAAAAGGAACCCATTTTTTATGGATAATATTATTGAGACCTAATCTTTTCTTCATTGCGTTAAAATTTCTAAGGGCTTTACCGTCTCCTCCGATAATGGTAAAGCATATTGGCTTATCTTGTAATAAATATGCAACTGTCAGAATAATGTTTATGCCGTGAAGCGGAAGGAATGAACCGTAAAAGAGGACATTTAAAAGATCCTTCTTTTGGACTTCATTACCTGAAGGAATCATTTTAAACAAATCCTCGTCAGTTCCTACATGAACCGCATAGATTTTTTTTTCCTCCTTTTTGAACAGGTTTGAGAAAAACTTCCTATGAATAACCGTATCAGTCAGTACTATGTCTGAGTATTTCAGAATTGATTTTTCATAGTAATATATTAATCTTTCGATAAATCTACCCTTTTTGAACAGTTTCTTTTCACTAATCAAACTGTCGTATGGAGACATCATATGATCAAGAATGAGCGGTTTCCCGATGGTCAATATTCGCACAATCCAGAATATTTCATAACCACGGAATCCTAGAATATAATAATCGGGTTTCTTTGTGCTTCTGATTGCAAACAACCTGGATATTGTTTGTATATAGCGAAAGATTCCTTTTGTAGTATTGACAGCTTCAAACAGTACTACATTGTCCATTCTTTTCAGTGCGCAGGTGAGAGTTTTTGTTCTGACATAATTGGGACACCGATATGATAAGATATAACATACCTTTGTTTTTTTGTTTTTATTACGCATCCTCTTTCGCCATGATTATGACAGGTTTGTCATAACCTGCTTTTATGTTTTGGAACTTCCGTTTGATTATCCTGGTATAAATGGAAAGATTCTACTCTGTCGAATCTCAACTGTGCCACCTGTTCCGATACAAGCCCCACCATGAATACCACAATGGCTACGGTCATCAACATGGCGGAAGTGGGGCCGTACCGTCCTCCCATGAAGAATATCTTGAAAAGGCCCCAGGCCAATCCCGCGAAAAACATGATAGCGCTGACGGGAAGGAAGACCCGCATAGGTGAAAAAAGGGTTGCTATCTTGATGATAATGAGAAGGAATCGCGAGCCGTCCCGTACCAGCCTTATCTTGCTCTTGCCCACGCGGCGGGTTGTGGTTATCGGAACATAGGCAAGACTGTATCCGGAGCGCACCACCGCCAGGGTAATGGTTGTCGGATAGGAGAAGGTATTGGGAAGGAGGGATAAAAACTGGCGGGCGATTTCCCGTTTTATCGCCCTGAACCCCGATGTCAGGTCTTCGATCCTGCGTTTGCAGATGTACGTGGCAAACCGGTTGTAGATCCTGTTTGCCACGATTCTGTGAAAAGAAGCCTCAGAATCGCTCGTTCGCGCTCCGACAGCCATGTCGTAAGCATCCATTTTTTCCAACAGGCGAGGGATATCTTCGGGTGCATGCTGGCCGTCTCCATCGAGCGTAACCAGAATGTTACCCTTCGCGTTTCTGATTCCGGTTTTGACCGCGGCACCGTTACCGATGTTGTATGGATGAGATATTACGTGTGCACCAGCCTTCGACGCTTCCGCTGCTGTTGCATCGTCTGACCCGTCATCAACCACGATGATCTCATAATCACGATTCATTGCATCCATGACGCGGCGCACTCTCTGTACGACGTCGGAGATCACCTTTTCTTCACGATATACGGGGATAATGAGACTGATATCCGGCATTGCGGGGGCCTCACTTTCGGTTTAGAGTGTATTTTGAAGGGTAAACAACTTTTTGTATATATGACGCGTTAGTTATTTGCAAGTGGATTCTGATAAAACCGTTGATATTACAATATCATAAACACTTATCCCAGAATTATATTGTTTAAAGTGAACCGATAAAAAAGAGTGTGACTTTTTCAGATGATCCATTATATAATACAGGAAAATGAGAAATATAAGCTATAAGCATAGGAGAATTTTAGAAACCTGATTGAATGTATGCAGAAAATTGATCCAACCTGACTCTTCCTCAGTTTTTATCTGCACGACAATACGAATTATCCGGTTAGACAAGAATATTGAAGCAAGGTAAGCGTCCACGAAATGGGTGTTCTCTCGTCGTCATTCAGCTCTACCAATATGACGAGGTGATACACGTTCCATTCTTTAGTAGTCTGTCTCTTCTGTCTTTTCTTGACTCTTGGCAATAGCGGCTTCTCAAAAGAACATAACCAAAGAATCACGGACATGTCTCTTATTACTGTACCGGTAGCGGACATGTCTTGTGTGGGTGGGGCATGGCATTGAACAGTTTGTGTAGTTTCTTTTTCTCTTTCCAAAGAAAGCGACATAGCAGGGGTTTTACCTTAATAGAGGTTATAACGGTTCTGATCATTCTCGGCATTATGGGTGCGATTACGGTTGCCCGCATCGTATCGACAAACGAAATAGAACTCAACGCACAGGTGGAAAAGATAAAATCTCATCTTCGGTATGCCCAGATGAGGAGCATGAACAGCGATTCTATCTGGGGAATACAATTTACAGGTGACCGGTACTGGCTTTTTAAGGATGGTAACGGGGCAAAAAAAGTGAGCCTTCCCGGTGAGGATTCGGATACTGTCAGCCTTCCGGAAGGAGCGAATTCATCACGAACAATCGCCTTTGATTCATGGGGAAGACCATACGATCTGGGTGGTGGTTCCAAGGGAGATATGACCCTTACCATAGGCGGGAAAGGCTCTGCCATACACATATATGCAAATACGGGATATATACCATGAGTGTATCTACTATACCTGATCGTAATAGCAGCAGCGGGTTTACATTGATAGAGGTCATCGTGACGCTTGTCATAGCGAGTATCCTTGCCGTGATCGTCTTCACGTTTATGAATACCGGTGTGACAAAGAGCGGTATGCCCGTGATCTGGACGAAGCATGAGTACGAACTGTCTGAGGTCATGGATAAAGTTACCGCTGATTACAGGAATGCCGTCGGGAACCCCTCGTTTGATCTGTCGAGTTTCAAGAGCCAGATCGAGGAAAAATACCGTTCGTATATCAGTGTTGAATATACCGATTTCGCCTTTACCGGGACGGATTACGAGGAATCGGGAACCAACCCCAATATCCTGAAGGTAACCCTCGTGAAGGACGAGCATTCTCTTATGGCTTTATTTACCCACTAGAGCATGAAGATTTTGTCAAGGAGTGAAAAGGTGAGAAGACAATCGGGATTTACACTTATTGAGGTAATTGCCGTGCTCGTTCTGGTTTCGATACTTGCCGTTATCGCGGGCGCTGGATTGATACGCGGTCTTGAAGGGTATCTCTTCGCGAAGGAAAATGCCGTTATTTCACAGAAGGCTCAGCTTGCCATGGCGCGCATCCGTCTCGAAATGAACGGGATCATGAGCGTCGATTCGGCGGGAGGCACTTCCATAAGATTCACGACTCCCAGCGGTAATTCGACAATAGGTCTTGACGGGAATGCCGTCAAACTCGCGGGGGAGGGTATTAAACTGACGGATGGTGATATCCTGATTGACGGAGTGAACAGCTTTTCCCTCACCTATATCAGTGACACGGGTGGTGTTTGGACTCCGGCAGATGATATCAAAGAGTTGTCCCAGATCAGGATCGACCTGGTCGTGAATCACGAGACCGGCACGGTTGGAACAATCGATTTCTTCACAACCGTTAATCCTCGCAATACCGGTCTGTCGAGCGGACCCATAGGGTAATAAAATAAGGGTAAGGGTTGCATATGAAAAAAAGACCGGTCGATAGTACAATAGGCAAATCAGGTTTGTTGCATCCAGTGACGGATAGATTGCGGCAGAGAGGCAGTGTTCTGATAACTCTCATTATCGTTATGGTCATCTTTGCCGTGCTGGGATCGGCCCTTGTCGTGCTCTTTTCAACCTCTACCCTGCACCATGTAAATGCCGATCAGGGTATGAGGGCTTATTACCTCGCCGAGTCCGGTTACCGTTATGCCGCAAGTGAATTCTTGAATGGCGGAACCGGAGAAGACAGAGACACGGTTCTTTCTGTACTCAACGGAAACAGATTCCTTTTCAGCGGCAATACCGGCGCCTTCGAGCTTGAGATAGAATCATACTTTTATGACTTTAAAGATCTGGATGGTTCCACCCTCACGGCGGAGGTTTTCGGTAAAATGCCGGAGACAATTCCCACAAACGGAACCGGTGTGTCAGGAACATTGGCCGTCTTTGGCGATCCAGCCTTTTATCACGCCTTCAACGGATACCGCATGGAGACGGGAGATACGGCCTCCGAGCTTCGCTTTTCATTGACCGGAACCACATCACCGGCTGGCACCCGCATCTTTCCCGCTCTTGCGGGAAGCGGTACCCAGACCATGACATTGGGAAGCGATATTTCTTTCACCGGGGCGGGTGTTCTCTTCCCGCCGAGTCACGGTGCCTTCAGGATCTATGACGCGAGTGGTAATGAAAAAGACAGCACAATCTTTGCCTATGATGAAATTGATACCGCAACCAATACGTTGCAGGGGATCAGGGATGTTATGAATCCGGGGAACAGCTTCAGCGTTGCCTTTGACCCAACGGATTATATCGTACTGCAGAGGTTCGTAAAGCTCACCTCTACGGGCATGTTCGGCGATCTCAATTCCTCCTATGCCTCCAAAACCCTCACCTATATCGTGCCTTTGGAGGCGATCAAGACAGGCGGTACCGGCGGGACGGAGATTATCGGAGGGGATGAACTGCTGGAAGCTCTGGCCGAGAATGATGGCGGAACCAGTCTGGGCAAGTTTGAAATTCAGAAAGTGGGAGGTGACACGGCTCTTGCTGTTACGAAAACGACCGGTGGAAAGGGCAATCAGCCTCGTGTCGAGGCGGTCGTGGGCCTGCCGGACGGAGAAGACAGCCCGTTTTACAGCGCATGGTCGAGTAGGGGTCATTTTCTGAACTATGACGCACAGGTTAAGGTGGCGGCCGGGAGTCCGGACGCGAAGGGAACGTTTTTCGACAAACCCGATTATTATCTGAGCGGCATATCGTTCAGATTGAGTGGTGGTAGCGCGGGTTCACTGCAGGCATACGGTCTTTCCTTTATGAGAAGTACGACAGGAACGGGTCAAAGTTCTGATGGTATTCCCGATGATCTGCTGCCGGACAGTTCCCTTGAGGACACCCCCATGGTTGTTTTATGGGACCGTGGCGGTCGCGGTAAAGCCGGAGGTGACGAATGGATGGCCTATATGGAACTGTCGCCCAGCGATCCGGTGCTTGATCAAACACCAGGCGGGAATGACAGGGGTGTCTGGGCTTCGGATGTCAGGTATGTGGTTAATGATATAGTGATTCACGACGACGTTTCGTATATATGTATTGCCTCCCACACAGCAATCAGTGGTTCGGGGAAGAAGAGTAACGAACCGGGGACAGGAAGAGACTGGCAAAAATACTGGAAGGTAAACGAGACCGGTCATCTTTCGGATTGGGCTACCATTACGGTCCGTATTCTTGAAGCGGCTTCCATACGGTATGAGGGAACAACCGATATCACGACAGGAAATACAGTAACGGGAAAGACAAGCGGGGCCACCGGAAAGGTGGTAAAGAAGATTGAGACGGATACCGGAGAGATAGTACTCTTGAATAATGTGACCGGCACGTTCAGACAATCTGAAAATATCTCCGGTACTACCGTAACCATCACGGAATGGCGGGAGCGTGACAATTACATATGGGCCTTTTACGGTGATGAGAGCGATCATGGAACGGCGAATGACACTCCCCTCGATTACTTGGACAGACTGGGGAATCCGAGAAGCGGGGATATCCACTGGCCCGTGGACGATGTTACCGGCTGGGCGGCGGATGATGATTTCTTTACGCTGGTTCAGTGGAATGCGAACCTCAACACAAAGTCATACTCCGATATGGTACGGCTGGGTACAGGGAAGGAGTTACATGCCATCATTCGGACGAGACTCTATGTGACTCCCGATGATGTCTATGACTATCCTCCCGAACTGGGAGTCCATTCACTCGGAGCGAGCGCCTCATTGACTTACTTCGATGATTTTGGAGCAAAGATAATCGGGAGTGGGGATGAAAGGACGGTCGGTTTCCTTTCACCTATAGTTCAACAGGAGTAATCCCGGCTTTTGATTTGTAAAGAGGGGTTTTTCCACCTGCTTGCGATGGGGGTAGAGAACGAATAATAAGCACGCCAATCGGAAGTTTCCCGCAACGTGTTGCGAGGGGCTTCAAAGAAAAATTTCCATCCCCAAAAAGTCTCAGCCGTCATGGCTGCCGATGGTATCAATAAACCCTGATTCTCAGGCGCAGCGGTAAGCGAGTCGGCGCAATCATATGAAATATTCCAGTCAAGTCCTGGACTTTTGAGTTGACATGGTTTATCTCCACTGTTACACATAAATCGAATGTTAATAGAAGAAAGGCTCGTGCCGACTCAGAATTCACAGCTACATGCTCTCATGAGCTATGTACTGTACCAGGATGCTCAACTCCTGGCAGAAAAGGATAATGTCTCATCGTCTGCTAAAAAAATCTGAATCTGCACGTTCATTATAAAACAAAACGAATCGTAACATAGTCCCTCTTGAGGTGATTCAGTAGTCAGACTGAATTTCCGATTGACGCATCCCGCAACTTGTTGTGGAGGGGAGCTTCAATGCGTGTTTTCTGACTGTCTTTTGGCTGTTTACCTGACCAGTTATTGATTTTAAACCGTTCCGGTACGGAAGATGGAAACGAGAAAAGAAGTTGACATCATCAAATCCGTTCTTGGGTGTGATCGTAACTCCTATGCCCTTCTTGTAGAGACATACAAGGTGCCCATTTTTAACCTTGCCTATCGTATGACGGGGTCCTACGAGGATGCGAACGATCTCTCCCAGGAGACATTTGTAAAGGCCTTTGAGAATCTCGAACGTTTCGATCAGGAAAAGAAATTCTTTGTCTGGCTCTATACGATCGGTTTAAACATCATACGGAATCATCTGAAAAGAGAGCAGAAGATACGGTCACGTGCCTTCCCGGAAAATGACGATCTTCCATTGTTTGATAACCACTCCAATCCCGAAGATGCTTTGATAAACGATCAAAGAGCACTCCAACTGAACAGGTGTCTCCACAGCCTCGCAGATCCCCTGAAAGAGGCTGTTGTCCTGCGATTTTATCAGGACCTTTCGTTTGAAGAAATTGCAGAGATATCCGGTCTTTCCCTGAGCGCAGCTAAGATGCGGGCGTACCGGGGGCTGGAGAAATTGCGGAGATTGATGGAGGAAGATCCTGTTGTGCCGGATAAAAGTCCATGAACAGACTCGGTCTGGAAGGTTTAGATCTTTCGTGTCCGATGATGTGACTTTTTTTTTCAGCGATTGTATATCGAATAAAGAGATGTAATGAATGGAATTGTATAATGGTAAGAAATAGTAAAAATATATCTATTGTCAATGTAATAAAAAAGGAACCTCCTGTACAGCCGCCGGATGACTTTACCGATCGTGTCATGGCCCGGATAGACCTCTGCGCACCGCGACAGGGAGTGGCAGAACGGCTCAGGCAGTTCCTTATGCGGCCCCATGATATAACAATATTCAGGTTGTTTCCGGAAAAGATTACGAAAGGCCAGTGCGCTTTCTATTGTATCCTTGTGAGCCTTTTTTATCTTGCCATGGGTATGGTTTTCTTGCGGAGCCTGGAGATTATCGGCAGTGCCGGTTATCAGGCGATCTGGCTGTTGCATCAGCCGGAATTTTCGTTCGCCATCGCGATCGGTTTTGCCCTTCTGGCAGTTTCCTTTATTTCTAAGCGGCCTGTGTCGGCCCGATCGGCCAGGATCGGCATACTGATCTATCTGGGTGCTATCATCATCAATAGCATGATCCTTCAGATAGACATGAGAATTCCCATGGTGACTCTTTCCCTCCTGCCTTTCACGATAGGCAGTATCATCATAGGAGGGGTACTCATGAACGCGATGGAGCGGTACACCGGTAATTTCAAATGAAGACCTCAATGGAAAAGGGGCGATACATGATAAGAAGGGATTTCTGTCAGGGTAAAAGGAAAGATCAGTCGGGATTTACACTGATCGAAGTGATAACCGTATTGATCGTACTGGGGATACTCGTCGCTGTTACTGCGACTCGGTTAAGCGGCGTTGCAGATACGGCGCAAGATACCTCTGATATCGACCGGCTCAAATCCCATCTGCGGTACGCCCAGATCAGGGCTTTAAATACCGTAGGAGTCTGGGGTATTGATTTCAGCGGGACTGGTTACAACCTGTACAGAGACGGCGATGCAACGGTGTATTCGTTTCCGGGAGAAGAAAACAGTGAAATGGAGAAACCTTCGTCCGTAACGTATTCGGGGTATATTTCATTTGATGAATGGGGACG
The DNA here is from genome assembly GCA_036825195.1 of Syntrophales bacterium. Lineage (GTDB taxonomy): Bacteria > Desulfobacterota > Syntrophia > Syntrophales > UBA2210 > UBA2210. The sequence continues at coordinate 104,821 of DAISYQ010000002.1, forward strand.
CCCTTACACCTCACAAGGGACCGGCACACCGTTAACCACTACTCCGGGGGGGCTTGCATCGATAACAATCACACCTGAAACAGGATATATACCATGATGATAAAGATAAAACAGACCGATCAGAACCTTATCTTTTCAAACAGAGGATTTACTCTGTTAGAGGTTATTGTAAGCATCATCATTGTTGCAATAATGGGCTCCATGCTCGTCACCTTTGGACAAAAAGCCATGTCGGGGAGCGCGAACCTTGCCAACCTGACCAGTAACACTTACAAACTCGAAACCGTAATCGAGAATATCAATTCAGATTATTTTGCAATGCTTAACTCCGAAACCTCTATCCTGGATGACCTGACTACTAACCTTAATACGCCTAATTATTATCATGCAACATACAGCTATACGGTTGATGAGATATACCGATTCAATTCTTTCGTAGATGGAGGGTCAGATACCCTGGTTCCGGGCCCTTCAAGTTCGAGTGGGAAAATCATGAGGCTGACGATCAGCGACTCTTCAGGCATGACGCTGACGGCGCTGTTTTTTGATAACAATACGTAACATACACAATGGACGTGTTATGAAAACAATTAAGCAAAGAGGTTTTACCCTTATCGAGGTTATCGTAACCCTTGTCATTCTCGGTATACTTACGGCTGTTGCTGGGCTGGGTATAGTCAGGGCTACTCAGTCTTACCTTTTCACAAGGGACGTTTCATCAATCTCCCAGAAGGCCCAGGCCGCCATTGCGAGGCTCAACAAGACCTTTGTCAACATTTCCGATGTCAGTATTTCAGGTGGAACTCCTTCTGCTCAAGCGATTACGGTCGTAATAGAGAGAGACAATTCGTACATAACTGAGACGTATAATTTTTCAGGAAGCTCTCTGACGCTGACAATCAGTGGCACAACAAACACCCTTCTTGATGATCTTGATACCGGGACATCGGGCTTTGCGTATCTCAAAAATGACGGATCAACCTGGACCACGTCGAGTGATAAAAAAGATCTCTCACGGATACAGGTCAATTTGACCATGAGTTCATCAGGGGGCAACACAGTGGGTTTTTCAGGCTCTTTTGTGCCCAGGAATATTTACAGGCCCGTTGAAATATCAGACTTTGGTTCCGGAAGTGGAGCCGCTATCCCGGATGTGAGCGGCTGCTTTATTTCTTCGCTATCGGAAGGAAAACATACAGTAAAGTCGAAAGGCTATATACTGGCAGGAGCTCTTTTGATCCTGCTTTTGGCTTTGGTGGTAAGGAGAATAGCAATGAAAAAATCCGGCCAGCATGGAAGTGTCCTTATTGCCACTATCATCACCATTGTTGTTATGGGAATTCTTGGCGGTGCCATGGTATCCATGTTCAGCTCATCTTCCGTCGGCACGGTCACTCCTTCAATCAGTAACAGGGCCTATTACAATGCGGAGTCAGCATACAGGTATGTGCTATACTCTTTTTTGAACGCGGATGAAAACAGCCGTTTTCAGACACTGAAAGATGATGTCAATGGGAAGACTCTTGTGCTTGATGGCGGCAATCAGGCGGAGATCGATATCGAGGCGTTCTGGTTTACCGCTGCCGGCAATCAAAACAATACCAGAACCTTGAGGGTGGAGTCTCCTATCTCTTATCCCAGTGATTATTGGAGTGGGAGCAGTATCCAGATACCGTCCACAGGTCATATCAATGCCGAGGGACAAGACGATGGCAATCCCTTTTCTTACAGCGCTGTCAGCTATAATTCGGGAACCGGTGAATTCACCTTTAATCTGGATAATAATATTACTGTAAGTGACGGTGATTCGATCTCTCTGGCATTTGAAAACTCAACCCTGACCTCCACCATCAATGAAGGGGATGATCTGTCCGTGGGAAGCGGGGGCAGTCTTGAATGCTGGCCGCGAAAAAATGGTGTTATTTCTCTTGTTACCAATTCAGGCGGGACCTATGTGCTGACATATGAGAGAGTGAACGATGACAAGACCCAGCTTGTTAATGTCAACAGCGCGGCCGATTTTGCGGCCCTTCCATCAGGCGGTCTTCAGAATTACGGAGGGATAAAACAGGTTTGCCTTCAGCGCAATGCGAGAATAACCGCGACGGGCCATGCCGGAGGCAGTTCGGGGTCTTTTAATGCGGAACGACGGATTGTGTATTATCAGCCGTTGATCGAGGGAGTTATTGTAACCAAGCATGAATACACGGATAATTTTAATAATCTGAATAACTGGAGAACCGGCGGCGATGGTGAAACTGGCAGCCATGGAATCGTCACGGTAAATGATGCCGGGGTCGAAAACGAAGACGGCGACAGTGCCATGACCGTGACCGCTACGGAATCCATAGACGGGCCGGTTTCCGGCATCTTCGCGGCCTATTATGGCAAGGGAGTCCAGGAAAGTCTCATTGAATATGACCCGGATGTGGCGGACTTCCAGGATATCTGGAACAAATCGGATGAAAAACTGAGCTATGAAGTTCAATGCAAGATATCATTTTCAGGAGTCAATGACAACGCCGACAATAATCCTCAAGGTACGTTCATGCCCGGCATCGTATTCCGGGCCCGTGAGTCTGAAACCTATTCGGGGGTAAAGGAGTATTACGGCCTTTCGTTTATGAGGGCGCTTTTTCAACAGGGTCAGGTGTCGAATCCCGACGCGGACGACATACCCGATCAATATCTATTCGAAAATCATGGTACTAATGATGAGATACCCAGTTCAGTCCTGGATGATATCTGTGTCGCCGATTACCAACCTTCACCCAGATGGAATGATACCCCACCCATGAGCGGTGTCCCATACATGATCTTGTGGCAGCAGGCATTCGATTTTGATGAATGGGATGGTATCTGGATCAGAAATTCCGATCTGTATGTTGACTGGCTTGCGTATGTACCCTTGTGTGAGCTTACCCAGGTAACCATTTACCAGTATGAAGCGGAGACAATCCTGGGCGAGGACTCTGTCCCGTGCCAGCCCTGCGCTGCCTGTACCCCGAAGGAATGGACAAAATATTGGTGGGATTCACCCATAGGATACGGTTGGTTTCCGGATTGCTGCACCGAAAGGACCCAAATCGCTTCGGGTGGTAGTTGGTTAAACCCTTGGCGTAGATACCGGTGTGATACCTATGACTGTACAGGTGATTGTTATGACGCCACCTGCTGCGGATCCACACTCACATACCCTGAAGGGTGGTACCTGGGACCGATCCCCGGTGATCCGAGAACACCGAATGTCTATACAGCATACCGGGTTGCGGATCATGCAGAGTATGGTCAAATCCTGGAGCATGTAAATATCAATGTGAACGGAACTGATTTTGATGTCATAGGCAGTATCAACAACACGGTCTATCTGGTTAGGGATCCTTCGACATTTCATCAGCCCACAGGATACAGGGGAGATCCCATTGAAAACGCGGCATTTATTTTCCCCGATCAATCTGTTTCTTATCAGTTGGCTCACAATTACAGAATCTACCTGAAGCCCTGGGTGACCGTCATGGCACGCATCATCGAAATGAAGGGGGATTTCTATGATGAAGATGGCTCAGGCTGCGGAAACAGCGCGGATGAGCGCGTTAATGTAATCCAGGCATGGTTCGGGGAACCGGGCACCTATCCCAGAGGGCAGATCAGGTGGCCCGATAAATACAGCTCAAGTTTCAGTGAAATGATCTGGCCGGACAATGCGTATACCAGCAAGATGGATGAAGTGAGGGCAGGTTGGTACACAAGTTCCAGGCGACTTGCCGGGAGAGGAGATGACGAATACACAAACACCTCGGACAAACGGTCTCCCTATGTCTATACAAACCAACTTACCTCAGCCGGATATGACGGCTATTCTTCGGATAATCAACCCGCTGAAATCGGGCTACACACCTTCGGGATCGATGCAACAGGAGATGGAGAAGAGCACAAAGACAGAGTGTACTTTGACGATTTTGCTCTCAGGGTATTCGAGTACGGGCAGGCTACCGGGGTCCTTGCGGGAGTGCAGAGTGAGTAGTCTCAGAACGGCACAACTACCGCTTTACTTAACAGTGCTTTCTGGATATTGAAAAGTATCGGTATGATTGACATAAGCTGGACCCCAAGGGTTGCCATAAGGACGGCACGAAGCGGTACGGGGATTTTAACTCCCTCTGATCGCACATAAATCATTGCGATGACAACTACAAGATAAAGAGGCATAGTCACAGCAGCCGCATCAAAAAAGGTGATCGATCCCTGTAAAACGGTCAGCGCTGTAAAGGCTGCAATCCAAGTCAAACTACCCGTAATGACGGCTGTTCCGGCTTTTTTTACCTTTTTGTACAATCCGCTTTTAAACAACATTACCTGTGTCAGAAATGTACTGCAGCCAAGCCAGATCAGAGACATCCAGACATGGTTTGGCAGACGGGTCGAAATCCGTATTACTCCGGCTGATCCTTCTCTGCTGTAAAACCACTTGATGCCAAACAAGGTCAACACAACGTGAAGTGCCAAAGTAGCAATGATTGCCTTTTTGACATTTCTGGTTAAAAAGAAACTGTAAACAAATACTCCAGTGTCTATTAATATAATTTCCAGGAACTGAGGCTTATTCTTGGGATGCAGAAGGCAGGCGGAAAGAGAGTTTTTTACGATATCCAGGACGTCGGGATCGAGATACTTGAGCTGCAAAGGCTGACCTGTCAGATGTGCGTACAGTACGGGGATAAAAAAAAGCACCGCACCATAAAAAAGCCAGTTCAAATCCCTGAATTCGGCTTTGAGGATCAGGTGCAGGGTCAGCATCGCCCCCAGCATGGCCGATAGATACCAGAGCACATGATGTAAAAGTGTATAATACGAAAAAAGCTCCGCCTTTCCAAAGACACCTGTTTCAAGATAACACCTGAGACCAGCGCAAAGGATAAAAAACAGAGGCGCAAAATATCTGAGAAAAGTGACGGGACTCATGGTTTTTAGAAAATTCCTCATAGTTATGGTTTATTGAGACTTTCCGCAACAAGATGCGGGAAAGGCACTCACTGTGCAATTCAACTGGTGATGAACTTCATATATAGTACGAAAATGATTGATTCAGCTATCGCCACATTGATAATAAAACTATATATACGTTTACGATCTATATCAAAGATGTGAGATGTCCAAATTATCAGGATCGTCGATACAATAAGTGTGGTGGAAAATAATGTTTCGCCCGCCGTCAACGGTATAAGATAAATCAGAACCAGTGTTATGAAAAGCATGAAAGATGAATAAACAAAAAGAGTTCTGCCCCATAAAGCATACAGGTTAACAATTCCTTCTAATCGGTCTTCGTCAATTTCTTCAATCTTCTTCAAGGGAATCACAGACAGACAATAAAGCTCGATGACAAGAAACACGAAGCTTTCAGGCAGAGTACCATGGTTGGAAAAATAACCGATAAGCATCGGAATGACGAGGCCAAGACAGATAACAATGATGGAGGCATAGGGCCTGTCCCGCATGCGTATTGGTTTGGCCGAATACAAAAGGCCCAGGACCGGCAAAAAAAGACAGAGCAGGATAGGAAGTGACGATTGAAAAAGAAGGAAAGGATAAATAAGAGAGATCGAAAGGAGCCCCATACTGTAGATAAAGGCGTGGCTGCGCATGATTCTGCCCGATGGTATGGGGCGGAACGGCTTTGATATCTTATCTATATGGGAATCTGCCCAGGAATTAAAACTGTAGATAAAATTAACAGACACGAATGTCACAAACGCTGCGGCAATAACATCGTTAAGTGCTATGGTATTCGCGATCCCCGATCCCACAAGGAATGTTACGAACGAAATCAGGGTTGCGTCCGTGCGATAGAGACCCAGGTAATTAGCCGTCCGTCCCGGTGCCATAAAAGAAAAATACGATTTGAGATTATTCAACGACGATGCCTTTTCTAACGGTAACGATCTCAAGAAATCGTTTTTGTTAGGGATGATAGGTGTGACTACAATCAGCGTTCGTATTCTCTAAAGAGTTCTTCTATGGGGACATGTTCGTCGATGGAGACGAATTCTTCTGTGTTCTTGCTTTCTTTTCCTCCCGCTGTCGTCTTCTCGACTTTTCCCCGTGGCTGATCCGTCGGTTCCGTACCGCGAGTGTGATCCTTCATAATAGATGAACGATAGGGGACGGTCTGTGATATTTCCGCGAAGGGGCGGAATACGCGGGCAGGGGGCACAAAGGTTGTTCGCGTGTTCAGAAATTCCTTTATGTACCGATCATGGGTAAACATTCCGTCGGCCTTTCCCATCTGAATGGAACTCTCAATCTGCTGGAGATGGTTTTCACGGATGAGCGATTTGACCGCCTGTGTACCGCGCAGGATCGAAAGCAGCGGAGCTCTCACCTTGGCCTCATTGATATATACCAACTGCTGGACAACGAGCCAGGAAAGGGTGGATGCGAGTTGGTAGCGGACTTCGTTTTGTGCTTCGGGAGGAGCCGAGTTACACAGACGATAGATGGCTTCTTCCGCGTTTGTCGCGTGGAGGGTTGCAATAACGAGATGACCCGCTTCGGCCGCGTTTATACAGAGTCTCATGGTTTCGGGTTCTCTCAGTTCCCCTATGACTATGACATCGGGGTCCTCTCTCAGCGAGTCCATAAGCCCCCGTTCAAAGGAGCCGGTATGGGTGCCGAGTTCCCGTTGTTGAACGAAGGCTTTTTTCGAAAGAAAGCTGTATTCGATCGGATCTTCGATCGTGATGATGTGGCATGCACGTGAGGAATTGATCTCTTCTATAATGGCCGCTATCGTTGTCGTTTTTCCCATGCCGGTGGCGCCGCAGATCAAAACAAGACCTGACGGAAGCTCGCATATCTTGTGAAGGGATGGGTGGAGGTTCAGTTCATCGATCGTAGGCGGTTTCCCGGGCAGGAGGCGGATGGCCAGGCCCAGGCCGCGGGTTTCGTTGAAGATATTCACACGCAGTCGTATGCCGTCGATAGTTGTTGCGTAGTCCACAGAGTGACGCGTCCTCAGCGTATCAATCTGCTTCGGAGAGAGCAGTTTTCTCACGAGAGAGTCGACTTCCACGGGTGTCCATTGTATGCTGTTATCGAATTTTATGATCCCCTTAGTGCGGGTGACGACCGGATGGCCGCTTGCCAGATGGATATCCGACGCCCCGACGGCGACGGAATTTTGAATCATTTCTCTGAATTTATTCATGAATACCCCCTTTTACAATCTGTGGATCGACGTATTATGGTACTCAGGAAAGCTGTTGTATTAAATATGTCTGAATCGAGAATAAATCAAGGGGTTTTTAACCGTTAGTCTCCCGGTGTTATCCCATGCCCGCTGATTTGATCTTTTTCGCTATCTTTCGTACTTCCTCCATGGCTTCACCCTCATTGATTGTGAGGAGTCTGCGGTTTTTCATCACTGTCCTGCCGTTTATAATTACCGTCTCCACATCCGATCCACTCGCGGCATAGACAATGTGAGAATATTCATCGTACAGGGGAGTAAGGTGCGGCTTGTTCAGACCCAGTATGGTGATGTCGGCCTTCTTCCCCGCTTCGATGGAACCTACTGCGTCATCGAGGCCGAGAACCTTTGCGCCCTCTATCGTTGCCATTCTCAGAACCGTCCTCGCGTCCATGACGGTGGGATCCATGGATGAAACCTTGTGTACTCTGGCCGCCGTTCCCATTTCGCCGATCAGGTCGAGATCGTTGTTACTGGCGCATCCGTCCGTCCCGATCCCCACGGTGACCCCCTTTTTCAGCATTTCGGGAATGGGCGCAATGCCCGCGGCCAGCTTCATGTTGCTTTCCGGTGCGTGCGATACCTTCACCCCTCGTTCCGCAAGGATGTCAATCTCTTCTCCGTCCAGCCAGATGCAGTGAACGGCGATAGTCCTGCTGTCGAGTAGATTCAGACCGCTAAGGTGCCGTACTGGTGTTTTGCCGTATCTGTTTTTGATACCGACAACTTCGTCCTGTGTTTCGGCAAGATGTATAAGAAACGGCACATCACTATCCCGCGTAATTTCCTTAATCATGCAAAGCGTTTCCGGTGAACAGGTGTAGGGCGCGTGGCAGAAGAGGGATGGATGTATCAGGGGTGAGGCACCTGACCATTTCCTGACGAATGCCTCCGCAACCGCGGCCCTTTTGGATGGGTCGGGAATATCCGAGGTCGGGAAGTCGGTGAATCCCTGAGATGGTACGCCCCTCATGCCGGCATCGATTGCCGCTTCGGCAACGCCGTCTTCAAAGAAGTATCCGTCGCAGAAAGTGGTCGTACCGGAAAGGATCATCTCGGCGATGGAAAGCATGGAGGTATGGTACACCATCTCCCTGTCGACGTATTGTGCCTCGGCAGGAAAGATATGATTGTTCAGCCAGTCCATTAACGCCAGATCATCGGCCATGCCCCTGAAAGCTATCATGGGAAGGTGGGTGTGCGTGTTGATTAGACCGGGTATGATTACCGACCCGGATGCGTCAATTGTCTCTTGATCGTCGTAACATATTGATTCTCTTCCCTTTTCCCTGAAGAAGAGTATGGTTCCGTTCCGTATCCCGATTACCGGATTTTTCACGACCTTCATGTCATTCGACATGGTGAGGAGTGTCCCGCCTGTTATCAGTATGTCAAGAGTCTCTATTTCCTCCACGTGTGTTCCTCTTTTCGCAGACTGAAGAATTGAATATCTGTACTATTGGAGCTCCATGCTCCTTTTGATCCGCCGTGAGATTTCGTTGACCTTATCCATAACCTCACGTTCGTTGATAGTGAGGAGTTTGCGGTCTTCCATGACGATCCTGCCGTTGATGATCGAAGTGATGACATCGGAGCCGTTTGCCGCATAGACGAGTGTAGAGTATTCATTATACAGGGGGGTAAGGTGCGGCCTGTTCAGATCGACAATGATAATGTCGGCCTTCATGCCGGGTTTCAGGACTCCGATACTGGTATCCATCCCCAGAACCCGTGCCCCTTCGCAGGTCGCCATGCGGGTCACCGTCTGTGCCGGCATAACCGTCGGATCATATCTGACGACTTTTTCCAGCTTTGCCGCCGTATCCATCTCTTGGATCATATCGAGATTGTTGTTGCTGGCACATCCGTCGGTCCCGATTCCGACTACAACACCGTGTCGTAGCATGGTTGATACGGGGGCGGCTCCCGATGCAAGTTTCATGTTGCTTTCCGGATTGTGTACGACCTTGCAGCCATGATCGGCGAAGATCCGTATGTCTTCTTCATCCATGCAGACGCAGTGGAATGCGATAAATTTTTCATTGAGATAGCCCATATCCATGAGGAAAGAGGTTGCCCGCTTGCCGAGCTTTTCTTTCAGCTGTCTGACTTCGCCCTGGTTCTCAAGCAGATGCGTTGCCAGAGGTACCTGGTACCGATCTGCGAGATCCTTGGCATCTTCGAGAAGGGAAGGGGAGCAGGTGTATAGGGAATGCGGTTCGACCATGATGTTGACCAGCGGATCGTCCATCCATTTTTCTATGAGCATCTTCGTGTATCGCAGGCCTTCTTCGGGCGTCTCACTGTTCGGTGACGGAAAGTCAAAAAGGACTTCGCCGAGAAGGCAGCGCATTCCGGCCTCCTTTGCCGCACGCGCCGTTTCGTCCTCGAAGATATACATGTCGCTGAAGGTCGTTGTACCTGATTTGATCATCTCGGCACAGGCAAGCATACTGCCCCAATAGGCCAGTTCCGAGTTCACATTTCTGGCTTCGGCGGGGAATATATAGTTGTTCAGCCAGTCCATCAGTTCCATGTCGTCGGCTATTCCCCTGAAGCAGGTCATGGCCGCGTGGGTGTGACTGTTTATGAGTCCGGGCATGGTCAGGCAGTTACGGGCATCTATGGTTCTTCGGCCTGAAAATCTCGTTTCTATCACTTCGGCCCTGTCGATACCGACAATTGTATCGCCGTCAATGGCGATGGAGCCGTTATGAATGATGGAATCTTCTGTATCCGATGTGAGGATTGTTCCTCCGGATATGATGATATCGACATCCTGCATCTCGGGGTATACCCTCCTTGATCTGAAAATTGTCTTTCGAATAGAACAGCGAACGCATTCCCCGCTGCTTGCAGTGGGGTTGGCAAGCGAATAACAGATAAAAACATTCCATGCCGATCGGAGATCTCCCGCAATCTGTTGCAGGGATCTTCAATCGGATGTTTTCTTATCACAGCATTCGTTTGGTCTTCAAGCAGGAATACCCCGGCCGGGTTCAATTAATTATTGTATGAATATAACCTTGACATGTTTTTGTAAAAATAATAGTAACTCCTCAGGAGTCAGAAGGAATTCTGGCCGGGTTACCGATGAAAATATGTTTATGTGCCTGGGTGGCGGAACTGGTAGACGCAAGGGACTTAAAATCCCTCGGTCCTTGGGGCTGTGAGGGTTCGATTCCCTCCCCAGGCACCAAATAATATTAAGGGGTTAGATCAAATAAAGTCTAACCCTTTTTTATTTGTGGCTACGATTTAGCTACGATTTGATTAGATGGCAGTCTGCCATATGTAATTTTCATTGATTTTCTTTAGCCATTCTTTAACGAGAAATTAGTTTTTTACTCGTTGACAGCAGAATCAAAATTTGTACAATCAGAACAATATTTTTTTGCAACGTCTGTTATTACTTTAGTAATAACAGGAAATTTTTCCCCAATATCACTGCCGCCATTGAGTTCTCTTATCTCAATTGATGTAGCAAATAAATTTTGAATCTCCTCAGTCTTTTCACATCCATTATTGAACTTTTTACAATATACAAATAGTTTTGGTATCATATTTATCCCTCATGTTGTTGGTATAATCAAAGGAAATGCATTTTCACTGCATCATTTTTGAGGATTTAGTTCCTTTACGTACCACCCTTTATGGGAATCGGAATAGAATGAATATGCATTTTCATCTTTAGCGTACTCTTCATTTGTAACATACAAAGACATATTATCATCACAGTCAACTATCATCGACCCAGCCATATTATTAGTAATATAAGATAAACCTCTGCTTCGCCATGCACTGTAGGCCAAATCCTTTGATGGCGCATTGCCAAAAAATGTCATCTTAGGGTTGAGGATATCCAAAAATTCATACGATCTACCAGACTTTCTACCATGGTGGGGGGCTATTAGAAGTTCAACATCTTTTACGAGATTTTCATGGGAATTGAGAATATGCTCCCATGCCTTATCGTGTGAGTCACCACTGAGGACTATGCGCCCACTCGGACTCCAGTACATAAAAACATAGGAAGCATCGTTATATTCATCAGTTTTATTGGCATCTGTAACAAGCTGAGGTGTAGGAGCTAGAGTAAAAAATGCATCACCGGGCGGATCTCCATCCCAATTTTTTCTTCTATATATTCCGGTATCTCCTGAGTAAAGTCTTATGGCCTTAGGGTCTGATTCAGGCGGATTGTCTCGGAGGGACTTATATAACTTCCAGTCTTCTTCTCGGTATGGTGATTCCTTCCACTCATCATCCATTTCCTTCTTATTTGCTGTATAGTAATAGTTCCATGGCTTTGAGTATTCGAATAGGTCCACAAGACCATCAATGTGATCCATATCTGGATGGGTAATAGCAAGACGAAAAATTTGGTCTATCCCATGCTTAGACAAATATGCAATCGGATTCTCAGGATGGGCTTTTTGCCAATAGTTTTTTCTGGCTTGAGAGTCTTTAGCTAATTGGGATCCCTCAAATAGGAGATTCAAAGTTTCACTATAGGAAAGGTCTTTCTCATTTCTCGGCAAGCGTGCATTGCATATATCGATAACCGATACATGGCCGGAATTATGTTCAATTATTGAACAGTCTCCATTCTTGACATTAAGGAAATGAAATCGCGCCATAATTGCCCCCTGATTTACTTAAGGTCAAAATCTGATTGTGATTCAATGGCCAAAACATTGCATACAAATCTGTTGCCGTAGGTGCGGGCTGCGATGATAAGTATTAGGTATTGAACAATGGTAATGATTACATATATTAGTGTCACTCTCCAATTTGCATTGCTTCCTACCGCACTTGGTACAAAAACAATCAGAAAAAATACGGAATAGGCAGCCAAGTCTCTTGAAAATAGCCAATCCCGGTGTGATTCTTGAACCCTGATATCACGCTCTACATCTTTGTAAATTCGATACCATAACCGATTCTGGTCTTCTGGATTTGTAGGAAGTGGCCCCCATTTCTTTTCTAGAGTCTTAGGGTCAATCCTATGATCGGTTTTCATATGAACAGTAAACGCTCGACTGCCCGGCAATGGATAATTATAGTGCCAGTAAACAAGGCGGGCTTTTGCAGTAGCTGAAAACAAACCACTCAAGATAATTGTTGCAATAGGTGATAGAGATAGGAAAACCCCGTCCTTTAAAGTAACTGTTTTGTATACGTCTTGCCAAGTATTTAGATCAACAGGCGAAAGAATGATTACCCAAAACACCACAAAATTTATAGCCGTAAAAAGTGCAAGATCTCTTCTGTATGTTGACTTCAAACTTTTCATCTTAAGTTGCTCCTAGAATGCAACCGGTCGAATCATCCATACTATTTTTTACACATTTGTCGTTAACTATAATGTTTTCTAGTAGTCTTAAAAATTCATTCGATCTCTCATTTCTTCTTTTGTCAAACCCTCATAAGCACTCGGAGGTTCTTGACGCCATATGCTCCACAGTTCTTTACTGTTTGAAGAGAGGAAAATTTTATCGCACGACATGCATGCTCGATGTGCTCTATTCTCTGGTAATTTAGTCCCTTTGGCTATCGTTATAAGGTCGGTGTGAGTTTCAGCGGGCTTGTTATGAGTGTTGGCTTTGAGCCATCGATATACTTTGTGCCTGTCCCAGATGTTACGTCCCCAGATTTTGAACCATGTAAGCAAGCCGAGTATTATGGCTGCAGTGATAGAGGTAATTATTGTCTCTGACATTTTTATTTCACCTCTTTGTCTGAAAATCCCGCTTACCGGCGGGATTTTGCAATTTATAGGAAATTACTGATGAGCTGAAAGATAAATCCAGCAATGACAAATATAACGCCTATTCGGAATTTGTTGATAATCTCGGTTACTGATTTTTTACCGTGTATTATTCCAATAAGACCTACTTTTGGCAATGCTCTCCATTGGTCTTTTACCAGAATGAAAATACCCACAATGTCAAAAACAAGTCCGATGGAATTGACCGTTTGACTAAGGCACATCAGATACCTTCCCCTCAAAAGTTATCCACATCACAAAAACAAAATGGCATGTTATAATATAAATATATACCGCTATTATATCTATCAGAATACTTTAATAAATCAATAAGAAATAACTTTCGGACGTTTTCCCGCCAAAAGCCAATAGTGGCGAAAACATCGTCGGGTGTTCCGCTTCACGCACCACCCGACAGCTCGCCTCTCCCACTCCAGCAAATACAAACGCTTCCGATGTGACAGCCGAGCCGTCGGGTTCCCCTCCGAGTTTTCGCCTTATAAATAATAAATAATAATATGCTCAAAGACGTACAAAATTTTAAAAACACGACTGTTCATTGGGGGAAAACCCAAGCAGATATAATTGAACTTTTAGAGAAAAGAGGAATAAGAGAAACTCGTTTTACAAATATTTCTTATGAAACAGCTACTCGCGCTGGGTTGATAATGGACGAAGATACTTCTGCAATTATGCTTGAGTTTATGAAACCTATTACAATTGACAATGGTGTTGGAGGCATTTTGCCTGTCAGGATGATAATCCCAAATATCCCTAACGATGAAAAGTTAAAGAAACAAGCTTATCGTATTTTTTGGCATTATCTTAAAAATAAATTTATTGGCATTGATAGTGGGTTGATTGAATTCGAACAAGAATTTATGCCGCATATAGCATTAGGAAAAGGCAATGGCATCGGAAATGTTTGGAACGCTTTTAAACAAAAAATTCTACCAGGAATAATTTCCGGTGAAGACTCTGATATAGCCTTATTAAGTCCACCTAAGAAATAATAATAAATAAACATATGCGCCTTTCCGCAGATTACCAAGTCTTATACAATCTGGCCAAAGTCCAATTTGCCACCATCTATAATTTCTCGCCGTTCCTATCCGAAAAGGCGACGACTATAAAAGGTTCTTTGATATGGGCGACAGTCCTATTCAAGAAGCTGGAAAAGCAGGAGTTGATACGCAGGATACCGCTTTATGGAAGATACGGCCGTGCCTACAAATTCAATACCTTTTACACACCAACCGCCAAAGGCTTCAAAGTCTTGGAAGGCTTTGAGCCTAAATATCTTGAACCCAAGAGCGTTACCCAAATGATGCACCAATCGGCCTTAATCGATTGTATGCTGGGCTTTATCTACGGCTTTCCCGATTATGACATAGAGATAGATTATAATTTTGTGATGGACGGATACAAGCCGGACGCCTTGATCAGGATGACCGGCAACGACGGCAACCGCTACGACTTTGCTTTTGAACTTGAACGCACCAGAAGCCCGCAGGCTATAAAGAAAGAGAAGCTTAGCAAAAATGACAAAATAAACCCAGCCAAACACGGATTATCAGAAAAAACAAAGTTTCTCTATGTCTATGCCCACGAGAGGTATAATGTCTTTGCCCGGCCGGTTGAATACGACAGGAGCAGTTTGATACCGATAGCCAACAAGCAGTTTAAAAGGTTTTTATCCGCCGTAAAGGACCACTCCCCGCATAAATACCGCTTTACCTCACTCCACAATTTTACCCGTTTAAACCAATCTATCTGGCAAGACAGCCAGGGCAATCCAAGAAGTCTAATTTAATAACATATAAAAACATGGGAGAAGAAAAAAAGCCTAAAGACGAGGCTAAAAAAGAGAAAAAACCCGTAACCATTCAACCGGTCAACAACGGCTTTCTGGTTTTTATACAGGGCGTTCCTACCGAACAAATCAAAATTTCAGCTACGTTAGATTCAGCTTTGCAGTTGGCCAAGAACTTACTGAAATAGTTTTCAGACCATTGGGCTATAAGCCCTTTGGCTTGAGAATTAACAATTAACCATAAAATTATGAACGGCAGGACAGCCAAAAAGTTCAGACGAGAAATAAGGCGCGTCTACTGGAAAGGCCTTGCCCGAAAACCAAGGTTCTGGCCGTGGTTTCTTTGGGAATGGCTTATGAGACGCGCTTATTTTGCGTTTTTCGGAGCCAAACACGTTAGATAACCAAGCAGATCCATCTCAAAAGTACCATTCAAAATAAACCCATCGTTTTCTTTCCGTAATCTCCCAGCATAGCGACAGCCCTAACCCAGTCAAGGCGATGGATAAGCCTAACGGCTTACCCACACCTGATGACAGGCTTGGGCTCCCAGCCGCTTTATGCATGGCAGACGGAAAGTAAAACGGTCTTTTCGTTCTTTAACATAAACCGTTGTGAGGAGGTGATTATGAAAAAAGACAAAAACAGGCTTGTCGTCGGTTCGCGCGCTTGGGCCGACACTATACCGGAATGGCTTTTGGAAGAGATAAAAGCCGAGCGATTGATGCTGGGAATGGCGTCAATCATCAATCCTGAAGCGGAAAAAGTGGGCGACGCTGAAGTATGTGCCTATTTAATGACCGCTTCGCTGGAAGCGCCCCTAGGCTCCGACTACACAAGTATCTACGTCTATCTCACGGCAAAACTGATGGAACGGCAGGGGAAGGATATTCCCGATTTTGCCGCTGAGCAGCTTAAGAGGGGGTTATCTTCCTATGAGGAAATGGAATTGAGGGACTTGCGATACACCATTTACCAGAAGCGCGGCGGTGATATCGACACGCCGATTTTGAACGTTTTGAGAGAGTTGAAAAAGGGCAAATTAAAAGAGCCGTATCCTGAACAAATGACGCTATTTGAGGAGATGAGAAATGTATAGCCCGAAAATTGATAAACAGTTTATCCCGCTTCTCTATCGGGAAGCAAAGGAACTGAAAACTCCCATGACAAAACTGATCAACCGGATTGTCAGGGAACATTACGAAAGAAAGGAGGCGAGAGATGAAAGTCAGGGAAGTTTTGAACCAGATATTAGACAGGTTCAAGTCGGGTGATTTACCGCAGGCGGTCGCCTATTCGGTTTTCCCGAGGTTCAACGTCCCTGCAAACAGTTGGAGTTTTTTAAACCGCTTGACGCTTTTTATTTCAGGCACGCAGGACGCACGGGGATACCGGCAATGGCGAGAGGTCGGCAGGCATGTCAAAAAAGGAGCAAAGGCAATTTATATTCTGGCTCCGCTTTTGAGGAAGAAAGCAGACAAGGAAGACAAGACGGAGGACTATTACTTGATCGGGTTTATATCCGTGCCGGTTTTCCGGGTAGAGGATACCGAAGGCGAGCCGCTTGATTATCAGAAAATCGAATTTGATTTTCCCTTAATGGACCGAGCGAAAGAGTGGGGATTGGATATATTGGCCGTCAGCGGAGGCCAGGACTACTACGGCGCTTATACGGGTAAAGAAATCAGAATGGCGACACAAGAGGAAATCGTTTTCTTTCACGAACTGGCGCACCACTCCCATAAGCTTGTTTTAGGGCAGTTAAAGGGAGGGCAGGACTGGAAACAGGAAATAGTGGCCGAACTTTCAGCACAGGCTCTTTGTTATCTCTACGGGGCAAAACCCGAGACGCACCTTGGCAATACCTACAACTACATTGAACGGTATGCAAAAGAGTCTCAACCGCCTATGACGCCGATTACGGCTTGCCTGCAAGTCTTGGGCGAGGTCGAGCAGGTGTTAAGCCTGATCATCAAGGGAGGAGGTGAAGAAAAAGAGAACGGGCAGATAAGGCAGGTAGCGAGGGCAATTTAAGAAAGGAGAGAAAAAATGGCACTTAAACAGATTGGCGTTTTATGGAAGAAGCAGGGCAAAAAGACGGGTTTCTTGTCGGGAATCTTAGACCTCGGTGTGCTGGGTAAAGTGAACATTGGTATATTTCAGAATGAGAAAGAGGCGGAGGACGCCAGCAAGCCCGATGCGACCATTGTTCTTTTTGAAAACGAGAAAGCGGAGGACTAATAGTTTTCCACAGCTGCAAAACAGCAAGCATAAAAGAGGCAAATATTTAAGGTTTGCCTCTTTTGATTATGGCTAATATTAGAGTGATAACGGATACTTGACAGCTTTCAAATTGCTTGCTATACTTAATTATATAATCAAGAAAATCCCTATCCTTAATTTACTAACCCACCTTTTTATGGCCAATATCTATATCCGTACTGACAACCAGACAAAAGGCGATTACAAAATCGCGATTGAGAAGGTCAAAAAGTCCGGATTCAAAACCACTCAAAGCGAAATGGGGGAACTCTTAATTCGCAAGTGGACTAATAAAACTTTAAATAAAAACAAAACAAATGACTAAGTATTCTAAAACCTATCGTTATTTGAATCCCACCTACTGTATAGAACCGAAAAAAGAACTCGCCTTTACTCTCACATGGTCGGCTATCATGGCCTTCTACGCAATAATAAATCTAATCAAATAATTTTATGCCCACAAAACAATCCACAACAAAAAAACAATCAAAAAATGAAAAACAGGGAGTTGAAGAAAAAGAATTACAGGCCATTGAATCACCAAAAGGAAAATTAACTTTAGTCGATACTCCAATTACTCAAAAGCAGATTTTAACAATCTTTCAAAAGACACCGGCAGAGCATATTCATAACAGACCGGCAAAAGGCGGTGGCAACTGGGATTATGTGACCGGAGTATATGTTAAAAAGGTTTTAAACTACACGTTCGGTTGGCTCTGGGATTTTGAAGTCATAGACAAAGGCGAAGTTAAAGCAGGGACAAAAATCGTTCAAATTTGGGTGCAGGGCAGATTGACCATTCGGGACCCAAAAACTCACGAGCCGATTATTATTAAGACGCAGTTCGGCGGGGCTGATGTTAAATATATGAAAAGCAACGCTAATCAGCCTCTTGACTATGCCAACGATATGAAAGCGGCGGCAACCGATGCCCTAAAAAAGTGCGCTTCTGAGCTGGGAATCGCCAGCGACATTTACGGAAAAAATGAGTTTAAGGAAATAAACGTTAACCGACCAGCAGTAAAGCAAACCAAACCGCAACCAGCTGGGAAAGCAACCCCCAAAACTAACGTTGATTATCTTGCCAAGTTGAAAGACGAACTGCGAAAAAGGGGCGCTGATTCATTGCCTGAGGCGCTAGCGATTTACAACAAAATTACAGGTGAGAGCATAAAGTCTTTTAACATAGCGCAGACGACCGCTCAAAAGTATCTCTTTTCACTTCTTAATAGCCCAATGGGTAAATAAAATATGAACCCAAACGAACAGGGATACTCCTATCCCGAAACATCAATCGAGCCATACGATATATGGCGAGAAGAGGAACTAATAAATGATTAACAAGTCCTTTTATGAACCAGCCAACAAAAACAACCAAGCTTTACAAAAACACAGTCACGATTGACTTTTATGAGAAATACGGCAGATACAGCCATATTTATATCAAACGCGAAACGAATGAATGGCCGATATCCGTTACCGGCGCCACTTCCATTGTAGATAAATCCCGACCTCTTATCTTTTGGGCCGTTGGCCTGATGAGAGACCACCTTTTAGAAATAGTTGAAAACGGGAAAGCTATTTTATCCGACAACATCTTAGAAGCCAGCAAATTACACCAGCAGAAAAAGGAAGAAGCGGCCAACAAGGGCTCCGAAGTCCATAATTGGATAGAGCAATATATCAATTCAAAACTGAAAAAGAATACCGAAAAGCCAACGATGCCGAAAGACGAGCAGATTTTAAACGGCGTATTGGCTTTCCTCGACTGGGAGAAACAGCACAAGGTTAAATTCCTAGCGACTGAAAAATTGATTTATTCAAAGAAGCACAATTACGTCGGCCTTATGGACGCAAAGGCCAAAATTGACGGCAGAGTTTGTGTTGTGGACTTTAAGACGAGTTCCGGACTTTACAATGAAATGAGGTATCAGGTTGCGGCCTACCAGGGCGCTGACGAGGAAGAAACAGGCGAGCAATACACCGGCAACAGGTGGTTGATCAGATTCGATAAGAACACCGCAGAGTTTGAAGCCCACGAGTTAGCTGACTTTAAGAAAGATTACAAAACATTCATTGCTTGCTTGGAGGTCAGACGTAGGGAGAAGGAATTGCAAAAATGCAAATAATTTACTGATTATTAAAATGTATGTTTAAAGTTCCAAACCAATTTAGAATAACAAAAGGATATTTTTCTTCAGATGATAGCTGCGGCAATAACGGAGCGTTTCAGATACCAAGAGGAAATAACGGTAAGTACTTTTTTGTTATAGCAAGCGATGGTGAGGGGTGGGAACACGTTTCGGTATCTTTGCCAAATAGAACTCCTACGTGGGAAGAAATGTGCTTAATAAAAAATATATTTTGGGATTCAGATGATTGTGTCGTTCAATATCATCCGCCAAAATCTGAATACGTTAATAACTGTAATAATTGTCTGCACCTTTGGCGTCCTGTGAATAAAAACTTAGAAACTCCGAATAGCATACTCGTTGGATTAAAATAATTATAACATCATTTATGCGACTAACATTCTACGGGACAATCAACAATGGAAAATTAACCCTTGATAACCGAAATATCTTTGAAATGTATCTTGGCTCATCCAAGGGCAGGGTGAAAATAACTTTGGAGCAATTTAAAAAGGTAAGAAGCACCGGCAAAGACGGTGAACGGAATATGAATGGTTATTATTGGCTCTATCTGAATGTCATAAGTCAAGAGACAGGCGACCATCCAAACAATCTGCATGAGTATTTCAAAAGAAAATTACTCCCCCCGAGTATTGTTATAATTTTAGCCAGAGAAGTAAAACTGCCAGCCACAACAACGAAATTATCGGGAAATGAAATGTGGGATTACATGGTTAAAATTGAAGAATTGACCGGCATACCGATTCCACCGCACCCGGATGAGTTGAGTTAAAAATTATAAAGCAATTATGCCAATAGGATATAAAACAGAAGAAGGAACATTGATAGTTTATAACGTCTGCACAAAATGCGGGAGGTTTTTAAAGTTTGATGATTGCGAGGCATTCTTTCACCATGAGGGATATAAATTTGAAATATTTGGGGCCGTAAGGGCAGAAGGCAATTGCCCGAGATGCGGAAAGGTAGAGTTAGATTTTGAATTTATGTGATAATATAAATATATGAAAGGAATCATCCTTTCCCTTGCCACTCTAATATCAATCATTCTTATCTGCCAGCCTTTCCCTGAATATATTTGTGCTAATGTTTATGTGCCGAGAGCAGAAAAAGCAAATATAGTAATTGCCAGCTGGTATGACTACGACATTAACGGAATCGAATGGAGTAAAAATCACCGCACGGCCGCTTCAAGAGATTTGCCAAGATATTCAATGGCACGGGTTACGAACATTGAGAATGGCAAAAGCGTTGAGGTCTACATCAATGATTACGGACCGGAGGAGTGGACGGGTAGAGATATTGATTTATCAAGCTATGCTTTTAGCAGAATAGCAGACTTATCGCTGGGGCTGGCTAATGTGAAAATTGAATTATTAAATTAGATATATGCTTACAGTATCAATATCAATTAACGGAAATGTAATTTATACAAGGTCTGGTATCAATCGCTTACAAAAATTAGGAGTTTATCTTTGTGATGACGGAAGTAAAATAAAACATAAAAGAGAAGATGGTGCAGTAAAGCTAGCCATTAAAGCATTAAAAACTATTAAAGAAGTTAAATAATATGTCTTTAAAAAGCGGACTATTCAACGAAATCAAAAACGCCTATCCGAATATGTATTCCTTGGAACGAGTAGAGGGCTATGCGAAACTTAACGGCTATAAAATCTCAAATTCAGAGAGACGCTTGAGAGAATTATGTGAGGGTGAAAATCCTTTGATCAGGGCGGTTAGAGGACAAAAAGGATATATTATCGGTTATATTTATCAGCAAGAAAAGAAACTTGAAATCCCTGTTTTGGGAACGATAAAAGATAAAAAGATAGACTGGAAGCAGAGACCTTTATTTGAAATGAGAATAAGAGATTAAAATGGAAATAGTAATTGGAAATGGTGAAGTGGTGTATGTGAGTTGGTGGGTGTTGTTGAGTATGTTGGTGTTGTGTGTGGTAGTATGGAAGTTTTAAAAGAGAACCCAGCAGACCCACCCTGATAACAAAAAAGCGACAAGGTATAAAGCCGCAAGGGCATTGACACCTTGTCTTTTTTTATTTACCTATATTCCGAGTTGTAAAAAGCCAATAATTATGATAGATACCGCTCACTTTACATTCTGGGGGTTGTAAAGTGCGGTTGTTTGAAATCTATCCAGACCTAGAACCGCTCACAGCTGGCAGTTCTTATAGCCAACTATTCAACTTCCTGTATTCTTTAGCCCTTCTTAGATATTTCACCAAAGACCACGCCAATAAAGTCAATTCCAAACTGGGGACAAAAAAGAAAATCGCTCAGTTGTGCGAATTGGATTATCTAAACTGTAAAAATTCGCAAGTCTATACAATCACAGAGAAAACAAGGAAACTTCTGGACGAGCAAGGGTTTAACTGTAAAATTCTGGCTAAGAAACTTACAGGTGAAGGCAATGACCACGACCTAAAAATTACAGACTATATCCTTGATGAAAGGTGCAATCCTTGGTTTTACTCAGTTATCTACCCCTTTTTTGACTATCTAATTCCTGACGCCTGTCTGATTTACAAAAACGAAAGCACTTACAAAATCACTTTTTTGGAAGTTGAAAATCCTAAAGCCGGTTGGGACGACTACCTTGAAAACAAAAAGTCCAATTACAAACGGCTGGCTTCTGATTACGATGTTTACGGCAAATGGTGGAAGGTGTGGAGTGAGAGGTTGAACATACCTTACTGCACGGAAGAGGAGTTTTGTTTTAATGTCGTTTATGTAAAGGGGGAATGAATGGAAGAACTAAAAACAATTAATTTACAAAAAACAAGGTATATTTTTTTAGCTTGGAGATTTTTGGGTGGTTGTGTGGTATTTGCAGCAACCCTGTTTGCTATAAAATCATTTTCAGATATAACAAAACAGGAGCGCCTAATTAATATAGCAATTATTGCCATATCATTTGCTATTTTTTTTATTATATATAAAACACTTTTGTCAGAAAATTATTTAAAATGTCCTTATTGTAGCAAAAGTGTCCTAATAAAAACTGATTGGCAGTGTCCGTATTGTAATCAATTTCAAGGTAAAGATAAACATATTTGGGAAAGTTGCGTACATTGCAAAAGGTTATTAGAAACAGCATATTGCGAACATTGTCATAAGGAGTTTAAACTATAATGGCTTACACAAAAGCAACCAAAGACGGTTTGGTGCCGTTTACTGATAATAAGCGGCCACTTAGAAAAGAAGAACTGCCAACTTTTAATTTGTCAGACCTTAACTATACCCAGCTATACCGAGATTTACAAAAGACATTTGATAGAGGAAAGCCGGTATTGTTCAAATCGTTTGGTGTAAAAAGAGCCAGACTTGACGTTGAACATCAAGAGTGGGTACTACATCAAATAAGAAACTTACGAAATATAAACTCGGAGTTGGTTAATTTAAAAGCCGAGACTTTTTTGAATGAGCAGGTGTTGACTAATCTGATCAACGGTTATCAGGCTGAGGCAGAACGCCGTTCAGAACTTATTATAGAAGAACATCTTACAGCGATTTATGAACTAAAAACGAAGCGTGAAATGCTTGACCTACAAAAGAGAAGTGTTGAAGCTGATGTAATATTAAAAGAAGAAAAAGCTGAACTAATAAGATTTATCCGAGGTAGTATTTCATTCCACGACTTACGACCGCATCATAAAACTATGCTAGCCCAAGCAATGCTTTACCCGGATGGAAATGCCCGTCAGGATATAGAGATGTTAGAGGATGTTAAACAGTACATCATACAGGAAGCGGAAGCCAAAGCCAGATTATCAATAGCGACTGCCGAAGAGAAGGAAGCCCAAGCAAAAATAGCTAACACGACAGCAGACCAATCGGTGTATAATCTTGATAGAATTAGGAATAAGCCTAAAGGCGACTGAGGGCCTGCCAATAGTTGAAGACAAAGACCGCTTCCGCCATACCTACCTAATCGGCAAAACCCAGACGGGCAAGTCCACCTTTTTTTTAAATTTGATTAAGCAGGAAATGGAAAGCGGAGCGGTAATTGTTTTGGATCCAGCCGGAACTTTTGCCGAGACCGTAGCTTCATTTGTGTCACGAGACCGACTTGTCTATGTAGATAAAAATCACCCGTTGGTTATTAATCCGCTTGACCGGCCGCTATCTAAATCAGAACTGTCAAACGACTTCATAGAAGTAATAAATAACTGCATTACCGGTTCAACTCCAAGTATTGAAATAACGGTTTTGATGGCCGAGATTATCAGGAACGCTATCAGGGCTATGCCTGATAATAAACGGAACATAGAATACCTTGCCGATTTCTTGAATTACGAGCATCAAAGGAAAAAGTGTGCCGACGATAATTACTGGAAGCATTTTGACGATAAAGATAATCGGGGTTGGTATGTTTACCGCGAGAAAAGAGAGAGCGCCCAGCGCGTTGCTTCCAGGTTATCGGCTTTTTACTTGGATGAGAGTTTGAGGAGATTCACTATCGGCAAAAACGAACTTGATATCAAAAAAATTGCCGAAGACAAAAAGATAGTCTGCTTTGACTTTAAGGGACTGGATAGCGATTTGATGATTTACCTTGGCAACCTCGTATCCACCGCGGTCAAATCTTATTATATGCGGGAGGCGACAACAAACAGTCCGCCTCTTTATTTTTACGCTGACGAGTTCCATAACTTCTTTTCACCGGCATTTGACAATATGCTGTCCGAGTGCGCCAAATTCCACATATCAGTAAATCTGTCCCACCATAGCTTTGAGCAGATTGATAAAAAGACATTGGACATAGCTTTGGGCAACTGTTTTACCAAGGTTGTTTTTAACTGTGGATATATCGAAGCCGAGCGCATGGCAAAAGAGTTTCAGAAAAAACCCGAGGACTTTTTAAACCTGAAGCGATATGAAGCGCATGCCTTAATCGGCAATGAATCGCACCATATCCTAACCTTCTCCCCACCGAAAACTACCCCGAGAAAACAGGTAAACTGGTTAAGAGACGAGCCGACTTGGATTAAATGTTATAATTAATATAGGTCTCCTGGCGGATATCGGCACTAGCGCCGCCAGAATCTATCAGTCATAATTCGTTTCCCTATTGGGAATGTTCGCATGAAAGCGGATAGCCAACGGTGAATGGCGGACTGTAGGTTATAGCTACCGTCTGGTTCGCCTTACCTGGCGGAGCGATTTGAGACCGTAAAAAAAAGATTGGGGGCGGGCAACCGCCCCTTTTCTTATGTTATAATGAAAATAGGATAACTTTCTTAAATATCTTAAACCTTTCCCGACCAAAAACCACCAGAACATTTCAAATTTAACAAAAACCGAAGGGAGGCAGATTATGGCAGAGTATTTAGACTTCAAGGAAATATCCAAAACTCCGTTCAAGACGGTTTTGGACAAGCTGGAGCTTCCCTATGACGAAGCCGAGGATTATATGAAGGGCGAAGGTTTTATTGTCAATACGCAAAAAAACCTTTACTTCAATCCGACCGGCGATGATAAAGGGAGCGTGATAAACTTTGTGGCGCAACAACTGGGTATCGGTTTGCGTGATGCCGCTACTTGGGTAAAGAAGTTAAACGGCAACGGCCACCGAAAAGAGGCTGTCTTGCCGGAGTACCAGCTTACCTACCACAAGGAACTGGTTAATCTGGGTATACCAGAAGAAATAGCCCAGGACTTTGAAATCGGCTATTGTAAGCGGGGTATTATGTCCGGCAAAATTGCCATGAAGATCCGCGACGAAAAAGGCGAGAAGGTGGCTTATATCGGCCGGGACATCGATAACGGCAAATACTTCTTTCCCAAAGGCTATAAATCGGCCCATATCTACAACCTCTGGCGTGTCAAGGATACAAACATAATCCTGACCGTATCCCCGCTAGATGTGGCAAAAATAGCCTCTCTTGGCCATCACAATGTCGTCGGGCTGATTACCGGCAATATGACGGACGAGCAAGAATATCTGCTAAAGAGATGTTTGCGGATATTTGTTTTGCACCCCCGGCCTGAAAACATTGTCAAGCGGTTGTCAAAATGGGCGTTTGTCAAGGCGCCGGACATATCAAAAGTATCTGAATTGAAGCGGGAAGACATCGAGGCTCTTTATTAAAAAGTTATCCACAGAGCCAACTTGCGGGGTTGGCTCTTTTATTTTATAATTTAAGCAAAGAGAAATAAAAACAAGGAGATGATGACAAAATATGACGAATTAACCGACCTATTTTGTGAATTAAACCCAGATGAGAAATTGATCATAGTTTGTCATTTTGTTTTGAAACTTCCCGTTGAACACATAGCAAAAATAGAAAAAACCTCCCAAGAAACCATTTATAGAATATTCCGCCGTGCCAATAAGAAGCTCTTAAAAGTTCAAAACCACAGCGAAGTTGTGAGCGCCCTGCAAGAAGTAATTGCCCCTGAAAATTGAGAGGGGCTTTTTTGTGCTATAATAAATGTAGAGATAACAATGTCTTATTTATTTTTATGGCAGGGAAACTGAAAAACGCAAAGCACGAAAAATTTTGTAAACTGTTTGCGAGCGACGAAGAGTATTTTTGCAATGGAACACAATCATATTTAAAAGTCTATAGTACTCCTAAAAAACCAATCAAATACGAAACCGCGAGAGCCAATGCCTGCAAATTACTAACAAACGCTGACATTTTACAGAGAATAGACGAATTATTGGAGCAGGCTGTTTTAAACGATGAATTTGTTGATAAACAGCTTGGAAAACTAATAGCTCAGGATGCCGACTTTAAAGCAAAGGTGGCGGCAATTAAGGAATACAACCAGTTAAAACAAAGAGTTAAAAAACGAATTGATAAAATTGACGATGAGGGGGTGCATACAACCGAATATGAAAATTTAACCGATCAAGACTTAGATGGAGAAATCGAAAAAAGACAAAATCGAATATCTCAAATTACTTGATGAAAAAGAAAGGAGAGTAAGCCTTAATCCTTTAAAATACGCAAAACAGCACGACAAACAAAAAGAAGCGACACACGCATTAGAAGTTCTTAAAAAAACGATTATTGCCTTATTTTGGGGAAACCGAGTAGGCAAAACCCAATGGGGCGCTCAAACTGTTGCCAAAGTTGCTTTAGGCGAACATCCAACTATTCAGCCAGGGGAAATTTGGAGTTTTTGCCCGTCATTCGACGAACAAAAAGACACCACCCAAAAGAAAATCTTAAAATACATACCAGTACACAGAATAATCGATAAAACGTGGCTTAGAAAAGGCATTTTAAAAGAATTAGTTATCGACGCTGGAAGCGGACGAATATCAAAGATTACTTTTAAAAGCTACGAGCAAGGCAGGGAAAAAGCCCAAGGTGCCGGGAAATGCCTGATCTGGTTTGACGAAGAACCGCCAAAGGATATTTGGGAAGAGGGTTTTGTCAGGCAGGAGGCAGGCATAAAATTGCACATTATACTTACCATGACCCCGATTAAAGGAATGACGTGGGTTTACACCGATATCTATCTTAAAACCGATAACCCCGATATTTTTGTCAGCAAGGCTGGCTGGAAACATAATCCTTGGCTTACTCAAGAGCAGATAGCAGTGATGAGCCGTGGTCTAACGGAAGCCGCTTTGAAAGTCAGACGGGACGGCGATTTTGTTAAAATGGTAGGACTTGTCTGCGGTTGGTTTGGCAGGGAAACACATTTAGTAGACATTAAAGAATTGCCGGACGGTGATACATATTTTGGAATCGATTTTGGCTTTTCGGCTCCAACAGCTGGACTTTGGGTAAGAATAGATAGGGAATTTAATTTTTGGATATTTGACGGTTTCTACCGCAGGGAATTAACAAATCCCGATATTCAAAAAATTATAAGACTGAAAGAGCAAGGTGTAGGGAGAGTTATCAGAATTGGTGATAGCGCTCAAGCGTCAGATATTAAACAGCTTAAAGACTCTGGAATTTCAATCGAGGGAGTGAAGAAAGAGCCGGGAACAAGCAAGGAGAATTGGGACGAATATAGAGCGAGGTTAATGGAAAACCAAGGGAAAATTCAAGAAGCTACCGGAAAGCCTAAGATATTTATAAGCAAAAATTTAGTTGAAACAGACGAGAACGGAAACAAATATAACTTTTTAGTAAAGGAACTTGAAAACCTTAGGTGGGAGGAAGTTAAGACGGAAATGGGTATTGAGCAAAAATCTATCTGGGGCAAACAGGCAAAACACGCCATCGACGCCCTATCATACATTTTAGCAACAATTAACAGGCCACCCGAAGAAGAGGACGATTACGAAGAAGAGGAGGAAGAGCCGATGTACCCCGGTATCGGTGTCTAACTTTATAAACTATGAACGCAAATAAAATAATCAAAAATTTGGGAAGTGAATTAAACAAGGAAAGAGAGGAAATGGAAAAAAGAGTTATAGAGCATTTCCTTACCAGAACTATCAGGAGAAAACCAAGATGGCTTCCCACAATAGTATGGAATTGGATTTTAAACAAAGTTTTATATTTAAACTAAATGGATTTTGAAACAAAACTGGACAATTTAAAACTTACCGATGAAGACCTTATAAAAAGAATTCAAACCGAATACCAGAATGCAATTGATTTCAGAAAACCCAGAATAGTTGATTGGCACGCCAACGAGGATATGCTTTACGGCAAGAAGCCAAATACTCTATCAAAGAGAAGTAATATCAATCTCTGGCTGATGCACGGCTTTGTTTATACCTTTCTATCAAAGATTAAAAACCCGCCCAGTTTAAAATTTGAACCGACCGAAGACGCGGATATCAGGAAAGCAAAAAAGATAACCTCTTTGTGGGAACTGGACAGCTCCCCGACCCGGGAGAACTGGAAGTTTAAAGATTTGTTGGGCAAAAAATCTGGCATGGCGTCCGGACGTGTAATTGACAAGATTGTAACCGAATATCCCTACCGGCACCGCAGGCAGAGAGTTGACCATTACGACTTTTTAATTGACCCGCTGGCAGGTGGAATATCAATCGAGAACGCCCGATTTTTGGGACAGGATAATATTTTCAAATCAAAATCAGACCTAGAGAACAACGAGGATTACGACCAAGCTGAAGTCAAAAAATTGATTGAGGCCTACGAGGAAGACAAAGAGGGCACGGAGACGGTTGACAATGAATATAAGGAAAAATCAAACCGCTTTGCCGTAATAGGAATGACGCCAGATAAATATCTGTCGTCTGGCGAGGGAGTCTATAAATTGCTTGAATGGTATACGCCGATTAACGGTGTCAGATATTACATAGTTTGCAATCTTGAAAAGAAAATCATTTTGAGAAAATGCCCGTTGGAAGACATCTTTAGCGCATATGAGAAAGACGCGGGAAACCCGCTTTATCCGTTTGACAGTTGGGCGTATTTCCCGGATGAGTTCAATTTCTGGAGCATTGCCCCGATGGATATTGTCAGGGATAACTTTCAGACAAGAAATGTCGTAATGAACCAGGCCGTTGATAATAACGAAGACAAAAATAAGCCGTCAATGTCGTATGACCCCGATATTTACAAACGTCCTGAACTTCTTAAACGAGATAAAGCAGGCCGAATAATACCAACCGCCAAGGGCAAAGACCCGAAAGCTGGCCTGTATATCCACCCGACCAACAGCATTTACGACCCAGCCAAGCTAAGTGAGATATTGGAAGATGTGGCGGCCAAGGTGACCGGCGTAACACCGGCAGGGCAGGGGCTTGAGTCAGGTGACCAGAAAGTCGGTATTTACTACGGCAATCAAGCCGAGGTAGCTGATAGAATGAGCCTGTTTGAAGAAAGCTACAATAATTTCAATATTGGGCTGGGAGTAAGATATTTAAACGGCCTGAAAGACAAAATGGAAGAGCCGATAGCGGTTAAGATGATAGGCGAGAAAGGGGCTGAGTGGGATGAGATAATGAAAGAGGAGCTTGGCGAGTTTGATATTTCAATTACCGGCGGATTGACCGAAGCAAGAAACGATGAAGTAGAAAAGAAATCCAAGCTGGAATATTTAGCCGCCAATCGAGAGAACCAATTGATAAATCCGAAATGGCTGGCTGAACAGGAATTATCCTTAATCGGCTTTGATCAAGTACAAATCAAACGCGCTTTAGCGGCCGAAGAAGCCAACGAGGATGAAATCAGCGAAGCAGCACAGGATATTCAGAAACTTTTGAATGGTGATAAAATCAGACCGAACCCCAAAGCCACCACCGTTTACATGCAACACATTCTTGATTTTTACCAAAAGACCAACCTTACCCAGATACAGGAAGCCAGATTTGCTCGATACCTTGAAATTGTACAGACTGTTGCTATCAGAAATACCGTCAGACAGGCTCAAATGGACGTTGACGCTAAAATGATGGAGATGTTGCCGACATTAGACGCTGAACAGCCCCAGCCACCGGAAAACAAATTAAATCCGAATACCAAAGGAGCAACAGTCAGGCGAAGTTCAAATATTACAAACGATATGAAACAAAATTATGCTGCATAATATGATAAGCAAAGTGAAAGAGAAATTTTTAACCAATGATAATCCAGACATTGAAGACGACACGCATACTTTTGAAGAGCAAGAGCGTAGAATTGACGACTTAGAGCAGGTTAAAGAAATTTTGGATAGCTCTGGCGGTAAGGTTATCAAAAGATGGCTTACGGACGAGATAGATGCCAAAATGAGGCAATTATTAGCCACCAAGATAGGCGATAGCGAGAGAGATAGCCTAATAAGCGATTTAAAGTCTCATGTAGACTTATTTAATAAACTTAAAGTCGATGACGAGCTGGACGGGATACGAGAATATCTTAACAGCTTGCTCGACCAATAATTATGGCAAAAGAAAAAAACCCTGTCGGCGAAGAACAAAACGTCGATATGCCAGAGGAAGTATCTGGCGACATCGTTGACAAAGAGGGCAACGAGTATTCACGAGACAAGGCGACTGAGATTTTGGTTCCAAAATCAAAAGAAAAGGCGCCAGACATAAATCTACCTAAACCGCCTGCACCTGTTGGAAAACTTCATGTCAAAGAAGTTAGCAAAGATGTAGCTGTTGTTGTTGATGACCAGGGAAGAGAAATTAGGGTTTATAATTCTAAAGATGGTATTAAAGACCCTAAAGGTGCGGCTGAACTTTACGTAAAAACGCATTAAAGCATTTTGACAACCAGCACAACAAGGCATTTCATTAGGAGTTTCCGATCGGGCTTCTAAACGCTTCTGCCTTGTTGTCGTTTAGAAATCCAAAGGGCACTCCTAACAGAGTGCCTTTTTATTTACTAACATACTAAACGTATGGACCCTAACGAGATAAACGCTCCAAACTCGGAAACAAAAGAGGAGTTTGACGGGAAGCAAGACCCGGAAAAAAATCAAGACGGAGATGGCACTCCGGAAAACAAGGGCTCGGAAGATGGCTCACCTTCCGAAAAAAAAGAGGGCAAGGATAATCAGGAAAAAGACGGGAAAGATAAAGACGACAAAGGAGACGATCTAGACGATAAAATTCCTGATTACCGACCGAAGCCCGAAGATAAAAAACCAGAATTGAGTTCGGCTGAAAAGAAAATTGTTCATTTGAACAAAGAAAATAAGGAATTAAAAGCTAAAATCGAAGAACTGAATAAGGGCAATAATTCAAAAATTAACGAAAAGGAACTTGAGGATTTAGCCAGCGAACTAGGGGTAAGCGTTGAGGCCGTTAAAAAAATGCAGAAGGTTTTTTCAAGCGGTAAGGACACTTCCGCTGTTGAAGAAAAGATTGACTCGCTTATTAGCTCCCAACGCCAAGCGGAAAACGAAAAAAATTTTTCCGCAGACTTCGACCGGTGGGCAAAAGACAATCCTGAAAGGTTGAGGTTAAAAGAGTTTTACAAAAAAATCGCTTTTGACCCAGACCACATCAACCTTAAAAATTTTGATGAAATGGAGAAGCACTTTTTTCCAAAGCCAGCCAAGACTAAAAAAACAGAAGCAGGGACGGCAGGCGTCAAAATTAACGGGGATACGATTGATTTTAAGAAGCTTACACCGGAGCAGGAAAAGAAGGTTATGGAAGATCCTGCTACTCGTAAAAAATATTTTGACTGGTTGGATGCTCAAGAATCCTAAAATCTCATTATGACCAACTCAATATTATTTGATGAACGGTATGCTCTGCGGTTTCAGGATATCCTCTCAAAAGTTGCTGTGGGTAAGGCAATATCCAATATGCGATTAGAAAAAATTGCCAGCTTTGGCCAGCAAATTGATCGCT
Organism: Syntrophales bacterium; assembly: GCA_036825195.1. Classification (GTDB taxonomy): domain Bacteria; phylum Desulfobacterota; class Syntrophia; order Syntrophales; family UBA2210; genus UBA2210. The sequence continues at coordinate 136,318 of DAISYQ010000002.1, forward strand.
ATAAGCTTGATTTGAGCGGTATTCGAGTAAGAGACGAGGTTAGAACCCAAACCGATAGAACCGCAGACGACGTATCAATGTCAAAACAATATTTGACCGTTAATAACGGCAAATATATGGGTTTTCATTTGCATAAGTGGGACATCAAGCAGTTGGGTCCGCATAAACTGCAACTGGAAGCTGCAAAACAAAATGCTATCTCTATGAAGAATTATCTTGATGGAGATATCTTTAATGAAGTCCAAAATGCCGCCCAGGATTTAGATGACGGTGATATTGGCGGAAGCTCAGGCACTCCTATTACAATGGCTATTAATAAATTGGCTGAAATAGTAACTGAAGGCGCGGCTAAATTAAGGGCTTACAAAGTGCCTGAAGGTAATTTTGCCTGGGTTATTGATCCAAAAATGACGGCTGTTATTGAACAGTATTTAATGAACAAAGATACCGATTTGGGCGATAGCGCTTTCAAAAATGGTTATGTCGGAAAATTGTTGAGGAAGTTCGATATTTACGAGTCAAACAGCTTGACCTATAAAAACACCTTTTATTTGGGCGCTAACCCGACCGACGGCGACACAATAACCTTATCCCAAGGTGGAACTACGGTAACCTTAACCTTTAAAAACACTGCTTCTGTTGCTGGACAGGTTAAGATTGGCGAAAGCGCCGCTCTAACCTTGGACAATTTGGTTGCCTGTATTGACGCTTCTGGAACTGGCGATGGCACCGATTATTATGAGCCTTCAACCGCAGCCCGAAAGTTCTTACGAGATACTATCCGAGCAGATGCTACCGATGGCACAACCTATTTGGGCTTAGAATGTGTCGGATCTGGTAGAGTGACGGTTGGCGGAAGCTTGACCGACGCTACCAACAATTACTGGGGTACCGGCTATATCGAGACTTACATGGGCAAAAAAGGCGGTATTGATGTTGTTGTCCAGCAAGATATTGAACCTGATATTACGACTCCGGCTTATAGACCGAAATTAAAACTCGTCTGGGTTGATATGCTATACGGTAAGAAGACCTTTGACGATGGCGCAGCTAAATTCCTTAACTGCAAAATTGCCACTAATTAATTAACCGTGGAGGGGGATAACCTCCCCCTCCCCATTACCTATGAACACTAAAAACAAAGCAATTATCCTCATAGGAGCGGTTATAGTGGCCATCTTTGCCTTGGGCGTTGCAGTTGGTTTTTACCTGCCTGCTAATCAGGAAACTGAACAGGATTTAAGCCAGGTTGGCGGAGTATATTTTATCGGTGAGCGTGATTTCCCTGATGGTATAGCCGTTGACGGGACAACCGTCATTGACGAAGACGGCAATATTGATGCTCCAATCACTTCTACTACCGGTTCGTTTTCAAGCACTCTAAGTGTAACTGGCGCCGCTTCTTTGTCCTCATCCTTAACGGTCGGTACTAATTTGACCGGCACGGACGGGGTTATTGGCTATACCGACGATACCGCTTCAACTACCGATGAAGTAGATATCTTAACCTTTACCCGCACCCATTCAGACGCGACAACCGGAGCTGACGACGGCATCGGTTCGTGTATTGAGTGGCTGAACGAGGACGAGGACGGAAATGCCACCACGACCGCAAAAATCTGTGGAGTATCTTTAGACACCGCTACCTCTTCACAGGACGTTGCTTTAACGTTCGATATAAAAACTCAAAACGGTTACACTTATTTTGAGGGTATGCGGTTGGATGAACACGGTTATCTTGGCTTAGGCACAACCACACCAGACAGCAAATTAACTGTCTTATCCACTGGCACACAATTGAAGCTATCCTATGACGCTTCAAACTACGGCACATTTGCCGTTGGCTCCGGTGGTGATTTGACAATATCTGCTTCTGGTGGAGACATTTCTTTTGGTGATGATAATTTATCAACTACAGGAAATGCCAATGTTGGAGGCTTAACCCACGGGAACACAATGGTTGCCTCATCAACTTCAAATGCAGCAGAAACCCTATCGGTTACTGACCTTACCAGCTATTCTGGTATGGACTACACCCCAGGCGATTTAGCTGTCACTTTGTCAATTCCAGCCTCATCCACGTTGGAATCATTTATTTCCAATGCTGGTAAATGTTTTGACTGGAGATTTAGAAACCTCGATGAGACCGCCGCTACTTCAACTACAATCGCTGCCGGGACAGGCATAGATTTAGTTGAAAATGAAAACGGCGATGTTGTCATTGAAGGCGGAAATGAAGCACAGCTAAAATTCTGTCGTGAACTTGATACCGATATTACTGTCTATGTTGATGAATATATAGCCGCTGATTAGCTGATTAATTGAGGATATTTCTTGCCTCTCATTCTGGGAGGCAGGGCTATATTCTTAAATATAAACACTATGTTTTACAAAAAATTATCACAGGCGGGCAGCCAGCCGTCGGCAACAGCTACCGCCACCAGCTTAAAAAATTTAATTCAAACAGCTGACAGCAACATCACAGACGCGGATCTTGCCGGGATTGAAATTATCGAATTGAATCCGGAGGGCGACATTAGATATTTAGTCGGTGCAGAGCCTACCACCGCAAAAGGAATGGCTTTGCTTTCAGGACAGACAAGAGTTTTAGAGGGTGTCCACCCGAAAGACCTTTATCTAATCGCGTCTGCTACCACCAAGGTTAATATCCAACTTGGCTACGCTTCTTAATTTTTTAAATATATGACTAAAAAAATTCTAATTTACAGCGCATTACTTGCATTGCCATTTATGGCGCTAATCAGTTTTGGAATAAGTCAGATACCAAAAGAGCAAACTCAAATCATTACGCAAAATAGTGTTTCTGATTTTAAAGTCGGCAATATAACGCCTTTCCCAGTCGGCGCTCCGAGCTATTGGCAGGATAACGGCGATTATTTGACCGTAAGAAGTGGCGACGGGATTTTGATTACCGCCTCTTCAACTCTTACAAATTTACACGCCACGATTGCTGGCTATTTAACTGAAAGCGACTATTACGGTTCATCTACCCCTGAACATATCACCAGCTTGCCCAATTCAAGCTATATAACGCTTACAGATTTATCCGCTACTTCGCCTTTGACATACAACAGCGGGACCGGCGTGATTGCCGTGGACGGCAGTTATAACATTCCCTTGACTGGCTCAACAACCGAGTGGACGACTGCTTACGGCTGGGGTGATCACTCGACTGCCGGATATTTAACATCGGTTTCATTGTCAGACTTAACTTTAGACACAGGTAATATCTATATCGGCGATGCTTCTAATAATCCGACAGCTACATCGAGTTTATTTATGGATACGAATGGTTATGTCGGCGTAGCCTCTTCTTCGCCTAGCTGGACATTTTCAGTCGGTAGCGGCCCAGGAACGGCAACAACTACATCCGGGGCGTTTAGTTTAGGCAATGGATTTTGTATTTATGAAGATACATCAACGACAACTCCTAATATGACTATCGGGGCTTGTCCGTAAATTTATGAATAAAATAAAAAAAATAATATTATCTGTTGCAATTTTTGGTTTAATCATCGGAGTTGTTGGTTATCAGGCACTAGATACGAAAGCATCTGTAAATACTGGTTGGAAGACTGCAACTGTTGTTGTTTCTGCAGATAGTTGGACAAATCCAAGTTATGGTTTGGTTGAAGATGGAAATTCAGCAGAAACATCTGGGTCTCCTGGGAATATTAATTCATACTATGCCCTTTCTTGGGACGGTGGTTCTTCTTGGACATCATTTTATGGTGGACTTGGAAATCCAGGAACAGGTTTAATTTGGCAATACTGGTATTACGAATCACCAGCAGACGAAACTTATACTTGGGGTAGGACTTGGAGTGACTCTGAATTATCTGATGATAATTTTCAACTTCAAATCCGTTGGGGTGGGACTTCACCATATTTTTACTATATAGTTGATACATTTGGATTTGATATACCAGCTGGTGCAACTATTGACGGAATAAAAGTTGGTCAAAAGAATAGTTATTCCGGAGGACACGCTTTTATAGATTCATTAAAAGCTATTGTTTACTACACAGAAGCTGCAACTCCCTGCGAAGCTCCGACAGAAGGCACTATTTGGGATGTAGCATTATCAGAAAATTGTCATATTACGGATTACCAGCAGTTTAACGGAACTTTAAATTGTTTTGGCACAGGTTCATTTGTTGTTGATACAAACGGAACATTAGTAGTGGAAAAAATAAACTGCCCCGGAATAATGCCGAAAGGCACGGGCAAAATTATTATCAAAAATATTCCTTAAAAATTAACATAAATTTATGGAACTATTATTAGCAGCCTTGGCAACGGGCATAACAGAGATTGTCAAATTACTAAGCAATAAATTCGGCAAAGAGCTTAGTAAAACCATTGTGTTTGGTATTGTTTTCACATTGGTATTGGCAGGGACTTATTCAATCAGAACTGGTCTGGTGCCGATGGAATTATTAAAACAGTATATAGCCATTCTCACGGAGGCAATCGGTCTCTATCATTTGATTGTCAAGCCAGTCAAAAGCGCACTTCTTGAGCAGTAAATTTAACAAATAAACATAAAAATATGGAGCAACCTAAACCAAGGATACCGAGGTTTGTAGTTGATATTCTCGTTATGCTGATGTTTGCAGCTTACGGTTGGATATTTACAAGTGTCTGCGACAACATAGATAAAAATTCAGCCAGAATAGATAAGGTAGAAGACGAAGTTGACGACCTTTATCCTACATTTACGGAAATCAAGGAGCGTTTGGCTGGCATGGAAAGCACATTGGAATATTTAAAAAATAAAAAATAACCTATGTATAGCGACTATAACGACAAATGGCTTTTACTATATTTATTCTTTCTGGCCGTTTCGTTTTATCTCGCTTGGATTATTGTATGAAATGGGCCATAGCTGCCATTCTGATATTTATCGCTTTCTTATGGTGGTTTAATTTAGGGATATTTAATTGTTTTTAAAAATATATGTTCGAAGAAATAAAATCTTTGTTTTTTGACACTCCTCTGGGTTTAAAAAAACTTCCCCAAGACAACAGGGACTTGGGCTTTAATTGGCTTTTCGGGACTGATTACGAACCGAAACACAAAACAAGAGTCTTAGAACCGTTATCTGTTAAAACTCAAAAATGGAATACGTGCGGGTGGGCTGCTTCTGTAGCTTCGAAAGAAATAGATGAAAAAGTAAAACTATCAATTCGGGTTTTTGTCATTATTGGCAAATTTCTGGGCTACATATCAGGTGACGGTTTTTCCAACTTACGAGACAACGAGAAAGCCCTGCAAAAAATGGGAGTAGCCGAAGAGGGTGTAATCCCTGAATCGGCCGACTCTTGGGAAGAATACAGCGACACATCTTTATTAACAGAAGAAGTCAAAACAAACGCCGCCAAACATAAATCAAAGTCATTCTGGCGAATTTACAATACCAGCGAAATCTACAAAGCCATAGATGACGGCAGACCGGTTAAAATCGGCGTCAGGTGGTATTACGGTCTGAATATGTCAGGCGGATTTTGCTGGCCGTGGCTGTATAAAATTATCAGTTGGCTTGTCGGCGGACATGCAATGTTTGTCCGGGGTTATAATACCGACTACCAGGGACAGAAAGTCTTTATTGTCAGAAACTCATTTGGTATTGGCTACGGCGACAAAGGCGACCTCTATATCACCGAAGAAGACCTGCAAAAAGAAATAGAGCTTTACGGGGCATTCGCCAACCTTGATGAAACAGTGGAAGTCGGTAAGTGGCTGGCTGAGAGTCAAGGCAAGGTTGTTAAAACTATCGACAACCAGAATGTTTATCTAATCCAAGGCAACCAAAAGCGTTTATATCCAGATGAGCCAACCTTGATCGCCCACGGAAAAGACCTTTCTGACATAATAATTGTGGAAGCTGAAATATTAGACCAGGTGCAGGCCGGTGAAAAAATCAACTTCTGGGACGGCGGAAACGTCAAACAGGTAAGGGCCATGATTCAACAGAGAGAGGAGTTAAAAACAAAATTCAAAAAATACTTTAACGAATTATTTTAAATAAATGATTGGCGAAGAAATTTACAATTTAGCCAAGCAGGAAATGGACGGCGAGGAGTTTGAGAGCGAAGAAGACGCTTTGCGGGCAATGAACGTTGCTTACAGAAAAATCCTTGCCGAGCGGATTTGGGAAATTCTGAAGAAAACAACCACCCTGGCAGCGGGCACGACATCTTTAGCGGGAATTATCGCCCTTGATTTTGTTATTAGGCTTTGGGCAACCAAAGGTAAAAGTAATGATGAAATAGAGCTTACCAAGGGAAATTTTGGCGACCGTTACGATTACAATATAGATATGGATTACTGGATTGACCTGGCGAACAACCAAATCGGATTCCGCTATTCCGATGTTTGGGATGAATACGACTTGATTACCGATTATAAATACAAGCCTGATGCTTTGACGATGGAAACTGAGCCGGTATTTCCGGAAGATTATCACCCGAGAATAGCCTATGAAATGGTTATGGCTTTCAAACGAGGCGACGAAAGTTTTGACGGATACGCTGAAGTTGAACGAAAGAACAATGAACTGGCCGAACTGATGACCGACTGGAACGAGGGATTAAAAGAATGCAATTATTAATATGCCAAAAATCAAAAACGAAAAATCGGTTGAGGTTTTCGGACAGGGAACTATTAACGTCATAGGCTCTGAACTTATCAAAGACGGCGCGGCTTCAGCTTCCCGAAATTTCATTACCTATCTTGACCGCATAGAATTAACCAGAGGCAGAAAAATAATCGGAGCTGAGGAGAGTGGCAATAATCCGGTTAAAGGTTTATGGGCGATTGAAAAACCAGACGGAACTTGGCTTTTACTGCGAAAAATCGGCACGGATTTACAATATCTTGATAGTGATGATGTTTGGCAGGACATTAAAACCGACTTTACGGCCAGCGAGGAATTATCTTTTGCCAATTCATTCACTCCGGCAGGCAGGCAAGTTTGGTTCTGCTGTGCTGACGGCCTTTTTAAATTATATCCCTCCAGCCCTACAAGCGTCATTGACTTAACTGACGATACTAAAAATCCGAAAGTCAGAAGTAAGATTTTAATAGAAAAGTCAAGAATGATTGCTTGGGGGCACGAAGACGACCCAACCGGATTGAGATTTTCAAAAGTAGATCGGGACAGCAATTATACCGAAGTCACGGACGAAGCTATCGGAGCCTCAGGCAGTAAAACTTACACCGGCACACTTGATCACACTCAAATGTTCGGTTTGGTTATTACAGACGGAACGCAGGTTGTCACGGACGACAAAAACGGAAACCTAACAGGTGACGGAACAGGCACGATAAACTATGCCACCGGCGAGTATTCAGTCACATTCAATGCTACCACAACTGACGCGGTGACGGCCAGCTATCTTTATGAAAACAGCAATACAAACGGATTATCTGATTTCACATATTCCAGCCCGCGAGCAGCAGGCGAAGGCAATATCCAAAGACAGGACGCAATCGGAACCATATCCAAAAATGTTATCAGCTTTGCCAATCAGTTTTTTACCCTGCAAGACAGGGGAAGTTACAATGTTCAAATCGATTCAGACGATACCACCTGGAATAATGACCCATTCAGAACCCAGATAGGAACACCAACATGGAAGGCGAGCATTCCTGTAGCAGACGGCATAATCTTTGTTGACACCTATGATGAAGATAACCCAAAACTGCGCATGCTGGCCTATGACAAATACAATGAGCTGATAATTCCCTACGAGTTGAGCAAAGACAAATTTGATATGAGCGCCTACGAATACGACCAGTGCGCTATGGGTAAAAAGGGCGATTTGGTTTTAATCAGCTGCCGAACATCGAACAGTACAGTCAATAACAGAACAATCGTCTATAACATGAAAAACGGCACCTTTGACGTATTAACTAACGGATACACCTGTTTTATCGAGGCAGACAATAAACTCTATGCAGGCGACAGTTTGAGCCCGAATGTTTATGAAATATTGTCTGGTTATGATGACGACGGTTTTGAAATCGAAGGGGAATGGGAAGGCAAAAACGATAATTTGAACACCGAGCAGTTGAAAAAAGTTAAGCGTTTTCAGATTGAGGGTTATATTTCCAAAGAACAGGCAACTGAAATATGGGCGTCCTACGATAATGACGAATATGAATTATTAGGAACAATTAATGGCAACGGAGAATATGTTGACAAGGGCGGAAGTATTTTAGTCGGCGAACAGTTGGTAGGCGAGCAGAAAGTCGGCGACGGACCGGTTTTGGAAGTCTACCACTACTTGGCCGAAATAAAAATCATGACACCGAAATTTCAAAGAGTAAAACCCAAATTTGTTCCTACCGGTCTAGGCTACTTCGATTTCCGCAAATATAAATTTTCAGATATACGAACTAAGGGACATAAGCTTCCGAAAAAATACAGAACACAGGCGGCTGACGATGAGGAGGAATAAAACAATAAATAATTTTTAAAATAATCGTATGAAAAAATACATTACATTATTTCTATTATCCACTCTCTTGCTTATTGGATCTGCGAGAGCGGAAATCCAAAGAGCGACTTTGTTTAATCCCGATACTTGCGAGAGAAAAGTTGTTGAAATCGGACAACCTGGAATTTTTGACGGCGGCTGGGAGTTGGAAACTCCAAATAATAATTGCGGCAGCGATTTATTGCAGGTTGGCGTTGCCACAGGCGACAGCGATTTACCTCTAACATTAGCCAGTTTTGAAACTACACTTGCATCCAAATTAATCACGTCTGCAACAGAAATGACGTTGACTTCGGCAACCGATGACGACGGGAACACATTAAGCGGTTATTACGGCTTTACCATAGACTCGGGCTCTACCCTGCAGGAATATGTGATTGCCAACTGCACCGGCACGACCTGCACCGGAATGTTGAGAGGCATTTCGGTTGCCGATGGACAGACAGAAGTAACGGCCTTAAAACAAGAACACCGCAGGGGAGCCAGCGTCAAAGTCACGAACCATCCAAACCTCGTAATTATTACCGAAATATTGAACGGAAACGATGGAGTGCCAGCGAAGCTTTATTATGATAGCCAACCAACCTTTTCTGACGACGAAGAAATCATCACTAAAAAATATGCCGATGACTTGGCATTTTCCGGAGCTCCCAACGCTTCAGAAACAGTCAAGGGTATTATCGAAATCGGCACCCAAACAGAAGTTGCCAGCTCTACCGCCACAGGGGGAACAGGAGCCGATTTAGTAATTCCTGCTGATATCGCAACCTCAAGTCCTGATGTTAGAGGGCTCTATATCCCGGTCTCTGAAAATGACGGCTATCTTGATCAGGATTGGCTTGATCTTACAGAGGATTTTTCTTTGAGTGGAAACAATAATTTTAGCGGGACAAATTTGTTCACTGCTTCAACGACTTTAACCGCTACCACATCAATCAGTGCTTCTGACATTAATAACGATGCTTTTATTTTAAATGGAGTGAGTTATCAGTTTCCAGCATCAAACGGAGCTAGTTCAACGGCGCTGATGACAGATGGCTCTGGTTCATTGAGTTGGAATTTATCGATTATAACTCCAGTTATGCTACAAACAACCAGGGATTTTGCTACAAGTTCAGAGGTTATCAATTTATCGCACGGTTTGGGGAGGGTTCCTTCTTATGTAAAGATTTACGGGAGAATGACAGCACCATCAACTATAAACCAAGTTAGTACTGGTTTTTCTGACGGCACAAATAACTATTGTATTTATTCAGACGCTGGAAGCGGAAGTGATACAAGAGCAAGCGGACAAAGCTCTAGTGTGTCAGTTCATTTTGAAGAATATAATACAGTGGGGCCAACCAGGGAAAGACAGGAGGCAGTTGTTACATTTGATGAAACAAATATCATATTTACTTGGACAGAGACAGTAGTAGGGACAGGTTATGAAGGAACAATTTATCTAAGCATTGAAGTTTATTAAGACTATATGTGATGTAAATAATTAAAATATCAACAATATGGCAATTTATGTAGACCCAAACACAGGAAAAATGCAGCAAGGCAAAAGCGGAGCATACACGATACCGATTAATGAATATACGCCTGCTAAAACAGTTCAGGATGATGACTTTTCTAAGTCGGCTTCTGCCAGTGATTCAGCTTCTAAAAACAATATTTCCAAAGTTATCTACAACGCAGACGGCACAAGGGAAGTAGTTGACGAGGTTGACAACTATTACCAGAACAAAAAGCCGATGTCAGACGAAGATTGGCAAGAACAGCAAGACACGATAAAAGAGAATACCGCCAATAAAGTGCAATCAGCTATTGACGCTATCAAGTCGTCTTATGCTTCTGTTTATGCCAGAGCGGCGGAGGAAGCTAAAAACAGGCTCGGCTCAACTGCTACCATAAACGCCCTTGCTGGACAGCGTGGAACTCCATCAGGAGCCGCTAACCGCGCAAAAACCACCGCTTACAACCAGTCGGTTGAAGAAGGCATAACAGCCGATATGAACGCCGAAATTGATAATATCAGGCGCTATTATGAAGGTCTGGAGCAGAATGAAATTCAATATCAGCAACAATTAAGAAGGGAAGATGCAGATAAATGGATTGAATATATGAAAGGCGAGAAAGAAAGAAAACAAACCACGACTAAAGCCAAGCTTGAAGATATTTTAAATATGGGTGCCTCTTTTGACCAGTTGGACGAAGACTTACAACAGGAATACGCTGACCTTTACGGGTATGACATCCCGACCGCTCAAAAGAGCTGGGATTATAAAATTGGCCAGGCATTGGCGGAGAAAGAAGCTAAAGAAGAGGAGGCGAGGCAAAAAGCTAAAGAGCAAGAACTTGCCAATGCCAAATCTGAAGCCGATATTATCAAAACCTATTCTGATATAGAGCTTAACCAGATAGAACAGGAATATAAACAAAATCAAGACAAAACCGAACTTGACAAAACTATGGCGTTAAAGGGGTATAAATATATCAGCACTCCATACCAAAGAGACCAACTTAAAAATCAAGGCTACGATATTGTTGAAGTCGGAGGGAGAACTTACGCCGCTAAGCCGGAAGCAAAAGGAGGTGGGAGCGGGACAGATTCTAATACTTACACTTTGACCCTCGACACATTAAACTCTTCAAAAGGCGAAGACGGATATGTGAGTACAGATGTCTACAAAACTGAAAGGGCAAAAATTAATTCAGTATCAGGTAGAGAAGACTTTGACAAAATGTATGCTTATTTGCTCAACCCCAACGACAAAACAGCCCAGGCGTTTGTTAAAAAAATTGAAGAAGAAGACGAAAACGAAAACCGTTTTACCGCCTCTAATATCCCCCAAGATGTCTTGCTTGACCTTATGGAAGACATTGACGGCGGAGCCTCACTCCAACAGATTATAAAAGCATATCCCGACGTCTCTACATCTTATCTTAATACTCTTTATTACCAATAAAATGGGCAGGATTTACAATTCAAATGCCACAAGCCAAGCGACAGAGACAACTACTGGCAGGGGCAGAATAACAGGCAAGCAACAGGAGAAAGAAGAAGTTGAACGAATATTAAGCGAGACAATTGTTACCGGACGGGTCAATACCTCTACGCCATCGTCAATTATTGAAGAAAAAGATGGTTCAAAAATAAAAAATGTTTTCAGCTGGCTAGGGAAGCAATTAATGAAACCGGCTGGAATGGTAGCCGAAACCTTAGAAACTGGCGCTAACGTGGCTGGCAGTTTTTTATTACCGATATCCGATAAATTTACATTTAAAGAGGGTTTAGCAAGTGCCGGGCGCGAGCTTGTCCAGGGAATGAAAGACATTAAAGACGTGGCCACAGGAGACAAGGAAACGTCCTTTAGTAAAAAATACAAAGAAGACACTGAAACAGTCAGAGATTATTTTGGTATTGACGATAACCAATTTAATAAAATTGCAGATAAAATTATTGGAATAAGTAGTGATTTGGTTATTGATCCGCTTTGGGTTACAAAGCCGGTCAAGGCTGTCAAACAGCTTGGCAGGATCACAAAGCTTGATGAGCCGGTAAAGGCCGCGGCCGAAGCGGTTAAGGATACTTCGGCCATGAAACAAGTCAGAAGTTTGTTTTCTAATACTACCGGCAATAAAGAATTTGACGAGGTGGTCAAGAAGTTCAGACAACTAAAAAATTACAGGGAAGGCGAGTTGATAGATGAAGCTGTCCAGCTCCAAAAAGATATTTCCAAATTCAAAAAATCGGGAATTAAGAACGCAGAAGAATTAATAACCGAAGGTCTGGAAAACCCTGCTTCTTTAAAAGGTGCGTCAACCGAAATAAAAGAAACGGTTAATTCTTTAAAAAACAAATATTCCGGACTTCGCGAGTATGCCAATAAAATCGGTTTGTCCATTGGCGAAATCCAAAATTACGCTCCTCGTATCAGAACAAAAGAAAGTTTATTAAATTCAGTCAAGCAACAATTTGGCTTGGGCGCCAGGGAATTCGGCAAAGGAAGCATTGAAAAAGGACGACAAGCTTTTAAGGGCATGACGCAGAAGCAAATAAGCGAATTGGGCGGAAAATACGCAAATTATTTTGAAAAAAATCCGGCCATCCAGCTTGCCAAGAAAGGACAGATGTATGCCAAGGCAATAACCAGTCAGGAGTTTTCAAATGCTGTTAAGAAATTCGCGGTTAAAGACGGTGTAGAAGTATCCAATCCCATGCTCAAAGGCCTTAAATTTGCCGAGGAACACGCCAAGGTTATTGATAATTATTATCAAGGTATCAAACCTGAAGAGTTAAAGGTTATTACCAAAACCTTTGACACGGTTCAAAACTGGTGGAAAGCCCAGGCGCTAATCAGTCCTTCTTATCATATCAGAAATGTTGCCGGTAATATCTGGAACAACTATTTGGCTAATGTTAATCCGCTCGATTATTTAAAGGCGACAGGAATGCAAACAGCTCCCAAAATAAAGAACTTTTTAGATAAAAAGGGCTTCGTCAAACTTTCTTCTAAAATGGACAGATATACAAGGGATGTAGCAGAAAGCATAAACGAAATGAAAAAGCTCGGGGTGATCGACGAGGGCTGGTATGCAAAAGATATCGGCGAAGAAGTTATTGCCCGAGTTAAGGGTGTCAAAAACTGGAAACAGGGAGTAAATCCGCTTTCACAGCAAAATTATGCTTTCAGGACAAATAAAGCCGTTGGTTCGGCAATTGAAAATAACGCCCGTATTGCCCATTATCTTTCGAAAACAGCCAGCGGGCTATCGCCTGAAAAAGCGGCCGAGAGTGTTAAAAAATATTTGTTTGACTATGGCGACCTCACCGGCTTTGAAAAAAATATCTTAAAACGAGCAATGCCTTTTTACACTTGGACCAGCAAAAATATTCCTCTGCAATTAGAAAACATCATTACCCAGCCAGCTAAATACGCGCTCCCGCATAAAATTATAAAAGAAATTGAAAGCGGGGTAGAACAGCCAAACGAAAAATATATGAGCCCGTATATTCAGGAAAATATACCGGTCAGGATAAGAACAGACAAAAACGGAAACACTGAATATTTCCTATTGGGTATGTGGCTGCCTTATGCCTCGGCTATTGACTTTTTGTCTCAACCATTTGAAAATATAATTAAAATGGTTACTCCACTCTTTAAAACCCCAACCGAGCAGTTTTTTAATAAACAGACATATTTTAAAAATACTCTTGGCGAATACGAAGCAATTGAAGAGAAGGCTGGTCAGCAGGGTGAATTTTTGGGAACCACAATGAGAAACAGAAATATCCACCTGTTAAGAAATATCAGAATATTGAACGATTTGAACAAACTTTACGACAAAAAAGACCCGACACAAGAGCAAAATAGCCTTGGTATCAAATTAATGAACATTCTGTTTGGGAAAGCGGCTACCTATGACGAGAAGAAAGCAAAATATTTTTACAATAAAGATACCCAAGAAAGATTGTCTGATTACAAATCAGCAATTAAATATAATGCAAAAAGAGGTTTTATCGACGAGGTTAAACGACTAAGAGAAGAAAAGCAGGAATTTAAAAAACAAAGAACTCAATAAAATGGACAAGGATTTAATAAAACTCATTTTAGGCTGGATCGTTGTCGTAAGCATATTTTACTTTTTAGCGATCGACAAAGGTACTGCTTATCCAGAAAGCGAATCATGGCCGGAATGCTCCCCTGATTATATGGGAAGTTGTAATTAGACCACACAAATTGAGTCAAAAGTAAACCGGAGAGAAAAGAAATACGGGTAGCATATCTTGTTGTGTTGTATCTTGACACATACTAGATATTGTGATATGTCTTAATTGCTATAAAAAAACCTGACCGTGGGGGTCAGGTTTTAAATCCGGTTGAAAATCCCGGAGCATTTGAAAGTGAGGGGGTGAATAGCACACTACTTGACAAGCTGTCAAGGAAAAAATGCTTATTCCACTTTTTGCTGGGGGATTTTCAAATCCTACCGGTGAAAGGTGTGTGGTGGCTTATGATAATCTAAATTTAAACTCCGTAGGACATTGGTAACTATTCATTAACCTTACATAGAGAAAAGGAGTTTAAACATGGGAAGTAAAACAAAAACAGTGAAACATGTCAGAGACACGCGGACCGGCCGATATGTGAAAAAAGAAGAGGCCACTAGACGTCCGGCAACTACCGTTACTGAAACAGACAAAGTGAGAAGGAAGTAAAATTATGAGGGGAGGTTAAAAGCCTCCCCTCATTTTTTATATGGAGGACTTATAATATGTCTAAAAAAGAGCATGATACCTCAAAAGGAACTGAAGATTCAAAAACAGTCAGGTATATTAACCGTAATGAATCACAAAAAGGCGATAAACAAGTACAAACTGATGAGAGTGTGAAACCAGCACGAGAGACCCAGAGCACTGGTTCAAAAAATAACCCATGAAATTAAGCGAGTATCGAAACACATATTATGAATATACAGGCAAAACGAGCAATGTCACAAGACAACTTGCTTTTGCTGGTATAGCTTTGATTTGGATTTATAAAGTAGGTAATTTTGCGGATGGATCTATACCTAAACAGTTAATTCTGTCATCCGCTTTACTCGCAATATCACTTACACTTGATTTGTTACATTATGTATGGGGTAGTTTTATTTGGGGAGTGTTTTGTAGACAAAAAGAAAAACAGTTAGAAGATATTCTTGAGAATCCTGAATTATCTGCACCAGCGTGGTATAATTGGCCATCTAATCTCTTTTTTTGGTTAAAAATACTTGCAGTTATAATAGCGTATTACAGTTTAATTAAGTACTTTATAATCAATTATATTTGATTAATAAATTACAATCTTAAAAACAGCATAACACATTTTGCGACGCCACCAGTTTATCTAACTGAACAAAAACCCTCAAAATGGCATATATGACCACTTGAGGGTTTTTCGTTTGCTCAGCTTAAGATTATATAGGGTTTTGGGGGTGCTGATAAGCCACTAATTGAAACAAAATTTTTAAAACCATCCATAAAATTTATTTACTCTCCAAAAGCCCGATAAAGGGCTGATGGACAATAAACTAATTTATTGTAAATTCTTTACCTTGCCACTTGAAAATTTGGTTTCCTTGATTCTGATAAGGGATAATAAAGTAGTCGCCTGCTTCTAAGTTAATGTCAAAGACGTGAAAAGTGTAGTTGCCTTCATCTACATATTTATCGACTAGATTTCCGTTTAAGTCAAAGACCAATAAGCCTGCTTGACCCATATATCCGCCTAAGAATTGAATTTTACCGTCATAATAGGTAAAATTGCTTACTCTTTGCTGAAGGATATGAATCGGCATAGAACCTCCACCAGCGCCATTTAACGGCTCGCTAGGCTCTTCTGGCTCTTCTACTTCATTATCCACGCAATAACCGACCCATTCCCCCGTGGTTTCACAATTCTGGCTCCAATGCATGCACCACCCCCAGAAATACCAATCACAAACATCTTGGCAGACTGTTTCCTCCACATAGCCGCCAACATAAGTCTGACCCTCTGGACAATCTGGTTGTGTTGCAGCTATCGCAATAGATGAGACGACGAGCAAGCTCATTACCGACAGCACTACAATAGTTTTCTTCATACATTTTATGTTAATTATTATAAAGGTGAGGGAGAGTAAAACCCTCCCACAACCTTTTATTATGGCGATAGCCCCAGCCGGAGCCAGAAAGAACTTGTAAAAGTTCAGACGTCGCCAATTTTTTAATCATTAGCTGTCATATTTTTAAAACTAAATTTTAATATCCTTTCGGCCGGGGAGTAATGCCAGCGTTCCCATAGGGGTACTTTTACAACACTACTCCCTGCCAAGATCACATAGTGCCGTCCTTCTCTTGGATAAAGGGCGACCGAAAAGATATTAAGCTACAAATTATCAAGTTCCTCCAATTTTATTTTTCCGCTTAAAAGATATTCTAAAACAGTGCAATCGGCGTATCCATATTTCTTCGCCAAAATTTTAATCTTCCTTTTTGTCTTTCTTGTTATACCTATTGTTTCTATTTTATCCCTCATATATTCAATATACTCAATATAGATACCTATGTTCAATATAGGGCTCCCTCTAAATCTTCACCCCCGAATAATTTTTTATGCACTTATCCCCAGGCTAAAAAACAAATCATTAAAAGAAAAAAAGAAAATTATATTCGGTGCGCGTTAGTTTATCGGTCGCCATCAATTACAAACTTAATAGAAAATTTATAGTTGGCGGAGACAGAAATGTTTTAAAATATAGTCGCGGAGGTGGGGGTCGAACCCACAATCTCTGGCTTATGAAACCAGCGAGTTGCCTTTTCTCTACTCCGCTAAATAAAAAACCCATTCAGAGCTACTGCACGGACAACCTCGGAAAGGGGTTGGAGTCCTTGTAAGAACTCACAGTAGCCTTGAATGGATTTTCTATTTTTCCGATTTGTTCCGTCATATTTAAACTTGTTAATTTATAATTGCAGGAGAAAGGTCGAAAACCCCTGCAACTGTCCCACATGGTTAGCGTCGGTGTTATCCACAACGGATAACAAGAGAACACTTTAATTATAGCATACCTGCGGAGTCTGTCAACTGGTTGCCCAATAATTACAATATGTTATACTAAAGCCGTATGGCTTATCTCGTAAAATATCAATACAGCAAAGCAAAAAAACAAGTTTTTAATGGAGTGCGCTACGACAGCGGCTTTGAAGCCGGTTATGCAAAAGAACTCACGCTGAGGAAAATGGCTGGCGAGATAAAAGATTTTGAAGCTCACAAAGGAATTGACCTGATAGTCAATAACCATAAAGTCGGGATTTATTACATAGATTTTGTTGTCTATAACAATGACGATACTATTACCTATGTGGAGACAAAAGGCTACCCGACACCAGTTTGGAAATTAAAATGGAAGATATTTGAAGCGATGTTCGCTGACGATCCGAATGTCAGCCTTGAACTTATCATGCAGAAGCAATTTAAAATGCGTTCTGCAAAACGCCTAAATTGACCTATTTATTCCCGTCCTTTCCCTACCTTTTAAAAATCCCTCGTCCTACATTTTAGCCAAAACAAAAGGAGGCTGGCTAATGTGGGAGACTTTTAAACGGCAGGTACTTGGTAGATCAAAAAAGAAGAAGAAACAAAGTAAAACCACCATCGCTTATTACAACGGCAGACCTTTTTTAAAAATCATAAACGGCAGAGTTCATATTTTGCAAAAGAAGAAGCCCCGCTAACCAGAGGCTAACGGGGCGAGCTGTGAGCCTACAAGAGGTTATGGCGGTTTTCACTTCCGCCGTCTCTTGTGGGTTCGGAGTTGGGTTTTTGAGCTTTGTTCTTTAGGGACGCAAAAAACATTTCTTTGTCGATGAGCCATATGCCGCCGATTTTAAAGCTACCGGCAATGTTTCCCTGGTTTAACTGCTGATAAGCCCATTTTGGACTTACCCGCAGAAGTTCAGAGAGTTCACCGACAAACAGAAAGGGACTGGACATAAAAACCTCCTGTCCCAATCCTCTCAACACTTTTTGTTATTACCCTAAATTTTTATGCTCAAAACCTCCTCCTATCTTTAAGCGTACAAATTTTAACATAAAAATTGCACATTTTAAAGGAGGTGATAATCGTGGCTGTTTACAAGAGGCAGCTTAAAAAAGGTTTAAGGTGGTGGTATAAATTTGATTATAAAAATATCACCTATAGTTCTAAGGCTGAATATTTAACAAAGGTTGAAGCGCGGAAGGGTGAGGCCGAAAGACTGGCAAATCTAAAAAAACAGAAACAAGAGAAGATTTCTTTTTTAAATCTTTGTAATCTACGTCTTGACCTCATTAAAACCAAGTCTGATTACTATTACCGGGATCATCAACTTGTTTTGCGGCCGTTGATAAAAAAATGGGGAAGATTAGATGTCAACGGCATTGAAAAGAAAATGGTTATTGCTCATTTTACTGATATGTCAAATGAATTGGCGAAGCGGGGAAAGGATAACTATCTCGTTAATAAATCCATCCGTATATTAAAAGCGATGTTTTACTGGGCGATTGATGACCTGGAGGTAATGGACAAAAACCCAGCCAAGATAAAGCTTTTTCCGATTGACAGAAAATTAAAGTACATTCCGCCTGACAAGGATATAAAAATTGTTTTGGAAAAATGCAACGAAGAGCAAAAAAGGCTGATAAAATTTGTGATGGATACCGGAGCAAGAATAAGTGAAGCTTTGAGAGTAGCTGATACTGACTTTAAAAACGGTTTTGTGGTTCTCTGGACGAGAAAAAATAAGCGAGGCGACCTTATACCCCGTTATGTGCCTTATAAGCCTGATTTTGAAATAAAAGATGGTAAAATTTTTTACAGCTGGACTGGATACCCCAGGTTTCTTGAAATGGCTTGCAGAGAGGCAAAAATCAAGCTTTTTGGCTGGCACGCTTTACGGCACAGATACGCTTCTAAACTAGCAAATGAAAAAATGCCCTTAATCCAAATCAGAGACTTGCTTGGCCATCAGGATATAACAACTACAAATATTTATTTGCAGTCGATTCTTGGTTACGATTTTGCCTCTGATTATAACAAAAACATGTATTGTTAAAACAATGGGATTGGCAATAAAAAGCTGATCCCATTTTATTTATAAAAATTTTGAATATATGCTTGCGAAAATTTGTTAATATGTTTAATTGTTAATAACTTGAAAGGAGGACGATTACATGGGATTTAAAGAGCTATTAGAAAATTTTAAATTAGTCGATTTTCAAGTTAAGGTTAATGATTTTTTAAACGGTAAAAATGTTGGCCTAATAAATATAGTCGTTGAGAAGAAAACATATAATATTGTTTTACCGGATTCGGAAAAATGGGAAAGCTTTGTAGCAACTCCAATAACACCGGAAAAAGAAGTACGTATCAAGGAACGTAGTGAGGAAAAATTAAAATGTTTAGATTCAGAGTTTGATTTATTGCCCAGAGAAGCTGCCTTAAATATTGTGACTGCGACAATAGCAACTACTGCTACAGATTTGAGTATCGAAGAAGAGATTAAAATAAAAGATGAAATGGTTGCTTCTGTTGATAAACCTATAAAAAACGATAAATGAAAAAGAGGGAAAAATATGAAAAAAGAAATGACTGAAATTTGCGTAGAGACTGACGATGAGGGTCGTATTTCAATTACTCAACCAGCAACCTTTGAAGACGGTGACACTATATTAATATATCCTGACCAAGTTGATATTCTCATAAAATGGCTACAGGAAGCTAAAGAAGAAGTTCTGAAAAGATAGAATCTGAAGCTAGAAAAATTTGGGGAAATCCTCTTTTCTCGCTACGATTCCGCTACGGATTATAACCAAAAGCCGTATAATAAAGGGTAAAATATTCTCAAATGTTCTTCTATAAAAGGTGAGAGGTTTACATAGGTTAACCTGAAATTAGATGGTTAACAAAAATTAATGATAGTGTCTTAAAATCCCTCGGTCTTTAGGGCTGTGAGGGTTCGATTCCCTCCCCACCAATAATTTGGAAGGGGTATCAATAAGTTAGAATATTGATACCCCTTTTCATTTCAGTGGATTTTTTCGTATCACACTCTTGACACACTTTCCGTCCTTCTGTACCATCCCCGCCGAAAGTAATAATATTAATCTGAGAGAATAGTGCCCTTTATTATGGAAAGTGTAATTCATCATTACAGAGATGGAAATGTTGTTCTCTATAAAAGAGAAAAAGGCAACAAATGGCAAGCAAGATTAAAGTTACCCAGTGGAAAATGGAAAAGAATATCAACAAAAAACTCAGATTTGAGAATAGCTTCATAAATTGCGTCAGATCTATATGATGAGATTCGTTTCCGTATTGCACACAAACTTCCAATTACAACAAAGAAATTTTCTACCATTGCAAAAACGTGTATTGCAGAGATGCCGGAAGAATTAGAAGAGCGGATGTAATCAGATCAATAACCGCACAGGTTGGCTATCCCAAAGACAGGGC
Source organism: Syntrophales bacterium (assembly GCA_036825195.1). GTDB lineage: Bacteria > Desulfobacterota > Syntrophia > Syntrophales > UBA2210 > UBA2210. The sequence goes on from DAISYQ010000002.1 coordinate 156,849, forward strand.
TGAAGAACTCTTAGAATCCACCTGGAGATAATCAAACAGGCACTCGAAGGTGGGGAGCGGTTTCGGCAAGTTTTCCCTCGCCGAAAAGAAAGCCAGGATTGGCAGGAATCCTCAAACGGGGGAATCGATGATTATATCACCTCGTAGAATTGTGTCATTTAAATGCTCTTCAAAGACGAAAGAAAATCTCAACGATTGATCGCAGCATCACTTGACATAAATGGTATAACTGGACTATATTGCAATAAAATTGAATCTTGTGAATCTGTCGTGATGTTTTAGCTTGCTATGCTTCCAATGAGGAAAACGTAATGGCCGTGCTAATGTTAAGCCCGTTTCTCGTATCTTGAGAACGGGCTTTTTTTATTCAAATCACTTTTATCTTTATCCACTTATTGAATTTTTTCTCGACAACGCCATAAAAAGAAAAATGAACTTCAATTATAAAAAGCTTACTCTGATTTATTATACTTTTGAAAAGCACAAGGAGTAACCAAGTGAAATTCATCAGAACAACCAATTTCCCTTTTCTCGTTTCGGTCTTATATGCGTTCCTAGGTGGGATCTGGATCTTGTGTTCTGATAAATTCACCTATTATTTAACAAATGATCCAACCCAGTTAATATTTCTTCAGACATATAAAGGATGGATATATGTTTCGGTCACTGCATTTCTTCTCTACCTGCTTCTAAACAAAGGGTGGAAAAGTTTGCAGTTTGAAATCCAATCTCGTCGCGAGGCTGAAGAAGAACTTGAACAGAGCTTGGCACATACACAGGTAGGATTGCGTTCCACAGTGAAAGTAATAGCCGAGACTGTCGAGGCAAGAGATCCTTACACAGCCGGCCATCAGCGGAGGGTGTCAGAACTGGCCCGAAGTATTGCTGCTGAAATGAATTTGCCACACAATCAGATTGATGGTATTCGTATTGCTGCAAACATACATGACCTGGGTAAAATTTCTATTCCCGTAGAAATTCTCAGTAAGCCGAGCCAATTGTCAGATGTGGAATTTTCTCTGATTAAAGAACATCCTTTATCGGGCTATAATATCTTAAAAGACATCGCATTTCCTTGGCCTATTGCAAGGGTCATTCTTGAGCATCATGAACGAATGGATGGTTCCGGATATCCGAACGGATTGAAGGGAGATGAACTTCTTCTTGAATCAAGAATTTTAGCTGTCGCAGATGTTGTGGAGGCTATGGCTTCATACCGTCCGTATCGAGCCGCCTTGGGTATTGATTTAGCTCTTGAAGAGATTGTTAACAACAGAGGTGTTTTATACGATTCTATAGTAGTGGACGCATGCCTACGACTATTCAATGAAAAAGGTTACGAGTTACAGGAGTGAAAATCACTTTCCCAAGGCTCACTCCGAAATTTCTTGGAAAGATACATTGATGTAAGTCTTAACAAAACACTCCATAGAATTGCATTAAATCAAAAAAAGAAGCCCCGGATGAAGAGAAATTTCATTTGAGGCTTCCCCCGGAAAAGAATAGGTCCAAAGTACGCTGAAAGGAAACCTAATTTGATTATGATTTCTATGGTAACGCAAGGGGCGAAGTATTGAAATTTGAAATCTGTTCTTTTTCAGAGATAGTTACTGTTTAATGTAAAATTTACACCGCACTATATATCTATTGTCCAGTCGGTTTCAGTGAATGTAATATTCGGAAGAAACGCTGTATTGCCTTTGACGAAATAATGTCAAAATCATGATTTGAAGCACAAGCAATGTATGTTATAATTTTATTCAAGTTGTTATAAAACATAATATCATAACAAGCAGATCGAAGATATGTTTCGAAAGATCCTAAATTTTTTAAACATGTCAACGTATTATTCCTCAACAAGATATTGTAATAGAGTTTATAAATTCTTATATTTCATTGAAATTATACTTATATGTAATGTGTGTTGGACAGCTGTAAGGCACAAGGAGGGATTACTAGTCTGATGTCAAAGCCCTATCTTTAGCTTCAAACAATAGAGATTTTCTTTGTTGTTAAGGACTTATCCAAAACAGGGAAAACTCTGTGATAACAATGCCACACTTCATGACGGTAATGATTCGACTGCCAAAATTGCATTGAGGTGTTAAGCATGTAATTACTCCTCTACGACAATTTATAAGGTAATAGAAATTAGAGAACATTAAGACAGTAAGTTCTTTTTCGACTCAAAACACCGAGGAGTAGTTATGTCGCAAAAAAGATCTACGAAAACCGACCGCCGCCTTTCTTTATCCAAAATTCAGGACCACCAGGTCATGAATAACAATACCATCAAAGCCAAACCAGCCCAACATGAGTCACGGGAGAAAGAAATCATTCGTCAGGCTTTTTTTGATGCTGTTCAGGAAAGCATAGTATTGATCGATTCAAAGGGAATTATAACATTATTGAATGCCGCAGCTGCCCGGAGATTGGGCAAGACCGTGAAGGAACTCGAAGGAGCGTATATTTTCGACTATTTTCCACCAAAAATAAAGAAGCTGAGACAAGAACAGGTTGATAAAGTACTATCCACAGGCAAGCCGGTTTCTTTTAGTGACTCCCATTCGGGAAAATTTTTCGAACATCGACTTTATCCTGTCTTTTGTGATGATAAGACGGTATCAAGCGTCGCCGTATTTACGCGGGACATTACCGAACGCACGCGGAAAAAGGAGGAGATTAGAACTGCGAAGGATACCTACAGAAATATTTTTCTTAATTCTCAGATCGGCTTGTATAGAACGGATATGGATACGGGATTGCTGCTTGACGCAAATGATGCCATCGCGCGGTCTATGGGATATCAGGACAGAGCTTCTTTAATGGCCAAGCCTTTCAACTTTGCAGAACGGTATGCCGACCCGTGTGACGGGGAGAAGATGCTCTCTCTCTTGCAGGTCGATGGCGAATTCCACAACTATGAGGCTCGGTTTAGAAAAAAGGATAATTCAATACGATGGATGCGCTGTTCCGCTCGTCTTGTCAGGGAAAAGGGATGGATTGAAGGAGTCTTGGAGGACATCACGGATCGTAAGCTGGCCAAAGAAGCTCTGCGCGAGTCGGAATTGAAATACCGCATGTTGGTGGATCAATCTCTCCTTGGCATATTGATCTTACAAGACGGGCGCATCTTGTACGCAAACAATATGGTCACGGAGAAAGGAGGATACAGTAGGGACGAACTTAATGCCTTTTCGCCGATACAGGTGATGGAGTTGATCCATCCGGATGACCGCGAAGTTGTATGGAATCGGATGCTCAGTCGTCTTATGGGTAACCGGGAACCGGAGAGAAATGAATGCCGTCTCATCGCTAAAGATGGTTCGATATACTGGGTGGATGTGCATACGAATGTGATCGAATATCTGGGCAAGGCCGCCATACAGATGTGCGTTGTCGATATTACCGAGCGCAAGAGAGCAGAGGAAGAGATGCACAAAAGCGAAGAGCGTTATGCAGCCCTTCTCGACGCCTTCCCTGACGAAATATTGTTCACGGATCTGGAGGGCTCCATACAAAAGTTATCTCCTTCTGGTTTGGAGTTGTTCGGGTACGAACAAAACATTTTATCGAATCGCAATGTTCTTGATTATCTTGTACCTGAGGATAGAAACCGTGCCGCTTACAATATTTCGCTGATGCACCAGGGGATTTTAACCGGACCGGCTGAATATCGCGGGATACGGGCTGATGGAAGTCTGGTCAATATTGAGTGTAATGGCAACCTTATTAGGAGATCAAATGGGCAACCCACCGGAATGGTTATTGTCATCCGCGACATCAGCAAGCGCAAGCAACTTGAGTATGAGCTTAAGCAGCACCGCGAAAATCTCGAAAAACTGGTCAAGGAGCGCACTGTCGAGTTAGGGCGGACGGTGGAAGAACTGCAATTCAAGAATGTCATTTTGTCCACACAGCAGGAAACATCAATTGACGGAATCCTCGTGGTTGACGATGCCGCCAATATTGTCTTATTCAACCGTCGATTTATAGAAATGTGGGGTCTCCCGGCAAATCTCGTCGAAGAGAGAGACGATGAACCGGTTCTTCAGTTTGTGACGGCCAAGATGGCGGATCCCCAATCGTTTGTACGGAAAGTTCAATACCTCTATGAACATAAACAGGAAATTAGCCAGGATGAAATACCTTTGGCGGATGGCCGGGTTTTTGACCGTTATTCTGCACCGATGTTAGGTTCGGACAATCGATACTACGGTCGCGTCTGGTATTTCCATGATAGTACCGAACGCAAACAGGCAGAAGAAAAGCTTCTGCAGACACTCGATAGTCTCAGGAAAGCGGTTGGCACCACCATTCAGGTTATGGTATCCGCTGTAGAGGTGAGAGACCCCTATACAGCCGGCCATCAGTTTCGATCCACGGATCTTGCCTGTGCCATCGCCATAGAAATGGGATTATCCCAAGAAAAAATCGAGGGAATCCGTATGGCTGGTTCCATCCATGACATTGGAAAGCTATCAATTCCCGCTGAAATATTATCTAAGCCCACCGAACTGACACAAATTGAGCTTTTGCTGATAAAAGAGCACTCTCAGAGAGGGTACGACATACTCAAGGATGTGGAATCTCCCTGGCCACTGGCAGAAATTATCTACCAGCACCATGAACGCTTGGACGGTTCGGGTTATCCAAGAAATCTGAAAGGGGATGATATTCTTATAGAGGCCCGTATTATAGCCGTGGCCGATGTAGTGGAAGCCATGGCCTCACATCGTCCATATCGTCCTACCTTGGGGATAGGAGCCGCTCTTGAGGAGATTGAGAAGAACAGAGGTATTCTCTATGATTCAGAGGTTGTGGATGTATGCTTAGGGCTATTCAATGAAAAAGGTTACACACTCAAGGAGGAAAAATTATTCCTCTAGGTTTTGTCCCAATGTTTCTTGATTAGATACCCCGGGAGAAAATAGCAGATTAACTCCTTTTGACCTGCTCCCTAAAAACTGTACCAGCTTTACATAGAGAAATCTGGAAAAATAACCTGAACATGCAGGACAGACCATGTGAGTCGCCTCAGAGCGGTTATCTCCCCACTAACGCATTTTGAAATTTTGCGCTGACTTTTTTGTTATGATGTATATCAAGATAAAATCCCATTGATGTATTATTACAGTTCAAGTGTCGCAAAAGAATCCTGATAATGATTTCGAGGGTGTGACATATGAAATTCTTCTATGATTGGAACCTTCGGTTGAATCTTGAAGAAAAACTCGTCATCGCCATGATGGTTCTATTGAACAGCCTCATTCTGCTTTTCATGCAAATGAAAGCCGCCTGGGACATATTCGCGCTGAACCTGATTATCATATTATTCATTCTCATAGTGAGTCTTGCACAAACAAGACGTTATCAGAGATATATACCCACCTTCAGAGACTGGTATGTACTCCTGTTTCTCGTCGCAATCTATTTGGAAAACCGCAGGCTCATCCCGCTTGTCAACCCTCACGATGTGGACAACATCATCATACATATCGACAGGTTCCTCTTTCTGGGCACCGATCCAACCATTCTTATGGAAACGATAACCTTCCCGATGCTGTCGGAGGTGTGTCAGATAGTCTATGCAAGTTTTTACTTTCTGCCGCTTTCTCTATGTCTGGCCCTTTACTTCGTGAAGAGGTCACATCTTGATTTTCATGTCTGTGCCTCCACCCTCATGATAGGATTTTTCGTCTCCTATCTCGGGTATTATCTTACACCGGCCATCGGACCCCGGTTCACCCTTACACACCTACAGACCGTACCACTGACGGGTATTTTGTTCTTTGATCTTGTCCGGGATTTACTTGCACGGGGGGAAGGTGTGATGAGAGACTGCTGTCCAAGCGGCCATACTCTGATTTCTCTGCTGACGATCCTCCTGGTCAGGAAGTATTATCGGCCCTTATTCCCGGTAACGTGCGTGTGGGGGTCCGTAATAATATTCTCCACCGTGTATCTGCGGTATCATTACGTAACGGATCTCATCATTGGTACGATTCTGGGGCTTGTGGTCTATAGCTGCGTACCGTCACTTTCCAGGGCGCTTATCCTGGGCAATGGAAAGCCGAAGGATAGTGTATTGGCCAACCCCTTCAGAGAAGAATAACTACTCGATACTAAAGAAATATTTTCATACAATGGGTCTCTCGTAGATGCGATAGGTCTTGTATCGCTCGGCGAAGAGAGCCTGGAGTGCCCCGATCATCTTTGTATTCGTTTCCACAACCAGAGAACAGTCCGACTCTGTGTAGCCAAGCCGAGTCCCTTCTTCGATGGTCTTCAGATAAAAAACGTCATCAATCTTACGCCCGCGGTACTCCGGAAGCACGCCCATGATTATGGTGCGAAGTTTCTTTGTTTGCTTTGCCTTCTTCAGGAACTGCCAGAGGCGCCAGGGATACATCCTCCCGTTCAAGACCTTCATGGCTGGGTTCACATCCGGGACGGATATAATAAAGCCGATAGTTTTACCGTCTTTCTCCGCAAAGATGGTAAGTTCGGGTATGACGACCATCTTGAGCTCCTCATAGAGTGCGTCCATCTGTTGATCGGTAAGCGGCAGGTGCCCCCAGTTACCTTCCCAGGCTATGTTGAAGATCTGCTGCACCTCTTGTAGGCGCCTCTTCATCTCGCGCTTGTCGAGGATCTTGAACTCGACATCCATATCCTTCATTATGTTTTTCTTGATATCCTCAAGGTAGGGTGCATAGGTATCGATCTTTTTCACAAGAAAACAATACCAGTCAATACACTTGGTGAATCCCGCAAGTTCCGCCAGGTCTTTATAATAAGGGGCATAGTGGAAAAGACCTATCGTAGGCATCATGTCGAGTCCTTCTACCTCGAATCCCACAGAGTCGTAGACGGAAAAACTCTGGGGGCCGTTCATGACTTCCTTGCCCTTGCCCTTGAGCCAGATTGAGGCGGTATCGAAGAGTGCGTGAGCAACCTCTGGATCGTTGATTGATTCAAAAAAACCGAAGAAACCTGTTTCCCTGTCATATTTCTTTTCGTAGAGGTGATTCACCTGTGCGGTAATACGGCCGACGGGTTCTCCGTCTTTATATGCAAGGAAAAATTCCGCCTCCCCAATCTCGGGGAAATAACTCTTCTTGCCGAACAGTTTCTTCTGTTCGCCGATGAGCGGCGGGATCCACAACGGATCGTTTTCATAGAGCTTCGCTGTCCAGGGAAGCATGATGAAATCCTTCATCATGCTCTTGTCTTCTACCTTCTTTACCTCGATCATAAGTATCAACTCCGGAATTCACTAAAATAAACATAATGCAACAGATCAGACGTGACAGGGTTCCCCCTTTTTCTTGGTTGCTATCCAAACGTTGGTTCTATAGCTGGTAGATTATTATGTAAATTCAATGTGTTTTTTTATGAGAGAGTATATGGAGTAACATGATTGTATGTCAAGGAGATGTTTGCTGAAAAATCCGAATGGTAGTGTTAATCTTACCTCATTATATGGGCCGTACGCAGATCGAGTTCCCGGTTATTGAAATTCATATCGTATTTTTTTGCAGTCAGGTGAAATCAGGTGCCTTCGCGGTAATAGGGCTTTGAATGGGCACTGCGATAATATCACTCAGGTCTCTTTGTAGAGTCGGTATCGGTTTCGCCCCGCTTGCTTTGCCTGATACATGGCAATATCGACATTTTTCAGGAGAATATCTTCATCTGTTCCATTATCGGGATACAGTGCAATACCGATACTTGCCGTCACGAAGAGTTGGTGGGTGTTAATGAGGAAAGGTTTTCGGAAGCTATCAACGATCTTTTGTGCAACCTGGATCGCATCTTCTTCTCCTTTCAATACCGGAAGGAGCACCACAAACTCGTCGCCACCGAGACGCGCAATAGTATCACCCTTTCTCAGCGTTCCGGTGAGTCGATCTGCCGTTGCCTTAAGAAGGAGGTCCCCTGCAGCATGGCCCAGGGTATCGTTCACTTCCTTAAAATTATCGAGGTCGAGCATTGTTAATCCAATCCTCTTTTTATTCCGTTTGGCTTGCGTCAGGGCAATAGTAAGGCGATCGGAAAAGAGTTTCCGATTTGGGAGGCCTGTCAGGGAATCATAATAGGCCATCTGCCTGATCTGCTCCTCCGCCTGTTTGCGGTCTGTTATATCAACGATAGCTCCTCGTATGCCCGCCGGATTGCCATCACGGTAAATCAGTCTTGAGATGACGATGGCAGGAAAGGTAGAACCGTCTAATCTGGTTAATATGTATTCGGTTTCTTCCGGTTGCTCACCCTTTAACAGACGTTCAATGTTTTTTCTCGATTTGGCGATGTCCTCGTCTGAAGAGAGCTTCCATGCACTAACCCCTCTTTTGAATTCCTCTTCAGTGCCTCGGAAAGTTTCATACACGGCTCGGTTGACAGAAGTCAGATTAGCTTCAAAATCCATCTCAAAAACGGGGATTGGTAAAAAATCATACATTTCACGATATCTTTTCTCGCTTTCAAGAAGTTTTTCTTCCGCCATTTTACGCTCGGTTATGTCGCGAATAATCCCCACAGCATGCCAAGCGCCCTTCATGTGTACCGCTGAAAGAGAAAGCTGCACCGGAATTTTCTTTCCATCTTTTCGGATGGCCTCCAGATCAATAGTTTTCCCGACGGCGACTCCCTGTCCTTTCTGTTGAAACAACGGGAAGGAGGTATGGTGTGCCTTGTGATAATGCGGGGGCGCGAGTAACGCGTGGAGGTTTTGGCCGATGGCTTCGGAACTCGTGTAGCCGAGAATACGCTCAGCGGCAGGGTTCCAATATGATATTCGCCCTTCAGGATCCATCATGAGAATAGCATCCTGGGCGGAGTCAGTGATAGCCCGTATGCGCGATTCGCTCTCCCGTAACTCCTCCTCCGCCCTCTTCTCCTCGGTGATGTCAGTGGCAATTTCCATTCTAACAATTCGGCCATCGTGCCAGTGAATGGCTATGTCGTGACAGTCGTACCACCGTTGCGTAATGGTGTTTTCAAGTTCCCATATAACGCCCCCTGTCGGATTCCCGTCCGGTCCGATGAGCCGACTATTTGTGCAAAACTCACAGGGGCCTGTCTTTCTCTTCTGGAAGGTCTGCCAACAGATTGTACCCTCTATGTCCCCCCATTTCTTTTTGCCATACCTGTTAATAAAAATGATCTCATAGGTTTCCATATCGGCCACATAGATGAGGGAATTGAAGCTGTCTAAAACTTCCAGGAGTGTCGGGTCCGGGGCCCGCAGCTTCTCTTCCACTCTCTTGCGCTTGGGTTCCGATTGTTCCAGCTCGATGATTTTCTTCTTTAAGGAGAGTATTTCTTCGATCAGTTCCTGATTGTTACCTGAGAAATCTTTCATATAATTATACCTGCAATCACAACGGTACCGACTTATAAGAAAGAGTGGTAACATATTGGAATATATCTGCCCGTTAAGCTATTCCAATATGACAATAGTATCGATCGCTCAAGAAACGGGAACGGGTAGTATGTTTCCAGAGTGGTAAGAAACAATAGCAGTATGCGATCGTAGCAAATATGAAAAGAGGAGTGGATGCTATACGTCAACTATGCGTACCAATTGGAGTGTAATGGACTAAACCTTTGCATTCCGTCCTCTTGCTTAATGTTAAAATCGGTAGCCTTTCTCCCTGAACAACCTCAGGCAGACATCCACCACATCCACATCGTACAGAATTCCCCGGCGGTCTTCAATCTCTTTCATGGCCATATCAACTCCCAAAGCTGCTCGATAGGGACGATGAGATACCATGGATTCGACTACGTCACAAACGGCGAGGATACGCGCCTCTATGAGAATATCGTCTCCTTTCAGGTTTCTCGGATAGCCTGAACCATCGATCCGTTCATGGTGCTGGTATACGATCTCTGCCAGGGGCCAGGGTGATTCCACATCTTTCAGGATCTCATAACCTTTTCTGGGATGTTCCTTGATCAGTGAAAATTCAATGGGTGATAATTCGGTGGGCTTGGACAGGATCTCAGCAGGGATGGACAGTTTTCCGAGGTCATGAATGATACCTGCCATCCTGGTGCCCTCAATGGTATCATTGGAAAGTTTCATCTCCGTGGCAATAGCGCAGGCAAGGTCCGCACATCGAAGCTGATGGGCGGAAGTATAGGGATCTCTGGTTTCCACGGTGGAGCCTATGACCTGAATGGTTGTGCTGACGGCTTTTTTGAGACTGAGCAGGGTTTCTTGAAGTTTTTCCTCCGCCTGTTTTCGGATGGTAACGTCGTGAATAATAGAGTGGAGAAGATCCTTTTTATTTACGTTGATTTTGCTGGTGAATACATCTACGTCACGGATAGAACCATCAGCGCGTCTGTGGCGGAATTCGAAATGTACTCGTTTATCGTATCTGGCTTTCTCCAGCTCTTTTTTAACCTCTTCAGGAGGAAGGGTGTTTATCTCTTGAATTTTCATCTGTGTGAGTTGTTCATGTGACCATTTATAGAAATGTAACGCCGCCTTATTGGCATCGATGATATTCCCGGTATCTGGATCGATGATCAGCTTAACCGCTGTATGATCTTGAAATACCTTCCTGAAAAGTTCCTCACTTTCCTGCAACGCAAGATGGGCCCGTTTACGCTCGGTAATATCGCGGAAGGTAAGAACGGAGCCGAGTAGTCGGTCATCTTCCAGAATGGGCATGAGGGAAAATTCCACCGGGAAGCTCGTCCCGTTTTTCCTCCAGAACAGATCTTCTTGATCATCAAGAACCGTCCCCTCCATGCAGGCTGTATAGATGGTGCATGCTTCTTCGTGATACCGAGAACCGTCGATCTTGGTATGGTGCCAGAGGGAATGACCATTTGCGCCGATCATTTCAGAGATCTCATATCCCAGTATTCTGGCGGCGGCCGGATTGGCAAAGGTTTGATTGCCGGCCAAATCCATCCCGACAATCCCCTCGCCGGCAGAATTAAGGATCAGTTCATTTTGTCTTTTGAGCTTGGCGATGGTTTTATGCTCACGGGTCAGTTGGACACTGTGGACAGCATTTTCCAGGATGAAAGGTAATTTGTAGAGGTAGCCTTGGTTCTTGACCAGATAGTCCGTAGCGCCAAGTTTCAGGGCCTGGACCGCCACTTCTTCATCGCCCTGTCCGGTGATCAGGACAATAGGCAAGTCCGTTCTTGATACCTGACGGAGTTCCTTGAGTATCTCAAGGGCATTCATCCCCGGGAGCCGATAGTCAAGGAGAATTACGTCAAAGGGGTGCTTGATGTGTTGATCGGAGAGAAGCTTGAACACTCCTGAAGCATTAGTTACCACATCCATAACGATATGGGGGGCAACGCCGGCCAAATGCCGCTTCGCCAGATCAGCGTCCGAGGTGTGGGGCTCGGCGTATAACACCCGTAAGGGTTGAGAAGATCGAATGGACGTTTCGCGATAGCTTGCCAATGCTTTTTCCAGGATCAGCGGCAAATATTCACGGTACCCGTCGCGCTTGATCACGTAATCCTGGGCTCCGGCCTTGAGTGCGGCTACCGCCGTTTCTTCATCCCCCTGACCGGTAATAATGACAACTGCCATCGGGAGACCACGTCCCCGTATGTGAGTAAGTATCACCAGGCCGTCCCCATCGGGAAGACGCATATCAGAGAGTACCAGATCGTAATCGTGTTTCTTTTCCAGGGCGATAAAAGCATCGCGCTGGGTAGTGACGATATCAACGAGAAATTCGGGAGCCGATTTCTTCAATTCGCGGCGTGTCAAGTCTGCATCAAGCCGATTGTCTTCTACATAGAGGATTTTCATGCCTTATTCCTCGGTGGCGTGTTGAGGGCCAGCCAGTAGATCTCAATATGCTCCGCTATGTTAAGAAATTTATCAAAATCGACCGGTTTCATTATATAGGAGTTGGCACCCAGGGTGTAGGCGGTTTGAATGTCCCGGTCCTCATTGGAAGATGTTAAAACAACCACCGGTATGGTGTGAAATATATGATGGGCTTTAATCTGCCGCAGGACCTCCAGCCCATCAACTTTGGGCAGTTTGAGATCAAGGAGTATGACGATCGGTAGCGGAGCACCTGCTTCCCAGAGAGGTAAATAGGCCAGGGCCGCTTCTCCGTCCGTAACTACTTCGATGGGATTGGCCAGCTTGCGCCGGGCAAAGGCCCGTTTAGTCAGGTCAATATCCATGGGATTGTCCTCCACGAGCAGGATAGGTCTGGTCACATCTGAGTAATTGTTCACTTTGGCACCTCCAGATAAAAAGTAGCTCCCTTGCCGGGGGCGCTTTCAGCCCAAACCCGGCCACCCATTCTCTGTATTGCTTTTTGCACAATGGCCATACCGATACCCGTGCCGGGGTATTCTTCCACCGAGTGGAGTCGTTGAAAGATCTCAAAGATGCGGTCATGATAGCACATGTCGAAACCGATGCCGTTGTCCCGCACCCAGATGAGATAGTGTTTTCCCTCCTCATCCTGCCCGCCGATCTCAATGTGCGGAGCAGGTGTCTTGTCGGTGAATTTAAGGGCATTGTCCAGCAGGTTCCGCAGGATCTGAGCCAGTCCCTCGGGGTCGGTTTTGACCACGATATCGGGCATGTCTACGATGATGCTGACGTTACGGGCATTAATCTCTTCCGTCCGTTCGGCAAGCAGGGTTTGGATTACATTAAAAGGATGTACCTCGTGTGAGGCCAGCTCGCGGCGTTCCATTCGGGAATAGGCCAGTAAATCTTCGATCAGCTGCCGCATCTGTTCGGTTGCCTGCCGAATGGTCGTCAGAAAGGTGCGGCCTTCTTCGTCCAGGCATTCGAAATGATCTTCCAGAAGCAGGCGGCTGTAACCGTCGATACCACGCAGGGGGGCTTTGAGGTCGTGCGAGACCGAGTAGGTGAAGGTCTCCATCTGGCGGGTTTTTTCCGCCAGTTCGGCGGTACGCGTAGCGACCCGTTGCTCTAATTCGCGGTTCAATGCTTTAATCTCTTCCTCTATCTTTTTGCGATCGGTGATGTCCTGGAACGTTCCCCGCAATTTAACTACTTGTTCATCTTCTACCACAGCTTCTCCAAACGCCTGGCACCATTTAATATTTCCTGTTGCTGTTTTCAGCGCCGCTTCAAACATCATGGGTTGCTTTGTCTCTATCAGTGTTTCCATTGTATTCTCAATCATCTCACGATATTCGGGGAGATAAAATCCGACATGCTCATGAAGCCCCGGTATAGGATTGTCGTAGTCGATTTCGACGATATCATACGTGCCTTTCGTCCACGTGGCCTTTCCGGTTGCCATATCCATTTCCCATCCGCCGATCTTCGCTATAGTCCCTACTTTGTTTAATAACGCTTCACGTTCTTGTAACAATTGCTCTGCCCGCTTGCGCTCGGTGATGTCTTCATATATCCCGACCGCCCCTATAAGTTTTCCATTGTTGTCGGTAATCCTCTGGAAGATAGCCCTCAGGAATGTTTTTCTTTGACCCGTGACTGAAAGATACTCACCTTCGTAATATCCGTTTTGTCCGTCGAGAGTATCCTTGACCGCTTTAAGCATTGCCTGATCGCGAAGTCTCTCAATCATGTTGAAGCCGAGGAGTTGTTCCCTGTCGGCGCCCATGATCTGTGTAAAATTATCATTGCAATCTATAGTGATTCCACCGGAATCGAAATGCATGATTCCCACGGGTGCATGGTTGTAGATCATGCGATACCACTCTTCGCTCTCCCGTAGTGCCGCCTCTGCCTCCCTTCGTCGGGCAATGTTTATCAGGAGGATTATATTCCCAATAATCAGAGTCGTTACAAGAATGGATGTCAGCCAGATTGTTTTCTTGTAACGATAATAAAACGGTATCTGTTCGTTTTGTATGACAACCCCTGCGGGAACAATTCTTTTCGGGATGTTAAATTTTTTGAGCTGCTGATAATCTAGGATCGGTACATTCGGACTTTTCATTATGAAGGGGAGAGAGGAGGCAGTTTCTCCCTTCAGGATGCGCAACGCGTATTCGGCGGCTCGCTCACCCTGCGCCGTTCCTGACACCATTACTCCACCCGTAACGCCAGTGCCTAAACTTGTTTCAAACCAGAATGTGAAGACCGGAACGTTGCAACCTTCCACAATCATTCTGAAATACTCCGGTGGTGTGAAAACCCGATTATCCTTGTCTCTCCTGAACATGAAAAGGAGAACTGCGGAATCCGAAGAGAGCTCGCCAAGATGTTTTTGAAGATCAGCCGTAGTCAGATCGTCCAGTAATTCAAAGGAAGGAGTCTTATTGGTAAAAGTAGAAAGGGTGTGTTCAAACTTCCTTCGATTGGCCAGACCGGTTGCCGTTCTGTCGCTGATGACAAGGAACTTTTTTATCTTCGGCATAATGCGTAAGGCAAGTTCAATGGTCCCGTATATGTCAATATCTTCGTTAACACCGGTTATGCCGGATTGGCCATGAAGCTGCTCAATCCTGAAATCATTGACGCCACAAAACACAATCGGAACTCCGGGGAAAAGCTTGTCCCGCCGGGGCAGCAAAAAGTCCAGCGCATTATTATCTGAAAGGAGAATAACATCGAACAGGGTTCGATCGTATTTCTTTCGGTACAGATCCTCCAGATAACCGAAAGATTCTTTGGTACGGTGACGTATGGTGTCCATGTATTCGATATGCATGTCAACGACGACGCCGCTTTTTTTAAAGACGGATTCAATCCCCTCTTGTATGCCCTTTGTCCAAGCCATACTGCTCTCGTAGGAGTGCAAGATAAGAACATTTTTCACGCCGGTATCAAGGATACTGCTTGGGTTATTCGGTTGAGCGGCCGTTGGTGATGTGATGATGAAAGCAGAAACGAGAGCTGCCATAATGCACAGAATAATCAAAGGAACAGCTATCGTGTGAGGAACGATAGCGTCAAGATTCATCCATATATCGGTTTCACTAACTCTTGAGGCTTTTTCTTCGTAGGCATGTGCCGATTTAGGGGAATCCGTTCTTTCGGATCTCTGTGGTAGGAATGCACTCTCTTCGAGTAGCTTTTGATTTGCCCCGGATCGATCTTTCATCTGACGCCCTCTGCGATGATATACAGCGCCGCCTGAAAAGAAGATGAATAGTATATGAGAAATATTGTGTAATAAAATCTACAAGATATTCAGTATAATGTCAAATGTAATATCATCCATCAGATGCTGGTGTCCATCTGATAGGAGCCGTAGCATGTGATGATGTTATTTATTACTATTCTTTATTAAACACCCCGCAACTTGCCGCCGGGGAGTTTCCCATTTTGTCCGTTTGCCATTCATCTGCAATGTTTTTAATGAAGATATTGTAGCGACAGGGGAAATCAAGGATACTGAAGAATGAATAATCATGATGCGTTATGATTGAACAAAACGCCAGATGGTCAAGTGTTGTCGTTTAAACAAGGTTCACAAGTTTATAAACTTCCCTGGTGTTGTCTCAAATAGCAATGTCCTCAGAGTATCAGCTCTCAGAATTGAAATCCTTTGTCTCTGAATAAGCTCATACAGGTATCCACTACATCAGGCTCATACAGTATTCCTCTGTTCTTTTCAATCTCTTCCAGTGCTGCATCAACGCCTAAAGCGGGACGATAGGGGCGGTGTGAAGCCATGGCTTCCATAACGTCGGCCACGGCAAGAATCCGAGCCTCAATAAGAATTTCGCTCCCTTGCAGTTTCTGTGGATATCCGGAGCCATCAATTCGTTCGTGGTGCTGATAGGTGATCTGTGCTACGGGGAAAGGAAATTCTATTGTCTTCAGAATATTATAGCCGACTTCGGGGTGAGATCGTATCATGTCGAATTCTATCTCACTCAGTGTGGTGGGTTTGCTAAGGATTTCCGACGGGATGTTCATCTTTCCGATATCGTGGATCGTGCCGGCCATCCTGAGGCCATTGATCTGATCTTGGGAAAGATACATATCCTGAGCGATTGCCACAGCAAGACTGGCGACCCTCTTCTGATGACCGGCGGTATACGGATCTCTTTTTTCAACAATCAATGCCATCGCCTGAATCGTATCGTCAATGTTTTTCTTTAATTGCTCAATAGTTTCGATGATTTTTTCTTCAGAGCGGTGTCGTTCCGTGACGTCGTCGATGGATAATACCACCTCGGTGATTTTGCCTTTGTCGTCATGAATCGGAGCGCCGTTAATGGAAAGATATGCACGTTCACGGTTAGGGAAACAGATGGTATGGCGTATCCCATAAACAGGATTGCCGGAGGAAATCACCATTGCAAAAGGAAGCTTTTCAGTAGGAAAGGGATTTCCATCGAAGTCGGTAATCCCCCACTTGGGAGAATCATACGTAAGTTCGGTTATTTCGTCGATGGATAGACCCAAAATTTCCTCGGCCCGCTTGTTGGCGAAAACGATTTTACTGTCAAGGTCGGCCACGGCAATACCCGCCGGACTGGTTTTCATAATGCGTTCTACCATACTGCGTTCCCGCAGCAGCCATTCTTCTGCCTGTTTGCGTTCAGTGATATCACGGGCCGCACAGATTACTGCCGCGGCTCTTCCATCGTGAAGAATAGGAGCAACGCCTATCTCACAAAACCTCTGCGTTCCGTCTTTTGCTTTGAACTCATACACTTTTTCCGTGATACTGTTCCCCTTCAATGCGGACCGTATATCTGAACTTGCTTCTTTTAGGCGGTCCTCCGCCATGATGTTCAGTCGTTGAATGGTCTTACCGACTAGCTCTTTTGGTTTGTAGCCAAGAATCTTTTCGACGGAAGGGGATATGCTGAGGATATGTAGTTTTTCATCAACCGAATAGATGATGTCTGTCACGTTCTCGAAATGGAGGCGGTATTTCTCCTCACTCTCCCTAAGCGATTCGACAGCACGCTTCCTGATGACCGCAATACCAATACTTGCCCCGATCCCTTCGAGAAAGCTGATCATGTTCGAATTAAATAGATTCTTCCG
Source organism: Syntrophales bacterium (assembly GCA_036825195.1). Taxonomy (GTDB): domain Bacteria; phylum Desulfobacterota; class Syntrophia; order Syntrophales; family UBA2210; genus UBA2210. The sequence goes on from DAISYQ010000002.1 coordinate 173,812, forward strand.
TGTGTCGCTCAACTGCAGGAGGCCGGTGATTTCGCTTCCTGACCGCAGAGGAATGAACGCTACGGATTCATACCTCTCATCTTTACAGCGCTCCCTCATTTTGATTGAGTATTCCTCTTCCGAGATCGATGACAGAAAGTCTGTCATACTGTTCGTCCAAAAGCTTCCGCCCTCTGTGAAATAGGGGAGGGAGGGATCGGTTCGGCCGTAAAGAATCTTGCCGCACATGCACTCCAATGACGGGTTGCCGTCGGAGTCACGGATAATGTTGCCGGCTGAGTCGTACTTACAAAGATTATTCTCCGCCTTCAGAAAATCGGCCGGAAACCCGTTGGTCACATAGTAGGGATAATCCTCTCCCTCACGCAGGCGGATGCCGATGGCTTGGCAACCGATTCTTTCTTTTAAGAGATTGAGGATGTCACTGATCAGTTTCTGGACATCATTCGAACGGTTGAGTATCTCAAGGACATCCTTGGCCAGTTTCAGAAACATCTCCGAGTTTTTCCGTTCGGTGATGTCTTCAAGAATGCCCTCATGATAGAGTAGTACTCCCTGCTCGTCGTGTATGGCGTGAGCCGTGACAGATATCCAGATCCGACTGCCGTCTTTGCGATAGACCTGGCACTCAAAATTTACCGCCTCTCCCCGTTCCTCCATAATTCGTGAAAGCTTCGTAGCGTCTTCAGGGTTCACATAGAACTGATGAGTAATATCCATTACATTGGTCATAAGCTCTTCCGATGAGTCGTAGCCGAATATTTGGGCAAAAGCAGGATTGACGGTTATGAAGCGCTTCCCGGGTAAACTCCGGTAAATCCCCTCGCGAGTGTTTTCGAAGATGGAGCGGTATTCCTCCTCGGCTTTGCGGATCTGGATGTACAGGGCCGTGTTTTCCAGGATGGGGGAAATGATGCTCACCAGAATGCTCAGTGCCTTTAACTGCCCTAACGTGAATTTTCGGTGGTCCTTCGTGATGTTGACGTTTAAAACACCGACCAGTTTGCCCTGTGATAACATCGGCATGGAAACTGATGTGTGGATATCATTACGCGGTCGGATCGGCGCCATGCGCGGATCATTGATCTCCCCGCGAAATACAACGGATTCGAGATTACGGGCGACCCAGCCGGCGACTCCCTCTTTGATGGATGCATGCTTTCCAAGAGTTTCCGTGCGCCCTCCGCGAACAACAGCAACATACAGTTCATTACCGCTCTTGGTGGGCAGCATGATGGATACCTCATCGGCGCTACACTGTTGAAGAGCAGTGTCCGCTATCTTGTTTAGTATCGAATTCAGGTCGGATGAGAAGGCTATAGCCTTTCCCAGTTCATGGATGGCGATGGTCTCCTTAAGCTGCATATTTTCCAGTCGCAGATTACGTACCTGCATGGCGCGGGAGAGTAACGGTACGAGGGTGGTGAATTTGAAGGGTTTCAAAATGTAATCGAAGGCACCCGTCTTCATCGCCTCCACGGCTGTTTGAACGGTACCGTGTCCCGTCATGATGATGCTGATGAGATTGGGATCTATCTCGAGTCCGGCACGAATCAATTCAATTCCGTCCATCCCGGGCATCATCAGATCGGTCAACAGCAGATCGAATTCCCGTTCCTTAAGAACCGATAGTGCTTCAGCGCCTGTCAGGAATCCTGCAGTTTCATATCCCTGGTCCGTCAACATCTCGCAAAGGGCATTCATCAGTTCAGCTTCATCATCGACGACCATGATGTTGCCCACGGTATAATTGGAGTCTTTATGGTCACTATTTTTCATAATCTTCCTTTCACCCCGATGGGTCCGTTAAGCCTACGGAGTTACCCGGATCTATTGATACCAGGGTAATTCGTATTATTGTTCCCTTTCCGGGTATCCCCTCGCTTATAATATCGAGTGTTCCCCGGTGGTCCTGAACGATACGCCGGCAAATGGCCAGCCCCAGCCCGGTTCCCTTCCCTTCCGGTTTTGTCGTATAAAACGGCTCCATGACTTTGGGCAGGATCTCAGGTGGTATTCCGTTTCCCGTATCGGCAATTTCGATAACAATCTTTTTTTCCTCCGATTTTGCCTTAATCCGGATTGTCAACGTTCCCCCTTCTTGCATGGCGTCACTCGCGTTGGTAAACAGATTCAGAAACAGTTGCCTTAATTGCTGATGATCTGCGAGAGTTCCCGGAATCTTCGATGCAAATTTTCGGATGACTTGGATATTCCTCTTACGCAAATGGTAATCAATGAGTTCAATGGTCTTTTCAATTTCCTCGCATATATCAACGGTGGATATTTCCCTCCGGCTCCTGTGGCTGAAATTGAGAAGATTGGTCACGAGATTCCCCATTCGTTCGACTTCCTGCCCGATAATGTGCAATCCGCGCTGGCGCGGATCGTCTTTTGGTGTTTGCGATATCAGGGATTCGATTCTCAGATTGACCGTGGCCAGTGGATTATTGAGTTCGTGTGCAATACTTGATGCCAATTCCCCCATCGTTGCAAGCTTCGCCGCCTGCCAGAGCTGTTGTGTAACGGCATGAATCTCTTCATTCTTTGTAAGCAACTCGGCCTCGGCCGCCTTCCGCTCGGTAATTTCAATACGAAGAGCTTCGGTTCTTTTTTGAATTCTTTCATCGAGTTCCCGATTAATTTTTTCCAGTTCATCCTGTGCCTTTCTCAGATCGAGGTTTTTTGTCGTTGCCGTTTCATATGTGGACAGTAGAAGATTAAGAATCTGCATCCTGGTCGATGTGATCAGATACTTTTCACCTCTATATGAAATAGGAAATCCCTCTTGCGTTTCTCTGGGGTCTTTGAGATCGCTGTTTACATGTATATGTTCAATAGTGTCAATTAGTTGCATTTCATCATAGGGTTTTGTGATAAACTTATCCGCCCCGCACTGCAGCGCCTTGATAACATCCTGAGGGTCCGAGAGAGAGGTAAGCAGGATGAGAGGAATGTCTCGGAGGTTTTCATCCTGTTTGATATTGCGGCAGAGTTCATAACCATCCATTTCCGGCATGATTATGTCAGAAATAACAATGGACGGCTTCGATGTTCGTATAGATTGAAGGGCCTTCCGGCCGTCGGTGGCCATTGCTGTATCAAAACCATTCGTCTCCAATATGTTCTGCAATTGCATGGCCTGCGTGGTGCTGTCTTCGACGATCAAAATCTTGATCCTATCCGACTGTTTCTTTTCCGAAAAATCCTGTTTATTTGGAGGGATCATTCCTCTATGTCTCCTGTTCCTGCGACAATCTTCTGTAAGTTTGTGTTCTCGACCATCTGGAAAGAAATTCGGCTATTCCGACAGGTGAGAGAACATGTGTGGCCGCATTAATAGCAACAGCCTCTCCCGGCATCCCGTAAATAACGGAACTCCCCTTGTCCTGGGCAATGGTTATCGCACCTCGTTCCCTCATCAGTTTCAATTCCTGAGCACCATCTTTCCCCATGCCGGTAAGGAGAATGCCTATCGCGTTTTTGCCAAAAGCTTCGCTCACGGAACGAAACAGCCAGGAAACGGAGGGACACAATTTATTTTCAGACGTACCGACGCTTAGGGTAATTCTTTCCTCTTTATCAATCCCCATCTGAAGATTATCCGGTGCAATATAAGCATGACCGGCCAAGAGATGTTCCCGATGTTTGGCAATCTTAACGGTTATTTTGGAAGAATTAGCGAGCCAATTCGCAAAGCCGTCGATGAATCCTTCGGAGATATGCTGAACGATCAAGAGAGGGGCGGGAAAATCTTCCGGCAACATCGATAGAATCGCTTCTATGGCAAGCGGCCCACCGGTTGAGGCGCCGATCGCAACGACTTTCCAATCAGATAATGCGGGTGTGACCATGGCGACCGTCGATTCTCTGGATATTACGGGATCTTTTCTTTTCTGTGGTCGTCTCTTTATTACCTTGACGTCCGACATGAGTTTTACAGTCTGGATCAACTCCTTCGCAAGACCATTATAGCTCGGATGGTCAACTCCCATTGGCTTGCCGAGTACGGCAAGCGCTCCGGCCTCCATGGCTCGGAAGGTCTTTTCAACCTCTTGCGGTTTCCAGCTTGCCGATACAATCACAATCGGTGTTGGAATAGTTTCCATGATAATTTGAGTTGCTTTAAATCCATCCATTTTTGGCATGATGATATCCATTGCCACGACATCGGGTTTCTTCTCCCTGACTAATGTAATAGCTTCCTCCCCGTCACCTGCCGTTCCAACAATTGTAATAGCGGGGTCAGAAGAGAGAATGAACGTTAAAAGATCGCGCACGACCGGGGAATCATCGACGATCAGCACCTTTATGGGGGACCGGGAGTAGGGGGTTGGGGGCTGAAATTTAGACACGCTGTATACTCCTTGCCAAAATTTTTCCGTTACGATCCATCGCTGTGTTTGCCATATCGTATTTTATATGTCTTGTTCTGTGGTTAATTGTTCCCATGGGCTTCGTGCGCACGTTATAAATAAATGGCGGATACATCCTTCGGAATGTCGTCTCCGTTTATCTTCGTTGGTACCCGGTAGAACAGATGGCGCTATGCTTTGTAAATGATCAGTAAACCCTCGTTCACGGGGATTTCCCCTTCTACTACCTCAAACCTTTTTCACCACTGCGAGTGGGGATAACGAGTTCCCACTCTGGAACCTTTAAATCAGTCTCCTGAGCGTTTCCAAGAGATTGCTTTGGTCGAAACTGCTCTTTATGATGTAGGCGTTCGCTCCTACGTCGATTCCTCTCTCCCTGTCCTCGCGAGAATCCAAGGCGGTAACGAGGACCACGGGAAGCTCCGTCAGTTTTTTGTTTCCCCGGATCTTTTCCGTGAGGTTAAATCCGTTCATCCTTGGCATATCAATATCCGAAACCACGGCATCAAATGTCTCCATCTTCAATTGAGACATTGCATCGATTCCGTCAACAGCGGTTCTGACCGTATAACCGGCGGTTTCGAGAATATTTTTCAGCAACATTCTTGAAGTGATGGAATCTTCAGCGACGAGGATGGTCTTCTTTTCAGTTTCATCAGTAACTTGTGATTTTCTAGGTTGTGTGGAACGACTCATAGATGTGGCCGCCGATGTAACCAAATCGGAAACATTGAGAACCGGCACGACCTTTCCCGATCCGAGAATGGTTGCTGCTGAAACATTTCTGACCCGGGAAAGGGGCAGACCCATATTTTTGATGAGAATCTCCTGTTCGTTCAGAATTTCGTCGACACTGAAACCGATTCTTTTATCTTGAGATTCCACGATGAGTAGGGTGATGATGGATGATCCATTATTCTTTTCCGAAAGCTCCAGAAGATCAGAAAGTTTCACGATCGGGATTGTCATTCCCGCCAAAAAAAAGGTGTCACGATTCTCAACGGTTCTGATTTTTTCCCGCTTGATCCGGATTGTCCTTTCAACATCCGCTGTAGGAATGATAAAGAGGCGTTCCGCCGCCTTTACAAGAATACCTCTAGAGGTTGCAACGGTAATGGGGAGTGTAATTCTAATCGTGGTTCCCTTGTTATGCACTGTTTCAATAGATACCTCTCCGCCGAGTTTTTCTATTTTTTCTCTAACAATTGCCAATCCGAGTCCTCGACCTGAAATATCGGTAATAATGGGGCTGGTTGAAACACCGGACTGGAAAAGGAGGGATAGCCTATCCTGCTCGGTCAGTTTTTGGTCGTCTTCCGGCCCTATGATCCCACGCTTGATACACGTTTCTTGTAGTTTATCCAGATCTACACCGCCTCCGTCGTCGGCAAGGAGAATGTCCACCTTGTTGCCTTCGCCGCGAGAAACGGTGATTTGGATGGTTCCCCGATGTGGTTTCCCGTTATTCTTTCTCACCTCGGGTTTTTCGATGCCGTGGTCTACCGTATTCCGAAGAAGATGAATAAAAACAGTATGTAGCTCTTCCAGTATCCGCCGATCAATCTCGATCTCTCCCCCTGTAATTGAAAGTTCAGCCTCCTTGCCTTGATTACGGGACAAATTTCGTACCAGTTTTGGAAAGGCCTCGAAGAGCGTCCGAAAGGGGAGCATCATGATTTGTTTGACGTCTCCGAGTAGATTGTCCACCATCAGTGCTGTGGTGTAACGGTCGTGATCGGATTTTCTTTCTAATTCTGCCAATCTGTTTTCTATAATCTTCATATTATCATGGGTCAGCTCACCAAACTCCAAGAGCTTGGTAACCCGGGTATCGTTCTGTTTTCCATCCTTTCCTTGCAGACGGCGAAACTCGCTAAGGATCGGGTATATCTTCTCCCACTGTTTGTCCCAGAGATTGAAAAGGTGGGTGAGATCGAGCAGATCATCGATATGTCTGTCGGCAATCAACTTCAGAGAAAGCATTTCCCCGCTCTGCCTTAAGAGAGAATCCAGTTTTTCCATAGAGATGCGAACCGTCTCGGGCATTGCCCTGTCCTGTATTTGAGCGGATTTATCGGTTTGAACGACAGAACGTTTCTCGGCAGGGGGAAGATTTTCCGGTGTTGAGGTGTGTTCGGAATTCCAAAGGTTTGCTTCAATAGGCCTGGTAATTTGTTCCGTATCCAGTTTTTTTGTGATCCTGGAAATATCATCTCCTTCGGCCGAGGTTTCCTCGTGAGATGCGAGGGCGATTACGTTCAGCATATCCACCGACTGATGTAGGGTGTCAAAGAGCGAGGGAAGCAGTTCAATTTCTTGGTGTTTTAATCTGGAAAAAACATTTTCGAGTGACCGGCAGATGGTTTCTATATCTGATCGGTTGACGGCGCGGGAGGCCCCCTTCAAACTGTGAGCTTCACGGAAGACGGTTTCTATAATAGAGGCTTTCACTTGAGGATCTATCTCTCTTTCAAGATTGATCAGTCCTTCTGTGATATTTTTTATATGTTCGTCGGCCTCGACCCTGAAGGTTGCGAGGAGCCTTTTCATGAATGCATCATTCTTTGTTGACATCTTCTATCCCCTCAGTATCACCCCGTGATCATGTACAAGCGGTTTTGTTAGCTTCACCATGCTTCGTTTCCGGGGGGAATCGGGAAAAATATTTTCACATCTTGTATCGCTTTACGATGTCCTGCAGTTTCAGGCCAAGATCATGGAGATCGTGAACGGATTTCTCGGTCTGTTTCGTACTGGAAGCCATCTGCAAGGCGGCCTCTCTGATATTTTCCATGGCGGAGACGATTTGATCCATTCCGATCATCTGTTCCTGACTTGATGCGGCAATCTGAATAGATGCATTGGTCGCCTCAACAACACTCTGAGCCAACACATCGATGGCTTCCCCTCCCTGTTGGGAAAGACCCACTCCCTTCTGGACTGCCTTGCTTCCCAACTCCGTCGCCATGACAGCAGAACTGATCGCCTTCTGGACTTCGAAGAGGATGGTGCGGACCTGGGTTGTCGCCTGCTTTGACTGGGAGGCGAGGCTTCGAATTTCCTGGGCGACCACGGCAAACCCTTTTCCCTGCTCCCCTGCCTTGGCCGCCTCAATGGAGGCATTGACGGCAAGTAAATTAGACTGCTCGGCAAGATCGTTCACCGTTGCAATGATTTCTCCGATCGCCTGGTTTTGCTCACTTAGTTGGACGACCATGTCGGCGATTGATTCCATCTGTTCTTTGATGTGGTCCATACCCTGTATGGTATCCTCAATCGACTTCAGTCCTGTCTGGGATATCTCCACGCTCTTTTTCCCGAGTTCCGAGACATGTTTTGCCTTCTGAGAACTCACGTCTGTGGTTTGCTTGACCTCTTCCACGGTGGCTGTTGTTTGACTCACGGCGGTTGCGGTCTCAGCCGCGCTTGATGTCAATTGGGAAACAGAGGCCATGATCTCGCTTCCCGATGACGCTATGACCGTGACACCTTCCACGATCTCCTGGGTCTGCTGGCGGAGTTTCGTGATCATTGTCGAAAAGGCGTTTCCCAAGGTATCCTTTTCGGAAAAGAGTGTCGTCTCGGCGGTGAGGTCGCCTTCGGCGATCTTTTGTGCGATCTGCTCCTTTTTTTTGAGGGACCGGATCATCCCGGTGAAGGCTTGAGCAAGGGTGCCGATTTCATCCCGTCGGTTCTCGGAGGTGATGTTGACGGTGAGGTCTCCTTCGGCGATCTGCTCTGCGGTACTCACAAGATCGATCAGTGGACGGGTGAGGCTGCGTGCGAATAAAAAGAAGAACAGTGATGCCAGGATAAGCGAGACCAAACCGATTGAAACGATCACATTGCGGGTAAACCGGGCTGAATCGTATAGATTTTGAGTCTGAACGGAATTCACAACGGTCCAGCCGGTGATCGGTATAGGTGCAAAGGTGGCGATCGTTTGGATCCCGTGCGTTACATATTCGACAACACCCGATCTGTTGGCGCTTGATTCTGCCACCAGGTTTTCCATCCCTTTAATATCGGAGATATTTTCTTTGAGGATATGTTCCTTGGCCGGGTGAGTGATGTAAAGGCCGGTTTTATCGACAAGGTATGCATACCCCGATTCCTTTACCTTGATTTCATCGACGAGGTCTGTGAGAAACTTGGTCCACAGGGCCATTACTACAATTCCCGTGATCTCTTTTCCTGCATAGTCGTATATCGGATGTGCGGCCGTACAGATCACCTTGCCGGTTGCTTTCGAGAAGACAACGGAGCCGATATTGGGCACACCCTTCAATGCCTGCTTAAGATAATCCCTGCTGGAAAGATCCAACCCCTTGTATTTTCCGTCATCGGAGGAGGTGTAGACAATTCCGTCTATACCGACCAGCGTTATACTTGAGTAACGATCCTCTTCGGCAGCTTTAATATGTGTAAGCTTCCTTTGGGCGAGAAGAAGCTCCTTCTCGCTGTTGATTACTCCCTCCCGGGCTATTTTCTCTGCGGCGACAACGATTGTGTCGGAGTAAGCAATATTCCTGATTGTTACTATCTGTTCATAAAGAATGGAGTCAAGTCCCCCAGCCAGGCCTTTGGCGGTGTTCCCCATACTGTTCCGCGCCAGTTCCGTTATGCTCTGCGTTGACTGATACACGGAAACGACCCCGATAATGATGATTGGAATGACCACGGCCAAGATGCCGCCGATCAGCAATTTTTCCCCTAATTTGAATGTCTTCATAATTCCTCCCTTACTCACCGGTTATAATCGTCCCACCATCACGAGAGATATCAAAACGGTTCCTGTTCAGCACGTTCCTATGTACTATCTTATCCTGCTTCCCGATCACGGTAATTGGTGCCGTGATACGGATTCACCCACCTCTTCATGGACAATCAGCTGTGTATCGCTGAGAATTTTTTTTATATCCAAAATGATAAGACCTTCTCCGGTAATCCCCTTCAGATATCTTGCATGGATGTCGGTCATCGTCGGCAGGGGCGGATGTAAGTTTTTTTCCGGGATGCTCCGAATCTCTGAGATCTCGTCGGCGAGAATTCCCAGCGCTACATTCTCTTTCCAGACAACGATGACTCTGTTCAGATTGGTGATCCCCTTTTCGGGGAGGTTGAAAAAGGTCTTCATGTCAAGGATTGTGAGAATCTGACCACGGATATTGATGATGCCGAATATATAGTTCGGCGTACAGGGAAGGGGTGTCAGCTCGATCAAGGGATGAACTTCCCTGATGGATCGGGTCTCGATGGCATATGTTTCGTGAGTGAGAAGAAAAACCAATACGTCGAGACATTCTCCGGCTTCCTCTCTACACTCAGATTCCCGGGCAAGATCCTTTGCTCTTGAGTGGAGAATAGCTCTCTTTTCCGCCTTTGTTGTCATCTCGAATATCCCGCTATAACCAGATCTCCGGTTTTCTGCGGTTTTTGGGGAGTTGGTTACTCTTTTTTTCATGCTATCTCCTGTGCTCCGGATGTCCCGATGATTTCCGCAAGCCTGCCTGCCGTTATTCCTTCCGATTCAGGGATGATATCATCGGGTTTATAGATCGATAGGATCTCCATGACATTGTCGAAATGTTTTCGTGCCTCGATCGTTTTCCCGGATCGCAGGGCAAGATTCGCAAGCGCAAAGTGGGCTAAGATAAAATTGCGGTCGAGATACAGCGCCTTCTTCAATGAAATTCTTGCTTCGTCACTCCTTTGCTGTTCTTCAAGAATGGTGGCTAATAAATAGTGCATATAGGCATTGGATTTATCTGACGAAAGGACTTCTTCACAGAAATCGCACGCCTCATCAAGTTTCCCCTGGTTTGCCAGGACCTTCGCAAAAAGAACACGTGATTGCTGCTTTCCGTTGCCCATCGAGAAAGAGTTACGAAGCTTTTCTTCCGCTTCCAGATAGAAACCGTTTTCGTACAGTGACGCTGCTTCTTCGTAGGGTGATTGTTCTCTTTTTTCGGGTTGTATCAAGACGTGTGGTCCGGTGGAACGTGATGGTTTCTCAGCCCGGCGCCGCTTGACGTGCGTCGGTGATATCAACGGGAGGGTACCCTCGCTCTCTTCGATGCGCTTTACATCTTTCGAGGAGGTCTTTGTTTTGTATATATCCTTTTTGTAATAAATCGAATCGTTGGACCGGACCATCACAAACGGTGAATCGGTCAGGAGTGTCGTCTCTATGGGGCTGACAATCAGACACCCCCCGTTGATAAGAGATCGATGAAAGCGTTCTACTGTCAATTTGGTCTGTTCGGGTGAAAAATACATGAGCACGTTGCGGCAGAAGATGAAATCCATGGCGTTGGTATTGTTCTGGAGTGCGGGATAGAGATCCTCCGAGAGGTTCAGATAGGAAAAGGTGACCATTTCTCTGATACTGAACCGTAGCCTGTGGTGGCTCACGTCTACTTTTTCAAAGTAACGATCCTTGAACCACTGGGGGGTATCCCGGAATGACCAGTTTGAATAGATCGCCTCCTCTCCCTTCCGGATAGCTCCGGTATTGATATCCGTTGCGAGAATAGTCACCTTCCAATCCTTCAGATCCGGAATCACTTTGTCGAGCAGAATGGCGAGAGAGTAAGCTTCTTCGCCGGTAGAGCAGCCGGCACTCCAGAAGCGGATACGCTTTTCCGTCTCTCTCCGGGAGGTTATCAAATTCGGTAAGAGAAACTGTTCAAGGATTTCGAAAGCTTTTCTCTCCCGAAAGAAATAGGTCTCTCCCACGGTGAGATGGCTTGCGAGTATTTCAATCTGGTGCTGTGACGGAGAGGAAGAAAGGAGCCATGAGATGAACTCATCGATCCGGTCGAAACCAAAATCTGTCATGGCCCCGTTCACCTTCGACAGGAGGTCTTTCCAGCTTTTTTTAGCAAAATGCAATCCGACTCTTCTTGTCAGGTAATCTGACAAGGCCTGCATGAGTGTTTCAGAAACGGATTGGCTATCTATTTTCTTTTTCACTGCCCTGTATGGTCTCCATTGCTTCATCCAAGGTTTCCTCCTCGGAGAGAGAAAGGAACCGTTCAAGATCGTGAATCAAAATCATACCGTCTTCGGTTTTAATAATACCTTTCACATATTCCAGTTCCGGAAGGACCTTTTCGGCCGTAATGATTCTTTCTTTGGAGACCTCGATCACATCGTCCACGGAATCAACGATCAGTGCTATGGTTCGCTTTGCCGTGGTTGCAATGATCATCTGATCATCGAGATCCATGTCCTTGGGGGGTAGTTGAAATCGCATCCGGATGTTGAATACGGGAATAAACATTCCGTGTAGGTTAATAATGCCGGTAACGATTTCCGGGGCCTTCGGCACCGCGGTTACTTCGACCGCCCGAATGATTCGTTGAACGGCAGGTACGGGAAGGGCGAATGGTTTGTTTCCCAGATGGAAGATAACCAGTTTACTCACTTCCTTCATAGATCCTTCTCCCGTAATTCCATATCTACTGACCAGTTCTTATGAGGATGTATCTGTCAGTAGCTGTATGAACGTATCGTATATTTTATCGATGTCTGCCACCTTGTCGAAGAAATAATCGGCACCCAGGGCCTGACACTTTTTCCTGTACTGGGGATAGGGATAGTTTGTGAGCATGATGACAACCGGAGGAGGAATTTCTTTCTTAATCTGTTTCAAAACATCCATTCCGTTGCCGCCGCCGTTGAGGCGGATGTCCAAGATTACCAGATCGGGTTTCAGCTTTACGATGGATTCGATTGCATCGTGGGCGTTCGTGGCCTGACCTACGATTTCGATACCATCGATACGAGAGGCCATGGCCGACAGTTTTTCGAGCACGATCGGTGAATCATCAACGATAAATACCTTCATCCGAGCCCCTTTTAGACGGATGATGACTCTGTTGCCGGAGTCTTGAAATGATCTGTAAAAGATAAAAATTCACGATTTTCTTTACACTTGTCATTTATATCGGAGGGAGCAATGCTAGTCAGTAAGGAAATGCTGATCTTTTTGTAGGGATTGTATGATTTTATTCGATTAATTTGTTCCGCAAGGCGTAGCCGACGAGGTCGGCGTTGGTTTTAAGGCGCATTTTGTCGAGGATGCGGGTTCTGTAGGTACTGACTGTCTTATCGCTGATGCATAAAATTATGCCTATTTCCTTGAGAGATTTTCCTGAGGCAATCAGGCACATGATCTGAAATTCACGATCGGAGAGTTTTTTGTGGATAGATACTTCCGGAGCAACCAGCTCAGATACCAGTATATCGGCAAGAGCCGAACTAATGTATTTCTCACCTGCGGTAATTTTACGGATTGCCTTGATCAGTTCTTCCGGGGCGGTGTTCTTCATCAGATAGCCTGAGGCACCGGCTTTGAAGAGGCGAAGGGCGTATAGCTTTTCTTCATGGATGCTCATGATCAGAATCGGCAGGGCAGGTCGTTCATGTTTTAGTTGATTCAGGACCTCGAGCCCACTGGCATCCGGTAGCGTAATATCTAAGACAACAGCATCGCAGTCGGTCTGACGGATGGTATGGAGGGCTTCCCTGGCATTCTCCGCTTCACCTACAATCTGCATGTCCTGCTCCGTATCGATGATCTGTTTTAGACCGCTCCGTACCACAGGGTGATCGTCAACGGTAATGACTCTAATCATTCTACTCCCCCTCATAATCCTGATTTTTTATCTTGGCGCCAATGGAACCTCAATAGTCACGGTTGTTCCTACTCGAGGAGTCCCCTTAACGGTGACCTGTCCCCCAAATGTCAAGGCTCGTTCCCTCATCCCCAAAAGTCCAAGCGACTTTGAACTCGTATCTTTCTCGTGATCTATCCCCTTACCGTTGTCTTCCACCTCCACAATGATGGAATTCTCGTATGTGCGCAGATGAATGCGTATCTCGGTTGCTCCGGAGTGACGCGCTATATTAGTTAACGCTTCTTGAATAATACGAAACAATGCTGTAGAGAGGTCGGGGTCTAAGTCGATGTGTTCAACGGACGAAATCCATTCGCAACGGATAGCGGTACGTTTCTGAAAATCATTAATGAGCCATTCCGTTGCTGCAATGAGACCAAGATCATCCAAAACACCGGGTCTGAGTTCCATCGCAATTCTGCGCACAGTTTGGATGGTACTATCAATGCATTGCATCAAGGAATTCATGCCGTTAAGAAGGGATGTCCTGACAAGTTCGTTCTCTATGACCGGAAGAGACCGTGCCAGGAAAGAACATTCTATCTTGAGACCGGTTAATGCACCTCCCAGCTCATCATGAATCTCACGGGCGATCTGTTTCCTCTCCTCTTCACGCACTGCCTGCAGACGACCTGCAAAATTACGCATTAGTTCACTTGAAGTTCGTAACTTCTTTTCGGCTCTCTTGCTATCTGTGATATCGTGATAAACTACCTGAAACTGTTCTACACCATTCCATACTATTACCTTACGGTAAACCTGAAGTATACGAACTTCACTATCTCTTCTGACGATATTCACTTCATATGTGGGCGGTACATAATCGCCTTGTTTTCTTTTTTCTCTTCGTATTTGAAATTCGGTATAGCTCTCCGGGGTATATCGTTTTTCCACAGGGGTTGTGTTCAATTCCTCAATGGTGTCATATCCATAGCTGTCCAGCAGCGCTCGATTAGCATAAATAGTCTCACCTTCTTCCGTTACGATGCGTACACCCAGGGGGGAATCGTCCAGCAAATTGCGAAAGCCATTTTTGTTGTGGCGCTGTTCGATGGTTCCTTGCCGCTGCCGAATAACAATGATCGCCAGCAAAAAAATTATAATTAACAGTACACCGATAATGCCCAAAGCCATTTGAACACTCCTTAGTGGTGGCATAAAAGACACCCACGTATAGATTGTGAACTCGTAACTGAAAATAAATTGCTAATAGTTTCCCTAAAAGACGGGTATGACGGATGCTTTTTCGCTGTCAAATACCTTCAGTATGATACTGGCTGTGTCGGCTCGGTTTAATCGAGCACTCATCAACTTGAAACAGGCGACACTAAAACAAGGCCTCTGCTCATAGGTGGAATAGATAGGTGCCAGACTGTGTTGAGCACAATGTACGGTGTGTGCCGATGCACAAAAAATGGGAGATTTATAAAGAATTATTTCATAAAAGATCGTGAAAGTGGTTGCATTGATATTCAGATCTGCAACGACGTGGATCCTGTTTTTGTCTTTTATTTGAACCACGTCAACAGTGCCGGTCTTTTCGTTTCCAAACCATGCATATCCATGACGGGGTGAATTCAGAATGAGGATATTGTGCGGAATATTTCCCCTCCCTGACAGTTCTGTCGCTTCGGCTGTGTTTGGTGGGAAATCAGTCAAGGCTACGATAAACGAAATGCTCGGCACGGCTGGGCTTTTCATGTGTCGAATACCTCAATTGCAGGTACATATATCATAATTATTCATGAAATAATACTAATGATTTCATGGTAAAATGTTTCCCCTTCATCGGAGGTAACAATGTGTAATCTTCAAGAGAAAAAGACTTTCTTCTTAAACAACTCGAGATTTTCACACAAAAATCCCTCTTTCGTTTAGGCTGTTCAGTCCGGATCCACAACTATCAGCTTTGTGTCTTTGTTCCTTAGCGTCCTCGGTTTCCTTTCTTGATGTTAAACAATACAGGCGACCTGTATGTAACTGTCGATGATGATAACGGTAAAGATGGTAGATGAGAACAGGGTAATGATCTATACGCCGCCTCTTGACATGTATGAAAAATCCAAGATTAGGATGCGAGACGATGATTAACGGGCCACCATATATTGTCCCTTTAACGCCGACCAGTGTGCACATCTATTTTCTTGACCCCTGCGTCTGTTTCACCTATATACCATTCCCGGTGACTGCTCATGTGTTGAGCATAGAAAAGTATGACCATACGTTTATTTTGGAGGTTTGAATATGAAGATAGTACTATTAGGGGCGCCCGGTGCCGGAAAGGGCACCGTGGCCAAGCTTCTTTCGGAGATCGACGGTTCCGTTCAGATTTCAACGGGTGATATCCTGCGTGCCGCTGTGAAGAGCGGTTCCGATCTCGGGAAAAAAGCCAAAGCGTATATGGACAGCGGAGACCTGGTCCCCGATTCTCTGATTATGGAGATCATGGAGGCCCGTCTACAGGAAGATGACTGCGAAAACGGTTTTATCCTCGACGGATTTCCAAGGACGATCCCGCAGGCCGAGGCGTTGCAGGAATTGTTGAGCAGACTGGGGATAGCCCTGGATTTTGTGGCAAATCTCGAAGTCCCGAGAGATGTTATCTTGGATCGTCTGACCACGCGAAGGACCTGTTCCAATTCCGCCTGTCAGGAAATATATAACATTAAAAGCAACCCTCCCGCGCCGGATGGAACGTGCAAAAAGTGCGGCAGCCCCGTCATACAGCGCGATGACGAGACGGAAGAGGCGATACTGAACCGTCTGGAGACGTACAATGCAAAGACCGCCCCCCTGATCGGCTTTTATAAGGGAACGGGACTGCTCAGAAATTTTGTTTCCCTCAGCAGTAAGGACACGGTTGAGGAGATCAAGAAAAGTCTCAAGAACTAAGATCAGGCAGTACCCAACGTGATAGACTACGAAGAGGAACTCAATTCCGAGCAGCGTGATGTGGTGCGGGCAAAGAACGGCCCTATCCTCGTGATTGCCGGCGCCGGAAGCGGCAAGACGCGGGCGTTAACGTATCGGGTCGCCTATTTGATAGAGCAGGGAACTGATCCGGAGCACATTCTTCTTGCAACCTTTACCAACAAGGCCGCGCGGTCGATGCTTTCACGTGTGGAGACGCTGGTAGATGTCGATCTGGGGAGGTTGTGGGGCGGAACCTTTCATCATGTGGGAAACCGCATACTCAGGAGGCATGCAGAGCTTCTCGGGTACGAAAGGAACTATTCGATTGTGGATTCGGAGGATTCCCGGCAGCTCATCAATACCTGCATACGGGAACTGGGAATCAGTACGGCGAAAGGCGCATTCCCCAAACCGGGTGTTGTGGGGGACGTTATCAGTCTCTCCGCAAATACCGGCATGGAGATAGAAACAATAATCACAGACAGATATCGGAACTTTTCTCGGTGTATCACCGATATTCTCAAGATTGCCCTGCGCTACCGGATCAGGAAAAAAGAACTGAATGCGATGGACTTTGACGATATCCTCCTGAACTGGTGCGCCCTCCTGACCGATTTCCCCGATATTGGGGAAGAGTATGCTCATCGGTTCGAACACATACTGGTGGATGAGTACCAGGACACCAACATCATCCAGGCCAAGATACTGGACCGTCTTGCCGCCTTTCACCGGAACCTGATGGTGGTAGGAGACGATTCTCAGAGCATCTACTCTTTCAGAGGCGCGAATTTTGCCCATATCGCCAGTTTCCCCGAGAAGTACCCTGACGCCCAGATATTCAAACTTGAGACCAACTACCGGAGCACGCCGGAAATTCTTCATCTGGCCAATATGAGTATCGTGAATAATCGACATCAATTCGAAAAGGTGCTGCGGGCGGTCAGACGGAAGGGGGTGCGGCCCGTCTTCGTCCCTGTCAGGAACGTACTGCAGCAGGCCGACTTTGTCGCCCAGCGCATCATCGAACTGGCCGATGAGGGGGTTCCTTTGGAGGAGATCGCCGTCCTCTATCGGGCGCATTATCACTCCATGGAACTGCAGATGGAGTTGGTCAGAAGAGGTATCCCCTTCGAGATCAGATCGGGGATCAGGTTTTTCGAACAGGCCCATATCAAGGATGTGACCGCCTTTATGCGAATCGCCGTGAACCCTCTCGACGAAGTCGCATGGAAACGAGTAATGAAACTCTATAACAAGATAGGAGATGTGACAGCCGCCAAGATATGGGATTTCGTCTCTTCTCAGGACGATCCTCTCGCTGCCGTCTTCTCCGAAGCGTTTCTGGATCATGTTCCGAAGGCGGCCCAGTCGGGTATTAGGGGATTCAGGGAGACACTCAGAGATATACGGGATCTGTCCTCCGTCAACATTCTGACGGAGATTGTCGATGCTATACTCGACGGCGGTTATCGGGAGTGCATGGAAGAGAGATATGGGGATGGTGGTTCACGAGAGGATGATCTCAAACAGTTGTCGAATTTTTCCTCCGATTTCGATTCACTGGAGGAATTTCTGAGCGATCTTGCTCTGATGACGAGCATAACCGAGGAGGAATCATACCGGAAGGAAGATGACAACCACCGGGTTGTTCTGAGTTCGATTCATCAGGCCAAGGGTCTCGAATGGTCGGCGGTATTTATGATCTGGTGTTCCGAAGGCATGCTCCCCCTTGCCCGGGCGTTGCGGGAGCCCGGTGGTGAAGATGAGGAGAGAAGACTTTTCTATGTCGCGACTACCAGGGCAAAGGACCACCTGTACTTCTGTCATCCCATGACCAATCAATCCGAGAATGTCTGGGGCAGGGAAGCAGTTCCGTCCCGTTTCATAGCGGAACTGGTCCCTACCGATTTCGACCCTGAGGATCTGCCCTTTGAACAGTGGGCGGTACGATAGACGGTCGGAGCCTAATCGTTATTCCTTTCCACTCTCTTCTTCGCCTCATATTCCGATTTCAGGGCGAGTCGTGTCGCTTCCGCTATGTCCTCCACCCTGTTTGCCCAATCTTCGAACTTGATATCCACGCCGAATATGCCAACAATATCATCATTCTCATCCAGAATGGGGCATGATACGGTTATGCACAATGCCCCCGTCATCCTGGATATATAGAAATTGGTGACATATACCTTCCCCGTCTCCAGAGGGCCGTAGTACCACTCTCTGTCCGAGTAATCCGTTCCCACGCCAAAGTTTTCGTACCGTGCCCTGTCGGCTTTGCTGGTAATATTCTTGGTTGTCTTTATACCATTTATATCGACCACATAGGCCCACTGGATGGATGGATTCTCGTCGATGACCTGCTGCATGACGGGTTCCTGCAGTTCGGACTTCATGGTCCGCATCGCCGGATGTTCCACCGTTGCTTCGACGACGGCCATGGCCGCCTGTGATGCGTTGAATTTTATCTTTTCCATGTCGGACATGAACAGTTCCGGGAGGAACTTTCGTACCTTTTTTTCCATTTCTTCATGGGAAATGCTGGTTACTCTGCCCGTCTCATATTCACTCGTTACCCATTTATGTATCTTTGAGATACCGGGGTGCCTTTTTGATATGGCATCCTGCTCCTTCATCCCAAGGCGTATGTTAATCCAGTGAGCAATCGCTGACTTGCCTGATTTGTCGGTAATCTCTACAAGTACAGGCCTGTTCAACAGCTTTTGGGTATCGAATATATTGTAAATCTCTTCATTCTTTATCAGTCCGTCCACGTGAACGCCCGCCCTTGTCACGTTAAAGTCGGAACCAATGAAAGGCATATTGCTCGGAATCTTGATGCCGATTTCTTTTTCGCAATATTCGGCTATCTCGGTGATAACGGTTGTATCGATTCCCAAGTCATTACCTCTCAGGCCGATATATTCCATGATGAGCCCCTCAATGGCGGCATTACCCGTTCTCTCGCCTATTCCCAGAAGCGTTCCGTTAACACCGCCGCACCCGTACAACCAGGCAGTGGAGGAGTTTATATGGGCTTTGTGAAAATCGTTGTGACCATGCCACTCAAGGAGGTGTCCCGGTACGCCGGCATCGTCGATAAAGGCGCGCACCATTTTAGGCACGCTGCGGGGAAGAGCCGCTTGGGGATAGCTGATCCCGTAACCGAGGGTATCGCAGAGTCGTATCTTGATATCAATGCCGCTTTCTTCCCTGAGCTTCATCAATTCTATGGCGAAGGGAATGCAGAATCCGTAGATATCCGCCCGTGTCGCATCCTCGAAATGGCATCGTGGAAGGATACCCGCATCCAGGATCGATTTGACTATTCCGAGATAGGAATCCAAGGCCTGCTTCCGCGTGAAGCCCAGTTTCAGAAAGATATGATAATCAGATACCGATGTAAGGATCCCGGTCTCTCCCAGTCCGGCATCTTTGACCAAGGGAATATCGTCCTTTTTGGCCCGTATCCATCCGGTAATTTCCGGATACCTGAAATTCATTTCACGGCATCGATTCAGCGCCTCCCTATCTTTATCGGTATAGAGGAAAAATTCGGACTGACGGATAAGGCCGCTTTTGCCGCTGAGTTTGTTCAATAACTTCCATAAATTGACAATCTGTTCTACGGTAAAAGGTGGTCTCGACTGCTGGCCGTCCCTAAAGGTGGTATCTGTTATAAAGATATCTTCCGCCGGCAGCATCGACACGGTCTTGTTGTCGAAATCTATCTTTGATACTTCACTATAGGGGAATATCGATTTGTACAGATTGGGCTGATCCGTATCCATCAGTTCGCATTGATAGGATTTCGAGTGCTGATGCTCAAAGATGTGTTTGTCTGCATTCCATTTTACCATGATCTGTCATCCTTTAAAAAAGTTATACCTGCTCAGCTATACATAGCCATGAGAAAACTGTTGCCACGTTCACCATCGTTCTGGTTGTGAGGTGGTAGAAATCTCCTCCATCCATTTGTTCCAGCGTTGCGAGAACCATGTAACAAAAAAAAGAGAGCACCTTTCGGGCCCTCTATTGTAACGCACGAGGTTGAAAGGTGTTTCTAATCATTAATGGGCGGCATGGAGCCCTCCAGTGGGATGTATGGTCGCTGTGCCCCGGCCTGGTGTCGTGCCCTTCTGACTTCCTCCATTGAATATCCGCTCCTTGGAATGGTCAATATTTGCCCCGGATAGATGAGGTCAGGATTCTTGATCCGATCTCTGTTTGCGTTGTTGATCAATGGCCACATGAAGGGATCGTTGTATATGTCTTCATATTCCGAAATCCACCAGAGACACTCGCCACTCTTTACAACATGGCTCCCGGCAAGAGGTGCTCTTTCTTCCAAGGTCTTGGCAAGTACAGAATCTCCTTCTTCAGGACCGCTATCCTTCTCCGTCACCGAGCCTTCGGAAACGATTGGCTGTTGATCCGTGACAGGCGTCGAGACCACATATGGTTTCTTTGCGCATGGTGATGAAACAAAGAAAACAAGGCCCATCGAAATAAGGATAGATATGCACAATGCACCTCTTTTCATTCCCATCTCCCTTTTGCCATATGGGATTCCTCTGTCTGCCGCTATAACAAAAAACAAACGTGCTATATACGAATATCTCAACCTTCTGTCAAGCGGTAAAGAATATGCAGAGAGTACTATTACAAGCAGTATGAACTGTAATACTCAATGTGGCGAAACCACCGCTTGTAGACCGAAGTCCTTTGAGAGATACCGTTTTATGTTGTTTTAAGCGACAACTCTGCGAGTTGATCCGGGCTGACCTCCGACGGTGCTTCGCTCATGAGGCAGGTTGCCTTCAGCGTTTTCGGAAACGCTATTACATCACGTATGGATTCCGCTTTGGACATGATCATGATCAAGCGGTCGAGACCGAAGGCAATGCCGCCATGAGGCGGAGTTCCGTACTGCAATGCGTCGAGGAAAAATCCGAACTTTGTCCGGATATCGTCCTTTCCCAGGCCGAGGGCCTTGAAAATCATCGACTGGATGTCTGATTTATGGATACGGATACTCCCCCCCCCTATCTCAGAGCCGTTCAAGACGAGATCGTAGGCTCTAGCTCGCACCTTGCCGGGGTCGGTTTCGATGAGGGATATGTCTTGTGCCAATGGTGAGGTAAAGGGGTGATGCGTTGCCATATAACGGCCTTCCGTCGTACTGTACTCGAACATGGGAAACTCGGTAATCCAGGTAAAGGCAAGGACATCCGGGTCGATCAGACCCAGCTTTTCGGCGAGGTGTATCCTCAGGACACCGAGAGAGGCGCTGACAACACCCGGGGTATCGGCAACGAACAGCAACAGAGATCCGGGACGGGCCCCCGTTCTTTCATTGATGCGGTCTGTCTGTTCCCGATTGAAGAACTTGGCTATGGATCCCGTCCAGCCATCTTGATCGACCCGTATCCATGCAACACCCTTTGCACCGTATGGAGAGACAACTCCTCCCAGCGCATCGAGATCTTTACGGGAAAATGCCTTCCCGTCCTCTATGGTCAGGGCCTTGATGGCGCCGCCATTCTTCGCGGTCTCCGAAAAGACACGAAAATCTGATTTTCCGGCTATGTCGGTCAGGTCGGTAATCTCGAGGGCAAAACGGGTGTCGGGATTGTCTCTCCCATACCGGTCAATGGCCTCCCGATAGGTGAGTCGGGAGAAGGGAATCTGGAGCTTTCGGCCGAGGCATACGTCGAAGATGTGCGCCATCATCCCTTCGATGACTCCCATGATATCTTCCTCTGATATAAAAGACATCTCCATGTCTATCTGGGTAAACTCGGGTTGGCGGTCTGCGCGCAGGTCCTCGTCGCGGAAGCATTTGACGATCTGGTAGTATTTGTCGAACCCGGACACCATCAGTAACTGCTTGAAGATCTGAGGTGATTGCGGAAGGGCGTAAAAGGTTCCCGGCGTAACCCTGCTCGGAACAAGATAATCGCGCGCACCCTCGGGTGTGCTCTTGGCAAGGAAGGGGGTTTCTATATCGAGGAAGCCCTCCCTCTGGAGATAGGACCGTGTTTCGGCGGTAACCTTGCTTCTCAGGATAATGTTCTTCTGGAGGTTTCTACGCCTCAGGTCCAGGTATCGATATTTAAGGAGCAGGTTTTCCGATACGGTGGTCTCTCCGTCGAGGACGAACGGGGGTGTGTTCGATTCATTCAGTATCTCAAGATCATCGGCAACGACCTCGATTTCACCTGTTTCCAGTGAAGGATTAATCATGTCAGAGGGACGAAGATGGACATGGCCCCTCACGGCCAATACGAATTCGTTCCGTATATCGCGCGCCAGCGCATGTGCCTGTGATTTCTTTTCCGGGTCGAGAACGATCTGTACGGTTCCCTCTCTGTCTCTCAGGTCGATAAAGATCAGTCCTCCGAGATCTCTCCTCCGGTGAACCCAGCCCATGAGTACCACATCTTCACCGGCATGTCCGGCCCTGAGGCTGCCGCAATAATGAGTTCGCTTAATTTCGGTTATAAATTCAGACAAGATCTGTATCCTTTCTAGTTAAAATCGTAAAACGAGTGGTTTGTGTGTCTTGACATTTCGGTCATTCATCCGATTCATCGATATTGTATTGGAACACATTCTCACATTTTTCCGGAACAACAGGATGGTTGTTCCCATATCCATATTGCCGGTTCGTGTTATTTCATCAGTATCGCTTGTATGAGTTCATCGGCATTGTTGATATCCACGGATTTCTGGATTCCGTCGCTCATATTTCTGAGCTGAGCTGTTCCCGTTTCCATCTCCTGTTCCCCTAGTATCAGCGTATGAGAACAGTTTAGTTTATTCGATCGTTTCATTTGGCTCTTGAGACTCCTGTTCGACAGGTCCATTTCCGCTCTGATACCGGCCTGTCTCAGCGTGTTGCAGAGTGAAAAGGCAAAGTCCTGAGCCGCATCTCCGAGGGTGGCCATGAAGATGTTCGGGCAGTCCTCATATTCCGCATCTTCATTGGGGAGCATTGACATGAGCCTGTCAAATCCTATGGCGAATCCTATCCCCGATATATCCGGACCTCCCAGCATCTTTACGAGACCGTCGTATCTTCCGCCTCCTGTGACGGCGTTCTGTGCACCCAGCAACTCGGTGGTAATCTCGAAGGCGGTCCTGGTATAATAGTCAAGACCGCGTACCATGCGTTTGTTTATCATATAAGGGACATGGAGGACTTCGAGGTATTTCTTCACCTTTTCAAAGTGTTCCCTGCATTGGTCGCATATGAAATCCAGAACGACCGGGGCTCCGGATATTATCTCCTGGCAGGATTCATTTTTACAGTCAAATATTCTGAGTGGATTTGTAACGAGACGCCTTCGACAATCCTCACACAGATTTTCCTCTCTGTTTTGCAGAAAATGTATCATCTTTTCCCGAAACGCAGGGCGACAGGTATCGCACCCCAGGGAATTGACTTCAAGTTTCAGATTGTCGAGACCGACTTGCCGTAACAGACACATGAGCATGGACATGAGTTCCGCATCTATGCGCGGGTCCTCCTGACCCAGAAATTCGACATTGACCTGATGAAACTGTCTGAACCTTCCCTTTTGGGGTCTCTCACGTCTGAACATGGGCCCGATGGTAAAGAGTTTCGCCACGGGATCCTTTTCGTATATGTTGTGTTCTATGTATGCGCGGATAACGGAAGCGGTTGCTTCGGGACGGAGCGTGAGATACTCGTTTCCCCGGTCGAGGAATGTGTACATCTCTTTTTCGACGATATCGGTGGTTTCACCGATACCTCTCTTGAAAAGATCGGTCTTCTCCAGAATGGGGATCCGTATCTCCTGAATCCCAAAATTGAAAAATATAGTACGTATTCTTTCTTCGACACGCTGCCATTTCAGTGTTTCATCGGGCAGGATATCGCGAAATCCCCTTACCGAGGTTATCTTAATCATTGCAGACCATCTCCTGTTAGTTTAGCGGTGAAGTACTACCATATATCCGGTAAAAAGGCAAAGTGGAAAGCGGCTATTGCGATTCACGGCTTTCGGTTTTCGAACCGTGATTCGTAACATCTATGACATCACCGTCGGTTCGTATGATTGCCGCCCCGTTTCTGTCCGTCCTCAGTATCCGTATCCCCGCTTTAGCATATCTTTTAAGCGTGTTGGGATGGGGAAAGCCGAAAGCATTGTCGGGACCGCAGCTTATAACCACAATTTCAGGGCGGACCGCCTCGATGAAACCGGTTGTACTCGATGTTTCTGCTCCGTGGTGGGGCGCCATAAGGATATCCGCCCTCAAATCTTCTCCGGAGGCGACAAGTTCGGCTTCGGCAACTCCTGAAATATCAGCGGGTAGAAGAATGCTCGTATTGCCGAAGGTTATCTTCATGACAATCCCGTTGTTGTTGTAATCTACATCCGGAAAGTTGAGACCGTCTCCCGTGGCCGATCGGGCGGGATTCAATATCCGTATCGAGGCTCTTCCGATCATCTTCTCCGGCGTATCGTTATTCACAATTCTATGAAAGACAGCGTTCCTTTTGATGATTTCATACAATCTCCGGAAGGATTCGTTTGCCGATTCGCAACCGTTCGACCAGAGTTCTCCGACCGTAAAGGTCTCCGCGATATAGGGAAGACCGCCGATATGATCCTGATCGTGGTGTGTAAGGACCATAATGTCCACCTTTCGTATCTTATTACGCCACAGGTAAGGCGCCACCACGTATTTCCCCAGGTCGAAACTCCTGTCGTAGAATCCGCCGCCGTCTATGAGCATGATCTTCCCTGTTGGAAATTTGATTAATGTGGAACTTCCCTGCCCCACGTCCATAAACGTTATTTCAAGGTTTCGTGGATCTGATCTTTTGAGGTGCCAATAGATGACATCGACGGTGAAAAACAGGAGGATACAACTTAGGGATAACACCCAAACCATTTTTCTGTTGTCTCCATATACTATTGCAAGCCGAGTGATCGAATCGGGGAGAAAGGGATTATTCATGCCGTCTGATGGCCCGGGTTTCGTTTCATCCACCCTTGCTTTCCAGATATCCGCCAGCTTCAGCACCGTAAGGATCAGAAGGTAGTAGAGGACGAGTTCGGGAAGTGTCGGCGTCGTGACATGGAAACTGGAAAAGGATAATGATGACAGAAAATCGACGATGGAAATCGATATGCGAATAAAGAAAGAAGCGATCTGTGCCAGCACGGTAGCGACCGGTGCGCAGAAAGCGGTAATGACGAACAGCATCCCGATCGGGAGAACGGCGAACCCGAGTATTGGTATGATACAGAGGTTGGAGAGAAGGGTAATGGTTGAAACCCTGTTAAAATAAAAGGCGATAAGGGGATAGGTGCCGATCATGGCTCCAAAGCTTACCATGATGAAGAGGATTATATGTTGTATACCCTTCCTGAAAAGTCCTCTTTCGTTTATCGGTGGAATCATACTGGTCAGTACCGGTGTTATGAGAATAATGGAGGCAACTGCCGTAAAGGAGAGCTGGAATGAGACATCCATGAGGGACGAAGGAGTAACAATAAGAATGGCAAATGCAGCGAAGGCAAGTATATTCAGAAGATCGCGACCCCTTCCGGCCAGGAGTGCAACGAGAAAACAGAGAATCATGATGGTGGCCCGTACCGTTGCTATACGAAGACCGGCGATAAAGGCATACCCTATTAGAGGCATGATGGTCAGCAGGGCGGGTACCTTAAGAATGCTGAATCTCAGCAGGAGATATTCCGAGGATCTCATGATGGCTCGGATGACAATGAAGAAGATGGAGGCCAATATTCCCACATGTAACCCCGATATGGCAAGGATGTGGGAGACTCCCGCTCGATTGAACGCATCGGTGACCTTTTCCGGGATGTTCTGTTTTTCTCCCAGTATGAGGGCCTGCAATATTCCGGCTTCCGGCGAAGAGACTGTTCCCAAGATGATTCCCCTCAGAAGAGATCGATATCTTTCAATGCGCGTCTTGAAATAATTACCGGCACGTTCCCTCATGATAAGGATATCCGAAGGTCTGTTTATATAGCCGCGCAGGAGAATGCCCCTGTAGAGAAGGTATCGTTGATAATCAAATCCTCCGGGGTTGTTGAAGTTGTGCGGCTCTTTCAGTTTGACTCTCGCTCTGATATAATTACCGTACTTGAACTGAACGGATGGCGAATTCTCTTCTGTTTGCGGTGTGATTTGCGGGTGAGCGGGGAAGGCATTCCCTTGGAAAGCGGGAGAACGCGTACGACCTGTAGAGGAGATTTTCAATCGATTATTGCTATCTTTGACGGAAAGGAGTATCTTTCCTTGTACCGGAATGCTATTTCCCTCTCTCATGAGCCTAGTGGTATTGACAACAAGATCGATCTTGCCGGGCAGTACCCGGGGAGGGCTGCATACCAGTCCTTCAACGGTCACTGTATCGTTACCTATGTACAGCTTTATATTGTTTCTGCCGCAGTATGGATGAAGGTAGAACTGTATATTGAGGATGCCGAGTAGAAACAGGGATATGAGCAGGCAGGTGGCAATCGAACCTTTATGCCCTGTGGCAGCGGAAAAAAATAACACAGCAAGGATTGGCAGGAGCGCTATGAGAACCACGATAGCGGATATGCCAACAAGGCTTCCGACAGTTATTCCCGAAATGAGCGCTATGAGCAGAGGAATTAGCGGCCTTTGCATAATAGGTATGCACTCCGTTATTTAATGCTCTGTCAACCGTAACGATACAAAAGGAGATCCCTTGAATAAAAATCAGCAGGAACAGATACATGAAAAGGCGAGAGTGCAGTGGCTGATGTTCTTCAGGCTTGCGATCGTGTCATTCCTGTTCGGTGTAGTGATCATTATTCAGTTCAGGATACCGGATACGCTCCCGTTTCAGTCCATCCGTGCCATATATATCATTGTCGTGATAACATATCTTCTCTCCCTTTTGTATGTTTTCCTATTGAAGGCAGTACAAAATATCTCCATAAATGTATATATCCAGTGTCTTTTCGATACCCTTTTGGTAACCGTTCTTGTGTATGTTACCGGGGGCATAGAGAGTGTTTACTCCACCTTGTACCCTCTGATTATCATCTATTCCGTATTGTTCCTGGGAAAGAGGGGAGGGTGGCTTGTAGCCTCTGTAATCAGTATTATATACGGACTTCTCCTGGACCTTGAGTTTTACGGTGTTATTCACCCGATTTACGGCACGATGCACAAGTACAATGCCGAGGTGGGGTATGTTTTTTTGCGGATATTCATCCACATTATTTCCTTTTATGTCGTGGCCTTGCTGTCGAGTTTCGTCGTTGAGATGGAGCGAAAGACAAAGACACTCCTTTCGGAGAAGGAAAGTGCCTTTGATCAGTTGGACATACTCCATAAGAGCATTATTGAATCCGTAGGATCCGGCATTATGACAGTGGATCTTGACGCGAGGATCAAATCATTTAATCGGGCGGCTGAGGAGATTACCGGGATACCGTTTTCGAGTGCCGTGGACAAGGTTGTTGATGATATCTTCCCTGACTTTTCGGCGGCAATGAAGAGAGTGAGAAAAAGGGCCAAGGGTTCACCGGCGGCACGACGGTTCGAGATTGTGTTGTCATCGAAGAGGGGACCGGCGACATTGGGGTTTTCCATATACCCCCTTATCGATCCGGAAGGGAACGGTATCGGCAGTCTGTTCATATTTCAGGACCTGACATCCATCAAGAAGATGGAG
>DAISYQ010000003.1:0-164475 GCA_036825195.1 Syntrophales bacterium
TAAAACTACAAACCAAAGAGAAACTGACTGTCCGGGAAGAGGTTAATTTTTACAAGTAAAAAAGGGCACAGCTGTCCCTATTCTCTCTATTTTCTTATTTTCCCTATTTTCCCAAGGCCAACGATTTGCTCAGCAGTAGACAGGGTAATACTGAATTTCAGCTTGGCACAAACTCCCCGCCCTATCTATTTTCTGAAGCTATTCGTTATGAGATGATTCATTTTTCTCCTCAGCTTTCCATTCATCAAGTACACGCTGACCGTCAGTGCCGAGTGTTGCAAGCATTTCATATATGGTAGGGTTGTCTCTATTGTATTTGGAAACTTGGCGCATTTTTTTGACAAGTTCAGAATCATCCCAGGGGCTGCGACGATACCAGGCGAGAACTAAAAGCGCGTCTGAAATGTAACTCGCGTTATTTTCATTATTTTTTTGAGTAAACAAATAGTCACAGTCCCCCCAGATTTCAGGGGGAAAAGTGTCGCGTTGCAACAATGGCTGAGTAGATAACGCCCAACCCGCAAAACGATGCAACCACGTGGCAGAGTCCGTTTCGCACCATAACTTGAATAGAGCCTGAATTACTTCAGGTTTTGGAGGTTCAGGTATTTTTGTTAATCTATTAATGCCTAGCCAAACCAATGCCCAAGAAGCAGCTAACACGAGCGGTGGATCCTCCAGTGAGAGAAGATTGCCGATAGCGTCTCGTAATGGTATAGCCTGTTGACCTAGAAGAGTAGTTTTTTTATAGTTATGAGCTGTATGTGTAAATGATATGTCCATTAAATGAAAAGCCGATAGCGCTTGTTTAATACGGTCTCCTGATTTTAAGCATTCATTTAGTTTTTTCTCTACGCCAGCATCAAATTGATTTAAGGGGTTTTGAAATACTTTTCCCGCGATTTGAACCATTGCTTGAAGGTAATAATCCCACTCAGAATTCATTCCAAAATAGGCTTCGGAAACTGTCTCCTCAAAAACTTTTGCGAATTTACCGCGCAGTTGGCTCGAATAATAAATCTCTGATAGGAATTCGGCCTTATTTGCAGATTTCCCAGGCCTAGTGTACCTAGCCGCCACCAAGATGGCGTCCTTCAGACTTGACGGTGTAATCAGAACCTCATCAAGGAGGCATTGACGTAGCGGAACTACCGCCGATATTTTCGTATCATAATCTTCACTCGTAATTGAATTTTCATGTGAAGGTACAACAGATGTAAGCCGTTTAATCAGTGGCTCAGCTTTACGCCCCGCAATAACCGCGGCTAATGGAATAACCTCTCTCCAGCGTTCTTCTTCAAAATGTGGAGCCAACAAATCAACCAAGCTTTGGCCATTGTTACGTCCTGGATATTGTTCTTCAACCAGTCCCCTAGCCGCAAGATATTCCTGAAACGTTAGGTGGCGGAACTCATAGACCGGTTGAAGTTCTTCATCAACTTTTTCATGCCCTGTTTGCATCAGTAAGCTACTACGGTACTCAATACGCTCGATAAATTCTGCCGGGCTTATGCGAGTAAACTGCAATTCCTCTTGCATCTCATCTCGAGCATCCTGAAGAAGGTTGAGCAATCTTTTACGTCCTATTTGTTGTACTCCTTCATTCATCATAACGCATGCCACATATGATAATTGTGCGAGGGTTTCATCCAGGTCCATTGGAGCAAAACCTTCGGTGTTCCATGTGTAAATCAGCACTCTCACAGCTTCACGGTAGAGTGATACGCGGCGGGTCGGTAATTCACCAATACATCGTCGCACTACCAATAGCGTCGTCAGCATCAACGGGTTTTCAGCAAGTACGCGAATCCGCTCGTTTTGCCAGATGGTATCTGATAGTTCTCTGGCCTCTGCTCGAATGGCTTCGCTATCCCCAACTACTTCTACATGCCAATTCTCACACAGTTTCTGTACCGCTTGTTCATCAAAAGGTGATAAAGTGACTTGCTCGCATATACTGGCGATTACACCGGCCACATGGCGATATCCAGCTTCGCGTGAGGTTACGACCATGCCTACTTGCGGAAACATGGCTAAAAAAGTGCGCAGATGTCCAGCAAATGTCGTCCGCGCGCCCTGATCGGAAATTTCATCTAGACCATCGACCAGCAGTAATACACGTCCGGTTTGTAATGCTTCATCAATTTGGCTGCGAAACATTGAAATTTGCTCGCTACTCATTGCTGCATGTTGTGGTAAATCGTCAAGAAGTTCACGGATCGGCCGATGAGCTCGGTCACGCAATTCGCGACAGCGCAGAATAAGGGGTATCCAATCCTTATCTGGAAGCCCATCATCAGATTCACTTAGTCTACTCGGTTCTGCATATGCGACCGCTATCCGCTTCAGAAGTGTACTCTTGCCACCTCCAGGCTTTGCGAGTAAAGAAAATCGTGAATGCTTGCTGAGAAATTCACCGGCTAAAAAAGTTGATTCATTATTTGTTCTATCCTCATTAAATATAACTTTCAATGGAACAAACAATCTTTCTAGTTTCATGCGAAATGTGCTGAGGTCAGCGTCAGCGGGTAAACCATCAAGCTGAATATCACCAAACTCAGTGACAACCCATTGACGATAACGCGATAGTGTCTCCTTTGCCAGTACCTCCTGATCTTTGTAAGTAGTTGGTGGTGCCAGATACTCTAATTTTTGCAGTGGCCCTTTGCACTTGCGGTCTGCGGCAACAATTACATTGGCAACGACCGAGGCTAATGGAGTGCCATCAGCATGAATAAGCGCAAAGTGTGTTCGTTGCTTGCCCTTCGAATAATATATGGCCCAGACATACCCCAATTCATGTCCAAGCAACTCTATACTATCTACAACGATGTCCTTCAGCTCCTGATAGGCCGCACAACGACCAGCCTGTTCAATTGCATTCACATGATCAATGAGAATGCGGATACGGGATAATTCCTCGATTACTCGCTTTCCGTCCAATAAAATATTGCGTGTCTGCTCGTCGGTATCCTGTTCTTGCTCTATCCCGGTCTCTTTAAATCCATTGAGTGATACAAAATAGCCTATAACGGGAGTCGTCTTTTGCTTGCTGCGTTCCCGTGTGACTACACCAAAGAACTTGTTTAATTCAGCCCCACCAATTTTTTCTGCGTGGGCCTTGCATTCTGCGACTAATCGTCTCGGTTCAAGGCGATGTATTCCCTGAATATCAATCTCGCGACCTGATTTGTGTACATCGAATTGAAGATCATCGTAGCCCAGAGCAAAAAACAGATCCCCAGTTAGACGTGTGAATAGGTCTCCGCGTTCATTGTTAGTTGAAGCAAGCAGTCGTAGTTTTGTTGGAGTTATCATTTGTCCCTTCCAAATATTTTTGTTCTTAGTGCTCATAACCATTACATGTTAAGAAATAAATCAGTACTATTACCTATCGATACGTTGTTTCTTGATTCTAATCTTGCATTGATATAGCCAGATCCGTCTGTACCGAATGCGGGAAGGGTGTGGCTGAATCTGGTATTCACTCCATCTGCGGTGGAGCGGACTATGTATTAAACGGAAAACTATCAGTATCTTCAACTATACACCAATATTGCGGATCAAATTCTTTGTTGACGCCTTCCGCGCTATCGGTATAACGTGTGTTCACGGATGAGATGCTTGGAATTGTTGGGGGGAATTATGGTAAATGTGGCATAAAATGTCAAGTATAAGTAATCTCATAAAGATTTTTTACCAACGATGATCAATTAGCCTGTTCTCAGAGGACAGGGCATCAAAGGAATACCAAGCCCGCCGGATTTTCAGCGGACGCGGCCGGCAGGGATATGAGAGAAGAGGGCACCCTGGATACGATATCATCGAGTTTCGACATACTGCAGAAGAAGTTTCCCGGGTATGAGGATCGCCCGCAGCAGCGCGAGATGGCCCGCGAGATCTTGGATTCTTTCACGGAGCACGGAAACCTGCTCATCGAGGCCGGAACGGGTGTCGGGAAGTCGTTTGCCTATCTGATCCCCGCCATGCTGTCGGGCGAGAAGACTATTGTCTCAACCTCGTCCCTGGCCCTCCAGGATCAGCTGGTGAAGAAGGATCTCGTCTTTCTGAACAAGGCGCTGCCTCAGAAGGTGGCGTTCGGCATACTCAAGGGGAAGAACAACTATGTGTGCCTGAAGCGGGAGAGGGAATACGCCGGAAGCGGCAAGTCGTATATACGGTTTCGCAAATGGCTGTCGGAGACGGGGACGGGCGAAAAGAGCGATATTTCCTTCACGCCGAAGTTCTGGCCGGAGGTCTGCGGCGATTCCCAGGATTGCGGGGGCCAGAACTGCCCCTTCTACGGACGCTGTTTTTACTACAAACACTACCGCACGCTCTACGCCAAGGACATCCTCGTCGTCAACCACCACCTGCTGGTGTACGATCTGCTGTCGGATTTCAGCCTTCTGCCGTTCCACCGGCAGTTGATCATCGATGAGGCACCCGATATCGAGGATGTCATATCCACGGTCCTCGGCAGCGCCCTGACCTATTCGAGAACGGCGTGGCTCCTCTACCGGCTCCGGGGGTTGAAGGTGATCACCGATCATCTCTTCCCGCTGGTGGAATCCTTTTTCAAGAAGAGCGATGTGCCGCCCTGGGCGGTCTGTCCCGTGCCCGTCGCCCTGACGGAACGGCTGAAACAGCTGCGGGAGGGTCTCGCCCTGGACACGACGGTCTCGGCGCTGGAGGAGCGGAAGAAGAACACGGTCGATGAGGAGCTTCGGGACCGGATCGAGACGACCGTCGGGTACATCCGGTCTTTCGAGGCGGACATGGATGATTTCATACGCCAGGGCGAAGGAGACAAGGTGTACTACGCGGAGAAGACGAAGGGCGGCGTGGAGCTGAAGAGCAGCCTCGTGGAGTCGGGGATTGCCTTCGAACATCTGACGCGCGGCTACAGAAGCGTTATCATGACGTCTGCCACACTGACCTCGGGCGAAAACTTTTCCTTCCTGAAGAACCGGCTCCATATCGAAGACTTCGGTGAAAGGATTATCGGGTCCCCCTTCGATTTCCGGACCCAGGCGCTGCTCTATATCGACAGGGATCTGCCGAAACCGGACACCGAAAACGGCGGCCCCTTCGAGAAGGAGAGCCTCAAGGTCATCGAGAGGCTTATCGAGGCGTCACGCGGCAGAGCTCTGGTGCTCTTTACCTCGTACCGGAACCTCGATTTTGTCGCTGAAAATCTGGAGACGTTGTATCCCGTCAAGCGACAGGGAGAGATGCCGCCGGCGAAACTGATCAAGTGGTTCAGGGATACGCCCGGCTCCGTGCTGCTGGCGACGGCCACCTTCTGGCAGGGGATCGACATCAAGGGAGATGATCTCAGTCTGGTGATCATCGTCAGGCTGCCCTTCAGCTCGCCGGGCGATCCGGTCTACCAGGAACGGTGCAACCGGCTGGGGGGCAGGTGGTTTCACGATCTCGCCCTTCCTCACGCCACCCTGTCCCTGCGGCAGGGGTTCGGCAGGCTCATCAGGGGGCGTGACGAATACGGGGTGGTCGCCATACTGGACACGCGCCTTGTCAGAAGTTCGTACGGCCGGTATATAGTCTCGTCGCTGCCGCCCGCAGGAATAACCCACGACATAGGGGATGTGGAGGCCTTTTTTACCGCACACGAATAACAGAAAAGGGAGGGATACAAGGGATGTTTGATTATCTGCTGACGGAAGAACAGATCAAGATCAGGGATGAGGCACGCGACCTTGTCAGATGGGTCCCCAAAGAGATGATTCTCGACATGGACAGGGATGTGATCAAGTTCCCGAAAGAGTTTCTCCGAGAGGCTGGTCGCAGGAATCTTCTGGGGTGCCGCTACCCGAAAAAGTGGGGAGGCCGTGACATGAACTGGGTGACGACCTGCATGATCATGGAAGAGATCGGGACACTCGGGTATGAATTCGCCTGCGTCTTCGGCGTGGGGGCGGAACTGGTCTGCGATGCCATTGTCCTGCACGGCACCGACCAACAGAAGGAGAAGTACGTCAAACCACTCCTGAAGGGCGACCTGTTTGCCGCGGAGTGCCTCACCGAACCGAGAGGCGGGTCCGATTTCTTCGGGGCCACCACCATCGCCGAGGACAGGGGCGATCATTTTCTCCTGAACGGCCAGAAGCGCTTCATCGTCGGCGGAGAGGGCGCGGATTTCTTTCTCCTCTACGCGAGGACCAATCCGGATGCCGCCCGGCCGCAGGATGCCCTGTCGGCGCTGATCGTGGATCGCGGCCCCGGCGTGGAGACCAAATACCAGTACGGTCTCATGGGATGCCGGGGTGGAGGGACGGCGCGCCTCATATTCAAGGACGTCAAGGTGCCGAAGGAGAATGTGGTCGGAAAGATCCACGGGGGCTACGATGTGTTCAATACCATGATGATCCCGGAGCGGCTCGGCACGGCCGTCATGACCATAGGGGCGGCCCAGCCCGCCGTCGACATCGCCACGAACTACACGGCGCGCCGCAAGGCATTCGGACAGATTATCGCGCGGTTCGAGGGGGTGAGCTTTCAGGTGGCCGAGGCGGTCATGCTCCTGGACGCGGCCCGGGCCATGGGGTACGCGACGGCGCGCGCCGTGGATGCCGGAGTCGAGATGCACCGTGTCCGCCGCATGGTTTCCCAATCGAAGAAGTTCATCACGGAATCATGCCAGAAGGCCGTCCACAACGCCATGCAGGTTGTGGGGGGGATCGGTTACACGAACATATTCCCCATAGAGCGCATCTACCGGGATGTGCGTCTCGCCTCGATCTGGACGGGTACCAGCGAGGTCATGTCCATGGTTGTGGCGCACGAGTGGTACCGGGAATTTCTGATGAGCAAACAGGCGACCCGGGCGCGTGATTTCGAGGCAGACGCCGAAGAGGCCGATGCCCTGGACGAAAAGATATACGAGTAGAGGCATGAACCAAGAGGGGCCGGACTGGAAGAGAAAGACTCTTTGAGTACCGGCCCCTGATTTCAGAAACTTCATCCCTATTTTGCCAGGAAACCTCCGTCGTTGACCAGAACGTGGCCGGTTATGTAGGACGAGGCTTCGGAGGCGAGAAAGACGGCGACCCCCTTCATTTCGTCGATATCCCCGATCTTCCGCAGGGGGATCATGTTCATGGTCATGTCCAGAGCCGCCTTGAATTCGGGCTTTTCGATGTACGCCATCATGTCCGTCCGGAAGAAGCCGGGCGCGATGGCATTGACCCGGATCTTGTAGGGCGCCAGTTTCACGGCGAGGTTCATGGTCAGCAGGTTTATGGCCGCCTTGGTTGAGTTGTAGGCCACGGCCGGATGGGCGATCTCCTCGGACCCCCTGAAGGCCATCACCGACGAGATGTTGATGATGTTCCCCCCGCCCTGCTCCTTCATCATGTTCGCCACCTTCTGGGTGAGTATCCAGGTGCCCCGGACGTTGACGTTGAATATCTGGTCCCACTTCTCCAGGGGAAATTTCAGCGTGGGGGCTCCCCAGGTAGCGCCCGCGTTGTTGACGAGGATGTCGATCCTCGGAAAGTTTTCATTCACCACGTCCAGGAGATGATCGATATCTTCTTCCTTGCTTATGTCGCACTGGACGGGGAGGGCCTTGACGCCGAACTCGTCCGCTATCTCCTTTGCCGTCGCTTCGAGATTGCCCATCTTGCGTGAGGTGATAATGATATGCGCCCCCGCTTCAGCTAGTCCGCTTGCGATAAACTTCCCTATGCCTCTTCCCCCCCCCGTAATCAGCGCGATCTTCCCGTCCAGCTTGAACAGATCCTCTAACTTCATGGTTCCCTCCTGTTGTGTATTATTTTACGGACATTCTTGCCTTGAATGCCCGTCCGTCCGGACCGTATTCCAACAGTACATCGTTTTCGTCGAACCTTACCTTCGTCAGGGTTGATTGGATTTGTTTTCTGTTTGTGGATCGAATGACATCTTCAACCGTTTCGTATCTGGTCAGTTCCTCCATGGTGATGATGGTCGGAAGCACCATGTCGAATGTCTGCTCGTAGAACCGTTCGAGGGCCTTCTTCGGTGTTATCCAGACATGCCTGGTCAGCTCGATACCGTCGTGCTGAGCCTGCTGGTTTGTGGGAGCCTCGGCCACAAAGAATCGTACGTCGTAACGGATGGGAGAAGGGACGGGAGTTATCCAGTGGGAAAAGTAGTGCAGTCTGTCGGTGGCGAGGGTGAGCCCTTCGTCCCGTATGATATCGTAGAAATCGGCCTTCCCGTCGAGGAGAAGCCGGCGGTGGGCATAGAACTGTTCCCTGAAAGGTTCCGAATCGAGGGGAATGAGGGTGCCCTCAGGCGTGTATGCCAGCAGGAGGCCGACCTCTTCGAAGGTTTCACGAATCCCCGCGGTCCAAATCCCCAGAGCCTTTTCGGGCGATGAGATATCGTCCAGGATACGCAGAGCCTGCTCCCGGTCCATATCCGTGCAGAGATCCTCCCTTTCGGGCAGGCAGTCTTCCTCATCGAGACCACCGCCGGGAAACACGTACAGGCCCGGCACGAATGTGCTCTTGGGGCTTCTCTGAACCATCAATACTTCGAAATCTTTGTTGTCCGGGTCCGGACTGTTTCGCATGAGGATGATGGTGGCTGCGTCTTTTGGCTTTACCGGCATGGGCAGTGTTGTAATCCAATCGTCGGGTGATGTAAAGCAATTTATGATGAAGGCATGGATAGAGATCGTCCCGGAACGCTTAAATATTATACAGGTAAGTGGACTATCTGGTGAGTGAGGCGATGACCTCTATGTGTTTTGTCTGGGGGAACATATCCACGGGCTGCAGCTCTTCGAGAGTGAAGCCCCTCTCGATCAAATATCTAATGTCGCGTGCCTGGGTGGCGGGATTGCAGGAGATGTAGACGATCCGTTTTGGTTTCAGCGCGTCGATACGTTCGAGGGTCTTTTTCGCGCAGCCGGTTCGCGGCGGGTCTATGATCACGATATCCGGGCCGGTTTTTTCCTTGAGGAATCTTCCCATCGTGCTTTCCACAGCACCCTTATAGAAGCTGGCGTTGGTGATGCCGTATCGTCTGGCGTTGAGGATCGCGCAGTGGACGGCCATGCCGCTGATCTCGATACCGGACACCTTTTTGACACGGGGGGCGATGGAGAGCGAAAAGAGGCCGGAGCCGCAATAGCAGTCCAGGACGGTATCGGATCCTTTCGGATCGCACATGTCGATAACACGTTCTGTCAGTGTGTCTACCAGGTGAGTATTTCCCTGGAAGAAACCGTCGTTTGCAACCTGCAGCTCTCTTCCGCCCGCCGTTCGGGTAATGTATTTTCCGGGAGGGTAGGGTGTGTCGGACCAGAGGATGTATCGCGGGTGGTATGAGGGAACATTCCCGGAAGCGAACGGTTCCCGGAGCTTGCGGTATTCCGAATTGATGGATTCATCGACGATATCGCATCGTTCTATGTCAACCACCGTTCCACCTACGGTATCAATGAAGCCGAGATGAAGCTGCCCGTCGGCACCGAGGACGCAGTGGAATTCCGCCTTTCCCCTGTAGTGAAAGGGCTGAGGGGAAGATATGATGGTCTTCACCGGCGGAGAGGCGAACTTTCCGATTCTCTCGAAGGATTCCGCAACCTGCCGTTCCTTGATTTCAAGCTGGGACGTATAGGGCAGGTGTTGGTACTGGCATCCACCGCACAGGGTAACGTAAGGGCATACGGGTTCAATCCTGTTGGGCGACGGCGTGACGATAGCCTGTATCTCTCCGACACAGTAGTTCCTTTTTACCTCCACGATCTTCGCCTCGACGGTGTCTCCGGCAGCGGTAAAGGGGATGAAGACGACCATGTCATTAATACGACCCACCCCGTTGCCTCCGAAGGCCACAGCACTGATGGAGGTTGTAACGATGTCTCCTACATGTAATCCGGTATCCATAACGGCCTCTTATACCGCGCCTTGAAGGGAAAACAAACCTTTATTTTCTTTACAATCAGGGTAAATGTTGGTATTCCCTGCCTTCATTTCATTATATACTATGGATACTATGCTGCCGGAAGAACACAAAGATATACACCGCATTACACAAGGTGACAGAGAGATCATCATCGTGGGTACGGCGCACGTTTCCCGGGACAGCGCCGACCTGGTGGATACGGTCATTACGGAGGAACGGCCCGATACCGTGTGCGTCGAACTGTGCCAGTCCCGCTACGATGCGATCACACAGAAGACCAACTGGGAGGAGATGGATATCCTGAAGATTATCCGCAGGAAGCAGACCTCTCTTTTGCTGTCTCAGCTCATCATGGCATCGTTCCAGAAGAAGCTTGCGGAGAAGTTCAACATCAATCCCGGCGAGGAGATGATACGCGCCATACACAAGGCGGAAGAGACGGGGGCTGAGATCGTACTGGGAGATCGCGATATCCGCACCACCATGAAGAGAACATGGCGAAAGATGCGATTTTTCAAGAAGCTGCGGTTTATGTTCGAGCTGATCTCATCCATCTTTATAAGCGAGGATATTACCGAGGAGGATATCGAAAAACTGAAGGACCGTGACGTCCTTGAGCTGGCCCTCGAGACGTTCGGCAAGGAACTGCCGGAGATCAAGACCACCCTGATCGACGAGAGGGACCAATTCCTGGCCCATTCGATTGCCGCGGCTCCCGGTAAAAAGATAGTCGCCGTTGTGGGCGCCGGTCACGTTCCCGGCATATTGGAGAACCTTGACAAAGACATAGACATTGCAGAGATTAACGAGGTACCACCCAAGGGCAGGGCAGGGCGGTATGTGGGATGGGGCATCTCTGTAGCCGTTATCGGTATCATAATCGGAGGGTTCTTTCATTCAGGCGGCGAGGCGAGCCTGAACATGATCAAATGGTGGGTTCTCGCGAACGGTATACTCGCGGCTCTCGGGGCAGCGGTAGTTCTGGCTCATCCGCTCACGATCATCGCTTCCTTTGTTGCCGCTCCGCTGACGTCGATCAATCCCATGATAGCGGCCGGGTGGGTTGCGGGACTGACGGAGGCTGTTCTGAGAAAGCCCCAGGTTAAGGATTTCATGGATCTGAGGACGGATATATCGTCGGTAAAAGGATTCTGGCATAACAAGATTACCCGCATACTTCTCCTGATCGTCTTCGTCAATATAGGCAGCTCCATCGGTACCTTTGCCGCGATCCCGCTGATGATGAGATATCTGAACTAAGACATTCACAACGAGAGGATTGCCGTGCACCGCTCTGAGAAACAATCCATACTCTGCCCCAACTGCAGAAAACTGATCAATCGTGACGACCCGGTCTGTCCCTATTGCGGACTTACACGGCCCGGATCGGGATGGAAGAAGACCCTTCCCTCGAATCTGCTGGGCGGGCCCTATAATCTGATAACGATCATCATATATGTTAACGCGGCCTTTTTCCTGCTTTCCCTCTTATTGAATCCGAAGGGACTTGGCATGTCCTCCAACCCCCTTGCCTTTCTATCCCCCTCAAACAACAGTCTGTTGCTGCTGGGCGCGACGGGAACCATACCCATCGACCAGTTGCACCGATGGTGGACGCTCCTGTCGGCTTCCTACCTCCATGGTGGGTTGCTGCATATCGTCTTTAACATGCTGGCCCTGCGGCAACTGGGGCCCTTTGTGCTGCGTGAGTACGGATTCTATCGCTTTCTGGTGATCTATACCCTGACCGGAATAGCGGGATTTTACCTGTCATATGTTGCCGGTGTTCCCCTGACCATCGGGGCCTCCGCCAGTATCTGCGGTCTTATCGGTGCCACGCTCTATTACGGGAAGAGCAGGGGAGATATCTACGGACAGGCGATCTATAAACAGGTAATGGGGTGGGTCATCGGTCTGGTCCTGTTCGGCTTCATGATTCCGGGAATCAATAACTGGGGACACGCCGGCGGTATCGTCGCAGGCATCCTTCTGGGGCTTGTGCTGAGGTACAACGCGAAACAAAGCGAGAATCATTTCCATCGCCTGCTCGGGATCGGCTGTATACTCCTGACCGTCGGTGTTCTGTTGTGGGCGGTCATAGTATCAATCTATTACTCTCTTGCGTGAACGGGGATCTTCCATCGCGTACTACGGGATTGACACATGCGGGCTATTACCCTATATTTCTCAGGACAGACCTCTTACGATTCGGTGTACGCAACAATAGGGGGCTGAGGAATCAAGTGAAAGGAGAACCGAATGATAAAGAAAAATTACCGGATGCTGGTCGTGCTGATAGGGATCTTTCTTATTGCCGGCTGCTCGTTGCAGGTCGGTGACAGGGTAGCGGGCATTCAATCGGGAAAGTTTTTTTATACGGACGGAAATCTGGTCACCTATTACGATGTTTCCTTTGAGAAGGCGTGGAATGCCTGTGAACGAACCATACTGGACCTGAAGGCCTCGGATGCTGTGATGGTGAAGAAGATAGCGAAAGGAACGCTGGACGGTGTGTTGAAGGGCGAACCGATCCGCTTCTCCGTTGAGTATCTTGAAAAGAATCTGACGAAGGTATCGGTGCGGGTGGGGATCGCAGGGAACAACATCGCCTCGGAGATGATACAGCAAAAGATCAAGGGGTACCTCGAACAGCAGTAGACCGGTCGGAATACAATCGAACCTATGCAGAAAATCTCCGTCAAAAGAAAACCGTTCGTGATCGGGGTTATGGGGAGCCACTGGGATGATTCTTCTTCCACACATGACGCCTTCATGCTGGGAGAGGAGATAGCGAAACGTGGGCATGTCCTCCTGACCGGTGGAGGACCCGGCGTGATGAAGGCGGCCTCTGAAGGGGCCTGTCGAGCCGGTGGATTTGTCTTGGCCGTTCTCCCCAATGAAAGAAGCCGTCCCTTGGCCGCCTATCCCAATGAATTTGTCGATATCGCCGTCTATACCGGCATGGGTGACGCGAGGAACGTCATCAATGCGAAGACCCCTCACGTCATCATTGCACTCGATGGCGGACCCGGCACGGTATCCGAAATAGCGCTTGCATGCAAAGCCGGAACACCGGTGATAGCGCTGGGTGCCCCCCGTATCGAATTGTCCGGGGGGATTGCCGTCATACCGGTCGAAACGGCTGCCGAAGCCGTTAGGGAATTGGACAGAATAGTAGATCAGATTTCCGGAGAGTCCTCATGAAAGTCATACTGGCAGGGTATAACGTCGATTATGAAATAATACAGAAGTGCAGCTCGGCCTTGGAAGGTGAAGAATCTCTGACCCCTGAAACCGTCTCCGCCGCGTACGCCCGTATCAGCAGGAACCCTCTGCCGGTCAATGAACTGAGAGAGATCGCAAGGACCGAGGTCGAGAAGGCGAGGAAATCCAACCGCAGTATCGTTTTCGATATGGGGCATAGCTCCATTGCCGAACATGCCGTTTTCAATATCGATATCATAGGCGTGTCCCGTCTTGTCGTGGAGGAGATAGAAAAATTCCGTCTCTGCTCCTATACGGAAAAGTCACAGCGCTACATACGGTTGGAAGATGATTTTGTTGTCCCACGCGAAGTGAAGGAGTGCGGCCTGGAAGATCTGTTCGTCGGGACGGTGAGGAAACAGAACGGCTTATACCATGAGCTCTATTCCGGTCTGAAGGAATACATGTTCGAGAAACACAGGGATATGCTGTCCGAACCGGGAGGGCGCTCCACGGTGGATGGGTGGGCGAAGGAGGATGCACGGTACATCGTCTCTATGGCGACGCACGCCCAACTGGGCATGACCCTGAACGCGAGGAACCTTGAGCTGATGCTCAGGCGGTGCGCGGCGCATGTCCTGAACGAGGTGAACGAATACGGTAAGAAACTCTATGGCGTGACCGGAGATGTCGCACCTTCGTTGATCAGGTATACCGAGGCGACACCCTTTGATCTGACCGCACGGGCGGAACTGAGGGAGGAAGTTGATCGCTTGGTTGAGAAGAGGGATGACTGCACAGAGAGTCCGGCTGTCGCGAAAGAGGGGAATGTGACCCTTGTGCATGCCACACCGGACGGTGACGAGAGGATCGTCGCGGCCATACTGCACGCATCATCCGATCGTTCCCTGGCAGGGTGTCTGGCTGTCGCCCGTACGATGAGCCGGAAAGAAAAGGAGGGGATCATCCGAACCGCATGCCGCCACATGAAGCCATATGATCTGCCGCTCAGAGAATTTGAACATGCAGTCTTTTCATTCGAGGTCACGGTCAGCGCCTCCTGCTTTGCCCAGCTGAAACGGCACCGGATGGCCACTATCACCTGTCAGGGCTATGACCCGTCGCTCGGCGTGACTGTACCGGCTTCAATCCGTGAGATCGGGATGGAGAGACCTTTCATGGAGGTTATATCGGTGACGGAAGATGTGTATGACCGCATCAGAAAGGTATCGCCCCAGGCGGCGCCCTATATCCTTACCAATTCTCACAGGAAGCGGGTGGCGGTGACGGTGAATGCCAGAGAGTTGTACCATATCTCCCGCCTTCGCGAAGATATGCACGCACAGTGGGATATCAGGGAGACGGCCGAAAGAATGGTACGACTCGGCAAGAAAGCTATGCCGCTGACATTGATGCTGACCGGGGGCAAAGATGCCTTCAGAGCATAGCGGACAGCGGTAGCAGAGATCTTTTGCGGTAACATCATCTATCGATAAGAGGCTCACCTCCGCAGGGTTTTTCCTGCGGGGTGTAATGACTCTGCCCTATTTTACCCTCCTGAATCTCAGCACAAAGGCGGCGCCTTGCGGTTTATTGTCTTCCGCCCAGGCATATCCCCCGTATCTCTGCATGGCTTTCTGCACAACATGGAGGCCGATACCGGTATGACCCGTGTCTCCGTGTATAAATCCCTCTTCAAAGATCGTATTTTTTAGATCGTCGGGGATGCCGATACCGTTGTCTGCAATCCGCACATCGCACATATCTTTCTCTTCGCTGATGTCTATGGCGATACGGTCCGCCTTTCCATGTATGACGGCATTTCGTACGATATTGTCGACCACGGAACTTACTGAATCGTCGGCCATGACACGGGCTTTCCCCTGAATCTCGAAGTCTATAAAATCGTAATTCTTGATGATTTCATCTATGACATCGTTCAGATCGATGATCTTCAATTCCCTGTGAGCCGATATAAAGGTTTCAAGCCCCGCCATTCTTTGTATCAGCTTTATGCTTTTATCTGCATGGGAGGATATCTCTTCCAGGAATTCTTCTTCGGGTGATCTCTGATAGAGATTGATCGCGCTTTGAATGACTACCAGATCATTCGTTATATCGTGGCGGAGTATCTGGTTGATCAGGGCCAGGTGCTCCTGGTGAGATCGTATCTCCTCCTCGGCACGCTTACGTTCTGAGATGTCATTATAGATAGCGACGCCACCAATCATCCTGCCGTCGACCAGAATTACAGACCCTCCCGCGGTAACGTGTACGGGAGAACCGTCCTTCCGAAAGCGAACCGTTTCCCACGGAGGCAGAGGCTTTCCGCTCAGGATCGACATAGTGGCTCTCCTGGCTTCGTGCATGGTCTCGGCACTGCCGTAAGCCACCAGACCGTCGAGTTCTCTGCCGATCACCTCTTTCTGAGAATATCCGAACAAATTTTCTGCTCCGGGATTCCATCTAAGAACATGGTGAAAACGATCCAGGGCGATGATGGCGGAAGGAGCTGCCTCCAGCACTCCTTCAAGATACTGGAAACGCCGTTCAAGTTCTCTCTCCATCTCCTTGCGGTTTGTGACATCACGGGCAATGCCTCGGAAACCGGCCGGATCTCCTCTTTTATCCTTCATCAGGGAGACATTGATTTCAAGCGTTTTTCTACTCCCGTCTTTTCTGACTATTTCGTAATCTTTCACCTCATCGGCCCTCCCCGTCCGATAGGTTTCGTTGAATGTCCGGAATATCTTTGCAGCGGTGCTGGGAGAGGTATAGTCTCGATAGTTCAAGTCCATGAGTTCAACGGTTGAAAATCCTAAGATGCTGCGCATAGTCTCATTGAAAAACGTAAAGGTTCCGTCAAGATCAACCTCATAGTAGCCGTCTTCCATGCTTTCGATGATGGTTCGATATCTTTCTTCGCTTTCCTGCAGTTTTTCTTCGGCTTGCTTGTGCTCGGTGATGTCACGAATGTTTAATATGACTCCAACGGCCTGGCCATCGTCATCAAACATAAAATCTCCCAGGGCTTCCACCCATACATAGTGTCCATCCGCATGTTTTACTCTGTATTTTCCTTTAGCAGAAGTTGCGGTGGTGACGGCATTGACGAATATTGCCTGCACCCTTTCTATGTCTTCCGGATGTATTATCTCGAAAGAGGATCTGCCGAGCCATTCTTTCGGTTCATAACCGAGAATGTCTTTAAGGGAGGGAGCCGAATACTGTATGGACCCGTTCATGTCTACCATTAAAACCAGATCCTTCATGTTTTCCGTAATCAGGCGGAACATTTTCTGGCTTTCTTTCAGCTTTTCTTCCATCAACCTGCGTTCGGTGATATCAACTCCTATTCCGAAAAGATATTCGAAGATGCCCTGTTCGTTGAAGATCGACCTCCCGCGCCATTCGACAAGCAGCACACGACCGTCTTTGGTAAG
The DNA here is from genome assembly GCA_036825195.1 of Syntrophales bacterium. Classification (GTDB taxonomy): domain Bacteria; phylum Desulfobacterota; class Syntrophia; order Syntrophales; family UBA2210; genus UBA2210. The sequence continues at coordinate 16,569 of DAISYQ010000003.1, forward strand.
CAGACGGTTCTCATTTACGGTCGGTTCATGACATGTTATCAGTTGTTGTAACACACCGGACATTCTTTCCCGGTCCGTCTCCGGCACAAATGAACGTATGTAGTCCTTGCCCGCCACATCATCCGCTGTGTACCCCAGGGAACTGAGCATAGAATCGTTCATCATGATTGTCTTTCCGTCACCGTCGATGGCAACAAAAAAGATGGGTGAAGCCTGGATGAGAGTGTTGCTGAAGGCCATTTCTCTGTGCAGTTTGGCTTCACTCTCCCGCAGACTTTTCCCCATGGCATATCTGCAGAGGGCCATCTTTACGACGGCCTGCAACTCCATGTCTTCGAAGGGCTTGAATAAGCAGCCGAAGGGCTTCGAACGTGAGATTTCTTCAAGTTTGGTGTCGCTTACGTGAGCGGTGACGTACACAACGGGGATGTCGAAGCGGCTACGGATCCGATTGGCCGCTTCCACGCCGTCCATCTCTCCGGAGAGGACAGTATCCATGAGGATCAAGTCAGGGGCCAGCTCCTGCGCCTTTCTGATTGCATCCTTTCCCGAAGAGGCAATGGCCGGCACATTGTACCCCAGGGATTCCAACTTGTACCTCATGTCCGAAGCTGTATCACACTCATCTACAACAATCAGTATTTTTGCTTTTTCATTCATCGGTTCTGTACACTGATGTCATTTCGGTCAGTAGGACCTCCGCAGACCGGTGTTCTGTCGGAACTGCGATCCTTTAGGACAGTATATCCGTGAGTGAAGAGATCATTATGCCTGCCATCACTACACTCTCTCATTGCCCACTGTCAATCCCTTATCTCCTATATCCTCCTTTTGTATTGTTGTTCACGCAAGATCATGGTGAATGATGTACCGGTACTCCTGTCGAGCTCTATCGTGCCGCCGAGCTGTTTGGTGAGCATATCCACCAGTTGCAGCCCGAAGGTCGAGGGATTGTGGTAATCGATCTCCTCGGGAAATCCGATACCGTCATCTGTGATGGTCAGCGTGTATCGTTCCGTTTCTTTGTCAAAATAAAGTCCTGCGGAAATGGTTCCCTCTCTGCCTTCGGGAAAGGCATGTTTCAAGGAGTTTGAGATAAGTTCACTGCTGATGAGCCCCAGGGGGATTGCCGTCTCGATATTAAAATAGACATCTTGTATCTGTGATGAAAATTGTATGACCCTTGTATCCACCCCGTAGGTCTGAAAGAGACGAATTGCCAGATCTTGCATGTAGTTATTGAAGTCGACCATAGACAAGTCTTCCGAAAGATACAGTTTTTCATGGACAAGGGCCAACGACCTGATCCGATCCTCGCAATTCCTGATCAGCGAGAGTGCCCTCTCATCATAGATATCTCTCGATTGGAGGGACAGGAGGCTCGATATTATCTGCATATTGTTTTTGACTCGGTGGTGGATCTCGGCAAGGAGAATCTCTTTCTCGCGCAGGGAGCGTCTCATCTTTTTTTCGGTCTCCTTACGGTCGGTGATGTCTACCAGAATACCTCTCATTCCCCTGACGCCGTTGTCTTGGATAATAGGACTGGCATATATAAGAATGGGGAAAGATCTACCGTCTTTTCTGAGGGCGGTATATTCGATGCCCTCTACCCGGTCTCCGTTCAATACCGTCCGAATATCTTTTCCACCTCTGTCGCGGTCATCAGGAACAACCATCTGAAGGGGATGAAGCCCTTTATCAAGATCCTCGCAGGTGTAGCCGAAGGCATCAAAGGCATTGTGATTGACAAATGTGAAGTTTCCCTCTTCGTCCGTTTCAAAGACTATCTGTGGTAACAGATCGGCTATCTCTCTGAATCTTTTTTCGCTCATGCGCAGGCTCTCCTCCGTCTCTTTGCGCCTGGCAATTTCTTTTTCCAGATCCAGCATCTTCTTTTCCAACTTGTTAACGAGGCGCTCGCTGTATAGTTTGAAGGCGTCTTTTTCCTCTTCCACCGTGGGTTTATCGGACGGTGCCCTGCCTTTCTCCATATCTCTGATAACGTCTTGTATGATCGCTATAAACTCTTTCGGTTCGGCAGGCTTTCGGATGAATCGGTCCGCCCCAAATTGGAAGGCCAGTTTTTCGTCTTGGGGGTCACTGTATGTAGCCGTGTAAAAGATAAAGGGGATACTTTTCAACCGGTCATCGTCCCTCCATTCACGGCATAGGGTAAAGCCATCCATGACCGGCATGAATATGTCCGAGATAATCATACCGGGCGGGGACTTCTTCGCCATCCTCAGGGCTTCTTCCCCGTTGATTGCTTCTTCGACTCTATGTCCATTGGACTCAAGGGTCTTTTTGAGTATCAGCCTTGAATCTTCACTGTCATCGGCGATTAGAATATGTGTCATAATCCTTCTCCCGTCATTTTCCGTATCTGATTAATGACTATGGTAGGATCAATGGGCTTTTCCAGATACCCGTTGCACCCCGCCTCAATCAGTCGCTCTCTGTCCCCGCTCATAGCGTAGGACGTAATGGCAATGACAGGAGTTTCGTTAATTGTTTCTGCCGTGCGGATAGTCTTGAGTACTTCCAGACCATCCATATCAGGGAGTTGGATGTCAAGGAGGATAAAATCGGGCTTTTCTCCCAGCGCAAGATCAATCCCCCTTTTGCCGTTTTCGGCCCTGATAGTGCAGTAGCCGTTTTTTTCCAGGATAAATGTAATGAGTTTCATGTTGTCGGCATTGTCTTCAATCACAAGTACCCTTTTCATATTTGCAGATCTCCTTTCATATCCCCTTCGGTATTCTCAGTATGAATGTACTCCCCTCTCCGTATGTACTTTCAACGGAGACCGATCCCTTGAGTTGTTCCGTTGCGATCTTCCTGGTCAAATACAGCCCCAATCCGGTGCCGGGGGTTCCGATCTTCAAATCCGAATCCAGCCTGACAAATGATTCGAAGAGTCGCGGCATATCCTCTTGCTTCATGCCGATTCCCGTGTCCTGCACCGCGACCTCCACCATTCCGTCAATTTCGCGGGCGGTAATTCCTATCTTTCCCTTTTTGGTAAATTTGACGGCATTACTCAAAAAGTTGAGTATGCACTGGAGGAATCTTTTTCGGTCTGTCCGGAGTTGAATACCCTGAGGCGAGCTGATTTCAAGATCAAGCCCTTTATCGTTTATTGCAGGAATGAGGCTCGAGGTTGCCTCATGAATTGCTCCGTCCAGGTCGAACGTTTCCGCATGAACGGCAACGTTCCCCGCTTCAATTTTCGATATATCGATCACATCATTAATGAGAGCAAGGAGGTGTTTTGCCGAAGCGTATACCCTCTCGAGTTGGTCTTGTTGTTCGGAGTTGATCTCCCCAGTCAGGCCCTGCAGGATAATTCCGGTAAATCCGATGATGGAGTTGAGGGGGGTGCGAAGCTCGTGGGACATGGATGCGATGAACATGGATTTCAGGTGGTCGAGTTCGTGGAGATGGAGGTTTGCCTTTTCAAGTTCTGCTGTCTTTTCCTTTAGTCTGGCCGTACGATCCGCCACACGCTGTTCCAGTTCGGCGTTCAGCTTACGGATTTCATCTTCCGCACGCTTACGCTCGGAAATGTCTTCAAGGATCGCGACAGCCCCGATAAACATCCCGTCATCGCCGGTTAAGGTTTGAAAGATAGCCCTGAGGAAACTTTTCTTTTGACCCGTTATGGAGGTATATTCTCCTTCGTAATATCCGGGTTGGCCGGCGAGGGTGTCCTTGACCGCCTTAAGGACAGCTTGGTCATGCAATCTTTCAAGTAAGTTGAACCCGATAATTTTTTCCCTGGGGGCGCCCATGAGCTGGGCATATTTGTCATTGATATCCCTGATGATTCCATTTGAATCAAAATGCATAATTCCCAGAGGGGCATTGTTGTAAATCAGACGATACCACTGTTCGCTTGCCCGGAGCATCTCCTCCGCCTGCTTGCGATCGGTAATTTCTCTGTTGAGATGTTCCACCATTCTGTTGAAGGACAGGGCCAATCTTCCTGTTTCGTCTTTCGATACAGCTTCTGCCTTCAGGGTAAGGTCACCCTTGCTGATTCTGCCGGCAACATTCGTAAGGGAGACAATGGGTGCCGTGATCGATTTCGCAATGGGGATGGACACGATCACAATCGTGAGGAGGGAAAAGAGGATGACCAGAATCGTAATATCACGCAGTCTATTGATTGGGGCAAATGCCTCGTCACTGTTGATCCGTACGCTCAGCCCAATGTCGCATTTTTTGCAGTATTGAGTGACAGCAAGTACGGATTCTCCTCGTGAATCAATAAGAACACCACTTGAGGAAGTCTCTTCTGTCAAAGCCTTCTTCGAGACCTGACCCAACTGATCGAAATCTATCAGTGTATACTGTGTCGAGGTGTCGTTGGATCTGTCCGGTGACCTGATGAATTGCTCTCCATGGTGTATCTTTTTTACAAAGAGTGTGTATCCGGTCTTGCCCAGTTCGGAATAATCGGTGACCATGGAAGTGATGTTCTGTGCGGTTGTCGTTACGGTGATCACTCCCAAAATTTCGTTTTGCAGAATAAGAGGCTCGGCAAGATGGATCATCAGGTTGTTATCATCATCAAGGTAAAAGATGTCGCTGACGCTTCCGTCCCTGCCCCTGATAAAATATTCCTCATCGGTATGGATCGCACCGATTGTTGATAGATCCGTTGACGCGGCAACCTTTCCGTCCAAGGTGAGAACGGAGATATCTTTAAAATCCATGATCGACGATTTCGCATCTCTGAGTATCCGGTTCATTCTGTCCTGATGTCGGGTTTGAGGGTCTCCGATATAGTCTTTCAGACTGAGGCGTAACTGGGTCCTGCTGGAGATCAGATTCAGTTTTTCAAGATTATGATCAAAGAGCATTTCCAGCTGTTTATGCTGAGAAGAGGCAATGGATTCGAGATGTTTAATGGCTTGTGTGGCGAGAGATGCTTTGGTGATTTGATATGAAGTGATGCTGATTAGCGCAATTGCGATCAATGAGGTTGTTATAAAAGCAAGAGTTATTTTTTTATAGATCTTCATGATCTCACCTCTGCTTTCCGTCTCTATGCCTGATCGTCTCCGGATTTCTCCCAGGATTCATGATCGCCGGATCGAGTTTTTCCTGTTCTCGGAGCCATTGAGTTGGCTATTGTGCTGATACCTTTCTTTTAAAAAGCAGCCTATTTCATTTATCTTTTTGTTTTCTTTGCCGTTCTGTCTGTGAGGATGTAGGTGCGTACCGGATCGGGAATGAGATACCGGATGGAACGGCTGGTTTTGAGGCGGTTTCGTATGTCTGTGGAGGAGATATCCAGAAGTGTCAGATTTCTGAAGAAGATAGAGTGTCCACCGGATTCCCTGAAGCAATCCGCAGTGCCGTCATAGTGAAAGAGGGAAGCGACGTCAGCAGGGAATATACTGTCGGGGCTCTTGATCTCGTGTCCCGGTCTGGTCATGACAACGAAATTACACAATCGGATCAGTTCTTTCCAGTCTTTCCACATGGTGATCTCATCGAAGGCGTCCTGTCCTAGTATAAAATAGAGGTCTGTGCCCTGTGGTGAGTTGTCGATGAAATATCTGACGGTTTCAATGGAGTAGGATTTGCCGCTTCTTCTGTTTTCTATATCTGAAATAGAGAATAGGGAATTTCCCTCTATGGCGAGCTTGAGCATCTGTTCTCTATGGTAAAACGAGAAGAGCGTTTTGTCTGTCTTGAGAGGCTGTATGCGGGCGGGGATGAACAGAACCTTGTCAAGTTCGAACAGTTCAAGGATCTCTTCCGCGCACCTCAGGTGTCCGAAGTGTACGGGATCAAAGGTTCCTCCGAATAGTCCCCACTTCATGTCCTTATCTGTCCGTTGCCATAGATAATAAACTTGGTTGTTGTCAATTCTTCAAGCCCCATGGGGCCGAAGGCGTGGAGTTTTGTGGTGCTGATACCCATTTCCGCTCCCATGCCCAGTTCGAATCCGTCGCTGAATCGTGTGGAGGCGTTTACCAGAACCGTCGATGAATTGACCTCGCTCAGAAAACGTTGTGAGTTGTTGTAGTCGTTCGTTATAATCGCCTCCGTATGGAGAGAGCCGTATTTTTCTATATGTGCTATGGCGTCGTCAATGGTGTCTACCACCCGTATTGCGAGGATGAGATCGAGGTATTCCTCATACCAGTCTGCCTCGGTCGCCTCTTCGGTGTCGGGAAGGATGGTCCTTGTTCTGTCGCATCCCTTCATGACAACGCCGGCCTTGAGAAACCGTTCCGCCACAACCGGAAGAAATCGTTCCGCGATGTTTTTATGTACCAGCAGGGTTTCCATAGCGTTGCAAACTCCCGGCCTCTGGGCCTTGGCATTGAGTGCTATGGTCACGGCCATTGGGATGTCGGCGCTCTCGTCGACAAATACGTGGCACACACCCTTGTAGTGTTTGAGGACCGGTATCCTCGACATGCTGACAACGGACCGGATAAGCCCCTCACCTCCTCTGGGGATGATCAGGTCTATGTACTCCTCAAGCTTCAGCATCTCACTGATCGCCTCCCGGTCGGTGGTGGAGATTATCTGTATGGCGGCCTCCGGGATCGTGGTTTCTTCCAGAACGCCCTGCAGTATGCGGGCAATGGCGAGGTTGGAATGTATCGCCTCCGATCCTCCCCGCAGTATCACGGCGTTTCCTGATTTCAGACACAGGGCCGCGGCGTCCGCCGTCACGTTGGGGCGGGATTCGTAGATGATTCCTATGACGCCGAGTGGAATTCTTCTCTTCCCCACGAGCAGGCCGTTCGGCCTCCTTCTCATCCCCGTAACTTCGCCGACGGGATCAGGGAGTGCGGCAATTTCCGCAAGACCATCGGCCATACCCCGTATTGTCGTTTCGGTTAGTGTGAGTCTGTCGATCATGGCGTCGGGCAGACCCTTATCTTTCGCGTATGCAAGGTCCTTGGCGTTTTCGGTTATGATATGATCCGTCTCTTGTACGAGCGCTTCCGCCATCTTCAGGAGGGCACCGTTTTTTACCGTGGAGGAAATATTCGCGAGAATGGCGGCGGCTTTTCTGGCTTGATACCCTATCTCTGTAACCTCTGTCTTGATATCCATCGTCCCGCCTTCATATTATTGAGATTTTCTCATTGAGAAGTGTTAATCTATAGTATATGAGATGCCGTGTCAAGATTACTGAACGTGTCTGTATTGTTCAGAATAAAGGCGTTATGGGGAGAAGAGCTGCGAATAGTTATGGATGAAATATGTGTCAGCGCCGGAAAGAATGTGTACAATATCATACAGGATGGCGGGTTCGATTTCGACAGGGTTACCACGTACGTCGGTGCTGCTTCAGGCCCGAGGTGGCTTGTAGCCAGCGGTTTCGATCTGACCCTTCTGGAAAACGGGGTATTGGGGAATAAACTCCCGGTGGTGCTGGCCGGTTCATCGGCAGGTGCTATGCGGTTTGCCGCATGGGCACAGCCCGAACCGGAAAAGAGCTACCTCAGACTTATCGAAGCCTATACCTCACTGCATGTTACGAAAAAAAATAAACCCGCTCAGGTTCTTCAATCCATTCATGATCTGATAAATTATTACATCGATGATGATGCCATTCCCTTTGCGCTGACCAGTAAAAAATACCGGTTGGCCATCATGACGGTTCGCGCTAAAGGTCCTGCCTCTTCCGATGTGCGGTGGCTGCAGAGGTTTGCCTTCGGGATGGGATTTTTCTTCAACGCCCTGAATCGCCGCCTGATTCACACGTTCTTCCAGAGGGTTGTATTTCACAACAGTCCGATTCCTCCGCCGTTTTGCCTGAACCTCGATTTCAGGGGGCAGGTGATCGCCTTGAATAAGGTGAATTTCAAACACGCCCTTCTGGCTTCCATAGCGGTTCCCTTTGCCGCTGCCGGCGTCAGAGATATCTATGGCGCTCCGAATGGCACATACCGGGACGGAGGTCTTGCAGATTATCATCTCAATCAGAAATATGCCGGTGGGCAGGGCGCAATTACCCTCATCTTCAACCACCAGGAGCGTATCATACCCACATGGATGGATAAGAGGCTATATTCCCGGCGGCTTCCCGAGGAGTATCTTGATGATCTCCTGTTGGTGTACCCATCCGATGACCTCGTCCGAAAACTCCCCTATAACAGGGTGCCTGATCGGGGCGATTTCAGACGGTACGCCGATAATCCTATGGCAAGGATGCGAAGCTGGCGTCAGGCGGTAGCGATTTCGAAACATCTTGGAGAACAGTTTCTGGAACTCTTCGCAAGCGGAAGGGTGCGAGACGTTGTAAAGAAGATATAGGGTGTCGAACATGAATCCCGGATATAAGGGTCTTGATAGGGAAGGGACACTGAGAGAGAGGGCGCGTGTACTTGTCGATATCATGAAAAGCTGTGTCCTGTGTCCGAGAAAGTGCCGCGTCGACAGAACGTCCGGTGAGAGAGGATTCTGCAATCTTGCAGACAAGGTAATGATTGACAGCGCCCTGCCGCATTACGGTGAAGAACCGGTCCTTTCGGGAACGGGCGGTGCCGGTACCGTCTTCTTCTCGTCCTGCAACATGCAATGCATCTTTTGTCAGAACTATCAGATAAGCCATAGAGCCACAGGCAGGGCAGTCGATACGGTGGACCTGTCGTCTATCATGAAGGACTTACAGGGCAGGGGGTGCCATAATATCGATGCGGTTACGCCGACACCCCATCTGCCGGGGTTTGTCGAAGCCCTCCTGCATGCCTCCGGAAACGGACTTTCCATTCCCGTCGTTTACAACTGTGGGGGGTACGAAAACGAAGAGATCATCCGTCTCCTTGACGGGATTGTCGATATATATCTGCCCGATTTCAAGTATGGCAATGACAGGGATGCCCTCGAGTTTTCGGGAGTTGACGATTACTGTTCCCATGCAGTCTCCTCGATACGGGAGATGGTAGGGCAGGTGGGGGATTGTCTGGAGATCGATCATGGGATCGCAAAGAGAGGAGTGCTGATCAGACACTTGATTCTTCCCGGAAGGGTAGAAAACAGCCTTGAAGTCCTCGAAATGATCAAAGGAAATATATCGACATCGGTTCCCCTCAGCCTCATGTCTCAGTACACACCAATCCCGGCCATCGCCGATCATCCCCTCCTCGGAAGGAGGATAACGGAAGCGGAATATGAGACCGTTGTCAATGCGGCCCTTGATATGGGATTCGAGAACATCTTCGGCCAGGATGTGAGCGACAGCCAGCTCACACCGGATTTTGACGCGGAAGCCCCTTTCCGATGGGAGTGAAGCAGGTGGCAGAGATTACGGTTTGTACTGGCTTACTGTCCATCGACGGTATAGACTTCCACGCCTTGCGGGGGAGTGAAGTCGAATAGGTCATCCGGTGGATTGTTGTTGAAACTGATATCGCTGAAGATGAGACGGGTGGTATTGTCGTACATATCGGTAAAGACACATTCGACAATGTGAAACGTATCCTTATCCACCGTAATCAGGAGGGTCTTGATACCGGCTTCGTAGCCGTGCGGTGTCAGGGATATGACATGATTGCCTGTCGCATCCGTGGGACCGCTGTCGGGCAAGGCTATTGCAAAATCATCTTTCAGTTTCCCGATGCCCGTGAGAAAACGTATCGTCATCTTTGACGAAAGAATCTTTTTGGCATCCTGAACGTACACCATCTTGTCATCCGGCATATAGAGCCACGCCTTGTTGGGGTTGATGATCAGCTTCTTCATGGAAGGCCTTGTATAGTCCCACAGCATCCGTTCGGGTTTTTTCAGATAGACCGTTCCTTCCTCTTTCGTTGTTCTTTCCACGGACTTGATCGTTGCTTCCTGTATGAAATGGGCCTTGAAGTCAGCCGTGTTGTCATACACCGTCTGTATTCTCTCGGCCAGTTCATCGAGGGAAAGGGCCTGGGAAGCGGATGCGGTTCCCGAAAGGATCAGAAGCGGAATCACGGACAGGATCAGACCGATTCTTATCCTGTGATACAATCTGAAAATGAGATTGGTTGTAATCTGTACGATAAGCATTTGATAACAGGGGTATAATTATAACTGCTTGTTATTGCTTACTATTCACCGATGCCTAAATTATGGGCAATGCGGTCTAAGGTATCGGCAACAGGGTGTTCTCATTTGCTGTCAACAGGTTTATCAACAGCCCTGTCCACAATTCTGTGAAGAACTGAGTGTGGACTGTGGATCTCTCTGAGAAGATAAACGATTACGCTATCTTTAGCCTCCATCCGAATGGATCGTCCTTTTCGCCATATTGGATCTGGAGGATTTCATTGTACAGTCGTTCAGTCAACGGACCTGTCGTGCCGTTATTGATTGCATGATCTTCTCCACGATAGTAGATCGTTCCCACCGGCGATACGATGGCGGCTGTTCCCGATGCGAAGGCCTCTTTGAGGGTTCCGTCTGCAATGGAACTCATGATCTCGTCCATCGACAGGTGTTTCTCCAGGACATTAACTCCCCATGACCTTGCCATGCGGATCACTGATTCTCGCGTGACACCCGGCAGGATGCTCCCGGCGAGAGGTGGTGTTATCAGGTCATCGCCGATGACAAAGAAGATGTTGCTCGTTCCCACCTCTTCAACATATTTCCGTTCGCGCGCGTCAAGCCAGAGCACCTGGGCGCAGCCCACTTCCTCAGCCTCCCGGCTTGCATAGAGACCGGCGGCGTAATTGCCTCCCGCCTTGCAGTATCCCACACCTCCCTGGGCTGCCCTGACGTATTGCTCGCTCACGAATATCTTTGTCGGGCTGAATCCTTGGGGATAATATGCGCCGACGGGACACAGGATGATGAAGAACAGATACCTGTTCGCCGCATGTACACCGAGTGCTGCTTCTGTTGCTATCATTGTTGGTCTGATATAGAGGGATGTGCCTTCACCATGCGGAATCCAATCCTTTTCCAGGAGAACCAGCTTCTTCAAGCCTTCCATAAAGAGGTCGCTGTCTATCGTGGGCATGCACAGTCTTTCCGCGGATCGGTTCATCCGTTTTATGTTCTCTTCCGGTCTGAACAGATAGATGGAGTCGTCTTTTCCTCGGTAGGCTTTCATCCCTTCAAATATTTCCTGACCGTAATGAAGACACATGGCAGCCGGATCGAGAGTCAGAGGGTGGATGGGCTCGATGGAGGCATCGTGCCACCCCGTGCCGCTATCATATTCCACAGTGAAGAAATGGTCGGTAAATATCTTTCCGAATCCGAGTTTTGACTCGTCTTCTGGTTTTGGTTTCATGTGTACCGGATCGGCTTTTGTAACTGTGATTTCCATCTCGGTTTTCCTTTCAAGAATGAGTGCGGTCCCCTAATATTCTTTTCGCTGAAAGGTGGCATCAAATGAGTGTGGGAGGCTGTAGTTTTATCGCGCCGGGACAACAGCAGTTGTGCTCTGTCCTGTCAGCTTATATATTGATCGAATATACGCAAATGTATAAAGCTGTCAAGGGGAAAAGATATGATGTGTATCTAAATTACGTCTCTGTCAAGTGTCCTGTACTGGATGGCCTCGGATAGGTGAGTCTGATGGATCCGTTCCTCGCCTCCAAGGTCCGCGATGGTTCTGGCCACCTTCAGTATCTTGGTGTAGGCCCGTGCGCTCAGGCCGAGCCTGTCAACCGCCATTTCGATAAGCCTCTTCGAGTCTCCGTCAAGGGCGCAATACTCTCTGATCTGCCGATTGGACATTCTCGCATTGTACAGTGTCCCCCCTTTGAGCCTGTTTTTCTGGATATCTTTCGCCTGTTTTACCCGTTCCTTTATGACCTCGGACGATTCCCCTTCGGACCTCATTGTCAGTTCTTTGTATCGTATGGACGGCACCTCGATGTGGATATCTATCCTGTCGAGGAGGGGGCCGGATATCTTGGCACGGTACTGCCGTATCTGATGGGGCGTGCACCGGCACTGCCTCTTGCTGTCGGTGAAGTAGCCGCAGGGACAAGGATTCATGGCGGCTACAAGCATGAATCGGGCCGGGTAGGTTGCCGAACCGGAAGATCGGGTGACGGTTATGTGACCGCTCTCCAGGGGCTGCCGCAGTACTTCGAGGACATTTCTCTTGAATTCTGGCAATTCGTCCAGAAAGAGCACGCCGTTATGGGCGAGGCTGATCTCTCCTGGACTCGGAATCTTTCCTCCTCCCACGAGGCCCGCATCGGATATGGAGTGATGGGGAGCGCGAAAGGGTCTCGCGGCAAGAAGAGGTTCTTTCTTGTGAAGCAGTCCGGCTACGGAGTGAACCTTGGTGGTTTCGATGGCCTCTTCGAATGAAAGATCGGGCAGGATCGTCAGGAGACGCTGAGCCAGCATGGTTTTCCCTGAGCCAGGAGGGCCGATCATCAATATATTATGGTTTCCACTCGCCGCAACCTCCATCGCCCTTTTGGCCTGATTCTGGCCGTTGACCTCGCTGAAATCGAAGGGGTACTGAAGGCTCCGGGAGAAGAGTTCTGCGGTATGTACCTCAACGGCAGGGATTTCTTTCGTGCCGTTAAGAAACTCAACCACGTCGTGCAGGTAGTCGACAGCAATGACCTCGATCGTATCGATCATGGCGGCCTCCCCGGCATTTTCCCGTGGGAGCACGATGCCCCTCAATCCCATCTGTGCTGCCTGGATTGCGGCGGGGAGTGCGCCGTGGATCCCTTTGACGCTTCCATCCAGCGACAATTCTCCCGTGAACAGGTATCCGGAGGGCTGTTCTTTCCCGATAACCCCCTGTGCCGACAGGATACCCACGGCTATGGGAAGGTCAAAGCCCGTTCCCTCTTTCTTGATGTCCGCCGGAGCGAGATTGACAGTCACCCTGTTTCCGGGAAAGCTGTATCCCGAATTTTTTATGGCCGATTTTATTCTGTCCTTGCTCTCTCGTACGGATGCATCGGGAAGACCGACCGTGGAAAACTGCGGTAGGCCCCGGGAGATATCCACCTCAACATCGACCGGATAGGACTCTATTCCCAGTATGGCGCTGCTCGTTACCTTGACGATCAATTCAGCTGCCTCCAGAAGTGTTCTCCGGATGGTGACCACCTTCCGGGAAAGGGTATTACCCTTGATGCGTCCGGATCAGGCTTGAGTGGAAGATTATGTATATGGTCTTCATGGTATTGGATGAAGGGGGTTATGGCAAGTGATTTTTATTGTTTTCGATAGTCGGAACCTGATATATCAAGCTCGTCTTGAAGGGAAGGGGAATATGATCGGTTTTTTTGATTCGGGTTTCGGTGGATTGACGGTACTGAGGAGTGTTGTCCGGGAACTGCCGGAGTACACGTATCTGTATCTCGGTGACAGTGCAAGGGTCCCCTATGGGGAGCGTTCGCCGGAGGTGGTTTACGGGTGCACCGTACAGGCCGTTGAATTTCTCTTGAAGAAGGGGTGTCTGCTGGTTGTCGTTGCCTGCAATACCGTATCTTCCGGGGCTCTGAGGAGGATACAACAGGAATTTCTACCGGACGCGTATCCCGGCAGGAGGGTCCTTGGCGTGGTCAGACCTTCAGCCGAGGAGATCGCTGACAGGGGGTGCCGCACTGTGGGCATCCTTGCCACGGAAGGGGTCGTCAAATCGAAGATTTATACGGAAGAGCTTGAACACCTGAATACCCCGGTGAAGATATTCTATCAGGCCTGTCCTTTCTTGGTGCCGATAATAGAGGCTGGAGGGCAGGACGACACCCATTCCGATGTGGTTGTTTCCGAATATCTAAACGGTCTCTTCGCTCAAGAGGATAGTATCGACACGATACTCCTTGCCTGTACCCATTATCCGATACTGTATGATGCATTCCGGAGACATACCCCCGATCATGTGGAAATCATTACGCAGGGGCCGATCATTGCCCGTAAGCTGAAGGACTACCTGAGCCGGCACGTGGAGATAAGGGAAGGACTCTCCCGGAAAGGCGGCCGTTCGTTTTTTTCCACCGGTTCACCGGAAAAATTCAATCGGTTTGCCAGCCTGTTTTACGGGGAAGGCATACAGTCGATGCAGGTAACCCTTGGTTTGCCCGATTAATAGGTCCGGCAACGGAACAATCGGACAGTATGCACATGCTGGGCTGGCCAATTATGATCATACTTTAAGAATAGAAGCCGACTGTACCTTTTTCTGTTGGCACCATATTCTTGAAGATCTGTCCTATTGACACACATTGAAAGATCATCGAATCGTCTTGTCGCAGATGCCTCGAGGTCTCCTCAACCGTGAACCGTTTTTCTCGCCGATGAAACTTCTGTAAGCCGGTCCGGATTTGAGGATGCAATTCCGAAGATCCTTTTTCTTGACACATAGTGTTTCTCTGCATTATGCTTGTATGCAAGTAAATTGCAGGCGAGCATTATAGGGGGAATTCGTGAAGCCGGACTCGTGCATATTCTTCATGCTCAACAAGGCCAACCAGCTGGGGATACGCTTTCTGGCCCAAAAAGTTGCGGAACTGAACATCACGCCCGTCCAGGCACTGATCCTGGGATTTCTGAATGATGAAGATGAAATCAGTTCCAGAGAACTGGGCAGGAGGACAGAGCTTGACAGTGCGACCATGACGGGGATTATCGATCGCCTGGAGGCTGCCGAACTCATCGAGCGCCGTGGTAATCCCGCCGACCGCCGATCCATCAAGGTCCACCTGACGGAACAGGGACGAGCCCTGGCAGGCGAGGCGGTCCGGGTGATTACCGAAGCCAACCAGAAGTTCCTGGGAGTATTATCGCAGAACGAACAGGGGGAACTACGGAATCTGATCCGCAAGCTTCGGGATCAGACCGGCCGCGGTTAAGGGAAGCATTTACCGTACTCAATAAGGGGGGATAGTGATGGGAACCATACACAAAACAGGCTGTGTTCTCTGTCCGCAGAACTGCGGCCTGGAAGTCGAGGTGGAAAACAACCGCATCGTCACGGTGATGGGCGATAAAAGCAACGTCCGCAGCCGGGGGTACGTCTGCCGGAAGGGGATGCATATCGCCAACCACCAGCACAATGCCGATCGTCTGAAGTACCCTCTGAAGCGGGTTGGTGATCAATTCGAGAGGATTTCATGGGAGCAGGCCATCGACGAGATCGCTGCGAGACTTCGGGAGATCGTCGACCGTCACGGTCCCCGTTCCTTTGCCTACATGGGGGGCGGCGGCCAGGGATGTCACTTCGAGGCGGCCTTCGGCGTCCGTCTGATGCGGGGTCTGGGATCGCGCTATCACTACAGTGTTTTGTGCCAGGAATTTTCCGGCCTCTTCTGGGTCAACGGACGGATGTATGGCCGTCAGCCGCTTGTCGTGGAGATAGATGCGGAGGAGACGGATTTTCTCCTGGTTTTCGGCTGGAACGGGATGCAGAGCCACCAGATCCCCCAGGCCCCGAGACAGCTGCAACGAATCGCCAAGGACCCGGAGAAGGTCCTCGTCGTCATCGATCCTCGCCGGTCCGAGACAGCAAGGATCGCCGACCTTCATCTGCCGATACGGCCGGGGACGGATGCCCTCCTCATGCGGGCCATGATTGCCATCATCCTCCAGGAAGGGTGGGAAAACAGGGATTACATCGAACGGCACACCTCTGGCCTGGATAATATCGAGAGCCTGTTCATGAGTTTTGACAGCCGGGAGGCCGTCAGAACGTGCGGCCTCGATTTTGACCAAGTCAGGGAGGTCTGCCGCCTGTTTGCGACGCGTCGATCATGCCTGCGCTATGACCTGGGGGTTCTGATGAGCCGCCACAGCGCCCTTTCGTCGTCCCTGGCCGTCATCCTTCTGGCCATCTGCGGGCGGATCGGAGGCCGCGGGGGCAACGTCTTTCACGGGCAAATGATGCCCCTGGGGGTTCACTCCGATGAGCGGGACCCCAAGATCTGGCGGACCGTTGCCACAAATCTTCACGCCGTCATGGGCTGTTTCCCGCCGAACGCCATGCCGGAGGAGATCCTCTCAGACCATCCAGAACGGGTCCGGGCGGTGTTCGTTTCTGGGGCACATCCCCTGCGTTCCTATGCGGATACGACGGCCTATGAAGAGGCCTTCAGGCGTCTGGATCTCCTCGTGACAGCCGAGCTGGCCATGACGGAGACGGCGGCCCTGTCCCACTATGTCCTCCCCTCCCGATCGGGATACGAGTCTTGGGACGGCACATTCTTTCCCATGACCTTTCCGGAAATCTACTTCCAGATGCGGCGGCCCATCATCGAGCCCGACGGGGAGCCCCTGGAGCTGGGAGAGATTCACCTGCGCCTCGCGGACCGCCTGGGCCTTATCCCTCCCATCCCTGAAAGCCTATACAAGGCGGCGGAAGAAGGTCATGCCGCCTTCGGTCTCGCTCTCATGGAGTTTGCCGCCAAGGAACCGGCGGCCCTCGGATCCATGCCCTTCATACTGGGCAAGACCCTGGGCAGGGCAAAAGGGTCCGTGCACCTGGCGGCCTTGTGGGGGATGCTGCAGACGGCCCCGAAATCCTTCTGCAAGAACGCCGCGCGTGCGGGATTCATGGCCGGCGCGAACATGGGCGAGGAGATATTCCAGAAGATTCTTGACCATCCCGAGGGAATCTGGATCGGCCGGGTCGATCCGGATCGGAACCTTGACGAAATACGGACCGAGAATGGACGGATCAATCTGGTGATTCCCGAACTTCGGGCAGAACTGGAAAGTCTCGATGCGGAACACGAGGAAGGGGCCCTGAAACCGGACCCGTCATTTCCCTTCGTCCTCATGGCCGGACGCCATTTCAGCATGAATGCAAACACCCTGATGCGCAATCCGTCCTGGAATGAGGGCAAGCGAGACTGCACCCTCATGATCCACGGAGAGGATGCAGAATCGCTGGGAATCAGTGACGGACAGACGGTGCGGGTCACGACGGAGGCCGGTTCTGTGGAAATCGAGGCGGAGGTGACGGAGATGGCCCGCAGGGGTCATGTGGTGATCCCCCATGGATTCGGACTCGTCTATGATGGTAAGGAATACGGGGTGAATGTGAACCGCCTGACGAAAAATACGAATCGCGATTGGCTTGGCACACCGATTCACCGCTTTGTGCCCTGCCGCGTTGAGGTTCTGTAAGGGACCGATTAATCTTTCCTATCGGTTCTCCGGAGAAATTCAATCACTTATCCAGCCTGTTTTACGGGGAAGGTATACAATCGATTCAGGTAACCCTTGATTTCTCCGATGGATAGTTTCATCTGTACTATGAGGAACGTCGTCAGTACTTGTCCCAACGGGACCGCTATAATGACAATCCTCATATGAGTATTTGAAACATGAGAAGGTTTTTCAAGATGGGGTGTCCGCTTGATGCAGGGCGATGTTACTCGATGGTTGTTCCATCAGTGTCACCAGCTTTCCAACCCGCTGATTGAACTCAGGGCGTCTTTTATCGGGAACGGCTGCCATCATCGGAATCTTTGCGGTTAAAGGATTTACCGGGCGTCCGTTCACGTGCAATTCAAAATGGAGATGCGGTGCGATGGAGCGGCCGGTGTTTCCTGACAAGGCGATCTGATCACCACGTTTGATCCTTTGTCCGACCTTGACCAGAATCCGGCTCAGATGCAGATAGCGCGTGGTGTACTGACTTCCATGCTGAATTTCAACATATTTTCCCGCGAAAGGGTGACTGTGAACACGGGTTACCACGCCGTCGCCGGTGGAGAGAACCGGGGTACCCGTGGGCATGGCAAAATCCACGCCGTTATGTGGTGCGATGCGATGAGTACTCGGATGAAGCCGGGCCGGGTTGAACTGTGAGGAGACCCGGTGCCGTCCCGTCATGGGATACCGCCGAAAGGCATACGCCAGGCTGTTTCCCTCACTATCGTAATAATTCCCGTCATCAAAAAGAAAGGCGCTATGGATATATTTGCCGCAGAAGATACGAACCCCTTCGATACGACTATGGCCCGTAAACTCTCCGTCAACAAACTGACGACTGCGCACCGCCTGAAAAACATCTCCGGCCCTGATTTCACAGGTAAAATTGAGCCGCTCCCTGAACAGGTCGGCGATGGTGATTGTTTCTCTCTCGGTCATGCCGGCATGAACGGCCGTAGTATAAAAACTTCCGTTGATCTCGCCGGACAGAGCCTCTTCCCGCCATTCCCCCGGCAGTACGATCTCCTCGTAATCAAATTCGCTCTCACCGGTGCGGTGATACACAATCCGGTGGCCGGGATGAATAAACAGTTCAATCTCCATGAGCCGGCGTGTTTGACCGTCGATAGTGAAGGTAAGAATTTGGCCGTTTCGCAGCACGTCCAGGGCCAGCAATGATTCGTCGGCTGACAGGATCTCATATATGGTGCTCTTGTTGATCTGGAGCCGAGCGAATATAGAACTCAACGTGTCGCCCGGAGCGATGACCCAGGTAAAGATAAGATTCGGTTCGGATGATGTGGACGTTTCCGTCGACGACTCAATTTCATCCGCAATCGAGTCATGAGGTGTAAGCCAGGGAATATGTTCCGGGCCGTGCAGAAGGAGAACTTGCAGCGCCACGAGGCAGACAAAGAAGATGCGCCACCATCCTGTCTTTCGATTAAGCAGGCCTTTCCCCTGTCCATCCATTATCATCAACCGTTCGTGGTGGAAACCAGCAGTCTCTGCCCAGGGTGGATTGACTGACGGGAGTTGATCTTGTTAAGTTTGCAGAGCCCGGCAACCGTAAGTCCGTATTGCCTGGCTATTTTATAGAGACTTTCGCCGCGCTTAACCACATGATATTGAGCCTTTTTCGCCGTCATAGATCCGGTTGTACCGGGTTTGATGGCCTGAACCCTTTCGTCCATGGAGCCTATCTTTTGTTCGAGCGCCTCCATCTTCTTTGCGAGCACATCCAGTTGCTGCGCCGTCACCACGCCTGCAGCCATGTCTGTCGCGACACCCTTCACCTTGGCGGCATTGCCCTCTTCGATTCTTTCCACATCGGTCAGTCTCGCTTCAATCCTATCGACCCGCTCAATAAGGGTATTGAAGTCGGCCTTTGAAAGACTGCTCTTTTCCGGCAGAAAAAGTATGACAATAATGATGATAAAAAGGACGACTGCCCCACCGATTACAAGGGGTTTCCTTCGGAGCTTATCAGTCCAATGCTCATCATCGTATCTTTCGTAAAAATCTTCCTCTTCACTATCGTCGAAGTTGTTTTCCTCCAGTCTGGGTTCTTTCTCTATTGTATCGACAAATCCGCTGATTTCATCTCTGTCCATATCACACTCCTTTCATACAAAATATTTCATGATTCCCATGGAATTGTCAATGGAGTTTCACAAAAAAATAAACCACAGCTTTGAAAAGGGACCCTTAGTAGAGAGATTTTTTGCACTGCCGAGGCAATGCCGGTAGCGGCGCGTGTCGGTATGTGGTACAATACTGGAAACTGACGGCGGTACCGTTGTCCTGTCCGGTGACGGTATCAGCACGGAACGTACGTACAAATGGCACTATGGTACTGCTGGTCTGTAAATCTATGTCTGCAGGCAGCCCTGCCTCGAAAGGAGGATTATACCATGAGTGAGTCGAGATGTTGCCATCTGTTCCTTTTTATTTTGATAATCCTCTTCCTTCCCGTCTGTGCGTGGGGCGGGGTCGTTCCCGCGAAGGTCATCGCCAAGGTGGGGGATATTCGCCCGGGCGCCGACGGTTATCCGATCAGCGCCATCAATCTGGCATTCACCAATGGGGAGGGTCAGTTGGGGTTTATCGGGTCCGTGCAGCGAACAACCGGCTCGGACGCGTTTGTCTGGTACGACGACGGCTTCACGTGGTTCAACAGCAATAACGCGCTGCTGAGCGGCGCGGAGTTGGACATGGGGATCGGCGACGACGGACGCTACATCTACAGTCCTTCGTACGATGTGAATTACGATGACGCCGTCTGGACCCACGACGGCCTCCTGCTGGTGGAGACTGATCCCAGCCCGGGGATAGCCGGCATGTTTGTGTCTTTCAACAGCCGCCCGTCCATGCTCCCGGACGGCACGGCCTACTGGGTTGCCGGCCTGACCAGCACTGAGGGTGGACAGTCCGAGGGCCGCGTTCTCTACCGTAGCGCCGATACGGCGACGCCAGTCATCACGACGGTCATCAAGTCGGGGGATTTGATCGGCGGCTTTACCATCGATGCCCCTTCCGGAATCGGCTTCGATTATATGGTCTCGGACAACGACCTCCACCACATCCATGACCTTACCATGGACACAGGTTCCTCCCTGAACGACGAATTTATCTATGTAGACGGCTCCCTAGTGGTCCGCGAAGGGAGCCCGGCCTCCGGCGGCACGGGAGGGGAGAACTGGGGCACCTTTGACAAGGTCACTATCAACAACGCCGGCACCTACCTCTTCTCTGGGGACACGGACGGCGACTATACAACGGACGAGTATATCGCCTACAACGGCACGATCAGCCTGCGCGAGGGCCAGACGGTGGACGGTATAGCACTGGCCACTGCCGCCACCGTGAACGGTCTGGCGATCAACAACCGAAACCAGGCCGTGCACCTTTGGACGGTCGGGGGCGGGGGGAAACATCTCTTCTTCGCGAAAAGCGCTGCCAACCTGGGCAAATCCGTCAGGGTACTCTCCACCGGCGACATGATCGACGTGAACGGCGATGGCGTGGGTGACTACACCGTTACCGATCTTAAGTCGAACATCAGCGGGATGCGGTATAACGCCTGGCTTGCCGAAGACGGCAACCTCTTCGTGAAAGTTGAGCTTTCTGGCGGTATTACCCCCGTGGATGCCATAATTCGCCTGTCGCTCCCCGCTGGTTCCGTCAACCCGGCCCTGCCCCTGCTTCTGCTCGGCAATTGACCTGTTTTCTGCGCAGGTGCATGCCGGTGGCGGCGCGTGTCGGTGTATGATACAATACTGAAAAATCGACTGCCATATCATTCTGGAGTAACTGATTATGCACTTTTCACTACCATGCTGTAAGACAAAACTGATCTGTACCATAGGTCCGTCATCACGTTCCGAAACCGTTCTCAGGGCCATGGTGAAGGGCGGGATGAGTATCGCCCGCCTCAATTTTTCTCACGGAACCTTCGAAGACCACAGAAGAGATATAGGACTCATCCGCTCAGTAGCGGCGGGAGTGAACCGGATGGTGCCGATCCTCGTCGATCTCCCGGGACCGAAGATACGGGTGGGCATCCTTGAACGGGAACCCATGGTCCTCGAACGGGGGAGTTTCGTAACACTCACAACGCAGCATGACCATACCGCGGACAATAGAATACCGGTGACCTACGACAGACTGACCGAAAGCGTGCACCCGAAGAGTGTCATCTATCTCAACGATGGCTTTATCGAACTCGAGGTCGTCGAGGTCGTGGGGACGGAGGTAATCTGCCGGGTCGTCTCGGAGGGTCCCCTCCTTTCGGGAAAGGGGTTGAATCTTCCGGGAGCGCGCCTCTTCGCGGATTCTCCGACGGAACGGGATCTCGAACTGATGGGGGCGGCCCTCGATGAAGGGATATCCATCTTCGGCATCTCCTTTGTCGAGTCGGCGGATTCGATCGAACGTGCACGGGAATTCGCGCGGAAGAAAGGCAGGGAGATATATGCGGTGGCCAAGATCGAGAGGGCCGGCGCCGTGGACAACATCGATGAAATTCTGAAGGCGGCGGACGCCCTGATGATCGCGAGAGGAGACCTCGGCGTCGAGGTACCCATCGAAGAGGTTCCGGCACTGCAGAAAGAGCTGATTCGAAAGGCGAATATCGCCTGCCGTCCCGTCATTACGGCGACCCAGATGCTCGAATCGATGGTGGAAAGTAAACGGCCTACACGGGCCGAGACCACCGATGTGGCCAATGCCATCCTGGATGGGACCGATGCCGTCATGCTCTCCGAAGAGACGGCGATCGGGAAGTATCCCGTCGAAACCGTTTCAATGATGTCCCGTATCGCCGCGGTAACGGAAACCAGGAGGAGAACCGTCCGCTCTTCGGCCTTTATACGGAACCTTCTCCATGAGGAGCTGCGCAGGGGAAAAATCACTGTACCCGATATGATATCGCTCAACGCCTCCGAGACGGCGATGGCGCTGGATGTGAAGTTTATTCTGATCCCCACGGAGACGGGGACGTCGGCGCGGCGTATCGCCCGGTTCAAACCGGAAGGATGGATACTGGCTTCCAATCCGCAACCCGATGTATGCGACTTCCTCTTCTTTTCCTATGGGGTCAGCCCCATCATGATGGAAACGGCTCATGCCGGATGGAGCGATCGCATCATCAACACGCTGAAAGAGGAGAAACTCATCCGGAACGGGGAATATGTCATCATGACGGAAGGCAGATTTTCACGAGGGGAGGGGAGCACCGACTCCTTGTCCATCATAACCGCCTGATGCGATCCCTTCCATAAAAGATGGATCTGCGGTGGTCATTTGACGGGAGCGGCCCATTCCGTGATTGTATATTCCGTACAGGAGGGGTATGCCGGATTACCGGTCGCCCTGCTTCTTGAGGACCTTGGCCTCTTTCTTTTTCTGCTTGGCCAGGGTCTTTGCCAGCTTTTTATCACGTTTGGCCTGTTCTTCCGGTGATAGGACCGCAGAGAGCGGTTCCTGTGATTCGGAGAGATTTTCAATGGTACCGTCGACAGTGACTGACGGTGCTTCCCCGTCTGCGGAGGGAGAACCCTTTCTTTTGAGCCGGGCCTTCTCCATGAGGTGTTTGGCGAGACTCTTGCCGAACTGGCCGATGAAACCGGCCAGCAGGACAATCAGTACCCACTTGATGATCCTGAGATAATCGAGGTCAGGCATCGGTTCCCCTCTCCCGCGGTCTGCTCAGAAACCGGTCGATGATCAGACGCGCGATCCCCCGTACGTCATCGATATCGAGACAGGGGACACCGATTTCCATCGGTACATCGCTGGCGACGGCAAGCAGATTGTCCTCTTTCGAACAGAGCATCTCCCGTTTCAGGACAGACCGGAAGACCTCTATCTTCGGGTATGCGTTCCCCTTGAAGCCTTCGGAGAGAACGATATCGACTCCATGGACGTACCGGTCCCTCAGTTCCGCGATGTCAAGGTCTTTTTCGGACTTCTCGATAAGGGCGATCTGATCGGGTGATACCATGACGGTCATCCGGGCACCCGCCTTCCGATGTCGCCAGCTGTCCTTTCCCTCACGGTCGAGGTCGAATCCGCGGCGGCTGTGCTTGATGGTGGCGACGCGCCAGCCCTCGCGTGTCAGTTCCGGAATGATCTTCTCGATCAGGGTGGTCTTGCCTGAACCCGATTTCCCCACGACGGACACGATGGGGATGGTAGCTTCTGGGGATGTCTTATCTGTCTTCATTTCGGTTGATAGTCCTGTCTATGAATCGGAGATAGGGACGCATGTCGGGCGTGCCGCCTCCCTCCGATATAATCTGCATGACCTTGCGGTGATCCCCTATGGCTGAGCCGCCAAGATGGGTGACCGGTGTCCGTGCAAAGGCCTCTTCACACAGGGGTGTGGAGGGACCCAGTATGGCTACATGCCGCGGGTTGCCAAGCGCATTGAGGATTTCTTCGATAGTATCGTTCAGGATCGTGGTGGCAGTGATGATCGCCACGGTACACTCCGCAAGGATGTCGTCCCGATCCTTCCGGTCGAGGATCCTGTCTATGCGGTGCGGATCTTTTTCTATAATCTGGAGCGTCGCCCCGGTCTTTTGTATACGATTTACCAGGGGGCCAAAATATCCCACCATGGCCACCCGGTCTGTGGGGGACAATCCCATCATCGCTATGGAATCCTGTTCTTCTTCTCCGAAATCGGGATTCAGCAGCGCATTTGCCGTGGCCATGCCCAGGGTCTTTTCCAGGGGATTCATCCCCGAGACGAGGAGGTCCAGCAGTTCCGAAGCGCCGGAACCTGCCAGCGTTCCCGCCTTGCCAAGGGTTGAGCAGCCGGGGGGCAGTTCGTTTCGCAGCAGGGCGGACAGGCCCATCCTGTCTCCTTCCAGCAGCACTCCGACGTAGCCCAGGCCGATTCTTACTTCTTCCACATGAACTTTTTCACTGTGATCCGACAGGTATGCATGGATGTTCCGGGATATGTTGTTTGTATGCATGATGGTGGAAAGCTCCTATGGGGTTGCGGGATCTCCGTTACCGGACAGAAAAGCCGTGATCTTATTTTTGCCGATGAGGACCCTTTTTTCTTCATCATCGTTCACGAATAATACCGGTATCTCGTAGATGTTCATACCTTCCAGCAGGTCGAAATGCTCATCCGCATCCACCTTGTTTATGACGATATTACATTCCCTGCACAGGGTTTCTATTTCCGCGCAGCTTTCGCAGGAGCTGCTGTAAAAGAGGGTAAGGCGGCTTTGTCCGATATGGTCGCCCAGACTGTCGCCGGTGGCGTTGCTTACGGGAAGGGTAAGATGGAAGAGGGCGAGGATTACGGCAAAACCGGCAAAGCCCGTGATGATCTCCCAGCGCCCCGCTATGATCCATATGATTCCGAGCACCACGAAAAAGGCTAAAATCCCCAGGCAAAACCAGCAGGGTGTGTGCACCCGGAAGACCTGGTACCCGACGAGGAATCCTTCGGAGGCTATTGCCGCACACAGGATCGTACTGATAAGCCTGTCTCCGTGACCGTATCGGATCGATCCCGGTTTCGACAGGAGGGTCAGCATCAGAAAGACGAGCAACCCCGGTATCAGGAAGGTTATATCGCCGTACCGCGCATGTTGTGCGACGATCCTGCATCCGTCGGAGGCGCACAAGCTCGCATTCGACAGGTTCAGCACCAGTTCTATGAGTACATAGAGGGTGCCCAGTATGCTGACTATGAAAAAGGCGATTCTGGTCCTATCCTTACTGCTGTCCATGGTGTAGATTCCCTGATGTTCAATATACGTGTTACCCGTTCCGGTCTGTGACAAGGCAGCTTCGGCGAAGGGGATTGAGCGATCGTGTGCACGCTTAAGCGGGTTGGGATTATATCAAAAAAGTCTTCTCATGCAAGGATAAACGGGTTTGCCATAGGGAGGGCAAGGATTCCTGAAGGCTTGTTCCTATACGATCACTCGACAAATGGCGAATACTCTGATGGCGATCGATGAAAGGCCGTAGCGAATTGATTTGTTAAAAGGATTGAAACTTGACTGTTATTGTGCTACGAATCAAGCAAAAAGTAACATAGGTGAGTCGTATGTCCGATATTGTTAGGTTCGGTGTTTCCCTCGATAAAACACTTCTGGAGAAATTTGATCACCTGATCAAAGCAAGGCATTATACGAATCGCTCCGAGGCGTTTCGCGACATGATCCGTCAGGAGCTGGTCAAAAAGGAATGGGAGGAAAATCAGGAAGTTGTCGGAGCTGTCACCATCGTATATGACCACCATCAACGGACCATCCTGCACAAGATCAACGATGTGCAACACGATTTTCTCGATATAATCATCTCGACACAGCATATACATCTTGATCATGATAATTGCTGTGAAATTATTGCCGTGAGAGGCGCTTCCGGTGAAGTTCAACGGTTGTCGGATACCCTGAAGTCGATCAAGGGAGTCAGGCACGAGACACTGAACATGTCCAGCACGGGAAAGGCCATCGTATAACAGGATCTTCTCAACAGATCCGGGGGACCAGTTCCCCTGCCGGCAGATCGATGACCCTGGAGCCCCCTATCATCGTGTGTAAGATCAGACGTCCGGTGCCCTTCTTTTCGACCTGACCTATAATTGCGGCATCCGTGCCGTAGGGGTGGTCCTTCATGATGTGCAGAACCTTCTCGGCATCCTCCGGTGAACAGAAGACGACCATTTTCCCCTCATTCGCCAGAAAGAGGGGATCAAATCCCAGGATTTCACAGACCCCTCTGACGGCATCCTTCACGGGGATCGCTTTTTCTTCGAGTCCGATGTGGCAGTGTGTCTGTTCGGCGATTTCGGCCAGAATCGCGCCGAGCCCTCCGCGGGTGGCGTCACGCATGGCGTGAATGTTGGAGCTTGCATTCAGAATGTTCTGGACAAGCCCGTTGAGAGGGGCCGAATCGGAAACAAGCTCCGTATGCAGGCCGAGTTCTTCCCGTTTGCTCAGGATGGCGGCCCCGTGATCCCCCAGCGTTCCGTTGACGATAACCGCATCACCGGGGACAATGCTGTCGGTGGAGATTGTTCCCTCATATCGGATCACGCCGATGCCGGTCGTGTTGATAAAGAGACCGTCTGCCGCTCCTCGGGGAACAACTTTGGTATCACCCGTAACGATCTTCACGTCGGCCTGCGCGGCCGCCTGTGCCATGGATGCGATAATCTGTTCGAGGTGCTCCAGGGGGAAGCCTTCTTCCAGGATAAATCCCGTGCTCATAAAGAGCGGTATCCCCCCGCACATGGACAGGTCGTTGACCGTACCGTGTACCGCCAGCGACCCGATGTCGCCGCCGGGAAAAAAGATGGGATTGATGACGTAGGAATCGGTGGAGAAACACAGCTTCTCGGTCCCGATATCGAAGACGGCGCCATCTTCCAGTCGGTCCAGATAGCTGTTCGTGAAGAGGGGCAGAAATTTCTGCGTAACCAGTTCATGGCTCAACATGCCGCCGTCACCATGGCCCAGCAGGATTATGTTATCTTTCATATGGTCAACCTTTCTGTTCATAAACAGTGTGTATGAGGATATGTATGGTATTATACCCCTCTGCCGGGGGAAGATAAGCCGGCTTTCACCCGTGCACCGGCGCAGACCGCCTGCCCCAGAGAGATTCCCCCGTCGTTGGTGGGCACCAGCCGATGTGTGAAGACGTCAAATCCGGCATCCCGCAGCTCCTGCAGACACCCTTCCAGGAGGATGCGGTTTTGAAAACAGCCGCCGCTCAGGACCGTCCGATTGAGTCCCGTCTCCTCGCGAATGCGAACGGCCATTTCACGAAAGGCCTCGCACAGGCACCGGTGAAATGTCCATGAAAGGGATTCCTTCGATTCTCCGGCAAGGAGCAATTCGACAATCCTGCGAATCGCAGGAGAGAAATCCAGGAGAAGGGATTTTCCCTCCTCGGTAATATCAAAGGGCAGCGATAAAGTCGTCTGTTTTTTGGCTATAGCCTCCAGTTCCATGGCGGCCTGTCCTTCAAAAAAGACAGTGTGCCTCAGGCCTACAATGACGGCAACCCCGTCAAACAGCCTGCCCAGGCTGGATGTGAGCGGGCTGTTGATTCGATTGCCCATGATCGTATCCATGAGGTCATAATACCGCTCTTCCGGGACAATATGCAGCTTGCGTGCGTAACAGGGCCAGTCGTCTTTAAAGGCTTCTTTCAGAAGGGTTACGGCGATGCGCCACGGTTCGTGAATGGATTTCTCCCCTCCGGGCAGCAGATAATATGAGAGATGTCCCCTTCGTGTAAAATCGGCCTCATGAGCAACCAGGAATTCTCCTCCCCACGCATGACTATCCGATCCGTATCCGGTGCCGTCCATGGAGAGTCCGATGACTTGACCGGTAATGCCGTGTTCCGCCATGCAGCTGACGATATGGGCATGGTGATGCTGAACGGCGATGATCTCTTCAGCATCTTCCATCTTACGGGCAACCTGCGTGGTGTAATAGCCCGGGTGGAGGTCGCAGGCGACCCGCCGGGGGTGGCACTGGGCGATGTGATACATGAGGTTTGTATTTTCATGCAGGAAATCCCGTGCCTGGGGTGTTTCCAGGTCACCGATGTGGGGGCTCAGGAACGCCATCCTGTCCTTCAGAATACAGATCGTTGTTTTTAACTGGGGCCCCAGAGCCAGGATTTCAGGGTATGTATCCCGGAGCATGAGGGGTTTCGGGGCATATCCCCTTGAGCGTCTCAGCAGGACAGGTTCATCGGCGGCGACCATGGCAATCGAGTCGTCACAGCGGACCAGGATATCCCGGTTATGAACCAGAAAAAAGTCAGCGATATCTTTCAGTCGGGTGACGGCTTCACGGTTGCCGATACAGATAGGTTCGTCCGTCTGGTTGGCGCTGGTCATAACCAGCGCCGTGAATCCCCGTTCGAACAGGAGGTGTTGAATGGGTGTATAGGGGAGCATGATCCCCAGCGTGCCCATCCCGGGTGCAATCCCTTCCGAGACTGGTGTGCCCTTTCTCTTCGCGAGGAGCACGATGGGGCTCTGATATGATTCCAGCAGAGCTCGTTCGGCATCGCTGAGGTGTGTGATCCGTGCTGCATATTCGCTGTCTTTGACCATGATGGCCAGAGGCTTTTCCTCTCGGTACTTGCGTGATCTCAGCCGTTTGACGGCCTTGTCGTTACCGGCATCGACACAGAGGTGAAAACCTCCCAGGCCCTTGATGGCGACGATGGCGCCGCTCAAGAGCTTGTCTCCGGCGGTCTGCAGAGGGTCCGGTGAATCCAGGTGCCTCCCCTTTTCGTCGAGCAGGATCAACCGGGGGCCGCACACAGGACAGGCGGTCGGTTCCGCATGGAACCGCCTGTCCTCAGGGTTTTGGTACTCTTTCAGGCATTCCGGGCACAGGGGAAAACAGGCCATGGAGGTATTGATCCGGTCGTAGGGAATGGCGTTGATGATGGTCATCCGGGGCCCGCAGTTCGTGCAGTTGATAAAGGGATATCGGTATCGGCGGTCAGTGGGATCGAACAGTTCCTGGAGGCACTCGCTGCAGATAGCCACATCTGGGGTGATGTGGAGGTCCGCCGCGCCGTCCACTTCGCTCGCAATGATACGGAATTCTTTATCGTCTTGAACAGGCGCTTCACCCGTGACGAGACTGGTCACATCTGAAAGGGGAGGGAGGTGGTTCCGGACATCCGAGAGGAAGGCGTCAATGGACGGGTCGGTCCCCTCGACTTCCGCCACCACACCGTCGGGCCGATTCTGTACAAACCCCGTCAGGGCGTGGAGCCGGGCTATCCGGTAGATGAAGGGCCGGAACCCCACTCCCTGAACGACACCGGAAAAATGACAACGGACTCTCTTAATCACGGATTCTGCTTTTTATACGCTTCGATCTTATCCTCAAGCCATCGGAACCAGTCTGACAGCCCCGAAGATGTCTTGCATGAAACCTCGAATATGGCAAGATCCTTGTTGCTGACCAGCGCGTCCCTCTTGGCCCGTTCCATATCGAAATCGACATAGGGGATGAGATCCGTCTTGTTGATGATCATCGCCGCGGATTCCTGAAAGATCAGAGGGTATTTTGCCGGTTTATCGGCCCCTTCAGGGGTGCTGAGGATCATGGCCTTGATATTTTCTCCGATCTTGAATTCGGCGGGACAGACCAGATTGCCCACATTTTCAACGATCAGCAGGTCGATCTTATCCAGATCGAAGGAGGGCAGCGTCTCACGAACCATGTTACCGTCGATATGACAGGCCCCTCCCGTGTTGATCTGTACCACGGGAATGCCGAGGACGGCGATCCGGTCGGCATCACAGGTATCCTGAATATCCCCCTCGATGACGGATATGGCGTATTTGTCCTTCAGGGCATCGATCGTCTTTTCCACGAGCGTTGTCTTTCCCGCGCCCGGAGAACTCATGAGGTTGACGACATAGGTCCTGTTTTTATCGAATAAGGCTCGATTGTCCATCGCAATCCGGTCGTTTGCGTCCAACACGTTTTGTACGACATTGATCTTCATTTCTTCCTCCTTGTCTGAACAGTAGAATTAATCTTGATGGTATGCGTAGTAGGCTGCGCAGGTTCCTTCAGAGGATACCATGCAGGGGCCGCCGGGATTCAACGGGGTGCAGACCCGTTTGAACAGGGGACATTCGTTGGGTGCTTTTATCCCCCGCAGAATGTCGCCGCAGCAGCAGCCTTTCATTTCCACGGAATGTATCTCAGGCACTTCGAATTTTTTCAGTGCGTCAAATGCCGCGTAGGGTTCCTTAATGACAAGACCGCTCCGGGGTATGGAGCCGAGTCCCCGCCATTCAGAGTCTCCCGGGTAAAATACGGACATCATGATCTCCCTGGCCCGCGGATTTCCCTCCGGTTTAACCCCGCGGCTGTACTGGATGGCGACGGTTTTCCTGTCTTCGACGATCTGGTTCAGGATCATAAAGATCCCCTCCAGGATATCCACCGGTTCAAAACCCGTAACGACGGCCGCCCTCCCAGCCTCGGTAATCAGTTCATAGGCGCTTGTTCCGATGATGGTACTCACGTGTCCCGGGCAGAGGAATCCATTGATGTTGAGTGCCGGATCGTCTATGAGTGCCTGCAGGGCAGGGGGGATGACCTTGTGGACGGAAAAAACGGAGAAATTGAAAATCCCCCTTTTCTTACAGGTCAGGATGGTGGAAGCGATGGTAGGAGAGGTCGTCTCAAATCCGATACCCATGAAGATGATTTCTTTGTCGGTATGGGTCTGGGCCAGGGAGACACAGTCTATCGCGGAGGCAACCACTCGGACATCCGCACCCGCAGCACGGGTTTTCTGCAGGCTCTTCCCCTGTGAGCCGGGGACCCGTAGCATATCACCGAAGGTGGCGAATATGACGTTTTTTTGTGACGCCAGATGGAGCGCGACATCCACATCGTGGATGGAGGTTACACACACGGGACAACCGGGACCCGATATGAGCCTGATATTTTCAGGCATCATGCCCCGAAATCCGAAACGGCCGATGGCGTTGGTATGACTGCCGCACACCTCCATTATGATTACCGTTTCTTTGATCTGTTCCGACAGTTTCACTATCTTGTCGAGCAGACCTTTTGCTAATGCGGGGTCGCGATATTCATCAAT
Organism: Syntrophales bacterium; assembly: GCA_036825195.1. Classification (GTDB taxonomy): domain Bacteria; phylum Desulfobacterota; class Syntrophia; order Syntrophales; family UBA2210; genus UBA2210. The sequence goes on from DAISYQ010000003.1 coordinate 47,316, forward strand.
ATATTTCATGTGCAAGAATTTCTCTCAACAGGTCGAGCTTTTCTTCCGCCAGTTCTTCGTCGATCCGGTGGATGGCGTAACCGGCATGGGATATGACGTAATCTCCGATCGTTACCTCCTCATCAACCAGATCAAGACAGACCTCCCGCCTGGTACCGCTGATGTCGATGACAGCGAAATTATCCTTGTCAATGGAAATGATCTTGCCGGGAAATCCGATGCACATACAAATCTACTCCTTTATTAATCAACATCCAGCTCAACAATCTTTAGTTCCTCGGTGCCTCCGGTAAGGATCACGTCGTCTCCCGCGCATTGAGGACAGATTGCGGTGTAACTATCTACTTTTACGTTTTTTTCACAGGTCATACAATATATGACGACGGGCAGAATGTCAAATTCAAGGTGCGCCCCGTGCGCCTTCGTTTCTTTGGATAGTACGTGAAACGCGAATTCGAGGGCCTTCGGTTCAATGGAAGACAGTCTGCCGAATGACAGTTTTACGGAATTAACCTTTTCGAAGTTATGCTGTTGAGCGTAGTCTTCGATTATATCCAGGATGGACTGGGTCAATGAAAGTTCATGCATGACCGATCCTCTCCGGAACGATCCCGTGAAGAGACAGTTCCTTGAGAAGCATCTCTTCCATATCTGGAAATTTCTTCCACATCGTTTCGGTCATCTCCAGACAAGTATCGCCATACTCTTCCGGCACGATACACAAAAAGATGACATCCTCCGGTGCCTCTTCGATCAGTTCGGCTTTATAGATTACATCCAGAAAGACGACTTCGTGCGCCGAGGTAGGCGGAGGCATGTGCAGTTCGAGCGCTTCCCGCGTAAAACGATACAAGGACCCGGGTGTATCCTGCAGTTTGATTACATCCACGACGATCAGGTGTTTGCAATTGCCGATCGGATCGAGGAGGGAATAGCCGAGCGTTCCCCCATCGATTGCCTCCACGGTATCCGGCAGACGGTATCTCTCTGAAAACCACCGGATGAAGTGCACCCCAAATCCCTCATCGGAAAGGAGAATGTTACCCAGTCCCAGGATAGTTATGAAATTCTTCTTCTCCATTATTTTAAGTCGAAAAAGGGGGAGATCAGATTCTCTCCCCCCTTCTTTGTGTCAATTCCTACGGTAATAGTTAGGTGTGGCTTTTTTTAAACACCCTGCCGTTGATCATCCCGGATACGATCCCTTCCTTGATAACGGCATCATACCAGAATGCCATGTACACATGAACCACGATAAACGGAATCATGAGCCACATCAGGATATGGTGAATCCATCTGACCATGGCCAGACCGCCCATCATGGTTTCGAAGGGTTTGACCAGCGAATAGATAAAACCGGTCCACCCCGCGTGATATCCGGCTCCGAGCAGAATAAGGCCCGTCAAGACAATCATAAGCAGCAGCAAGAAGAACCCCGCATATGCCAGTGACTGTAAGGGACCATAGAGATATTCATGTTTGGGTCGTTCTCTGGATATGAGCAGGTAGAATTTGACCTGTCTAATAAAATCCTTCACCTCCACCCATGCGAGAAAGTCTTTCCAGTCCGCATGAAAGCGGGAGAAAAACGCCAGGTACACCCGCCAGATAAAGAGGAAGAGCAGCACAACCCCGAAGAAGATGTGCCAAAAGCGTACATCGCCCATGAAGAATTTATCGACCGTTTCTCCCGTGCCGATGCTGAACGGCTCCGCGATGTAAAAACCCGTCACGATCAGAACACCTATAGTAACCGCCGTGGCCCAATGATTTATCCTCATGGGTACGGCCCATTCTTTTTTAGGAACTATTGCTTCCACCGTAACCTCCTTAGGCGACTTTGTATTCCTTCACTTCATTAGTCTTCGGATCTATGATATGGACCGCACAGGCCATACAGGGATCAAAGGAATGAATGGTCCTGAGGATCTCCAGCGGCTGATCGACGTTGGCCATCTTGGTACCGATCAGCGACTCCTCATAGGGCCCTCTCTTGCCGGCCTTGTTCCTCGGTGCGCAGTTCCAGGTCGAGGGGACGACCGCCTGGTAGTTTGATATGACCTTGTTGTCGATCTTGACCCAGTGTCCGAGTGCGCCCCGCGGTACTTCAACCATGCCGCGGCCTTCTCCCTTGTCGGGGACGTCGCAACGCGTCCATGTTCTGGTATCTCCGCCCTTGATCCGTGTTACCAGGTCGTTGATCCATTCTTCCATGTGATCTCCCAGGTACTTCGTTTCCAGTGCGCGCGCCGCCGTTCGACCCAGCGTGGAGAAGAGAACGGTTACGGGCAGACCAGCCGCCTTCAGTGTATTGTCGACCAGACCTTTAATCTCTGTATGTCCTTGTGCATAGGCGACAATGAAACGGGCCAACGGACCAACTTCGTAGGGTTGACCGTCGTACTGCGGTGACTTACACCACGAGTATTTCTCATCACCCTTCAGGTGGGTATTTGAATCAAACCCCGTGTAGTTGGGCTCGGTCTTGCCCTCATAGGGGTGCAGCCCCTCCCCGCCCTTGTACCAGGAGTGGTAAACCTCTTCCGTGATCTTCTTTTCATCCAGCGCAAGGGGATTAGCGATGTCGCCGGCCCTGACCAGGCCTCTGGGGAAGAGCAGCGTATGTCCGTCATCATCGAGTTCGAAGCCACCGTAGGCAAGGTAGTTTTTCACCCCGGCCCCGATGCCGGCCGCACCTTCATCTTTGTAGTAAGTCGCGGCAATGAGTACATCCGGGATGTATGCCGTATCGACGAAATTCTTGAATTCTTTCAATCGGAAGAGATACTCGCCGATCCGGTGGACATCGAGTGCGTCCGCCACGGAAGTAATACCGCCCACAACCAGCGTCTGTGGGTGGGGGTTCTTCCCGCCGAAGATGGCCATCATCTGGGCGCCCACCTTGGAGAGCTGTAGGGCATCCAGGTAATGAGATACGATGATCAGATTGGCCTCCGGGGGCAGTTTGTACGAGGCATTGCCCCAGTAGGCATTGGCAAAGGGCCCCAGTCGCCCGGATTTTACGAATTTGGTCAACCGCTCCTGAACCGCCTTGTAATGCGTTTCGGAACAGTTGTACGGATTCGCATGGTACCCCTTTGCCATTTCAACGGCCTTTCGCGGGTCCGCTGAAAGGGCACTGACGATATCCACCCAGTCCAGACCGTGGAGATGGTAAAAATGCATGACATGGTCTGTCAGGTACTGGGCACCGTTAATCAGGTTCCGGACGATCCTCGCAATGGGAGGCGGTTTCACCCCAAAGGCATCTTCACAGGCCATGATGCTTGCCTCGTAATGGGAATAGGTACAGACACCGCAGAAACGCTGTACCATCAGTCCCGCATCCCGGGGATCTCTGCCCTTCAGGATGGTTTCTATCCCGCGCCACAGGGTGATACTCGACCATGCATCCTTGATGATATTATCATCAACCTCTACTTCTATACGTAAGTGTCCTTCAATCCGTGTAATTGGATCTACAACGATTCGTTTTGACATGCTATTCCTCCTGGGAAGTGTATCCACTCATTTCTGAGGAGATTATTCTTTATCTTGTCCTCTGTGCTTGAGAGCACTCAGACCCGCGTGTGCGGCGATACCTGCCACGGTAACCCCTGTCAGGACGGCACCGATCTTATCCACGGTCTTTTCGCCGCCGCCGATGGTTTTATCTGCGATCGGTTTTTCAAGAGGCGCCATGGTATCCCAGAATCCCGGCTCGGTGCATCCCATACAGCCATGTCCTCCCATGACCGGCCATGAGATACCGTCATTGAATCGGACTTTGCTGCAGTTCGCAAAGGTGTACGGCCCTTTACAGCCGACCTTGTAGAGGCACCAGCCCCTCTGCGCACCGCTGTCTCCCCATTCTTCCACGTATTCTCCTGCGTCATAATGGGGCCTCCGTTCGCAGAAGTCGTGGATTCTCTTGCCGTAGGCCCATATCGGTCTTCCGAGTGAATCCAAGGGGGGAAGTGCGCCGAACATCAGAAAATGGAGTAGAGTTCCTGTAAAATTTGCAGGGTTGGGAGGACATCCGGCTATGTTGACGGTCTTGATACCCAGGGCATCACCGATACCGGCTGCGTCGGTGGGATTCGGTTTTGCGGCCTGCACATTACCGAAGGAGGAGCAACTGCCGATACAGATAACGGCCGCTGCCTTGGAGGTCACTTCCTTGGCAATTTCGAGCCCTGTTTTCCCTTTCGGGCCGAGGGTCAGATATTTTCCATTCATCCCCTTCGGAAGTGCGCCTTCAATGACACAGACGAACTTACCGGCAAAATCTTTCACCGCCTTTTCCAGATTCTCTTCGGCCTGATGTCCCGCTGCCGCCATCAGCGTTTCATGATATTCCAGCGAAATGGTATCGAGAAGAATGCTGTCCACGTTTGGGTATGAAGAACGAAGCAGGGCTTCGCTGCAACCCGTACATTCGGCGAAGTGAAGCCAGACAACCGGGAGTCTGCTGAACTGTTCCGCCGCCTTGGCTACCATGGGACGGAAGATGGGAGACAGCATGAGTGCCGCTGTCGTCATCGATGTCCATTTGATAAAGCTTCTTCTACTGATGCCGCGTTCCTGCAAAAGCGTTTGGAAATCTTCGACCGGTTCAGGCAATGTCTGATCCATCTTTTCCAAATGACCCTTGCAATGCTCCATCAGCTCGCGATATTGTCTGCTGATGGTGTCTTCGTAATTAGATTGTTTGCCCATAATACCCCCTTTTGATAATCTATGAAGTGAATCTCTTTGAGATGTATATGTTGCCTTAATAAGGAATACAGAATAATTTACCACTCCTGAACCTTAACGGCAACAAGTAAATATATGCCTTGTGTGGCATATGTATTTTATGGCACAATGTCAAGGGAAAATGAAATCTCCTCTTATCGTATTATAAAAAATATTCACTGTATCTCTTCAGTTCCATTCAGGAGACTGTGAAAAATGGGCTGCGGGATCAGTGAATCAAAGCTGATGAGAACAGTGACGGCAATGCACCGGCTATATCCGTAACGATTGATTCAATGATACCGGGAAGCTGTTTCGTGAGTGCCGGCGAAAGCGTTCCTCCGAAAGCGACCTCGTCGCCTATCTCTATCCCATATACGGCGGCAAGACGTGGTACCTTAAACCCGCACAGTGAACCGAGTTCCATCAGCTCGAAGATATCCATTCCGTGTGAAGAGAAGAGATGGAGTGTCCCCTGACGGTCACACTCGGAAATTTTTTTCAGTTTACCGATACCGCTGTCATGGGTAGTCATGGCATCGACGATGAAGAGTATATCGTAGCCGATGATCAGGTCGAAGAGAGAAAGGCCGATCATGGTACTCGATGCCACATCCGCATGGGGGATTTTCCCCTCAAGCATCTTCGCGATGGACAACCCCACTCCGTCATTCGAAAGGATGGGATTTCCCATTCCCAGGATAAGTGTCTTCATGGTTTCAACCCCGTCTCATTTCTCTGATTGCACGACCCGCGTGATCCCTGATGGTCACGGCCAGAGGCATTGTTCCGGGAAGGGAATGGGTGGCGCATGCGAGACAGGGATCGTAGGCTCTGAACGCCATTTCAACCATGTTCAGGAACCCCTCCTTTACATCCGGGCCGTGGACAAATTCCTCGGCAGCCTTCTTTACGGACAGGCAGATTGGGGCGGCATTATTCTGCGTGGCCACGATGAGATTCACCTTCGTGAGGACGCCCCTGTCATCGGTTTCATAGTGGTGGAAGAGAGTCCCGCGGGGTGCCTCCACACAGCCCACTCCCTTGTTTTTCAACTTCAGGTTCATGTTTCTGATATCCTTGCTGGTAAGGCGCGGATCATTTGCAATAATCACGTTGTGTTCGGCGGCTTGGAGGGCGCAGATGAGGCGTGCCCAGTGGGTGGCGAGGGTGTGATGCGCCGGTTTGCCTCCCAGGGTCTCGAACATGATCTCGGCTTCCTTCTGAGCGAGCGGTGTCTGCATCCCATCGGCCACGTTCAGTCTTGCAAGGGGGGCGACACGGTACAGCGAGGTGCCGTCTCCGTCCTTCAATCCATGCCAGCCCAATGGTCGTAAATGGTTGAGCCTGATGTACGTCCATGGTTCAACCCATTCGCCGATATACTGGTCATAATCCGAAGGATCGAACCGCGCATACTCTTTACCATCGGGATCGACAACCTTGACCTTTCCGTCGTAGAAGGTTACCCGGTCGTTTTCATCCACCAGAGCCATGTAGTACGTCTTCAGTTTGTAGGCGTCGTGGAGGATCAGATCCAGATACGACGGGTTCGCCAGGACGACGTCTTTGAAGAGCTGGATGGCGAACTGAGCAAAGTCGAGGGAAAAGTAAGCCGTTTCCTTCACCCAGGTACGGTCCTCCTCGGTAAACCCTCTCGGTACGCCGCCGGGCAACCCTCCTTCCGGATGGGGGGCCTTCGAGAAGATGTGCCGGATGATATCCCTGTTTCTCTTTCTCACCTCGATGACCTTGAGCCCGATCTCCTTGCCTACCTTGCCGATGACACCCAGGATATTTCTCTCTTTGGGATCGGCATCCGGGCCGACTACAAAATCGGGGGCGGCGAGAAAGAAGAAATGGATGTAATGATCTTCAAGATAGAAGGCGTTGTATTCGAGCTCTCTGATCAGTCGAGCGGCCGGTGTGGGCTCGACGCTATACAGGTCATCGAGTGCCTTGGTTGAAGCCATATGATGGGCCGACGGGCATACGCCGCAGATATTCGGGACGATTCTCGGCATCTCTTCGGCCGGTCTCCCGAGGCAGAAACGCTCAAAACCGCGAAGTTCTGTAACCTGCCAGTAGGCATCTTTAACATTGCCCTGTTCATCGAGCAGTATATCTATCTTACCATGACCTTCCAGCCTGGTGATCGGATCTATGGTGATTTTTCGTGCCATCTTTATCTCTCCTTATGTAGTGCGCTTCAACGATGAGGATGGAAGGGTGAAGCGGTAGCAGTATCCGGCCAGATCAGGGATGCCGTCGATAGCCCTGCGGGCGTCGTCTTCGCTCTCTGCACTGATAAGAGAGGCAAGACTCGAGATGAACTTTGCGCCCCCATCGTCCACGCCATCAACGGGACCGAAGCAGCCCCGGCAGGGGGTATTCACCCTGATGCATGTTTCGCCGCATCCTGACCGGGTGGCCGGTCCGAAGCAGAGGATACCCTGTGCCAGGAAACACAGATCATCGTCCGCTTCGATCTCGTGTACCCTTTTGAACTCGGAGATCTCCAGCCGCGTTGGTTTTGATGTGTTCCGGGGACACATGTCACAGAGCGGTTTGCCGGGTGCGAGGGTTGCACCTCTGGGGGGTAGTTTATCTTCCAGGACGGCGAAGATCGCGTTTGCGATCAGATCAGGGGGGGGCGGACATCCCGGCAGGTAATAATCCACGGCAATGATATCGTCGACCGGATACACTCGTTCATAAAACCGAGGCAGGGTGAGCGTGTTTCCGTTTACAGTTATTTCCGGCTGCGGTCTGTTGTTGTTCGGATTTACCACCGTCGGCGCGTCTTTGTAGACCCAATCGAATATGTCCTCTTTTGAACGGAAATTCGCCATGCCAGGAGTACCTCCGAAGCACGCGCAGGCACCGAAAGCCAGCACAATCTGTGATTTTTCTCTCAACACCTTGGCCATCTCTTCCTGTTCCGAATTTCGAATGGAACCGTTGAGAATGGAAAGGGCGATCTCACCCTTTTCCATCTTCCTGATGCTTTCATATTTGAAGTCCAATGCAACCGGCCAAAGTACGATATCCACCGCATCGGCAACCGTCAGGATGACTTCATTCAGGTCCACGATGGCTTCGTCACAGCCGCCGCAAGCTGTCATCCAGTAAATAGCTACCTTGGGTTTGTCTGCCATAATATCTCCTCCAGTTCTGCCCTATCATACTGATGCAGTTATATGATTCTCCACGACTTATACCGTGGGTAAAAGGGGTCCCAAATCTTTGATTGTCTCTTTCATCTCCTCCATAATAACAGGGATCCGGGAACCGTCCGGGTCCAGGCCGAGTTCAATCCTCAGGCGTCCGGGCTCGATACCGAATTTCTCGAGCGTTTTGTGCAGGAGAAATACCCGTTTTCTGGCCTGGTAATTTCCTGTCTGAAAATGGCATTCCTTATCCGAGCAACCGAGAATAAGCACTCCATCGGCTCCTTCCCTGAAGGCATCGATAACATGCGTGGTATCCACCTGGCCGCTGCAGGTCACCGGAATCAGGTTGTGGATCGTTCCGTTCCAGCCCTCTCCATTCAAATAGCCCCACCCGAACTTACAGGAGAAACATATCAGTTTGGGGGTGAAATCTTTCATCGTATCCTCCTTATGAACAATGAATCGCTCAGAGCGAAGCGTAGACCTTCGTTATCTTATCTTCCATGTCGGAACCGCTCAGTTCTCGTGCGCCGGCCGGACAGGCGGCAACGCACATACCGCATGCCTTGCATTTGAAAATGTCCGTCGTCGATATGAGGTGACCGTCTGCTTCCTTCAACTGTGCTGCATCATAGTTGCAGGTAGCGACGCATATGCCGCAGCCACTGCACAGATTCTCACGGACCACTACCGTCGGGAATTCATCTTGCATTCCTATGGATATGCAGGCCTTGCATGAAGCACAAGGGCCGCAGCACAGGCATCGCCGGGCTTCCTCTATCGCCTCTTTCAGGGTGAATCCTCTTTCATAGAGCTGAAAGTGCAGGCGTTCATCCGCCGGGATCCATTCCACATCGGGCTCCCGCTTGAAATTTTCGTCCTTCAACTGCGGAATCGCGGATCCTTCGAACTGCTTCTTCCTCCCGGCCCTGACGTCTACACCCTTGAGATACCGTTCGATCGACACCGCAGCTTCCTGTCCTTCGTGCATTGCGTCCACCATAAAACCGATTCTTCTCACATCTCCGCCGATAAAGACCCAGTCTTTTGTTGCGCTTTGAAAAGTGAGAGGGTCGACGGTCAACCGGCCGTTTTCATCCAGCAACCCTTCGTTCTGGAGGAATGCTCTGTCGGGTTCCTGACCGACCGTGATAATCAGCACATCTCCATTCAGGGTGATCATATCGCTCGCGTCAAAAGCAGGGTTGAATCTCCCCTTTCCGTCAAAAACCCTGGTACATCTCGGAGATTCTATACCCGTAAATTTTCCGTCTTCACCGAGAATCTTGCTGACCCCGCGTGAGTAGACAATACCGATTCCCTCTTCCCAGGCGCCGTGAATCTCTTCCTCATCGGCAGGAATGCCGTCTTTCAGTGATTTGTCCTCGCACTCAAGGGCGACCACGGTAACTTCTCCCCCCAGTCGCCTCGCCGTACGCGCCACATCAAAGGCAACGTTGCCGCCGCCGATAACGATGACTTTTTTGTTGCCGATATAATCACGAACCAGTATCCCCCGGCTCACTTCGTACAGAAACGTCTGGCCGTATAGTATGTTTTCCAGATCCTGGTTATCGAGCACCTTCCGGTCGAAGGTAAGCACCCGGGGAGCGGATGTACCCTTGGCGATAAAGACAGCTTTGAAACCGTCTCTTTGGAGTTTTCCGAGGGTCAGGGCTTTTTCCCCGACCTTGGTGTTGTATTTTACCTCGATACCGGCGACCCTCAGGATGTTCTCTATCACTCTCTGTAGCACCAGTTTTGGCAGACGGTAGTGGGGAATAAGCCACAGGGCTCCCCCCAGCCGGTTGGTGGCTTCGAAGATGGTTACCCGGTAGCCCTTCTTGCTCAGGTCAAATGCACACATCAACCCTCCCGGCCCCCCACCGACTACCGCCACATTTCCCTTATCCTTGATGACATCGAGTTCTTTCTTATGGTCGAGATGATCCAAATAAGAATCAGACAGAAAACGCTTCAGAAGCCTTCGTCTGATAGCCCCTCCCTTGCTCTGATAGTTGCAGGCCAGTTCGCAAATGCCGCACACAAAGCCGCACACCGGAAAGAGAGGGTTGTTTTCAAACAGGTAATCCCCGATCTGTATCAACCCTGCTTTGGCTTCTTCGGGGTCTCCCGGTAGCAGAGACATAAGTACGTTTGTTCGCTGGATGTCCTCGTTGATCGGACACCGCTCCTGGCAGGGGGGGAGGAGTTGTTTGACTGCTGGTTCCACACACGCCTCGCCAAGATTCATTGTTTTCCACATTGTGATTCCTCCTCACATTAGGGCTTTCCCAGGTAACAACCAAGTACATTACAGTAAAATTCAGCAATAGTAGTGCCATGAGAGAATCGTTATGGATTTTAGCAAGATAGTTCCACCAAAGATTTTCGTTATATAAGGGGAGGGGGAATATTTCCCCGTCAATGGGTCGTATTGTCCCCTTCAGATACCCTTGTTTGAGAATTTTTCGGGCATCGATCCGGCACCAAGAATGCACCGCAAGGGCAGGAGCGTTTTTCAAGACCCTTATTTTGTGATATGGAACAGGGAATGAAGAACAGGGAATGAAGAACAGGGATATCACTATGACTGAGCCGTCCTATGTAACCCTGCACCGGGAAGGAAAACTTCTCGAATGCCTGGATCGTGCGATTGAGTTAATGCGGGGATGCATTCTCTGTCCCCGGGAATGTTATGCTGATCGACTTTCAGGAGAGACGGGTTTCTGCCGTACGGGGCGAAAGGCCATCGTGGCAAGCACGCATCCCCATTTCGGGGAAGAGGCACCTCTGGTCGGCATGGGAGGATCAGGCACGATCTTCTTCAGTTCCTGTAATCTGCTGTGCACCTTTTGCCAGAATTTTGATATCAGCCATGCCATAACGGGTAATCGGGTAAGACCGGAAGAGCTTGCCACCATGATGCTCGGTTTGCAGCGAAGGGGGTGTCACAATATCAACTTTGTGACGCCAAGCCACGTGGTGCCCCAGATTCTGGAGGGGCTGATTCCGGCCGTAGAGAGGGGTCTCCATATCCCTCTTGTTTATAACACGGGAGGGTATGACAAGGCTGAAACCCTGGAAATGCTCGATGGCATCTTCGATATCTACATGCCCGATTTCAAATTCTGGGATACGAAGTGGGCGGAGCGGTTCTGTGATGCACCGGATTACCGAATCCATGCCATGGCGGCAATTAAAGAAATGCATCGGCAGGTCGGAGATCTCGTGATTGACCGATCGGGAGTTGCCGTAAAGGGTCTGCTTGTACGCCATCTGGTCATGCCGAACGATATGGCCGGTACCGGAGAGATCATGCGTTTTCTGGCGGATGAGATATCCCGAGATACCTATGTCAACATCATGGACCAGTATCACCCCTGCGGAACGGCAATCAACGATCCGGTGATAGGCCGCCGGATCACCGGAGAAGAATTTTCCCGGGCTCTCCGTCTGACAAAATCCAGCGGCCTGCATCGTCTCGATTCGAGGAGCCGACCTGAATAGCAATACGGTTTGAATCCGGACTTCGACAACAGTTCATTTATTCATTCCATTCGTTCTTGATGCCAGCAAGGGGAGAGTTTCTGCTTAACACCTTATGTCAAAAATGGCATAACATATATAAATCATTAGCGAACCCCGATAAAGGTCTTGACAAAGCTCTCCGCATACTATATGAGCTGACCAACGGTCAGTCTTAGCTTTTGTGCCTTAGTTACAATCATAAACTGTTTCACTTTTAAATTATTAATAAAGATCTTGATTAAGGTTGCTGTGTGCCATGTTAACTGACCGACGGTCAGACAAGGGTTTGTGCCTAGGTTGCGATCGAAAGCTGTTTCATTGAAAAATCATAACTACTTGAAGATGCATGCAAAACTACTGCTCTCCGATCCTCTGTTTCTACCGGGTTTTCCCCATGAAAAGAGGACAATGGGTATGGCGGGAAACGGCCGTGCCTTCCGTGATTGAAAAGGAGAACAATCGGGTTACTATTCGTTCGATTAAAACTTGAGGAAGGAGAGCACGTTATGGATGTCAGCAGAAGAGGCTTCTTAAAGATATCCGGTACTGCGCTGGTGGCAAGCGGTATCGGTATCAATTTGAAGCCGGTAGCAGCCCACGCAGAACCTTTAAAGATCAAGTACGCAAAAGAGACCACCACGATCTGCCCTTACTGTGCCGTTGGATGCGGAATCATCGTTTCTACTCGAGATGGGAAGGTCATCAACACGGAAGGGGACCCCGATCATCCTGTAAATCAAGGCTCGCTCTGTAGTAAGGGAGGGTCCATCTACCAGCTTTCCGTTAATAAAAACCGTCTTGAAAGACCCCTCTACCGGGCACCCTATTCCGACAAATGGGAGGAAAAATCCTGGGAATGGATGATCGATAAGATCGCCGAGAACGTCAAAAAAAGCAGGGATGCGAGCTTTACCGCAATAAATGCAAAGGGTCAAGTGGTGAACCGGACCAACGGCATCGCCTCCGTGGGTAGTGCCGCCATGGATAATGAAGAGTGCTTCATCTATCAAAAATTCCTGAGGGGGTTGGGTCTGGTATATATCGAACATCAGGCCCGTATCTGACACTCCGCGACTGTTGCGGCTCTGGCAGAGTCGTTCGGACGCGGTGCGATGACCAATCACTGGATCGATATCCAGTACAGTGATTGTATTTTGATAATGGGCAGCAATGCTGCTTCAAACCATCCGATTTCATTCAAGTATGTGACCAAGGCGATGGAGAGGGGTGCAAAACTGATCAGTGTCGATCCCAGGTTCACTCAGACATCTTCAAAGGCCAACATCTATGCCTCACTGCGATCGGGAAGCGATATCGCCTTCCTGGGCGGTATGATCAACCATATCCTCGAAAACAACCTGATCCAGGAAAAGTATGTCAAGTACTATACTAATGCTCCGTTCTTGGTGAATCCCGACTTCAAATTACCCGGAGATAACAACGGCATATTTTCCGGTCTCAACGGTTCCAAGTATGATAAGACCTCGTGGTCCTTCCAGACGGGTATGGACGGCGTTGTCAAAAAGGACATGAGCCTCAAAGATCCCAACTGTGTGTATCAGCTCATGAAGAGGCATTATTCGCGGTATAATCTGGATATCGTTTCTCGGATCACCGGCACGCCGAAGGAAAAGCTCATCGAAGTCTATAAGGAGTATGCAAAGACCGGTGCGGTGGGAAAAGCGGGAACGATCATGTATGCCATGGGGTGGACCCAGCATACGGTGGGTGTCCAGAATATCAGGACTATGAGCATCATTCAGCTCCTTCTCGGGAATATGGGTGTTACCGGCGGCGGCGTCAATGCCCTCAGAGGCGAATCCAACGTCCAGGGTTCAACTGATCACTGTCTCCTTTACCATATTCTGCCAGGATACCTGCAGACGCCGACGGCATCTCTGCCTTCGCTGGGAGCATACAATGAGAAGAATACACCGAAGACGAAGGAACCGAAAAGCCTGAACTGGTGGAGCAACAAACCGAAATATATAGCCAGCCTATTGAGGGCTCATTACGGTACAAAGACTACCCTTGAGGAGGCATACAACTACTTGCCGAAGCTCGATGACGGCAAGAACTATTCATGGCTGAGTCTCTTCGACGCCATGTACAAGGGGCAGTTCACCGGTTTCTTCGCCTGGGGACAGAACCCCGCCTGCAGCGGTGCCAGCTCCAACAAGACCCGGCAGGCCATGGGGAAGCTCGACTGGATGGTCAACGTCAATATCTTCGACAACGAAACCGGCTCCTTCTGGAAAGGACCCGGAATGGACCCGAAGAAGATCAAAACAGAGGTATTCATGCTTCCCTGCTCCGCTTCGATTGAGAAGGAGGGGTCGATCACCAACAGCGGCCGCTGGATGCAGTGGCGGTATAAAGCAGTCGATTCTCCGGGAGAGGCCATACCTGACGGTGAAATCATCTCGGAACTCTTTTACCGGATCAAGGAGCTGTACGAAAAGGAAGGAGGCCCTCTGAAAGAGGCTTTCACGAAGATGACATGGGATTACGGCCCCAAGGATGTGGACGGCAGGATCCGGCACTTGGATGCCCACTATATCGCCAAGGAGATCAACGGCTACTTCCTTGAAGACAAAGAGATCAAGGGGACGCTGTACAAGAAGGGCACGCTGGTTCCGAGTTTCGCTTTTCTCCAGGACGACGGTTCCACTTCCTCCGGAAATTGGCTCTACTGCAATTCCTATACCGATAAGGGGAACATGGCGGCCAGACGTAATAAAAAGGATAAATCCGGTGTCGGCCTCTATCCCGAATGGGCATGGTGCTGGCCGGTCAACCGCAGGATCATCTATAACGGCGCCTCCGTCGATCCGGAAACGGGGAGACCATGGGACTCAAAACACCCCGTTATCATGTGGGACGGGGGCAAGTGGATCGGCGATGTCCCGGACGGCGTTGCCGCGCCGGGTGCCGGAAGACCTCCTTTCATCATGAAACCCCACGGCGTCGGTTCGATCTTCGGTCCCGGTCTGGCGGACGGACCCTTCCCGGAGCACTATGAGCCTCTGGAAAGTCCCGCCGAGAAAAACGCCCTGTCAAAACAGGTTATCAATCCCACAATCAAACGGTGGGATAAGGATGGAACGGGAACGAATGTGGATGCAAAGGCAAGTTGCGATCCGAAATATCCGATCATCTGTTCGACCTACCGGGTGAGCGAACACTGGCAGACCGGTCTCATGACCAGGTGGTGTCCGTGGCTCGCGGAGATGCAGCCCTCCATGTTTGTAGAGATGGGAACCGAGCTTGCCAAGAATAAGGGAATCAAGAACGGCGAGATCGTTACCGTGAAATCGGTGCGGGGACAGGTCGATGCCGTGGCGATCGTGACGGAACGGTGGAAACCCTTCACTATCGACGGTAATACGGTTCATGAGGTCGGGATTCCATGGCACTACGGCTGGGTTACCACAAAGATGAGGGAATACGTCCATGGCGACAAGAAACCGGAGATCTTCACCTTCGGTGATTCCGCCAACATCGTAACCCCATTCATCGGAGACGCCAATACCATGATTCCGGAAAGTAAGGCATTCATGGTAAATGTGGAAAGGAAGGAGGTGTAAGCCATGTCTGAGAAAATCAAACTCTGTGATCTCTCAAAGTGTACCGGATGCAGGGGATGTCAACTCGCGTGCAAACAGTGGAACCAACTGCCGGCGAAGCAGACCGTCAATATCGGAACATATCAAAATCCTCCTGATCTTCAGCCGAACACCTGGAATGTAGTACGATTTCAAGAAATAGTCGATAATGGCAGAATAGATTGGCTCTTCAGACATGATGCCTGCATGCACTGTACGGACGCAGCCTGTGTGAAGGTTTGCCCGAGTGGCGGTCTGTCTCACACCGAGTACGGAACCGTCGCCCTTGACAACAGCAAGTGTATTGGGTGCAAGGAATGTGTCTCTGCGTGTCCCTTTGAGGTGCCTCGATATGATCCCGAAACCGACAAGGTCCGCAAATGTGATCTTTGTTATTCCAGAATCGACAATGCGATGGAACCGGCCTGCGTCAAAACCTGTCCCACCGGAGCCCTGCGTTTCGGCGATAAGGATGAGATGCTGAGCGTGGCGTACGCGAGGGTCAAGGAACTGGGTGGAGATGCCTCTGTTTATGGAGACACCTTTGTAGGCGGAACACACATGGTATATGTCCTTCCGCGGAGAGCGGGTATCTATGACGGGCTTCCTGAAAAACCGCGGGTTCCGCTTTCTGTGATCGCATGGAAAGACTGGCTCAAACCGCTCAGCCTGCTTGCGGCCGGCGGTGTCCTCGCGGGGTCCTTCTTACATTACATTACCCACGGTCCCAAAGACACCGGTGGCGATGGGGACCAGACACGAACGGAAGGGGGCGAATAACATGAGAAAGGGAATGATAAAAGCATCCGATGGATTTGAGAGGATCGTACACTGGTTCATGGCCATCTCCTGCCTGATCCTTATGATATCCGGTCTGGGGATGATGTTCCATTCGTTCAATTTTCTTGCCATTCCCGTCGGGGGATTAAAAACCCTGAAACTGATCCATAATTTCTCGGGGCTGGTGTTCATCCCGTCACTCTTTCTTGCCATACTGATATGGTGGAAAGAGGCGGGAGTGTTCAAGTTCCCCGAAGATCTGGAGTGGATTATGGTGGCAGGCGGATACCTGTGGCATGTGGATACTGTCCCCGAGACGGGGAAATACAATCCTGGTCAGAAGGCATTCTTCTGGGCGGTGGCACTCTTTGGAATCATCATGATTGTTACCGGGCTGGTCATGTGGTTTCCACTGGGTCTTCCCGTAGAGATGGTTCGATGGATGTACCCGCTGCATGTCTTGGGGTTCCTGGTTATATTCCCTTTTTTCTTCGTCCATCTTTACCTGGGTACCGTCGGTGTTCCCGGTTCCGTGTCCGCCATCCTGACGGGATGGGTCACACGATCCTGGGCTAAAAAACAGTGCCCGAAATGGTTGAAAGAAATGGAAGAGACGGGGAAGCTGGAAGTTTCAGAGTAGGAACGGGATCTGAGCCGAGTATCCGCGGCATGACCTGACAATGATGAAAGGGGCTGTTCAGTAGAGAACGGCCCCTTTTTTTGCTGGGGAAGAATTTCTTGAATTTGCAAAAAAAAGAATATATAGGGGGCTTTCGTTTTACTATACCGGAAGAGGTGAACTATGGCAGAACTGCTGAAGGATACCCTTAAAACCATCAATTGTTACAGGAACATGAATCCCCATTACGAAGAACTGCTCAATATCCTTGAAGAGGTAATGATCCTGAGGGAACAGTACCGCCGCAAAGTGAGTGGAGATATCTTTACGGTGGATGAATCGCTCATCGAGAAAAAGATTGCCGGGGGATTGCCCCTTGTAGACTTTCCCGATGGAATATTCGACCTTGACGAACCAAGGGAATATTTTATTGCCCTGCTGGAGATTGCAAATACGAGGGCCCTGGAGGAGACGGACGAAATAATACAAAGTATGAATGAGGGAACGATGGACTACCGGGAAATGGTCCGCAGATCTTTCATGTACCAAGAGGATGAGGCCGAATCGGATGCCGACAGCGAAGGCGTCTTTGATTTGCTGGGATTCCTTGTCGAGGAGAGTCTCAGACCGGCACTGGAGATTATTGCAACAAAGTATGGAGATATTATCAAGAGATCATCGTGGTCCGAAGGATATTGTCCCATATGTGGCAGGGAACCCAAAATATCCGAACTCAGAGAAGAAGAGGGGAAAAGGTTCCTCTTCTGCAGTCAGTGTGGCTTTGAATGGCAATTCAAACGTATTAAATGTCCCTTCTGCGGGAATGAGGATCAACAGACCCTTGCCTACTTCACGGTCGAAGATGAAGAAAAGTATCGTGTCGATGTGTGCAATGTCTGCAATAAGTATATAAAGGCGGTGGACTCAAGAAAAACCAAGAGAAAACCCAACCTCGATGTTGAGGATATTGCAACGCTGCACCTGGACATCCTTGCAGATGAAGAGGGGTACGAATAAGATATCTTCGGCGGCCGATATGCACCTCATCTCTGATCTGCGGATATCGGCCACCGATCATCACAGCATATGAAAGACTCCGATATAATACCGATAATCGAAGCCCTCAAGAAAGACCTCGCCTCAAAGAAGCTCCCCATTGTTTCAGAACTTGCCGAAAAGAAAGGCACCCCCTTTCAGATTCTCGTCTCCACGCTCCTCAGCCTGAGAACCAAGGATGAGGTAACCGAGGTGGCAACCCGCAGACTCTTTGCGCTGGCCTCAACCCCGCAGCAGATGCTGAATCTCTCCCCCGATCTGATTGCCGATACCATCTATCCTGTGGGATTTTACCGGAACAAGGCACAGACGATACTGCATGTCTGCAGGGAGTTGATCGAACGGTACGACTCCCGTGTCCCTGACAGTATCGAAGAACTGCTTACCCTGAAGGGAGTGGGGAGAAAGACCGCCAATCTGGTTGTCACGCTGGGATATGGGGGAGAGGGGATATGCGTGGATACGCATGTCCACAGGATCTCAAACCGCCTGGGATACGTTCAGACAAAGACACCGGATGAAACGGAATATGCCCTGCGAGAAAAGCTACCCAAAAAATACTGGACCGAATATAATACCATCATGGTGGCTTTCGGAAGATCTATCTGTCGCCCGATCTCTCCCTTCTGCAGCGAATGTCCCGTTTCGGCCGCTTGTCAGAAGCGGGGGGTCACGCAAAGCCGATAACAGATTTCCGCCTACAGCTCTATATTCCGGGCGTTTTCGCCAAGATAGAATCTTCCGTCATCGGTAATATTGACTATCTTCTGCGTGACCAACTGCTGCAGTGCCTGCGGTTTGTAGTCCTTGGCTCCGAAGTGGAGAAGACTTTTTCTTTTGACATAAGGGAGGGCTGTGGCAGATTCGGGATCGTACGCATTCCTGGTCTGAAGATCTTTGATGATTGTCCGGCACGCCCCCCTCATTTTCCAGCCAACAATAACCTGTGCCAGGACGAAGGCGGCTATCAGGATAACGACGTATGCTACAATTTTCATAAATCACCTATGTGGGTCCATGTTCGGTAATGAACACGTCCCGGTATATTTTTTATTTCAATGTCCAGATCGTACCTTCCGGCGTATCATGAACGATTATCCCCAGTTCAGAAAGCTCTTTTCTCAGGTTGTCTGATTTTTCCCAGTCACCGGCGGCCCTGGCTTTTGTGCGTTCTTCCATGAGTTTTGCAGCATCTTCGTTGAGCGTTTCCTCTTCGAAATTCATTATGCAAAGGACGGAGTTGATACCATTCATGGTATCAAGAATCATATCTCTTTGCTTGGTGTTGAGCTGCTTCTCGGCCAAGGGGATGTTTATCTTTCTGACAAATTCAAAAAGGCAGGCAAGGGCACCGGAGATATTGAAGTCGTCGTCCATCGCCTCGGTGAAACCCTTCCTGACATCGTAGACGAACTGGTCTGCGTCTGCGCAGCCGTCTCCGGGAGTGTAGCGTATCAGTCTTTGTATGAAACCGCCCAGTCTCCTGATCGTGTTGCCCGCTGTGTCGAGTGCGCCGAATGAAAAGGTCAGCGGTTTTCGGTAGTGCGAGCTGAGGAGAAAATATCGTATTTCTCTTCCCGAGTACCCCCTTTCTTCGAGATCGCTCACGGTGAAGATATTATGTGCGGATCGTGACATTTTCCTGTCTTCCATCATGACAAGTTCTGAGGTGAGCCAGTAGTTCGCAAGGTTTTTCCCGGTGACGGCTTTCCCGATTGCCCTGACATTCTCACAGTGGGGAAATATGATATCGGAGCCGCTTATGTACAGGTCGAAGGTTTCCGCCAGATATTTCATGGAGAGGGCCGCACACTCAAGATGCCAGCTGGGCCTCACATTCCCCCATTTGGTCTTGAAATATATACCTTTCTTTAATTCCGCCAGAGTTGATCTTTTGAGAAGGGTAAAATCAACGGGACTGTCCTTTTCATAGTCATCCTGCTCCACTGTTTTTGAGTGCCGTACGTTTGCCAGATCTATATTTGAGAGGATTCCGTAGTCATCGAGCCGGGATATATCGAAATAGACGGATCTCAGTTTTTCGTAGGCATACCCCTTTTCCACAAGGTTCTCCACCAACTTGATCATGGATTCGACATTCTCGCTCGCTGTCGGGTAGGTGTTGTCATGGCTGATGTTCAGTTTATCCAGGTCGCTAAAAAATATCTCGGAGTGCCTTTTGGTAAAGTCGCCGATATCCATACCGGCCCTGTCGGCGCCACGTATGGATCTGTCGTCCATGTCTATGATGTTGGAGACGTGTTTGACCTTGTATCCTTTAAATTCCAGATACCGGGCTATCATATCGGCCACTACGAAACGACGGTATGTCCCCACGTGGGGGACTTCGTGTACGGTGGGCCCGCTTGAATGCATCAGGATATGGGTTGGCTCTATCGGCCTGAAAGGTTCTCTGGTCTTGGTAAGTATGTTATAGAGGCGAAGAGAAGAATCTTCCCTGTCGGCGAAGAGCGATGTGCTGAGATACTTCTCTCCGCTGTCCGGGCAAATTACCACGATCAATCCCTCTTCCATCTCCCTTGCTTTTTCCAGGGCCACGTGCATTGCAGCTCCGGAGCTCATGCCGACGAATAACCCTTCGGTTCGAGCCAGTACCCGGGCCGTCTCAAAGGCGTCTTCATCCACGATATTGATCTTTTCATCAAGACATGCCCTGTCAAAGATGCCCGGACGGTATGACTCCTTCATATTCTTCAGGCCCTGTATGGTATGACGAAGATAGGGCTCGACGCCTACTATCTGTATATCTTCTTTATATTCCTTGAGCCTCCTTGAAATTCCCATGGCAGTACCGGAGGTACCGAGCGACGCCACTACCATGGTTACCTTATTATCGGTTTGCCGCCAGATTTCTTCGGCTGTTCCGTGGTAGTGGGCAAGGATATTATCTTCGTTGTTATGCTGATCGGGGACAAAATATTTGTCCGGATGCTCCCTCAGCATCTCATAGACCACTTCTATTGCCCCATCGGTACCGAGATGTGCGGGGGTCAGGATTAATTCGGCGCCGAGGGCCTTTAACGTTTTTTTCCGTTCATCACTGGCCGATTCTGAAAGTACAATGGTAATCTTGTATCCCATTGCAGCTGCCACAAGGGCGAGACCGATGCCCGTATTTCCGCTTGAGGCCTCCAGAATTGTCTTTTCTCTGGTAAACTCACCCCGCTCCAATGCCTTCTCTATCATGTAGAGAGCGGTCCTATCCTTTATCGAGCCACCCGGATTGGCCCCCTCCAACTTCGCATAGATCTCCACATTTTTGTTGGGATTCAGATTATGGATCTTCACGATAGGAGTATTGCCGATGAGATCCAGGATATTATGATAACTCTTTTTCATGGTGTTGTATGTGATTGTTTCCCGATCCAATCTCAATGGGTCTGGTTTGTTCCGTGGCAAAAGCCGAACGGTTGGATAGCCTGTCGGGTTTCCGGTGTTAAGAAAAGGGAGAATCCTCTGGATCCCTTGATTGTAAAACGGTCTCTGGTTAATTTATCCATTGAATTTCGGGATGGGGATCTTTACAAAGGGGACACCTTCTTCTTTGAGAATAGCCTCTTCACTTTTTGTTGTGGTTCCTTTTATATTTCTGCTGTCTTCCTCGCCGAAATGTATTTTGAGTGCAACCTCCGCAAATTTGCTGCCCACATCTTCAAAGGTCTTGTCCATATATTCATGAAACATCTGGAGGGCCTTCATGGGGGATATGTTGTTATTGTCCTGGCTTAACTCTTCGGTTTTCTTCCCCATTACCGTAATGGATGAAGGGACCATTTCTATGTTCGAACTTTCGCACACCGGACAGGCGACAAGTTTTTTCTTTTTCTGTTCCTCGAAGGCCGCCCTGTCGTTGAACCACCCTTCAAATATGTGATTATTCTTACATTTCAGATCGTAGATTATCACGCTACCCACTCCTTTTGTATCGGTATACCCCATTTCAATATCATGAACTGTGGCCTGAAACAAGGTCTGACGCAATATTACAGGCACTTTCATTTTTTTATGGACATTTGGGGGTAAATTATATAATCAAAGGCGCTGTCGGGATGTGGCCCAGTCTGGTAGGGCACTGCGTTCGGGACGCAGGAGTCGCGCGTTCAAATCGCGCCATCCCGACCATTATATTAGTAACGTTTCATCCTTTTATCCGATAGCACCCGCCATGGAAAAGATCGGGAGGTACAGGGCAATTATCATTCCTCCCACCACTCCGCCGAGGAACACCATCATGATAGGTTCCAGCAGTGTTGTCAGTGCGCTTACGGCCGCATCAACCTCGGAATCATAGAAATCGGCGATCTTTTCCAGCATGGCATCGAGGGCGCCGGTATTCTCGCCCACGGATATCATAGAGACGACCATGGAAGGAAATATGCCCGCTTCTGACAGGGGTTCCGCTATGGTCTTGCCCTCACTTATGCTTTTTCTGGTCTCCAGAAGGGCATTCTCGACAACCTTGTTACCCGCTGTCTTGCTTACGATCTCTAACCCGTCAAGGATTGGAACGCCGCTGGTCATCATGGTTGAAAGGGTTCTCGAAAATTTTGCCACGGCGACCTTTTTGAGCAGTAGACCAAAGACTGGCAGTTTAAGTGTCATACGGTCTATCCTGAGCCTTCCTCCTTTGGTCTTGTAATATCTTCTGAAGATGAATACGATTAAGATCATGGTACCTATGATGTACAAGATATTGCCCTGAACGAAGCGGCTGGCGTCTACAAGAAATTGTGTGGGACCCGGCAGTGCCGAACCCATGGTTGAAAACATCTCCTCAAAGACGGGGACTACCTTGTACAGGAGCAGAATAACAACGGCTATGGCGACCACGAGCACGACGACCGGGTAGGTCATGGCCCCTTTGACCTTTCTTTTCAGATCCATCGCCTTTTCCATATATGCAGACAGACGGTTGAGAATGACGTCCAGAATTCCGCCTGCTTCACCGGCGGCGATCAGATTGATAAAGAGATCGTCAAATATGTCTGGGTATTTCTGCAGGGTGTCGGAGAGAGAGCTTCCGCCCTCGATATCATCTTTGATGGATTTAATAATCTTTGCAAAGGTCTTGTTTTGTTCCTCTTCACCCAGTAGGTCCAGGCATTGGATGATAGGGAGTCCGGCATTGATCATCGTAGCGAACTGACGTGCGAATACCACAACATCCTTATCCTTGACCTTTTGTTGGAGAAAGGGGATGTTTTCAAAAAGATCCTTAGGTTTTTTCTTGATATTGCCGGGTCTGATGCGCTGACGACGCAGCTGGATTCTTACGGCACTTTCATCGGGGGCCTCCATTTCTCCCTTTTTGGTCTCCCCCTTTTTGGTCGTACCCTCCCACAGGTATACAGGCATGGCTACCCCCTTTTCCCTTTTGGTTTGTTCCGGTTGCGGGTCATTTCATATAGAATAATACCACCGGCTACGGATACATTCAGAGAGTCGATGGTGTTCGTCATGGGTATGGAGATCAGAAGGTCGCACTTTTTCTTGACCAGTGACCGTATCCCCCTGCCTTCACTCCCCATTACGAGACCTGTGTGGCCACTGTAATCAAAATCATGCAGACTTCCTCCGTCGCCGGCATCTGCGCCATATATCCAGAAACCCTCTTCTTTTAATCGGTCGATCGTTCTCGACAGGTTTACCACCCTGACGATCGAAAGGTGCATGGCCGCCCCCGCCGAAGCCTTGATGACGGTAGGTGTGACCGATGCCGCGCGATCTTCCGGAATAATAAGGCCGTTCACGCCAAAACAGAGGGCCGTTCGTATAAGTGAACCGAGGTTTTGTGGATCCGTAATGCTGTCAAGTATAAGGATTAAGGAGTTTTCCCGGGATGTGCAATCGGTCAGAACCGTATCGATGTCCACATACCGGTATTCCTCGAATATGCAGATAACACCCTGATGCTGTCTGGTGCCGGCAGTGATATCGAGATAGTTCCTGTCTCTGTAAACGACGGGTATTCCCCGCTGGGTCGCGATGGTAAGAATTTCTCGGATGCCGCCCTGCTTTCCCTCTTTAAGCAGGATAACCTTTTCTATGCTTCCGCCGTTTTTCAGAGCCTCTGCAACCGGATGTATCCCGTAGATTGCCTGCATGGCATTTCCTCTCACCGGAAACCCGGAAATTGGAACGGCAGAGCCCTGAGGAATAGGCGCCCCGCTTTTCCTATGACGCGAGCCCCTTTGAGATTTCCTCACTAATCCTATCTGCTGCAGCCGTGGGATCATCGGCCATTCTTATGGGCCTCCCCACGACGATGTAATCCGCTCCCCTTGAGATAGCATCCCTCGGAGTCAATACCCTTTTCTGGTCATCACCGGTGACGGTATCGCCCAGCCGTATTCCTGGTGTCACGATGATAAAATCCTTCCCGCACGCCTCTCGTATGGGGCCAATATCCTGGGCCGATGCCACAACACCGGGGACGCCTGCGTTCTTCGCCAACACGGCGAGTCTCAGAACAAGTTCCCGTGTAGAGCATTGAACCCCTATCTCTTCCAGGTCAGAATCATCCAGACTTGTAAGGACGGTTACCGCAAGTAACACGGGAGGTTCAATCCCCATGATTCTTGCAGTATTCTTGACGGAATCGACAGCTCGTTCCATCATCTTCCTTCCTCCGAGTGCGTGTATGTTGAACATGGAGATTCCAAGTTTCACCGCAGCCTCGGCTGCCTGCGCGACGGTATTTGGAATATCGTGAAATTTCAGATCAAGGAAGACATTTCCGCCTCTTTCCAATATATGTGAAACAATAGGGGTGCCGAAACGGGTAAATGCCTCTTTCCCCACCTTGAACATCCCCACATGGTCATGTAAGAGATCGACCCACCGTATAGCTTCGTCGATATCTTCTCCCAGATCCAGGGCGAATATCAGTTTGTCACGACTGTTTTTATTCGATGTCTGCATCTTCGATCACAGTTGTATTATCTTTATATTCGATTAGTTCCACATTGTTGGTGGATAGATCGATGAGTTCGGGATGAGCGTATTGCACCTTCCCTTCCGCTATTTCTCTCAAAGCGGTAACGATTTCGCGATTGTTTTTCTTATGACTGATGGGAGTCGCTCCCCTGAGCAACTGCTTTGCCCTTTGTGACGTAAGGTGTGTCAGAGCAAATCTGTTTTTTGCTTTCTCCAGAGAATCCTCTACGGTAACTCTTGCCATGCCTTATATACCTCCGGTTTTTGCAGTTCCTCAGCAACACGATGCGGGAAATCTGCTATTGTTACATATTTACCTGCTAATCACTTACCAATCCCGCTACAAACAGCGGTGTCAGTCTTCTTTATTCAAGGTGATAAAAATTGTCTATCCTGGCATGCTGCCGGGATCTCCTGTTCTTTTCCGCTACATAGATAGATTTCATTATCTCAACAGAATTTTCTATTATATCATTAAATATCACATAATCATACCATTCATTTTCCCGTATCTCTTCCATCGCCCTGGCGAACCGCATCTGTAGGACGGCATCGGTCTCCGAACCGCGGTTTCTCAATCTCTCCTTCAGGATTTCTATGGAGGGAGGCATGACGAAAACGAATACCCCCCCGGGATATTTCGCCTTTACATTTGTGGCCCCTTTCGTATCGATATCGAGTATGATATCATATCCTCTCCGGATCGGGTCTTCTACGTCATGAATCGATGTGCCGTAACAATGACCGTATATTTCCTCCCACTCAAGAAATTCCCCCTTCTCTATCCTGCTCTTGAAATTGTGTACGGATATAAAATGGTAATCTTCCCCATCTCTTTCACTTTTCCGGGGAGGGCGTGTGGTGCAGGACACGGAAAAACGCAGATCGGGGAATGCATTCCTGAGGCTCTTGCATATGGTAGTTTTACCGGCTCCTGAAGGAGCGGATATGACGATAAGGAGGCCCGGTGTTGTATTTTCCATGATATTCAAATTCTGTCGGCTCAACTTTCGAAACCAGAAATGGTCGGTTATTCGATATTCTGGACCTGCTCTCTCAGCTTTGCAAGTTCTGTCTTTATTTCTATCACATTACCGGATATAGCAAGATCGCTGCTCTTGGAACCTATCGTGTTAATTTCCCTGTGCATCTCCTGAAAAAGGAAGTCCATCTTCCTGCCGATGGCGATATCGCTGTTTAGCATGTTGCTAAACTGTTGTATATGGCTTTCAAAGCGCACGAGCTCTTCGGTTATATCGCTTTTTTCGGTCATAATTGCGATTTCCTGGATGAATCTCGATTCGTCGAACTCCACGTCACCCGTCAGTTCTTTGACACTTGCCGTAAGTCTTTCCTGATAATTCGTGACTATCTGAGGAATCCGCAGTCTTAGTTCTGTTATATAATTTTTTATGGTGTCGATACGCGCCACAAAATCCATGTGCAGGATTCTTCCTTCGGTATCCTTCATATGTATCAGAGAATCGATGGAATCGTCCAGCGCCCTGCTTATGGTATCCCATGCCTCTTCGGGATCAATCTCGGCTTCGGAAACATAGATGCCACCCTTCAATCTTACGAGCATATCAAGTGTTATCGTATCCTTGAGATCGAACTTTTCCTTCAGTTCGGTCAGCGTTGCATAATAGTTGTTGATGAGAGGCAGATTCACCACCAGGGTATCTCCTCCGTTGGTTACAGTATCTGAATCTATCCGTATGGTTACCTCGATTCTTCCTCTTGAGATCCTCTCTCCCACCCTTTTCTTGATATTCATCTCAAGGGGGGTGAGGATGGCGGGTAATCGTATGCAGCTCTCAAGGTTTTTATGATTGAGAGATTTGATTTCAACGATCAGTTTTTTTCCTGCAAAAACAGCTTCAGCACTTCCGTAGCCTGTCATGCTTCTTATCATAGATTTTTCTCCTCAGTCGGACAGGACTATATGATATCCTGTATCTGATGCGTTTGTCCCGATGATTCGGGATTGCATAATTTATTGAATCCTTTTCTCAGCCAGTTGCACAGAATATCTTTCTCGAATATTGTTAAACATGGCTATTGTGTTCTCATCTGAATAATCAGGGTAGGTCCATGCAAGTCTCCGGAACGTATGGTTTGTAAATATAAGGGTCAGATCGGCATATATGCCGTCTCTGATGTAGGGCCGGTGTGTGTAAGCCTTCCCTGTGGCAAGAATCAGATGGGCCTTGGATATGTACCCCGGATCTATATTAACAAGTCTGTTTCCGTCTTTTATGAAGGTGTCTTCTATTTTATTAGTGTACAGTTTCATATGGGGGAGCGTATCGGGGGACACGAGATTCTCAAAGGACACAAACCGTCTGAAGAGGGAAGGGCCAAACTCCTTTGTGTAGTAATCGGTGTATGCAAAGGGTATCAAGGCACTTATGTAATCTATATCCCCGAATTCCTCCGACAGGGCTATGATGGCTCCGTTCAGAGTGTCTCTGTTTCCGGAAAATACACTGGATATCCTTTTGACCCTTTCGGGGAGGGCTGGTTTGCTCATAGCGCTTTTTTCAGTTCATCCTGGTAGACCGGAGCCGTACCCACCTTGCCGACAGCAATACCGGCTGCATGATTGGCCAGAACCGAGGCCTCTTTCAGTGTTGCTCCCGCCGCAATGCTCAGAGCACAGACCCCTATGACCGTATCGCCTGCTCCTGTCACATCGAATACCTCTCTGGCGACAGTGGGGATATGGGTAACCCCGCCATCGTGTTCGAAGAGGCTCATTCCCTCTTCACCCCTCGTAATCAGCACGGCCCCGAAATCGAATTCTTTGATAAGAGTCTTGCAGCCTTTTGTAATATCGTCGTTGTTTTCAAGTTCCGTTCCGAGGGCCCGCTCCGTTTCCTGGTGATTGGGTGTAATCAGATCACACCCGCGATAGAGGGAAAAATCGCTCTGTTTGGGATCGATACACAGGATTATTCCCCGTTCGGAGGTTATCTTCCTTAGTTCCCTGATGAGTTCTTTTGAAAAGACTCCCTTATGATAATCCGAGATAATGACCGCACCCAGGTCGTTCTGTATCGATTCTATGTACTCCAGCATCCCCTGGAGACTATCCTGTGTAACGGGACTTTGATCTTCTCTGTCAAACCTGACCACCTGTTGGTTGTGTGCGATAACCCGCGTTTTTAATATGGTGGGGCGGTCATGTTCCACGATGACTCCCGCCGTATCGATCTTCATCTCTTTCAGCCTGCCTATGATCCATCTACCCATGTCGTCCGATCCGACAATACCGGAAACGGCGACTTTCCCTCCCATGGAGAACACATTGTTCAGCACATTGGCACAACCACCCAGGAGGAGGTTTTCAGATGTAACCTTTACCACCGGTACCGGAGCCTCAGGAGAGATGCGGGATACCTTTCCCCAGATAAACTGGTCGACCATAATGTCGCCCACAACCAGCACCTTCGAATCACTAAACCGGCTTATGATCTCGAGAGCCCGTTTCCTGCTTATGATACCTTTTACCATCCAGCGTTTCTCATTTCTGATGATGCCGCAGGCAACACGGCGATCTCTTCATCGCAACATGTACCTGTCAGCCGTTTCCAAGTAACAAATCATGCTATTATTATAGAGTTTTTTTGTCAATCCTTTTTCTAAATCCTTGACTAAATATGGAAAAGGATATAGTTAGGAATGCTTTATGTTTAAGGAGTTGTCTGATGGACGAGAAGAATGAGCTGCTGAAGAAGAGAAAAGAAAAGATGCAATCCCTCATGGACATGGGGGTTGATCTGTATCCGAACGATGCGAAGGTGACCGCCACTACAGGGTCTGTCATCAGCCGGTTCGGCACTATGGAGAATGAGGAGCTTGCAGAGACCAAAGAGAAATTTGCGCTGGCTGGAAGGCTGATGGCGGTACGAAACTTCGGAAAGGCTGCATTCATTAGTATTCAGGACAGAGAGGGCAGGATACAGGGGTACATAGCGCGGGATAAAATAGGAAAAGATCCGTACACGGTTTTCAAGAAACTCGATGTGGGAGATATCGTCTTTATCTCAGGAGGTCTCCTGAAAACGAAGACCGGTGAATTGACCGTTGATGCCGATGAGATACGGCTTCTCTCAAAGGCTGTAAGACCGTTACCCGAAAAGTGGCATGGCCTCACCGATGTTGAGGCTCGATATCGGCAGAGACCCCTCGATCTCATTATGAATCCGGGAGTCAAAGAGGTTTTCTACATGCGCAGCAGGATCATAAAGCTGATCCGTGATTTCATGCAGAACAGAGATTTTCTTGAAGTGGAAACACCGATGATGCATCCCATGGCAGGCGGTGCAGTTGCACGGCCCTTCAAGACCTATCACAATACCCTCGATATGGATCTCTATCTGAGGATAGCACCGGAGCTGTACCTGAAACGCCTCATCGTCGGCGGGTTTGAACGGGTTTTTGAGATAAACAGGAATTTCAGGAATGAGGGAATATCAACCTCCCACAATCCCGAGTTTACCATGATGGAATTTTACCAGGCATATGCCACGTACGAGGATCTGATGGAGATGACGGAAGAGATGATAACCTCTGTCGCTTTGGAGATCTTCGGCTCTCTCCAGATTGTGTATCAGGGGACCGAGATTGACCTGAGCCGGCCCTGGCAGCGTTTGACGGTGAAGGAAGCTATTTTGAAATACTCAGACGCCACTCCAGATATGCTGGAAGACCGGGCAAAGGCCGCTCAGTTCGCGATGGATCTCGGGTTGCCTGTTGACGATGAACCGCTGGGGAAGATTATCGTTGCTATCTTCGAAGATGTGGCGGAAAGCAAGCTTATCCAGCCCACATTTGTCACAAGTTATCCGATAGAGGTGTCACCTCTGTCAAGGAAGAGCGCCGGTAATAGCGATTTTACCGATCGTTTTGAGCTGTACATCTATGGAAGGGAACTGGCCAACGCCTTTTCAGAACTGAACGACCCGGAGGACCAGAGGAACAGATTTGCCATGCAGTTGAAGGAGCGTGAGGCGGGAGACCAGGAAGCTCATGAAATGGATGAAGATTACATCAACGCTCTGGAGTATGGAATGCCTCCGACGGCGGGTGAGGGGATAGGGATTGACCGGCTTGTCATGCTCTTCACCGATTCCCCGTCCATACGGGACGTGATACTCTTTCCGCACATGAGATCCAAAAGGGATGTACGGTAACAAACTGCTTGATCAACGGGTTTTCACAGTATGGCGTATGAATTCTTTATAGGCCTCCGGTATCTCAGGGCAAAGAGAAAGCAGGCATTCATATCGGTCAATACCTTTATCTCTGTGGCGGGAGTTTTCCTGGGGGTTGCCGCTCTCATCATTGTGCTGTCCGTGATGAACGGTTTTGAGATTGAACTCCGTGATAAGATACTGGGCATCAATTCCCATATTGTCCTTATGGAATACAGCGGGGGAATGGAAAATCCTGAGCGGGTCATGGAGGAACTCAAGACGATTGACGGTATTGTCGCCTCCACCCCTTTTATCTATGGTCAGGCCATGATGAAGAATGAGGGGAGAGCCGTCGGTGCGATTCTGCGCGGTATGTCGACCGAAACGTCCGCCGATGTCATCAATCTCGGGAAGATAATCGAAGGGGACATCGGGTATCTCTCCGGCAGAGGAAACGATGCCGGTTTGCCCGGTGTCGTCATAGGAAAGGAACTGGCTCAGAATCTGGGACTGGTACTCTTTGACACCGTGGAGATAGTACTCCCTATGGGAATCTCCACCCCCATGGGAGTGGTGCCCAAGATTAAGAAGTTCAGCGTCGTTGGTATCTTCGAATCGGGTTCATATGAGTATGACTCGTCACTTGCCTTTGTGTCGCTTGAAGACTGCAAACAGTTCCTCGATATGCACGATGAGGTCACCGGGATAGAAATAAAGGTAACCGATATCTTCAGCGCAAACAAGATCGCGAAAGCCATTGAAGAGAAGCTGGGGTATCCGTACTGGGCACGAAGCTGGATGGTGATGAACAAGAATCTCTTCTCGGCCCTTAAGCTTGAACGGAGGGTCATGTTTATCATCCTCAGTCTGGTTGTGCTTGTCGCCGCCTTTAATATCATAACCACATTGATCATGACGGTTATGGAAAAAGCAAAGGATATTGCCATATTGAAATCAATGGGTGCCACGGGGAGAGGCATCATGAAGATATTCATGATAGAGGGGATCGTTATCGGCGCAATCGGCACGGTTTTGGGCTGTATCACCGGGATCACTGTTGCACTGAATCTTGCGTGGTTGAGCCGGTCGATTGAAGACCTCTTCCACTTCAAAATCCTCCCGAAGGGGGTCTATTACCTGAACGATATTCCTTCCCAAATAAATTGCCAGGATGTCATTGTGATAGTAATTGCCGCATTGCTTTTAAGCTTTCTCGCGGCAATCTATCCGTCATGGAGGGCGTCAAA
Source organism: Syntrophales bacterium (assembly GCA_036825195.1). Taxonomy (GTDB): domain Bacteria; phylum Desulfobacterota; class Syntrophia; order Syntrophales; family UBA2210; genus UBA2210. The sequence goes on from DAISYQ010000003.1 coordinate 78,222, forward strand.
ACTGGACCCTGCTGAGGCGCTGAGGTATGAATAAGGGGCAGGTAGGGTGACATGATAGAAATCCAAGGGCTGACCAAGACCTTTATAAAGAACGGAACCCGGATTGAGGTATTGAAAGGCATTGATTGCCGTATTGAGAGGGGAGAATGCCTGGCGATTCTCGGCGCTTCCGGTACGGGGAAAACCACGCTTCTTCAGATTCTCGGGGCGCTTGACCATCCGACTTCCGGACATGTCTTCTTTGACGGTGCGGATATTTTTGCATGGGATGAACCCCGCCGAGCCGAATTCAGAAATAAAAGGATAGGTTTTGTCTTTCAGTCCTATCATCTCCTTCCCGAATTTACCGCCCTTGAAAACACCATCATGCCCGCCCTCATACATGGGATCCCGCGGAGGGACGCTTACAGGAGAGGGGAGATTGTCTTGACGGAAGTGGGGCTTGGTGATAGGTTGGCTCACAAGCCCGGTGAACTTTCCGGAGGCGAGCAACAAAGGGTTGCCATAGCGAGGGCGATACTGATGAATCCGGATGTAATCCTGGCTGATGAACCGACGGGAAACCTGGATGGGGAAACGGGGGCGAGGATACAGAAGCTGCTTTTAGACCTCGGAAAGGCGGAGAATACCACTCTTATCATTGTCACTCATAACAGATTACTTGCCAATGACATGTCGCGTACTATCAACCTGGCGGATGGGAAGATCCATGACCTGTAAACGTTTGATATATCTTTTTGTCATAACGTTGTTCCTTATATTTCCTTCTTTGGATATCCTTGCCGCTGCTGATTCTCTGCGGGAAAAGGAACGCGCCGAGAGAATTATCGTTTTTCCCTTTGAGATACACAGTAGGAGCGATGCCGGATTACTGCGGGACGAGATAAACGGTAAATTGACGGCCGAGCTGATGCAATCCGAATATATAGAGGTTATCAGGAAAGAAGAACTGGCGGTACTGGCTCGTGAGGAAAATCTGACTGATCGGATGGCTGTTGCCGCAGGTAAGGAAGCAGGTGCCGATTTTATCGTTGTGGGGAGTCTTACCAGGCTGGGTGAGATGGTCAGTGCAGACGTTGGAGTGATCAACATCAATAGTGGTCATCGTTTCAACCTCTTCGCCCAGGGAAAGAATATGGACGTGCTGGTTTCGCAGTTGAAGAATGATATCCTTATGAAGACGCTGGCCGGTCAAAGGATAGCAGAGGTACGCTTCACGGGAAACCTCAGAATCGAAAACGGTGCCATATACAATGTTCTAAAAAGTACAAAGGGCAAACTTTTCTCCCGAGATGATATTTCTTCAGATATAAAAGCTATATACAAGATGGGTTACTTTCAGGATGTTACCGCGAAGGTTACGGATACCCAAGAGGGAAAGGTCATCAATTTTACATTGAAGGAAATGCCGCTGATAACGGATGTCGATATTGAGGGAACCGACGAGTTAAAGAAGGAAGACGTGGAAGGGGTTGTCTTAGTTAAAGAAAAACAGATCCTGAATCTGAACAAATTGAAGGCGGATATAGAAAACATCAAGACCTACTACAAGAATGAAGGATTCCTGAACGCCGATGTCCGGTACCGTATAAATGAAGATCAAAAAGGAGCTCGGGTAGTATTTCAAATAACGGAGAAGGGGAAACTCTTTATACAGAAGATCACCTTTGAGGGAAACAGGGCATATACCGACAAAGAATTGAAAGACCTGATGGAATCCTCGGAGTGGAGTATATTTCATTTTATAACCGATTCCGGTGAGTTCAATGAGCAAAAATTAAAAGAAGACGCCAACAGACTGAGGGTCTTTTACCTGAACAATGGGTATATCAACGCCAAGATCGGCGAACCGGAGATGAACCATGACGAAGAATGGATATATATCACGATACCCATTATTGAAGGGAAACAATTCCGGGTGGGAGACGTAAAAATTACGGGCGATATCCTTTCCGTGCCCCGAACCGAATTAATAACAAAGCTTCGAATTACCGAAAAAGACTATTTTGACAGAGAGGCCATCATTAAGGACATCGATATGCTGACCGAGGCATGCAATAAGGAGGGCTATGCCTATGCCAGTGTCGTTCCGAGAACCGTGTCAAGAAACGAAGAACAGAAGGTCGATATAACCTATGAAATAGACAAGGGCGATCTTGTATATATCAGCAGGATAGACATAACAGGCAATATTACGACGAGGGATAAGGTAATACGCAGGGAACTTGCCACTGTGGAGGGAGACCTCTATGACAGTAGTAAGGTCAAGACGAGCTATATGAAACTGAACAGGCTCAGATATTTTGAAGAGGTGAATTTCCAGACGGAGAAGGGGGCCGATGAGGGGTTCATGGATATCAATGTCCATGTCAAGGAACGAACCACCGGTTTGTTCAGCGTCGGCGCCGGATATAGCGCTGTCGACAATCTCATCTTAACCGCTCAGGTATCCGAGCAAAACCTCTTCGGGCGGGGCCAGATTCTGGGTCTAAGTGCCTATTTCGGATCAAGCAAAACGACCTATAAGCTATCTTTCACCGATCCCTGGCTCTTCGATATGCCCTTATGGGGCAAGTTTGATATCTGGGACATGGAGAAGGAATATGATTCGTACGATCTGGACACGCAGGGTTGCGGTGCCACACTTGGATACCCTCTCTTCGAATATGTAAAGGGTTACTTGGGGTATCAATTAAAAACCGATGACATAACCAATATAGATGATGATGCTTCAAAGTATATCAAGAGCCAGGAGGGGAGAACCACTTCAAGCGGTATGACTCTGTCGCTGTCACGGGATACAACGGACGACATCATGTTTCCCTCAAGAGGTTCCAAAAACAATGTTTCAGTGGAACATACGGGGACAATATTCCAGGGAGATACAAGCTTTACGAAATACTCAGCAACCTCCAATTGGTTCTTTCCTCTCCCGTTGGACACGGTATTAGGAGCCCGTGGAAGAGCCGGTTACATTCAGGCTAATGAGGGAAAAGAGATCCCCGTCTTCGAACGCTTTTATCTCGGAGGAATCAGTTCTCTCAGAGGGTTGAGGGAGATCGGACCTGTGGATTCGGAAGGGGATTGTATCGGCGGTGCGACCATGCTGAACTTCAACGTGGAATTGGTTTTCCCCTTTATCAAAGAGGCAGGCATGAAGGGAGTCATTTTCTATGATACGGGTAATGCATGGAACAGCGGGTATCATTTGGATGACATGAGGCAGACGGCGGGAGCAGGGGTACGCTGGTATTCCCCGATCGGTCCGTTACGACTTGAATGGGGGTATGTCCTCGATAGGAAAGAGGGTGAAACTCCGAGCCGGTGGGAATTTACTATCGGTATGTTTATGTAGTATCCATTTGTACACACATAATATCACAAACTGAAACAAGGGGGATTTTTTATGAAAAAGGCCATATATCTTTTAGTTGTTATCTCTTTCATCGCAGCAAGTGCTTGCTTCGCCGCTGCCGGGGAAATAGCTTTCGTCAATATGAAAGATATTCTTCTCCACTCCGATGCCGGAAAGGCTGCGACCCTGGATCTGAAGAAATTCGTCGAGGATAAGAAGGCAGCAATACAGGAAAAGGAAGAGGCACTGCAAAAACTGAAAGACAATCTGGAAAAGCAACGCGCCATATTGACGGACAGCGCCTATCAGGAGAAAGAGCTCTCCTACCAGAAAGAATACAGGGATTACAAAAGATTTATCGAAGATGCCAATGAAGAGATGAAAACAATGGATCAGGACCTCTCACGAAAGCTGCTTCCCGAAGCGTTGAAGGTGATTAACACCATCGGTGAAAAGGGAGGATATACGGGCATCATGGATATAAGCAGCGCCGGACTTGTCTTCCATTCCAGGGCGAATGATATAACCCAGAAGGTTATAGAGGAATATAACAGGGTGTATAATGCTAGTAAGTAATGGCATGATAAGTTCTGATATATCGTTTAACGGGATCGTTGACAGATAATCGGGAATAACCATGGTAGTTCGAAAGAGACTCAAAGAAATTGCAGCACATGTGGGTGGCACCGTGGTGGGAGATGCCGAGGTGTTTGTATGGAATGTGCGGGGCATAGACGAGGCGGGTGAGGGAGATCTTACCTTCATTTCGAACCCAAAGTACAGGGACAGACTCAAAGAAACCCGTGCATCGGCGATCCTTGTTCCACCGGGCATGAAACACCCCGATAAGAATCTGATTGTCACGGAGAATCCGTATATCGCCATGTCCATGGCCCTTGAGCTTCTATACCCCGAGGAACCTGTTCCACCGGGGATACACGGAAACGCATATATCGAAGAGGATGCGGAGATCGGAGAAGATGTCACCATCTTCCCCGGAGTGTACGTCGGCAAAAGGGCCAAGATAGGCAGGAACGTGGTTCTATACCCCGGTGTTTTTGTGGGGAAAGACGCATCCGTAGGAGAAGATTCCATATTGCACCCGAATGTTGTTGTGTACAAGAGATGCAGGATCGGCAAAAGGGTGATTCTTCATGCGGGAGTCATTATCGGTGCGGACGGGTTCGGTTTTGCGAGCCCCGGGGCCGACAACCGCAAGATACCGCAGGTGGGAATAGTGCAGATCGATGACGATGTTGAAGTCGGGGCGAATACCACGATAGACAGAGGAACATTGGGTAAAACCTGGATAAAGAGAGGAGTTAAGATCGATAACCTGGTTCAGATCGCCCACAATGTGGTCATCGGTGAAAATTCCATAATAGTCGCTCAGGTTGGCGTTTCCGGCAGCACAAAATTGGGTGAGAGCGTACTGGTGGGAGGGCAGGTCGGGCTCATCGGGCATATCACCGTCGGGGACAATGTCATGATAGCAGCCCAGTCTGGTATTCGAGGAGATGTCGCTCCCAACCAGATCGTGTCCGGTTCTCCGCACCTGGAGCACAGCACCTGGTTGAGAATATACGGGTGTCTGCCGAGATTACCTGAGATGCGGAAAACGGTGAACTCTCTATTGAAACGGATAGAGAAACTGGAAGCACAGGTAGCAAGCGGGAAGAAATAATAGGTAGATTCATAAGGAGTAAGATAGATCATGAATATTCACCCCACAGCCATTATATCACCAGGGGCAACTATAGAAGACAACGTTGAGATAGGACCGTATAGTGTTATCGGTTCTAAGGTGCGGATAGGCAGGGGTACGGTTATCGGTCCCCACGCTGTCATAGAGGGTTGCACGGAAATAGGTGACAATTGTCGGATATTTCAGTTTGCTTCCATCGGAGCCGATCCTCAGGATCTCAAATTCGATGGAGAGGAATCAAAGGTGATCATCGGGAAGAACAACACGATACGGGAATTTGTCACGATACACAGTTCAACATCAGCCGATATCGGGATGACCTGTATCGGAGACAATAATTTATTGATGGCGTACTGTCACGTGGCGCATAACTGCTTACTGGGAAACAATATTGTCATGGCGAACGCCGCGAATCTGGCTGGTCATATACACATCGAAGACTTTGCCATGATAGGTGGTTTATCGGGGATTCATCAATTTTCCCGTATCGGTCGACATTCGATTATTGGAGGCGCATCGGCCGTTACACAGGATGTCCCCCCCTATGTGACCGTATCGGGCAACAGGGCAAAACCTCATGGCCTCAATCTGATAGGACTCAAGCGGAGAGGTTTTTCGGAAGAAACAATAGCGGCACTGAAAAAAGCCTATAAGATTGTGTATAGATCTTCCCTGTTACTCGCGGTGGCCCTGGAAAAGGTGAAGACAGAGGTTGACGATCTGCCCGAGGTGCGACATTTTATTGACTTTATAGGAAATTCGAAAAGAGGTATATGCCGATAACGATAAAAATCTGAATACAGGTTGTTCAAAATGTCTGAGAATCAAATAGGCTACAGATAGTATCATCCTATACCTGTATACGATTGTAGACCAACAGCGACTTTGACCGGACTCGGTTGATGCCATCATACCGCAATGGTGAATATACTTTTGCTCTGCGACTGCTTATCACAAAATGTCACCGTATCGACAAACAGGAACGCTGAGTCGGTAGGCGGGTGACAGGGTTCAAAACACGCACGAAGCATAAAGCCTGAGAAGCAATCATGTAACTGTTACAATTTCATCGTGAGCAAACAGGCGGGGAATGATTAGTGGGAGAAAAGAAAAAAATAAAAATTGGTGTGGTGGGTGCCGGTCATCTCGGAACCTATCACCTGCAAAAATACCAAAAGATAGCGGACTGTGAAATTGTATGTGTGGCAGATGTCATTCCGGAACAAGCTATCAAGGCGGCGAAGGAGTATCAATGCAAGGCCCTCTCCGATCATAGGGAGTTAATCGGAAAGGTCGATGCCGCCAGTGTTGCGGTTACTACGAAATCACATTATGAGGTGGCGAGGGATCTTCTCTCCGCAGGAATCGATATACTCCTTGAAAAACCCATATGTGTTACCCTGAAAGAGGCGGATGAACTTATCTCCATTGCCGAAAATACCGGTGCCATATTGCAGGTGGGATTAATAGAGCGGTTCAATCCCGCCATCACGGCGCTGGAGACGGTTATACAAGCACCTCTTTTCATTGAATCTCACCGCCTTCACCCCTTTTTCAATCGGGGGACGGATGTGGATGTCATCCTCGATCTGATGATCCATGATCTCGATATCATATTGCATTTTGTCGATTCTCCCATAAAAGACGTGGAAGCGGTCGGCGTATCCGTTCTTTCCCACAATGTCGATATCAGCAATGCACGGCTTACCTTTCAGAACGGTTGTGTGGCTAATGTCACCGCAAGCAGAGTAACGGGTAAGGTATTGCAGAAAATAAGATTTTTCGGGATTGAAGGGTATCATTCCGTCGATTACAGAAAAAGAGAACTCGTTTCACTAAGGAGAACGGTGAATGACGACGGACATCCGGAAATCGGTCAGAATGATGTGAACATAGAGAATTATGATCCCTTGGAAAGAGAGATCAGGGCATTCGTTCATTCGGTCATCACCAGAGAGGCACCTCTGGTATCCGGCACGGAGAGTAGAAAGTCACTGGATCTGGCTCTTCGCATTATTGATAAAATGAATACCGGACGGGAGATGCTTGTGTGATGTATATAATCGATGTGCAGAGACAGCCCAGTCTTCCCAAATCGAAAGTAGAAGCGTTCATACAAGATATACTCGACGAGTCCTGGTTTATACGGGACATATATCAGATCAGCGATGTGATTGATCATGCACCTTGAACAGGAAAATCCTTATTCCAGTAAAGAGGTAATGCTTGTGGCCGGAGAAGCATCGGGCGACCTTCACGGGTCCAATCTGGTGAAGGCCATGCACCGTATAGACCCCACAATACATTTTTATGGAATCGGAGGAGAAAAGCTGAGAGGGGCGGGAGTTGAGATCGTTGCGAACCTGTCTGAGATGTCCGTTGTAGGACTGACGGAGGTTCTATCCAAACTGGGATTTATTCTGAAGGTCAGACGGAACCTGAAAGAGTTATTACAGAAAAAGAGGCCCGATCTGCTTATCCTCATCGATTATCCCGATTTCAATCTGTCTCTCGCGAAAGAAGCCCGGAAAAACGGTATCAAGGTGTTCTATTACATCAGCCCCCAGGTCTGGGCATGGAGAAGGGGGAGAATATACAGCATTGCCCAATGTGTAGACCGGATGGCGGTTATTCTTCCCTTTGAGGCTCCGCTGTATGAGAAGGCCCATTTGGATGTACGGTTCGTGGGACATCCCCTGCTGGATGCGGTAAAGAGGAAGTATACACGCAAGGATGCGTTGAAACGGTTTGACCTGAAAGAGGGGAAAACAACCATCGCGATTCTCCCGGGGAGCAGGGAAGGTGAAGTGAAGAGGCTTCTGCCCGTCATGCTGCAAGCTGCGGAAATTTTGGAAGACAGATTACCGTCCCTTCAATTTGTTCTGCCGCTTGCCGACACACTGGCATACGATTTTGTGGCAGGCATGGTGAACCAATCTTCCGTCGATGTTACGATTATCAGCGATGATGCATATGATCTCATCGGATTATCGGACATTGCCATGGTTGCCTCAGGGACCGCCACCCTGGAAACGGCGCTTCTCGGCACACCGATGATCATCGTATACAAGGTTTCTACCCTGTCGTATCTGATAGGCAGGGCGGTCATCAATATCGATACCATAGGCCTGGCCAACATAATTGCGGGAAAGACCGTGGTGCCCGAGCTTATACAGAGGGATGCAAATCCTGAAGCGATGGCTGACGAAGTATACGATATCCTTATCAACAGGTCGAGGATGGATGCAATGAAGAGGGATTTGCTTGATGTATGCGAAAAGCTGGGTAGCCCCGGAGCGTCTCAAAGAGCTGCGGAGCTGGCGTGTGAGATGATATGAGTATTTATAGACGTCTTCTGAAACTGGCAAAGCCTCATATTGCAAAATTTATTCTGGCAATGCTGTGTATGTTGGTAATGGGGGCTACCGTTTCGGCCCTAGCCTTTCTCGTCAAACCTGCCCTGGATGAGATATTCTTGAAGAAAAATGTAGGCATGCTGAAACTGATTCCCCTCGCGATAATCATTATGTATTTCGTCAAAGGTGCCTGCAGTTACGGACAGACGATATTGATGAATTACATCGGCCAGAGAGTTGTAACTGACCTAAGGCGTGAACTCTACAACCATATTCAGAGGCAGTCTCTCTCCTTCTTCACGAAAAACCCCACCGGTATTCTCATGTCCCGCATTACCAATGATGTCAACTTTATCCAGAGGGCGGTATCGGATGCGATAACAAGTTTCATCAAGGATTCCTTTACATTGATAGGGTTGATCTTTGTGATTTTTTACCGGGATTGGAAATTGGCCATGATAGCGATGTTTGTATTTCCCCTTACGGTCTATCCCATTGCCGCGTTTGGAAGGAAGATGCGCAAGATCGCCACGAAGCGACAGGTTACCATGGGGAGCCTTACCAGTCTTCTCCAGGAGACCATATCGGGTGTACGGATCGTAAAGGCTTTCGGGATGGAAAACCACGAAGCTAAGAAGTTTTCACGGGAAAACGAGAGGCTTTTCAGGCTTTTCATGAAAACCATATCCGTAAAGGCCATATCCACTCCCTTTATGGAATTTCTGGGAGGTCTGGGTGTTTCAGCTATCATATTTTACGGCGGGTATCAGGTTATCAAGGGGGCATCGACACCGGGAACCTTCTTCTCGTTCCTTGCGGCCCTTATTATGCTCTATGAGCCCGTGAAAAGGCTCACCGATGTAAACAATATCGTACAACAGGGAATAGCCGCATGTATACGCGTATTTGCCATAATCGATCTGACACCCGAAATACGGAACAAAGAAAATGCTCTAGCCCTGCCTCGGATCTCGAAAAAGATAGAGATTCAGAACGTAACGTTCAGCTATAACGAGGAGCCCGTTCTGAAGGACATCAATCTGTCCGTCGATGTGGGAGAGGTGGTTGCCTTTGTGGGGATGAGCGGGGGAGGAAAAACCACCCTTGTGAATCTGATACCGAGGTTTTACGATGTGGACGCGGGGAGCATCAAGATAGACGGTTTTGATATACGGGATGTCACGATGGAGTCGCTTCGCGAGCAGATCGGCATCGTTACGCAGCAGACAATCCTCTTCAATGATACCATCAGAAACAATATTGCCTATGGTGACATTACAAAGAACGATGATGATATTATATATGCGGCAAAGATGGCCAATGCCCACCACTTTATTATGAGCCTGCCCGAGGGGTACGACACCGTCATCGGAGAGCAGGGCATGATGCTTTCCGGAGGGGAGCGGCAGAGACTGTCCATAGCCAGAGCGCTGCTCAAGGATGCCCCCATCCTCATACTTGATGAAGCGACATCGTCTCTCGACACCGAGTCCGAAATGGAGGTGCAGGAGGCCCTAGAAAACCTTATGCAGGGAAGAACAACCTTTGTTATAGCCCACAGGCTTTCAACGATAAGCCACGCGGACCGTATCATTGTCATGGTGAACGGGCAGATTGTTGAGGAAGGTACCCACGAATTTCTTTTTTCGAAGAAGGGTGAATATTTCAGGCTGTGTAATTTACAGTTTGGGGAAAATAACAGTTAGAGCGCACACGAAAGCGCGGTGCCCCCTTGGATATGGCTCAGGCGAATAAGGTTGTTACGAAGATATGGAATGACGAAAGCAGATCACTGCTATTTTTTCCGCTTCTGACGGCTTCCGTGATGTATCGCGGTATTGCATCCCTCCGTAATCGCTGCTATGAAACCGGTATATTCCGCACTCAGAAGATGACATGCAAGGTTATCAGCGTGGGGAATATAACCGTGGGAGGCACCGGGAAGACCCCCACAGTTATCATGCTTGCCCATATGCTGAAAAAACATGGGTACAGACCGGCGATCCTGAGCAGAGGATATGGGGGAAAGGGAGAAGGCCGTCCGGGCCTGGTTTCTGACGGTCATGATTTACTGATGGGGCCGGATGAGTCCGGCGATGAACCGCTGCTGATTGCCGAGAGTGTGCCGGATGTTCCGGTCATTATCGGGAAAGAGAGAGCCCTTTCGGGAAAATTGGCTGTCGAGCGCTTTGACGTGGATGTACTGATACTTGACGACGGATTCCAGCATCGCCGTCTGTTCAGAGACGTCGATATTGTGCTGCTCGACAGTGAAAAACCGTTCGGTAACGGCTTTATGCTTCCGCGAGGAAGGCTGCGTGAGCCGCGAAATGCCCTGAAGAGGGCACATATTGCTGTACTGACATCAACCGAAGGAGATGTGATCGTCACGGGATCAGGAATTCAGATTCCTCACATTCCCGTTTTTAGGGGTCGACGGATTCCCGGGAACCTTGTGAGAGGCCGGGAGAAGGACCTCTTTCCTCTCGAATATCTCAGGGGGAAGAAGGTGTGTGCATTTTCGGGCATCGCGGAACCTGACAGTTTCCGAAAGATCCTGGAACCTCTGTGCGGGGATGTTGCCCGGTTCGTTCCCTTCCCGGATCACCATGCGTATGATGAAGGAGAAGTTGCATATATCAAAAAAATATGTGATGACTGCCATGCCCAAGTTATACTGACCACGGAAAAGGACGGCATGAAGTTGGCCAGGTTTCCCGACTTCTTTAGGGATCTGTACCGGCTGAGAATACAAATGGAGATTGTTCCCTCCGGTATGGGATTTGAGGAATGTATCCTCGAACGGTTAGAGATATGAAAAGAGAAACGCTGACAACACGGATAATCTTCTTGATATTCGGGGCCATTCCCCTAACCGTGAGGAGACCCTTATTCAAGTTTCTGCTGATCCTCTTCTATCATTTCTCCGAGAAGCATCGGTTGATAGTGCTCAACAACCTTATACGTGCATTTCCTGAAAAGGATCTGCCGGAACTGGAAAAAATCGCCAGAGATTCCTACAGGGGAGTGGGGATCATCGCTGCGGAGTTTTTCGATATCCTCTCCCTAACGAAAGAGAATATGTCCGGCTGGCTTGAATTTGAGGGAGAGGAAAACTATGTGCGGGCGAAAGAAAAGAACAAAGGAATCCTCATGTTCACAGGGCATTTCGGAAACTGGGAGCTTGAGGCGGGAGCCTTCGCCATCCTCTGTCAGCCCTTGAATATTGTATACCGGGTACTCGATAATCCCGTCATCGGAGACATCGTTGACAAGGTGCGGGGCTATAGCGGAAACAGGCTTGTTCCCAAGGGGGGGGCTGTCAGGAAGATACTGGAACTCCTCGAAAAAAACGAGATAATCGGCATCCTGATAGATCAGAATGTTTCGTGGCGTGAAGGCGTATTCGTGAATTTCTTCGGCAGATCCGCATCGACCACCAAGGGTCTTGCAGCCCTGGCGCTCCAGACGGGAGCACCGGTTCTGCCGGGTTTTATATACAGAATGAAAAACGGAAAATACCGGTTTGTTGTCGGGCCGGAGGTCGAGATTTCAAGGACCGGCGATTATGACAGGGATATCTTTGAAAACACTCAACGGTTTACGAAGATTGTCGAAGACACCGTAAGAAGCTATCCCGAACAGTGGTTCTGGCTTCATCAACGGTGGAAAACCAAAGAAACGCAAGTGCCTGCCAACAAGGCAACCAGACTTCAGAAGAATGGGGAATAGTGTCTGCCAGGACTCACCATTCGGGCTGTGAGACGGCGAAACACGGTTTGCACAGATAATGCAGAGTATGCTGAAGGTAAGGAAATCGAGGGACTTCGTTCCCGAAAGGATTGAAAATATACTGGTGAGGGGAACCAACTGGATCGGGGACGTCATTATGAGTCTTCCGGCGGTTTCATCTGTCAGGCGGGCTTTCCCCCAAGCCCGGATAGCCGTCCTGGCAAAGCCCTGGGTGGCGGAAATCTACCGGATCTGCCCCGATGTTGACGATGTCATCGTCTTCCAGAGTCCGGGCATACATGACGGAATAGGTGGAAAGATCAGGCTTGCAAAGCAGCTGAAGAAAGAAAAATTCGATCTGGCCATTCTTCTTCAGAACGCCATAGAGGCCGCTCTTATCGTGTGGCTCGCTCGCATACCCCTGAGGGCGGGATATAACTCCGACTGCCGGGGGTTCTTACTGACCCATTCGGTTCGCAGGACGCAGGAGGTGCGGACCATCCACCAGATCGGTTATTATATCGAGATGGCCAGATCGCTGGGATTGGGGTCATCAGAACGAGTCATTCATATAGCACCGGATGGAGATTATTCCCTGCCGGCGAAAAAGATCCTTGCCGGACATGACATTAAAGAGAAAGAAATACTGATCGGTATGGCTCCGGGGGCCAGCTACGGACCCGCCAAGATGTGGTTCCCGGAGAGATTCGCGGCCGTGGCGGACAGACTCGCGGACGAATTTTCCGCCAGGATCATCCTCTTCGGGAGTCCGGGAGACAGAGAGCGAACGGATCTTATCCAGCAATACTCGAAAAACCCGATTATCAATCTGGCCGGCGAGACAACGCTCAACGAGGTGATCGGGCTGATACGGAAATGCGATCTCTTTATATCCAACGACTCGGGACTGATGCATCTTGCCGGAGCCCTGGACATTCCACTCATTGCCATATTCGGGTCGACGAATCCAGCCACGACATCTCCGGTGGGGGAGAGAAGCATTGTCATCCACAAGGATGTACCCTGCAGTCCTTGTCTTAAAAAGACGTGCCCCACCGATTTCAGGTGCATGGATCTGATCGGGGTGGATGATGTCTGTGATGCGGCGAGGATGCTGCTGAAAAACGGCCATGGATCGAATGTGATGTCGGGGGAACGGTAGCATGAAAAAGCATACCAGGGCGGTATTCCTGGACAGGGACGGAACGATCAATGAAGAAGTCGGCTACCTTGACAGTCTGGAACGGTTGAGAATATTCCCCGCGGCATTTGAGGCCGTGCGGATGATGAATAAGGCAGGAATGAAGGTGGTGGTGGTTACCAACCAATCGGGTGTGGCGCGAGGTTTTTTTGGGGAGGAATTAGTACGGACGGTTCACGAACGAATACATGATGCCTTTGTGAAAGAAGGAGCCCGTATCGATCGATTTTACTATTGTCCTCATCATCCGACGGAAGGAATTGGTACATACCGGATATCATGCAACTGCAGGAAACCGGCTCCGGGGATGCTCATACGGGCATCCGAAGAGTTCGATATCGATCTGACCGCTTCCTATGTGGTTGGAGACATGGCGAAGGATATAGAACTGGCGAACAGTGTCGGGGCCAAGGGGATACTCGTCAGAACGGGCTATGGGGAGAATGTACAGATCTCTGATAGTAAGCCTGTCTATGTCGCGGAAGATATCCTCGCAGCGGCAGAATGGATAGTGAGGGACCTGAACAGGTGAATATCCTTATCGTAAAGCTGAGTGCCATAGGTGATGTGGTACATACGCTTCCGTCCCTTGCAGCGCTCAGAAAGCTGTATCCAAAGGCCCATATCACATGGGTGATAGAAGAGGATTCCTCGGATATCATAATGGGGCATCCCTGTCTCGACAGGGTTATTATTTCTCGCAGAAAAAGCTGGTGGAGAAAACTCAAGAGACTGCACGATGTAAAAACAACCATCGGTGAGATGATGTCATTCGCCGCCACCCTCAGGGACAGACAATATGACCTTGTCATCGATTTTCACGGTTTGCTGAAGAGTGCCCTGATTGTTTTGCTGAGCGGAGGCCGACGGAAGATCGGATACGACAGCATGCAGGAACTTTCCGGTCTTTTTCTGAATGAGAAGATTTATGAGGATATGGAAAAGCATGCCGTGGATCGTTACCTGGACCTTCCGCGCTACCTCGGGGCGGATATTCAAGAGGTTGATTTCGATATTCTCATCGGAGAGGAGAACAGAAAGAGGGTCGGTGCCCTGCTGGAGGAGAACGGCGTCCGAGAAGGTGAACCATTCGTTTCGGTGAACCCTGTGGCGCTCTGGGATACAAAACTGTGGGAGGACGATAAATTTGCCCGGTTGTGCGACAGGATAACGGCAGAGTTGAAGATGAAGGTTGTCTTTACGGGCGGAAGCAACAGGGAAGAAGTGGAGCATATCCGATCACTGATGCACTGTCCTTCCCTTACCCTTGCGGGCAGGACCACCCTCAGGGACCTGGCCTATCTGTATGCGGTGTCGACGCTTGTCATCACCACAGACTCTGGTCCCATGCATATATCGGCGGCTGTTGGTACTCCAACGTTGGCCCTGTTCGGTCCCACCGATCCCGCGCGCACGGGACCCTACGGCGAGGGTCACAGGGTTGTCCGCAGGGATATGTCGTGCAGCCCCTGTTTTTTGAAGCGATGCACAACAAAAAGGTGTATGAAAGAAATATCCGTTGATACGGTATTTGAGGCCGTACAAGGTCAGGTACGAAAAGGGGAAGGTGCATCCGGTTGAGTCTGCAGGGAACCCATGGGTGCCGACCCTTTTACAGGAAGCGCGGCGCGTGATATACAAGCCCCCTCATTGGGGCGAAGACGGAAAGGAACAGACAATGGGGATCCATAAGGAATTGCTGAATATCCTGGCATGCCCAAAATGTAAGGGAGAACTTCGCCTAACCGAGGATGAAAACGGGCTGATATGCGATGCATGCAGACTGCTCTATGAGATCAGGGATGAGATCCCCATACTGCTCATTGACGAGGCAGTTCCCATAGACTGACGATTGTTGACGGGATTACGCCCTCTTCATCTCTCAAACATGGAAGACGGGGTACCGTTTCGATGTTTCGGGGAAGCGCAGTACGTATTCCCCCTGTTTTTACCGGGTATTATGGTAATACTGAGATAGATCTATCAGGGATGTGTTGTGAATCAGGAAAAAGCCTTTGAAAATGTATCGGTCGTCATTATCACACGAAACGAGGAGGATAATATAGGAGATTGCCTCGAAAGTGTGAAGTGGGCGGGCGAGGTGATCGTGGTCGATTCCGGGAGCACGGACGATACTCAGGATGTGTGCAGGCAGTATGGTGTTGCCTTCCATATCGAACCATGGAAGGGATTCTCACAACAGAAGAACAGCGCTATCGAAAAGGCGACGAAACCATGGGTCCTGAGTCTGGATGCGGATGAGCGTGTTACGCTCCCATTGAAAGGGGAGATCGGAGTGATCCTGTCCGATCCGGATAGTAAGGATGGATATTTTATAAAGAGGAAGAATTTTTTTCTCGGCAAGTGGATAAAGCATTGCGGATGGTATCCGGATTATAATCTGAGACTCTTCAGGAGGGGCAAGGGATCGTTCGGCATGAGGGAGGTCCATGAGAGTGTTGATCTTGACGGTCCCGTGGGATATCTCGAAAATCCCATGGAACACCATACCTACAGATCAATCGATGATTTCATGGGACGTCTGGACCGGTATTCGACACTGGCGGCCCGCGAACTGCTGAAAGAGAACAGAAGATACGGGATGCACCATATCATATTCCGTCCCATCTACACCTTTTTCAATATGTATATCATGCGGTTCGGCATTCTCGAAGGATACTACGGTTTTATCCTGTCCGTCTTCTATTCCTTTTATACCTTTTCGAAATACGTCAAGCTTCGCGAACTGCAGGACAACAGATCATGAAAATTGCGCTTGTCAGGGAGAAATATACCGATTTCGGAGGTGCGGAGCGGTATCTCGCAAATCTTGCCGAACATCTGTTGCTGTCGGGACACGAAGTGCACATCTTCGCACATGAATGGAATTCCCGTAATACCGAGGGCACGAAGTGCTCACGGTTTCATGTGCACAAGGTACCGGTTGTCATGGGCCTTTCCGTTCTGAGGGTCATAAGCTTTGCCGTCAATGTGCGCCGTCTGCTGAAACGAGAACGGTTTGACATCATTCACAGTTTTGAGAGGACACTCTGTCAGGATGTCTATCGTGCCGGCGACGGGTGTCACAGAGAGTGGCTCTTGCAGAGAAGATTGATCGATCCTTGGTACAAAACGATATCGATCCGGCTCAATCCCCTGCACATGGCGCTGCTCGCGATAGAAAGACGGATCTTTACGGAAGGCAACTACCGGATGATCATTGCGAATTCCAAACGCGGAAAAGAGGAGATCATGCATCACTACGGCGTCCCCTCGGAGAGGATAAAGGTTATATACAATGCCGTTGATACGGATCGGTATGCATTGCACGATCCGGAGGGAGACAGGGCGGATATGAGAAGATCTCTCGCTATTCCATTACATGATAGAGTCCTCCTATTCGTAGGGTCGGGATTTAGGAGAAAGGGGCTTCGCGCAACAATGCAGGCCCTGGTCGAACTGGATTCCACAATTCGACTGATCGTGGTCGGGAAAGACCGCTTGCGGCCCTACAGGAAGCTGGCAGAGGCATTGGGCATTGAGGACAGGATGCATTTTACCGGGCCGGTGGTTCAGACCGAACGGTATTACAATGCAAGCGACCTGTTCGTCTTTCCGACGATCTACGAACCCTTCAGCAATGTCTGCCTTGAAGCCATGGCGGCGGGTCTTCCCGTTGTGACGTCCAAGATCAATGGTGCGTCGGAGGCGATACTAGAGGGTGAAAACGGATTCATCGTGGAGAATCCTGTCGATGCCCATGAAATTGCCGGTAAGATTCGAAAAGGACTGCAACTGGACCGTGCATCGGTTCGGACATGCAACTCGGCACTCCTTGAACAATTCTCATGGAAACGGCATATGGAAGCGTTGTCATTGCTCTATGAGGGTCTTATGAGGGAAGACGGACGGCATGTATGACACGATAGATGCTATTCTCGTCATAAAACTGCGCCATATTGGCGACGTGGTGCTGGCCATACCGGTCTTTGAGGCACTGCGGTACAATTATCCGCAGGCCTTCATCGCGGCCCTTGTGAACGAGGAGGCCGGCCCCGTCCTCGAGCATCATCCGTCCGTCGACAGGGTGTTTACACTACCGCGATCGTTACGGCCGGTACACCGTGTCATAGGGCAGCTGAAACTTATCAGGGAGTTGAGATCCCGGCGGTTTGATCTTGTCCTCGAACTGAGCAAGAGTGATAGGGGTGCCTTCTATGGCTTTGTGACGGGTGCCGGGAAACGGCTAGGCTTCAGTTCGAAAAAGGGCAAGAGCGTGGACCGCCAGCTACTCTTTACCGATCTCGTACCACCCTCGGGGACGCAGCATATCGTCGATTATCATCTTGAGATGATCAAAAAGCTCGCGTTGAAAATTCCCGGCAGGGATATTACACTCTACTGGGACCGGATCGACGATGACATATGCAGACGGATCCTGGAAGGGGAGGGTATCACTCCAGATGATCGGTATGTCATCATGCACCCCTTTTCCCGGGACGGGCATAAATCGTGGCAGGTTGATGGATACGCGAAAATATGTGATTATATGGGTGAGCGATGGGGAGTCAAAACCATCCTCATCGGCGGCAATGACGAAGTGGAGCGGTCGTCTGTTGAACGGGTAGCCATGACCGCGAAGAGTCCTCCCGTCAACCTGAGTGGCCGATTGTCCCTGAGCCAACTGGCGGCAGTATCGTCACGGGCGCTCCTCTTTATGGGAATCGATTCCGGACCGATGCACGTCGCCTCGGCGGTCGGGACGCCTGTGGTGGCAATATTCGGGCCGTCTCGGCGGTTTCGATGGGGGCCGTGGGGTGAGAATCACGCAGTGATCCAGAAAGACTGGCCCTGCGTGCCATGCGGCAAGAAGGGGTGTGAGGGGACCGGTAGGAGCAGGTGCCTGGAGGAGCTCTCCGTTGAAGAGGTGAAAACCGTACTGGACCGAAAGATGAAATCCATACTGCCCGGATGAATCGGAGCATCAGATGAAAGAGTGCATGGAAGATATCGGCACATATAAGGGACCCGAAGGGCTGGAACGGCTGTTTCAGGAGATACGAACGATCCTTGCACATAAGCAGAGAGTCGTGGTAGCCATAGCCGGTCTCCCCGGAGCGGGGAAGACCCGTCTGGTAAAGCGATTTGTAAGGCTGGGTTTCGGCACCATGGGCCGGAAAGATATTCAGGTCGTCGATGACAATACGATCTATTCGACCAAGTGCTGGAGATTGCACTGGGAAAAGATTCATCTTGATAAACGAGAATCCCGGAGTTTCCTTGAGTCCACCGGTGCAAAGGTTGTTTTTTTCTCGAACTGGATACCGAGCCGTTTTCTCGGGTTTGCCGACATATACGTTATCTTGAAACTCGACGAGGAAGAACGGGTGAAACGGTTGAAAAGAAGAGAAAGAAAGGCTCCAGAGAAATTCCTTGTACAGAAGGCAAAAGAGGAGATCCCTCTGGAAGAACCCTTCGAATGTCCTCGGGTCATGACCCTCGCAAATCATCCCAACGGTATGTTTCGATGGCATTGCATGTGGGCTGTCAGGAGGTGGTATTCGAACCTGAGGCCGGATACGATGAAGACGATCCACATATGATGAACGGAAACAACAGACAATCCGGGACAGTCCTGTTCTGCGGCCCTGTCGACGAACCCCTGAATTCCGGCAGATACATGATTGCGGGAATGGAACAACTCGGATATAAGGTGATCGGATACGACTACAGGACAAACAGCAATTATGAAAACGATATTGAACAGATAGTGGCGGCCGAAAGGCCTGATTACCTCTTTACCCTGAAGGGAGAGAAATTTTCGCCTGATTTTGTCAGGAGCATCAAGCAATCCGGATGCGTGACGATCCTGTGGTTTACCATCCTCTCTCTGGAAGATTGGATGATCCCCTTAGCCAAGGAGTATGATTTTGTGGTTACAAACGCGGACCACAACATGTTTTCACTTGCGGAAAAGGGGGTAAAGAATGTTACGTGGATACATCAGGGCTTTTCCCCGGAGTTCTTTGGAGTGACGGACACAGCGGACGTGAGCATTCCTTCGGAGTACTATGCGGATGTTGCCATGATCGGTTCCATGGGGAAACCGATCTATACGAAGCGCTCCGAACTGGTCGCAAGGCTCAGAAGGGAAGGGATAGATATCAAGTGGTGGGGTCCGCGGCTTGCCAGACAGATGAGGAATATTCGTTACTTTTGCGGGGGCGTACACCACTCATGGGCGGGAAGAGAGGTGTACATGAGGGATTTTGCCGATGTGATCAGACATGTCAGGGTATTTGTGGGCCAGGATGCGGATACACCCTTCCGGGGAAAATATTTGAGCAACAGGAGTTTTGCGGTCATGGGATGCGGAGGATTTTATCTCTGCAGAAGAACTTCCGGCATCGAAAGTATTTATGATGTGGGCAGGGAAATGGATGTGTTTGATACGGATGACGAAATGGTGAAAAAGATCCGCTACTATCTGGACCGTGAAGAAGTGAGAAAGGACATGGCACTGGCGGGACAGAAACGGGTACTGACCGATTATACGTATAAGAACCAGATGGAAAAGATTTTCGACTGGGTGTCGGAGAGTCTGAGGAGAGCTCAATGACGGATATAGGTTCGGATTATGACAGCTACTGGGAGGATCGGGTGCGTAAGGGGCATTTTCGGTTTACCGATGTCCATCGGAAGATTATTGAAACGGCCGTCGATGTTCTCGGCACAAAAAAGGCGCGTGTCCTTGACTGTGGCGTAGGTCCCGGGCATGTCATGAAGGGGCTCGCGGAGCACTATGATGTGTACGGTATAGAGATATCGAAAAAGGCCTTCGAACTGTACGATTTCGACACGGAAAAGATACAGATATGGGATCTCAACGGCGGTCTCCCCCCATACCCCGAAAAGATGGATATGATCATTGCCAGCAGAATTGTTCATCATCTCAAGGACCCTGAAGGATTTATCGGGCAGATACGGGAAAATTTGAAAGATACAGGATGGTTTATCGGAGTTATTCCGAATATCTGTTATTATCACCATCGTCTAAAATTTCTTTTGGGAACGTTTCCGCCCATATCGGGAGCTCATGTGAATTTCCAGACAGGACCAGATTTTCGAAAAATGGTTGAGTATGCCGGTTTCCGCATGCATCGTTTGACCACCCCCAAGGATACCGTCCGGGCGAAAATATGGCCGACGGTATTCAGTCAGGATTTGATATATGTGTTCCAGAAATAGCCGGGTCGATGTGAAAGACAGGCTCGAGGCGTACAGAATCGGTTCCGACCATACGAACGCCGCATACAGGGTTCCCTTCAACGGGGGTTTTGTTTTTCTGAAGATTTACGGGCATAAGTATCCCCGTATACCCTATGAGATCAGACGATTCATGAACAGCCTCGGAATGCGGCAACCGATCGAATATACCTCCCCCCGTAGACGCAGGGACTTTGAAAAAGAGATTCTTCTCCACTGGAGATCGAACGGGTACCATGTGCCTGAAATAATAGATAATCCTTTTCATGAACTGTCGAAACTGCCCGTGCTGACGACACGGTATATAGAGGGCATGACAGTCAGGGAGCTTGTTCAGTCCGATAAGGTCGATGAGGCCGAAAAAAGAGAAAAAATAGAATCCCTGTTTCACGATATCGGTATGCGTCACCACAGCGCACTCCTTCGCGGCGATAACAGGCTCTTTCACATCGACGCAAATACCAGGAATATCCTCTTTGCGGACAATGCGATCGTTCATTGTGATTTCGAGATGGGAAGACCCTGGGAATCGCCGGTAGAATGTGCATCACGGGAAATCCTGAAGGCATTGGTATCTCTGACAGAAGATATGGAACCCTCATGTATGGAATCCCTTTTGACCTCTTTTAAAGATATTTATAAGGAAGAAGAGGTGTATGCCTGCATCGAAAAGGGGATTTCCGGGAGACCCTTTCAGGCGGTTCACCGCTATCTGAACCGCAGGAAAAAGGAGAGAGACCCGGGGAAGATTACCCTGTATGATATACTGAGTTGCCTTTCCTGAACGATTGTGGAGAGCAGAGGGGACTAGGTTGATCAACACCGCGCTGACGACGGCTGATGTGAAGGTCACCCTGGGACGGAGTTTGAAAATATGAGTACGATAAAAAAGATACGGATAGGGACACGGGGAAGCGATCTCGCGCTTGTGCAGGCGAACTGGGTTTCGGATCGTCTGAGAGGTTTGCATAAGGACCTGTCCGTGGAGATTGTTCCCATACGGACACGGGGAGACAGGATGCAGAATATCTCTCTGGTTGAAATAGGGGGCAAGGGGGTTTTCGTCAAAGAGATTGAGGAGGCTCTGCTGAGGGGTGATATCGACATTGCGGTCCACAGCATGAAGGATGTCCCCGTTGATCTTCCCGAAGGTCTTATCATAGGGACCATACCGGAAAGAGAGGATTCGAGGGACGTTCTCATCTCTAGGGAAGGCAGAAAGATGGAAGGGCTTCCCAAAGGGGCGAGGATCGGTACCGGCTCTCTGAGGAGGAGGATGCAGATCAAAAGCCTAATGCCGGATATCGAGATCGTCCCCATACGCGGCAACATAGATACGAGGATAAAGAAGATCGTAACGGAAAACCTGGATGGGATAATCATAGCGGCGGCCGGGATGAAGAGGATGGGGCGGAGCCGGGAAATCACACAGTATATACCTCTTGAAGTGATGATGCCCTCGGTCGGACAGGGTGTGCTGGGTCTGGAATCCAGAGAGGATGATAGGGTAGTCGAAGAGCTCATTCGTCCCCTCAATCATCCCGATAGCATGGTGGAACTATCTGCGGAGCGTACATTTCTCCGATGTCTGGGGGGAGGGTGCCAGGTCCCGATAGCCGGAATCGCCAGAAAACAGGGCGACAGTCTGATTATGAAAGGACTCGTGGGCAGCGTCGACGGAAGGGTCATGATTATGGACGAGGTCAGAGGAAACAGTGATGACTGGGAAGATGTGGGGAGCACACTTGCGGAGAATATCCTGTCCAGAGGCGGGCAAGCCATTCTGGATGATGTATATGCGTAGGGCGGTGCCATAGGGGAAGCAAGAGGCCTGATATGGAAAAACAGGGGACGGTATATATCATAGGCGCCGGTCCGGGCGATCCGGGCCTTATAACGATGAAGGGAATAGCGTGTCTGCATAAGGCCGATGTGGTAGTGTATGACTATCTCGTGGGAAAGGAGATACTGCGACACGCCGGAAAGGGCGCACGCCTTGTCTATGCCGGAAAGATAGGGGGGAATCACAGTGTATCCCAGGAGAATCTGAACCGGATGCTTGCGGAAGAGGCCCTGAAGGGCCTGACCGTGGCCAGGCTAAAGGGGGGAGACCCGTTTATCTTTGGTAGGGGCGGAGAAGAGGCCGAATTCCTTCAAAAGGCGGGAGTGCCGTTCGAAGTGGTGCCCGGTGTAACATCTGCAATATCCGTTCCGGCATATGCCGGGATACCCCTCACGCACCGGGAATTTACTTCAACCGTTGCCTTTATAACGGGGCATGAAGATCCCGGCAAAGATGAAAGCCGCATCGACTGGAAAAAGATAGCAACCATTGAAACCCTCGTATTCCTGATGGGTGTAAAAAACCTCTCCTCCATTGCCTCCAACCTCATGAAGAACGGCAGGAGCCCCTATACCCCTGCAGCGTTAATCCGGTGGGGAACCACCCCGGATCAGGAGACCCTCACCGGAACCCTTGAAGGTATCGTTTCTCTGGCCGAAGAAAGGAACTTTTCACCTCCCGCCGTGTTTGTCGTGGGTGATGTGGTCGGTCTGAGGGATCGACTTGGGTGGTTCGAGCAGAAACCCCTCTTCGGGAAGGGAATTGTTATTACACGGCCGGAGGAACAGGCAGAAGAGTTTGCGACCCTTCTGCAGAATGAAGGAGCACGGGTGGTCTCGTTCCCGACCATCAGGATCGTGCCGCCGGAGGATTACGACGATCTGGACCGGGCCATCGATTCCATCGATACATATCAGTGGATTGTGTTTACCAGTGCAAACGGCGTCTGGTACTTCTTTGACCGGTTCCGTAAACTGAGACATGATATACGGGATCTGAAGGGAATAAAGATCTGCACCATAGGCCCGGCCACACGGGACCGAGTCGAAGAATATCATATCCGGGTTGATCTGGTTCCCGAAGAGTATGTCTCCCATGCGGTGGTTGAGGCGTTCAGGGGTATGGATATCGCGGGTACACGGGTGCTGCTGCCGAGAGCGGAAATTGCCGGCAGTATCATTCCCGACGGACTCAAGGACCTGGGTGCACAGGTGGATGTGGTAACCGCTTACCGGACGGTATCCTCCGGCGTGGATGGAAATTACCTGAAAGGGTTGATGGACAGCGGAAAAATCGACGTGATCACCTTTACAAGTCCGTCGACAGTTACTAATTTCAGAGATATTATGCAAGACGAAACAATCATTCCGAATCACATTAAGATCGCGTGCATAGGGCCGGTAACGGAAGATGCATGCAGAAGAGCCGGACTCGGAGTCGATATCGTGCAGGGACCGTATTCGATTCCCGGTCTGGTGGATGCAATCAAGATGTATTTCAGGCAGGGTGATTGAAATGATAGGTATCTCGAAACTGTACTGCGGAGGGGTCGAGCCCTCCGATGTCCTCCGTTACGGAGGAGAATCCGAACGGCTTCCCTCGCATCTTCTGCAGTTTTCCCGCGACAAGCGTCCGGTTGTGGTCTGGAATGTCACCAGAAGATGCAACCTCAAGTGCGTTCATTGCTATTCAAGTTCCCAGGGCATACCATACAGCGGTGAACTGACCACGGCGGAGGGAAAGGCTCTGATATCGGACCTCGCCGCTTTCGGGTGCCCCGTAATTCTCTTCTCGGGGGGTGAGCCGCTGATCCGGGAAGATCTGCCGGAACTCGTCCAGTATGCCGTGGACAGCGGAATACGGGCGGTTATTTCAACAAACGGAACGCTTATCTCCAGAGAGAAGGCCGCCGTATTTGCCGGTATCGGCCTTTCCTATATGGGTATAAGCCTCGATGGGATCGGAGAGATTCACGACAGATTCAGGGGTGTACAAGGGGCCTTCGATGCCACGGTACGGGGGATCAGGAACTGTCAGGAAGCGGAGATCAAGGTAGGGATCCGCTTCACGATTACCGGAGAGAACAGCACCGAGATCCCCGCCATATTTGACTTCATTGAAGAGCATGCGATTCCCCGGGCCTGTTTCTATCATCTGGTCTATTCGGGACGCGGTTCCTCGCTGGCCGATAATGACCTATCGCACACCCGGACCCGTGAAGTCGTGGACCTGATCATGGACAGGACGCGCGATCTCTTCGACCGGAGCATGTCGAAAGAGATCCTGACCGTGGACAACCACGCCGATGGGCCTTATATCTATATGCGGCTGCTCCGGGAGGATCCCAGGCGGGCCGCCCAGGTCTTGGAACTGCTCAGGATGAATGAGGGAAACAATTCCGGACGGGGGATCGGTTGTGTGAGCTGGGACGGTGAGGTTTATGCGGATCAGTTCTGGCGGGAGAAATCATTCGGAAATGTGAGAGAGCGCCCCTTCAGCGATATATGGACGGATACCTCCAACGAACTGATGACACAATTGAAGGACAAAAAGGTGTACGTACAGGGGCGATGTGCACAGTGCAGGTGGCTCAATGTGTGCGGTGGTAATTTCCGCGCACGGGCAGAGGCGGTAACGGGCGACGTATGGGCGCCCGATCCGGCATGCTACCTTACTGATGAGGAGATAAGGAGTAATATATGAATTTTCCCGAATACCGTCCGAGGAGGCTGCGAAAGAACGAGAACTTTCGCAGGATGATCCGTGAGACAGCGCTGTCGATCGATGATTTTGTCTGTCCGCTTTTTGTGACCCACGGCAATGGAGTGAGGAATCCCATCTCTTCCATGCCGGGAAATATTCAGATGTCGATCGATACTCTTATGGAGGAAGTGAAGAAAATACACGGTATGGGTATCCCCGCGATCATGCTTTTCGGTATCCCCGACTCGAAGGATGAACTGGGCTCCGGCGCCTATGCCGAGGATGGGATTATTCAGAGGGCGGTCAGAAAGATCAAGGATGAAGTTGACGACATCCTCGTCATTACGGATGTGTGTCTCTGCGAATATACGGCCCACGGCCACTGCGGGATACTTGAAGGCAGTGAGGTGGATAACGATGCCACACTGGAACTGATCGGACAAACGGCACTGTCGCACGTTCGCGCGGGGTCCGATATGGTTGCGCCGTCCGGCATGATGGACGGACAGGTCGGCGTTGTGCGGGCAATGCTTGATGATGAGGGGTACGGGGATGTCCCCATTATGGCATATTCGGCGAAATATGCGTCATGCTTCTACGACCCCTTCCGGGAAGCCGCCGAGGGGGCGCCGCAGTTCGGCGACAGAAGATCGTATCAGATGGATCCGCCCAACAGCAGTGAGGCGATGAGAGAGATAGCCCTCGATGTCGAAGAGGGGGCCGACATTATCATGGTGAAACCGGCCCTTCCCTATCTCGATATTATACGAAGGGCGAGAGATACCTTTGACCTGCCTATAGCGGCCTACAACGTCAGCGGCGAATTCGCCATGATAAAAGCTGCGGACAGATTAGGGTGGCTCGACGGCAGAAAGGCTATGATGGAATCCCTCATGTCGATAAAGAGGGCGGGGGCGGATATTATCATTACCTATTTTGCACAGGAGGCGGCCGAACTGCTGAGACAGGAGTCTCTAGTATGGCCGGGTCACCGGTAATGGCTTCTACACAATCCTTTATTCTTCCCCATACGCTTCGCATGGTTGCGTGGGAGGTCACCCGTGGGTGCAATCTCTCCTGTGCACACTGTCGGGCGTCGTCGAAGTACGGTCCATACGAGGGGGAGCTTGACACCGGGCAGTGTCTGAGGCTTCTTGATGATATCGCCGCTTTCAGCTCACCCATCGTTATCCTCACCGGCGGCGAACCCTATTTCCGCGACGATATCTTTGATATTGCCTCCTATGGGGAGAAAAAAGGTCTCCGTATGGTCCTCGCGACGAACGGCACTCTTGTGACGGATGAGATTGCGCACAAGACCCTGGATGCCGGGATCAAGAGGGTCAGCATCAGCATCGACGGTCCCGATGCCCGAAGCCACGACTCCTTTCGCGGCGTGCCCGGTGCCTTTGAGTTGGCGATGTCAGGCATTGAGGCCTTTAAACGGGCCGGGGTGGAGTTTCAGATCAACACAACCATCACCCGGCTCAACCTGGACCGTATGGAAGAGATATTCGATCTAACGATTGCATTGGATGCCGCCGCCCACCATATCTTCCTGCTGGTGCCGACGGGGCGTGGCAGAGAAATGGCTGACCAGGAGATCTTACCCGAAGAGTACGAGAGGACCTTGGGCTGGTTCTACGAAAAGGGCTTTACCTCACCGATTCAGCTCAAGGCCACCTGTGCTCCGCAATACTACCGGATCTTCCATCAAAGAAAAAAAGAAAGGGATACAAAACCGAAAGAGGCCAAAACCGCTCTCCATTCCATGACAAGAGGGTGCATGGGGGGCAGCTCATTCTGTTTCATCTCCCATACCGGACAGGTGCAACCCTGTGGATTCCTCGAGATCGACTGCGGACAGCTCAAGGAGGAAAGATTCGAAGATATCTGGGAGCGTTCCAGGATATTCAATGAGCTCAGAGACCTGAGCAACTATGGAGGGAAGTGCGGTCGCTGCGAATTTCTGAAGGTATGCGGGGGATGTCGTGCCCGTGCTTTTGAAATTTCAGGGGATTACCTTGCTGAAGAGCCCTTCTGTATGTATAACCCGGGGAAAGGCGGCACCATTTCGGCTGTCTGATTGATATCGTGAGATCAGGCGTCCTGTGCTGATCGAGACAGAATGGTTATCATGGCGAGGAGTATATAAAAGTTGTATGCGGCCGCGCCATGAAGAATCGAACCAAAGAATCCCGCGACCAGCATGCCGGTGAATGAGGCCAGCAAATAAGCCCCCCACCGTCTGATATGTTTCTCTCGACGGATCAGGATCGATCGGCTGATCTGAACGGTTCTCAAAATGATGAAACCAAAGAGGATCAGACCCACAAGTCCGAGCCGTACCATAATATCAAAAAAGAACCCGTGAGGGGACGATGCCGGGTCACTCATTCTCAGTTCGAGAGGGATTTTGGGATTGTACTTGTCCCACATATGTTTTTCAAACGTCTCCATTCCGAATCCGACTCCGGCAATCGGATAGTCCTTGAAGATCTCCACACAGGTATAGTAGATGCCGATCCGAAGATCCTTGGAAAGCTCCTCCGGTTGAAGACGCTTCAGATGCGGCGAAAAGATGTACAGACTCCCCGCGGCCAGAGATAGTATCACGATCGATGCGATAATCCTTATTTTGCGTCCACTGTGTGAAACAAAGAGGACACCGGCGGAAACAACGAGTGCTATCAGTGCGGCTCTCGAGAACGATAGGAGCGTCGCCATGAATGTTCCCGCAAAGGACAGGGAAAGAAGAATCCTTCCGGGCCATCGCTTTTCCCGTGTGAGAAAATACAGCGACAAGAAAGCGGCGAACAGATTCAGGATAGCGCTCGAATTAATCGGGGCGCGCTCTGCCGGGATCAACCGTTCCGCGAGAGGATTACCCATGAGAAGATAAAAATGTATCATACCCTTGAGGGCGAAGATGAAGGTGGAGATGATGACAATCCAGGTCAATATTGTGAGCCGTTTCTCCGAATTGAAGACATTGATTATCACATAGTAGAGCACAATATATTTCACCAGATGGGCATAAAAATCATGCATGCTGTTTTGGGTATCAATTGCCCAGAAGATACTCGCACCTGCCCAGAGGATGTACAGGACGAAGGGAACGGTTAACGGTGACCGCAATGAAAATACGATCTTTTTCCTGATGATGAGGAAGATAAGGATAGCCAGGGTAAGGTAGAAGCATAGTTCCTTGGCGGAGGTCGTGTGGGGGAAAGGATTGAGGAATACGAACAATCCGACCAATACGAGAACGGCCTGATCGAGCAGGGCGAATACCCCTTGCCGTGATATTACATTTTGATAGTGCTTGAATGTACGAAAGTCCATGGATCAACTAAAAGCACAGCTTATCGAGATTGTTTATTGAATATTCGAATAGATTCATCCATAACTGAGCCGGTTCCTTCCCCCTCATGGAATATTTTATCCGGGCCTTATTGAGAAAGTGCAGGGGAAAGAGTGCTCGTCCGAGTTCAATGCTGAAACCGGTCTTTTGACAGTATTCGCGGACGGTCTCACCTATTAAGCCAGACAACCAGGTATTACCGAAATATGGCCGTATGACTCTTTGCCATCGATCCCTGGGCGGTATCTTTAAATTGTGTATGTATTTGGACATGAAATAGAACAGGTCCAGGAACGGCAGACCCTTTTCCGCGGCTGTCTCCCAGTCGATAATCTTTATCTGATTGTCTAGATCAATAAAGATATTTGTAGCCGAATAGTCTCCGTGCATGGGTGTCGTGATAGGAGATCCTCCCATTATGGTGCTGATTTCTTCCAGCAGTCGTGCAAGTGCGGTCCTGTTTTGATCGGAACCGAACCCGTCATAAAAGGACAGGAAGGGATCGATGATTCCACGTCTGAATTCGGCGGAAGATGGTTCGTTTCGGACAGAGGTATGCAGTTTTGTAATAAACTCCAAAGAACGGGAAAAGTTGTTGGCCATGGTCTGTTTCTGAAAGTGCAGGATCGGGCTTCTACTCAGAGAGGCGAGTATCCTTTCTCCGTGACAGGCCTTTTGTATCATGATGTCGTGGCCTGCAAGGCTCCCGAGATGAACCGGCAGCGGCAGGTACGGGACCAATTCCCGATACGACGCAAGGTTGTTGATCATGATGTATTCGTGTCTGAGCGATTCATCCCTATCCTTTTCCCGCATACTCTTCACGAAGAGAAGGGGCTCGGATTGTTCTTTGTCGAAAACGAGGAAATTTATCCTCCCCTTTCCCCATGGATTGCCGCCGACCTTGAAAAAAGCCAGGTCACTTCCCGCGCCGGAGGGTAGATCCAACTCTTTCCGGTGTCCGTTTATATAGTGTGCAATGGTATGAATCATCCGCCTGCTTTCCGAAGTAGTTCACGTGTTGAGTATGGCGTAAAAAAGTATCTCCTTGAATATACAATGCCTATTTCTCACCGACGATGATGAAATTCGATACAAAATGTCTTTCAAGTCCGAATTTGTAGGCCCACTTGAAAAACAGATATTCAAAGGTACTGGCCGTATGTTTTATAAAATGCTCCAGGTAGTATTCGAAGATATTCCTGTCTTTTTCCGCAAAGATATATTTGGGATCACGATAGTCCGGCCACACATAATAGAATTGGATATTACGGAACCCGCTTTCCTCCAGCATCTTCTTGTAATCATTGAAGGAGTATGTATATGTCCGGTATTGTTTCCTGCGCAGTATACGGGTGATGAGATTGGCCATGTATCGGGGGAGCAGTCCGGTGACATAGAGTTTGCTGTGATCCCGTTCTTTGTAGAAGAAATCAAATCCGTACCTGTTTTCAATCGCTATAAAGATATGCCCTCCAGGCTTCAACAATCCGTGGATTGTCCTCAGGGTCATTTCCTGCAGATCCCGTGGGTCCGTGTCATCTTCCCATTCCCCTATGTATTCGAAGACCCCATTCATCAAGATATAATCGAAGGATGGTTCTCTGAATGGCAGGTATAACGCGCTGGCATGGATGGGGGTAATATTGTCGAGGCCTTCGTTCTTCCTTCGTATATCCAGAAACCTGAGTCTGGGCAGAGTGGCATCAAGGGCATACACTTCCTTACACCTCTTTGCCAGCGGGATGGTTAATGAACCCGGTCCGCATCCGATATCAAGGATAACATCCTTGTCCGTTACGTCCAGGAAGGAGAACCCGTCCGCCTTATGATTCTTAAACGAGTTGAAGTAGGCCCACCGCCCCTTGATCTTTACAGAAGACAGATACTCCTGAATTTCTTCGTTTGTCTTCCCCGAGATATTCGAAAAGATCTCTTTCCATTTGTCCTGCGGGATATTGCCGTAGGAGTACCGATCATCGATGAATGAGATGAGGCCATATTTTCGCTCCCACGACGAGGAACAGCTCTCGCAATGTACCCGATCTTGTGTGACAGTCAATTGAGATTTGCAGGTGGGGCAATGTAAATCCAGCATAAATAAAGGCCCTTTGTATCCATTCTTAATTCCTCGGGGGAACCTACAATAAAAAATTAATCAAATCCAGTAATTTCTGGTCAGGTTGCTCAGGGTGAGTCCTTGGTCTTGTATTCTTTAAAGGTTTCGACGGTTACATGATCGGGAAACTGTATCGAATGACGATCCGTGCCGCCACAATACACAATCCGAGGCTGTTACGATCGCCACATGATATTATCGAGTACGACAGACTCATCTTCATCTGTAGCCTGAGCAAGGTGCCGGTAGAAATCGACCCTGTCGCGATACCTTTTACTGTAACCGGCACCGCACAGATGGATCCACCTATCGTCCACAACCGGTACGGCGTGAGGAGTCTTACGCAACGGATCAATAATGTTCGTAAGTAATCGTGGTGCGAAACGCAGTTGACCACGGTCAAACTTTTGATACAGAATGGGCCAATTGCGTCCTCCTGTATCAAGATCACGTGAGAAATCGTTAAGGAAGTTCAACGGAAGATGGTGTACTGCCGAGAAGTCATACGAGCAGTACCCGGCCCACAGGTTCCAGCCCCATGTACCGTCGTTTTTGCCGGTGTTGATTGCTCCGTAGAAGGGTTGATTTTCCAACATGGTCCTGCGGCCGATCGTTTCCATAGGGATCAGATCATGATCTATGAAGCTGAAGGTTCGCGGTCTTACAGTTCGCACTATGTTGCGAAATATCCAGGTCATCGCCATGCCATGTGATCGGTTGGGGTGTGCCGTAGGAGCAGGTGGTAGGGCCAAGTATGGAACACCGTGGTTTTGACACGTGTTCCGGATATCGTCTCGCAGTTGTGCCCGGCGGGAATTGTCGAAGACAAGAACAGGCCCGCCAGTTACATGGCGCGCTGCCATTCTCAACAGCCAGTCCAAGGCCCACGGATCCTCATAGGCGACAACGAGCCAAATATCTTTTCCCCGTGCGATATGTTCCGTATCCTGAAGGAAACGCCCCAGAGATTTCGGGCGTAACGTGCAGAAGGTATGCTGAAGGATGTCGTTGCATACTTGAATCATGAAATGATCCAAAGGTTTTATTCTAAACCATTCCCGCGTTGAATACTGTCCGAGGTTTCGCATACGCACAAGACCTCTTATCTTCAGGCACTCGTTGTGTGCCGCACAGTCGGTTAGAATGTAATCTTCTTATCCACCATTCATGTATGTTCGATGTTTCCCTTTGTATTAAAACTTGCCTGTTAAATCCAGTCATTTCTGGTTTGGTCTTGAACCTATGAATAGTTGCATTGCATAACGATGCATGTTTTCAGATAAACCGGCACGGTGCAACTGGCTATTACGATTTGACGTCATTGCGCAGTATCATAGCTCCTTATTCTGTCAGCGGCAGGTCCTGCATGAGATCGGAGATATCCGGCAGCTGCGTCAGGAGATGGCATAGAGGGCATGCTTCCCTGAGCAATCCTTCTTGACTGTGCCCTCTTCCAATAATTCTATGATATGAATATATACTTCGTTGGTGGCGAGAAATTTGTCCAGTTCCGACAGGTTGTCCCCAAAGACCTCAAGGGTGATTTGAAAGACGTTCTTCCACTCTGTTCCGATGGCGTTAAGAATGAGGTCCTTTCTCTCTCTGTGATGATTTTTTATTTCATCTACCCTTCCTTTGAGGTCTGCAAAGGGTTCGCCGTGGGCCGGACAGATCATTGTAACTGGAAGTCGTCGGACCGTGTCGAGAGAGGAGATAAAGGCGCCGAGGGGGTGGAAGTTTGTATCGAAGAGATCGGGACTGAGATTCGGGGTAATGTCGGGCAACACATGGTCTCCCGAAATGAGAATGCCTTCATTGTCGAAATAGAAACAGGTGTGACCGTTTGCGTGCCCCGGTGTGGAAATAGGTTGAAAGATCCTTCCGCACGTCTCATATAGTGTGTTCGGCTGCAGTATTTCGTCCACCTCGAAAGGGATGGTGACTTTCTTAAAATGGCCGAACATCTTTGCCATGAAGTTGATCGTCTTTTCGGGAAGACCCTGCCATGATAGGAAATCCCTCATTCTCCGTACGATGAGGTCCCCATCCTTCATCCTTTCGATATGTCTTCTTCCTGCATCGGATATGTGGATTACGGCCCCCGATCTTTCCTTTATCAGACCCGCAACACCGCAATGATCGGCGTGGGAGTGTGTCAGGAATATGTGCCTGATATTGCCGATTGATAGTCCCATGGACGCAAGAGAATCCTCAATCTCCGGCAATGTGCCGTTCATATTGAGTCCGGTGTCGAAAAGGGTGACTTCTTTATCGTGAACAATAAGATAGATATTGACCTGCCCGAGGCGAAGAGGCATCGGCAGGGTAATCATGAAAAAGTTGTCTGTAATTTCCTGAATATGGTGGTTAAGAGGGGTAACAGTTGACATGATATCATAGATCCTCTATCGGAATGTTGATCCGACCCAGATACCGACATAGTACGTTACAGCCACGACAACCAGAGCCGTGAATACATGCTCGAGGATGACATTGACGGCTTTTACCTTTTGTTTTTTAGCCATATAAAAACTGAAAATCCCCAAGAGAGACATCCCCCAGGCCACACTCACG
This sequence comes from Syntrophales bacterium, assembly GCA_036825195.1. Lineage (GTDB taxonomy): Bacteria > Desulfobacterota > Syntrophia > Syntrophales > UBA2210 > UBA2210. The sequence continues at coordinate 111,440 of DAISYQ010000003.1, forward strand.
ACTATTGCCGTTCCGAGCGAACATACCAGTACGGGAACAATAAATGTCACAGCAAAGATGAATTTGAATAGAAATGTGGAAATGGTAGCTTCCCATATCTCTTGTGTGGTGTGCCTGTTTTCAGATTCTTCAGAGATGTGAATACCCAGCGCATCGGAGAATGCGTCCGCTATGGCTATCGTTACGATACCGCCGATAACCGCAAGCTTTGAGCGTGTACCCGAATACAGGCCAACCATCAATCCAAGCGTTGTTATTATTGCGGAGGTTAGACCAAAGCTGAACCCCACTTTCAGTGAATGCCTCATAGTAGTCTGAAGTCTTTTATTGTGCTACGCCACATGTGTACAACGCACTGAATAGGTTGAAAGATAGCAACGAATACACCTCATCTCCTTCATTTCGATTTCATCGAATACCGCTATTGTTTCTTTTCTTTAACCTTTTTGTTTTTCGGGCGTGTCTTGCCATGGGTACCCCTATAGATCTTTCCTCGTCTACTGCGTACGTCTCCTTTCCCCATATCTCTTCTCCCTTCTTGTCGGTGTCGATTGCATATGTCAGCTCGTTATAAAACTTCTATTTGTACCGAATAATTGTTGTTCCCCGATACTGCCACCGGGTTTCGTCGTCAGAAATACAGGTATTGGAAGATTTGTCAAGGATTTTATATGGTGACAGAAAGCCCTTATGTCGTTTAAGGGTATTGTTTCTGGGGTTATGTATGGAAGTAAGAGGATTGAGTCGGGCGCGGTTGTACAATGCTGATGGACTATGCCAAGTTATCAGGCTCTCCAATGAAGATATGCTCTTGACGCTATGATTCCCACCGGTACGACACATAACAACCGGGTGGTTCGAGGTACAGGCAGGGGAGAAGCCTGTCTTCTTGCCATTGTCTGTTCTATGGTTATCTTAATTCACAAATGTACCGGGGAAGATTTGTATTGACTTTTTGATAAAGAGGCGGCATAGGGCACTTGTACTTTCCAGAGGTCAGGAATCAAGGAGAAAAAATGAAATGTTACTCATAGAAGACCTGCAGGTTAAGCTTGGCAATAAAAAGATACTCAGGCATGTGAATCTTGAAATTAAGCCCGGAGAGACACATATTCTGTTCGGTCCGAACGGGTCCGGTAAGACATCCCTTCTGATGACGATCATGGGGTATCCTCAATATAAGATTACCGGTGGAAGGATTCTATTCAAAGGTGAAGATATTACACATATGAGGGTCGATGAAAGGGCGCGTCTCGGTATCGGGATGTCCTACCAGCGTCCCCCCAGTATCCAGGGGCTGAAAACACGGGGGATGGTCCAGATTTGTTCGAATAATGGAATCGATGTAGAGTCCTTGGCAGAAGAGATGAACTTTTCGGATTTTCTCGACCGTGATATTAACGTGGGCTTTTCCGGGGGCGAGATCAAACGGTCTGAACTCCTCCAATTGATGGCCCAAAAGCCTGATTTTCTCCTTTTTGACGAACCGGAATCGGGTGTTGATGTGGAAAATATTGCCCTTATCGGTAGAACGATAAGTCGGCTTCTGGAGAGGGATGTTCACGCTACACTCGACAAGTCGAAGAAACAGCTTACGAAAGAAAGGACCAGCATGGGACTCATTATTACCCATACTGGGTTTATTCTCGATTATTTGACGGCGGATAAGGGCCAGGTTCTTTACAACGGTGCGCTGGCGTGTGTGGGTAATCCCATAGAAATCTTCAAACAGATCAAGGAAGTTGGATACAGGGAGTGTGTACGATGCGTAGCTTAGATGATATGGCCCGTAAGGCTAAAGATAAGAAGGCGGCCATAGGTCCGGACATCGATCTGGACACCTATTCACTCGAGTCGTCCATACACGAGGATGTGAAAAATCTGGATACCTTGTCCAAAGGGGATCAAGAAAGAATGATCCTTGCCGGTCTTGATGTCAGCGAGAAGGAGCGGTCCGGTACGTATATACAAAGAGATGCCACGGCTGTCCACTCGGGATCACATATTGAAGGTCTGGAGATACTGCCTATCAAGAAGGCCCTTGAAGAGATCGACTGGATACGGGATTACTACTGGAAGCTGGCGTCGGTGGATACGGATAAATATACGGCGCGTGTCCGTCTCGACCTACAGAACGGCTATGTCATACGTGCCCTTCCCGGCATGAAGGTAACCCTGCCGGCGCAGGCGTGTCTCTACCTCGACAAAGAGGGATTTAATCAGAATGTTCATAACATCATCATAGCCGAGGAGGAATCGGAACTGCATGTAATATCCGGTTGTGCGAGTGCCTCTCACGTAACCCGCGGTCTTCATGCGGGAGTCTCGGAATTCTATGTAAAGAAGAATGCAAAGCTGAGTTTTACCATGATTCATCACTGGGCCGAAGACGTGGTGGTGCGGCCCAGGTCTGTGGGTATCGTTGAACGGGGAGGGCTCTTTCTCAGCAACTATATCTCCATGAAACCGGTAAAATCCGTCCAGTCGTATCCAACGACATATCTTGTGGGAAAGGGCGCGGTTGCCCGTTCCTACAGTCTGCTCGTCGGCAGTCCCGGCTCGGAACTGGATGTGGGTGGGCGTATTCACCTCCAGGCACGGGATACGCGCGCGGAGATTGTCTCGCGAACCATTACCAATGGGGGACATATCATTTCGCGCGGAGATATCATAGCCGAGGTACCTGGCGTAAAAGGGCACCTCGAATGTCACGGCCTGATCCTGAACGGTGGTGTTATGCATGCAATCCCCGAATTAAAAGGCCTGGTTGATGGCGTGGAACTGTCACATGAGGCGGCGGTCGGCAAGATTGCACAGGATGAGATACTTTACCTGATGTCACGTGGTTTGACCGAAGAGGAGGCGACGGCGACAATAGTGCGGGGATTCCTGAGTGTTGATATCCCCGGTCTTCCGGCGCCGCTCAAGGCGGAGATAGATCGCGCAGTAGAACTGAGCCATAGAGAAGTAATGTGAGACTCCAGAGATCAGGCATGTCTGTTGTGAGAACATGCTGTTTTGAGACGAACGCTGTCGAGTGCTCTGCACATGTCTCAGGCTTGCGATAGCACCTCTTGGTGCGCAGCCATTATACGGTTTTCTCAGGATTTCTTCCCGAAATGCTGCCGCCATTAAGGGGAATACCCATTCTCTGAAACAAGTCTGATGATGGTCTTACGTAAGTAACTTGAATCATGGAATGCACCACTTGAGGATCCTCCTTTCATACCAAGAGCATCCTTGTTGCAGTGGAAAAGGTACTTTTTCGGATTAACTAGACTTCATATTCCGATACATGGCGTTATTCTGACAGCCACAGATTCGGCTCTTCGGTACAAATGATAGTCGGGAGGGTTCGGTGCGTGAATATCGCGCATACCTATACGTGATACCGGTCGCATCTTCGCAGAGAAAGCATAATACGGTATGCTGATCTATTACATGTTCATCAGATTTGATGTAAGGAGGAGATAGATGAGTACGTTCAAGTATAATCAGGAGGCATTGAAGAATCTCAATATTGAAGAGTCCGCACTCCTGAATCGCCTGGTCGATTTCGAATCGGCACGTGAATCCCACCTCAAGAAGGTTCGGGGCAAGGTTGACAAGAGGATATCCCTCAAAGAGGCGGTTGCGGAATACGTCAGTGACGGTGATGTGTTGTCTGATGCAGGCTTTGCCTATGTTCGAACGTGTCACCAGGCCTTCTTCGAGATGATGAGACAGGGGAAGAAAGATTTGCAGATGATAGGCGCTCCCAATACGAACCAGAGTTACATGATCAACTACGGATCGGTTGCTTTTTCCCATAATTCCTACGTGGGAGCGGAGATGCGCGGTACGGACCGTAACTACTCTCGCCAACTCAAGAATGGTAAGGTCAAGATCCTTTCCGAATGGAGTCACGGCGGTATCGCTCAGGGACTCAAGGCGGCTCAGATCGGGGCACCCGGTCTGTTCAGTAAGCAGATGCTGGGATCGGACATCATGAAGTACAACCCCTATGTCAGAATGATGCAGAATCCCATGAGAGATGATTCGGATCCCGTGGTATTTATTCCCGCCCTCTATCCGGATGTGGTGTTTATCCATGTTCAGGTCGCGGATAAATACGGGAATGCCTGTATATATGGGCCGGTAGTGAATGATATCGCACTGGCTTCAGCGACCCGAAAGGTCATCATTACTGCGGAGGAAATAGTCCCGGAAATCAATCTCCGGTATATTAAGGATGGCGCAATAATTCCGTTTATCTATGTTGATGCGGTGGTTGAACTGCCCTTTGGTGCCGTACCCGGAAATATGCCCGGTTATTACTACTGGTCTCGTCAGTGGTGGGAGAAACTGATGCGTCATGCCACGAAGGATGAAGAGAAATTTTTTGAATTTTTTGATGAGTGGGTTATGAGGACGAAGGACCAATTCGAATTCGTCGAAAAGCTCGGCGGGACGAAATGGATTACTGAGGCACGTCGCCAGACAAAGGCTGCTGAAGGCAGCAACGAAGATATCGATTTCAGGTATCAGGAGTACGCTCCTGAAAATAAAACGGAACTGTATTACTGAGAGATGACCTTGAGAGGAGGCAATGCGGTATGAAGGACGACTCACCGGCCAATTTCCTGGAGATGCTGGCATATTTTATATCCTTACAGATAGAAGATCACAAGGTTGTGTATGTGGGGACCGGACTGCCCATGGTAGCCGCTATTCTGGCGCACAAGACCCATGCCCCCAATATTACGATGGTGTATGAATCTGGCGGTCAGGATCCTGTCGAGGGCGATATGCCTTGGTCTGTGGGCGATCCGTTCACTTGGAGAAAAGCCGTTGCAATACAAGAGATGCCATACTCCTTCGGACAGTCGGCAAACGGCTATGTGGATATCGCCTTCCTCGGGTTTGCTCAGGTTGATATGTATGGGAATGTGAACACCCATCAGATCGGGAAAGACCTGACCAATCCCAAGATACGTCTTACCGGATCGGGTGGCAATAATGACCTGTCTTCTCTAACGGAAAACATGGTGCTTGTGGGACTGCAGACACCCGAACGGTTTCCTGAGCGCGTTGATTTTATTACTTCTGTTGGACATCTCGATGGGGGAGATTCACGCCGGGAAGCGGGTCTTCTCGGCAAAGGCCCCATAGCGGTGATCAGCCAGTGGGGGGTATACGACTTTGAACCGGAGACAAAACGTATGCGTATAAAATCCCTGACGCCCGGCATCCCCTTTGAAATCGCTCAGCAGTCAACCGGATTCGAACTGCTCAAACCGGATGGAGACATTCCTGAAACCCCCATGATCCCTTCGGATGTACTTAACATTCTCCGTACGAAAGTCGACCCGAACGGGGTCTTCACAACCATGCCTTCATAGTACCCGATGGTGCTCCGGCATGGGAGTCGGAGCACCGTTCCCAATCAATAGCCCTGCATTGCCATGCAACATACTGAATGAAATAACCGTGACCGGCAGGAAAATGCAGGATTCCCATCAGGAGTAACTCTTCCGCCATCAAAATCCACTTTCAATCTGGATATAAACAGACCGTACTATGTACTGTTGATGCGATGGTGTATCTCGACTGACGGATTTGTGATGTCGATTGCATACCAGTTCCCATGCATAAAAAAGTTGACAAGTCTATCAACAATGAGTACCACTCATGAAGTGAAAGACATTCATGACAAAGGATGGAAGGGGGGGGATTGTCGTGTATAAAGATTTGGAGGGGAAAACGGGGATTGTAACGGGATCGGGGAAGAGAACCGGAATCGGGTATGCGATTGCCCGGAAGCTGGCTTCATGCGGCGCAAATGTTGTTATCGCCGATCTCGGAAAAACATCCGTCGGTGACACGGTCAAGACAGGCACATGGGAGGAGATGGAGGATATTGCGAACAGCCTTGCCGGTACCTATGGTGTAAAGACTCTGGCTGTCCATCTCGATGTTACGGACAAAATTGTTATTGATCGGATGGTTGGCAGTATAAGGAACCGGTTCGAGCGGGTCGATGTTCTCTGTAATAATGCCGGAGCTTCTTTCGGTGTGCCTGCCGCGGTGCAAACCTATAATGAGGATGCATGGATGAGGACGATAGATGTGAATCTCCATAGCGTCTTCAGGGTTTCGAGGGCGATTATCCCACTGATGACGGGTACGGAGGGAAGCATCATCAACACGGCATCAAGGGCGGGCAAAAAACCGCCGCTCTTCAACGGTGCCTATGCGGTTGCCAAGGCAGGCGTGATTATGCTCACAAAGGTGATGGCGACGGAGCTTGCGGCGGCCGGTATCCGTGTGAACGCCATCTGTCCGGGTCAGATCATGACAGATCTGGAAAAATGGCGCTTCGGTCTGGAAGCCGAGGTCTTCGGGACCACCATTGAAGATCGAGAAAAGGAAATGTGCAAGACGATCCCACTGGGGCGTATCGGCACGCCGGAGGAGGTCGCGAATCTTGTGGCATGGCTTGCATCTGATGAGTCGTCGTATATGACCGGGCAGGCGATCAATGTCACGGGTGGGCAGTTGATGGAATTATAACGAATGGAGGAAAAAGCATGGAGGCGATAACAGGCGGTGAATTGGTGGCTCGGTCCCTTATTACAAGGGGAATCAAATATATCTTCACCTTGAGTGGCGGGCATATAACGCCGATTTACCAGTACCTTGAAGGTTCGTCGGTTACCTTATTCGATACGCGCCACGAACAGGCTGCGGTATTTATGGCGGAGGCGTGGGGGCGCATGACACGCAGCCCCGGAACGGCAATGGTCACGGCAGGTCCCGGATTTACCAATGCCCTTTCAGGGATAGCAAACGCACGCATGGCAAATTCCCCCCTGGTTCTTATCTCCGGTTGCGTCGGGCTTGAGTCGTCAGAGAAGCTTGATCTCCAGGATATGTGTCAGCTTCCGGTGATCAGTCCCATGGTGAAGAAGGCCTTCGTCTGTCACCATCCGGAAAGGATTCCGGAATTTATCGACCTCGCCTACCGCACGGCGGCAAGTGGCAGGCCCGGCCCCGTCTATCTGGAATTTCCGGTTGATGTGTTGAATGGGGAGGCGAATCCGGAGAAGATAAAAACGATACATACCGATATCGATTCCCATCCCGCTGACTCGGATAAGGTGGAGAGATTCATGGAGATGATTGGCACGGCACACAGACCCATCGTGATTGCCGGGAGCGGCGCGTGGTATGCAGATGCTTCGAAAGAACTGGTCCAATTCATAGAACATACCGGCATCCCGGCATTTACCTCTTCGCTCGGCAGGGGAACCATACCCGATACCCACCCCTTCTGTTTTGAGTCATCACTGGCGATCAGACCGGGAGCTGCACTGGTGGCGAATATGACGGCCGATCTGATTATCTTTCTCGGTGCGAGAATGGGATTGTTTTACATATTCGGTGATATCTTCAACAGAGAGGCCATAATCGTCCAGCTGGATATCGAGCCGGAAGAAATCGGGCGAAACCGTTCGGTAGATCTCGCCGTTATGAGCGATGTGGGGGCCTTCATGGCAGAATGTAACCGGGTAATCGGTGAGAAGGGCATAGGAAATGAATGGAGGAACAGATTCAGCGACTGGGTTACAACACTGAAGAAGGCGAGGGAAGATGGAAGGGCTCAGGCAACACCCGACTGGGAGTGCGATACCGTCCCCATACATCCGATGCGCCTTGCAAGAGAGGTGGACGCCTTTATGGACCAGGACGATGATATCGTCGTGGCCGACGGTGGTGACACGCAGGTCTGGATGGGTATGACGCGAACGGTCAGAAAGGCGGGGCATTATCTTGATTCGGGCCTGTACGGGTGCCTTGCGGTCGGTCTTCCCTATGCCAATGCGGCGAAACTACTCAATCCCGATGCAAGGGTCTGCCTTATTATCGGTGACGGGTCGGTGGGCTTCAATTTTATGGAGTTCGAGGTCGCCATACGAAGAAAACTGCCCATTGTTGTCGTAATCAGTAATGATCTCGGATGGGGGATGATACGACACAGTCAGGAGTTGAGGATCGGTCATGCCATAAAAGAAGGTTCATACATCGGCAGGGTTGATTACCATAAACTGGTCGAAGCGCTCGGCGGGAAAGGGATATATGTCGAAAGACCCGAAGACATTCGTCCTGCCCTTGAAGAGGCATTTGCTTCGGGTATGACCACATGCATCAATGTGATGACCGATCCGTCGGTCGTAAGTCCGGGCAGCGTCGCACTGGCAAGTCTGGGGGCATACAAGGCGGAGTAACATAGATTCGGAATTGCTCCTGAACAATCTGTCTGAACAGAGGAGGGCTGTTATGAAAGACAATGATTCTCAGGGTTATCTGATTTCCAAGAAGTATTCTTACTATGTATTTGTACTGATCTTTTTGCTCTATCTGTTTAATTATATCGACAGGATGGTTGTTGTTTCCATCTTCCCCTTCCTGCACGAAGCCTGGGGTATGTCGGATACACAGTGCGGTCTCCTTGTGTCTGCCGCCTATTGGGCCATCCTGATCTTTTCTCTCCCCTTTTCCGTCCTTATCGACCGATGGAGCAGGCGAAAGGCGATAGGGATCATGGCTGTACTGTGGAGCGTGGCTACCGCCCTGTGCGGCATCACAAGAAACTTTACACAACTCTTTTTTGCACGGACGGTAATCGGTATCGGTGAAGCGGGTTTCGCACCCGGAGGTACGGCGATCATATCGGCCATCTTCCCCGAAAAGAAGAGGGCACAGATCATGGGTCTGTGGAATGCGTCCATACCGCTTGGAAGTGCCCTGGGGATTGCCCTCGGTGCAATCATAGCAGAGCATCTAGGCTGGAGATATGCCTTCTGGATAGTGGCGATTCCGGGCCTGGTAGCCGGCCTGATCTTTTTCAAAATAAGAGATTATAAGACGATCGACCTTTCAAGAACCGTGATGGAAGGAAGCAGTACCAAGGCACATACAAAGATGAAGGCCCGCGATATCGTGATGGAATTCATAGGAACACCATCACTGATCCTGACGTATTTCGCCTTTGCCGGAAATCTCTTTGTTACGACATCCCTCATGAGCTGGTTACCGACCTACTTTTATCGGTATGAAGGTGTTTCAATGAGCAAGGCCGGTATGATGGGAGGGGCGGTTATGATACTCGCCATCGTCGGAGCACCGTTGGGAGGTTTTCTTGCAGACAGATGGTATCGTACTACGGTACATGCCCGGCTCTTGTTCAGCTCCATTTCTTCCACGGCAACGGCCCTGATCCTATTCACAGCCTTCATGTTTTTCGGCGGTACCGTTCAGTATATCATCCTTCTGTTCGGAGGGATGACGGCCGTTGCCTTTGTCCCCGCTGCGGCAGCCGTTACACAGGATGTCGTACATCCGGGCCTGAGGGCCATATCGTACAGCCTGTGTGTCATTGTACAGCATATACTGGGAAGTTCCATAGGGCCCGTATTTGTCGGGGCCGTCTCCGACCGGTATGATATCCTTACCGCCCTCACAATCGTCCCCGTATTCTCTCTCATAGCCGGCGTCCTGTTTCTTGCCGGGTCCCGTTATTATAAGAGAGACCTGGCAAAGGTCGAAAAAGTTACCATAGATGCCGAGAAGTAACCCTGCAATCCCGGAAGCCTTGGGTAAGATGGAACAGAATGAAATCATTGTCCGGAAAGGAAAGTTCTGAAAATATGGAAATCGAAAAAAGACCTGAGATAGGCACCGGAGAGAGAGATGTTATAACGAAGAACACCCATTCTTGGGCATATAAGATGGGTTTCTTTATGCTCGCCTTTGCCCTGATGGCGTTGGTGATGCTGCTCCCCTGTCCCCATCCTCTGGAGAGGGGAGGGGAACTGATACCGCTCGCCTGGGAGGCGAAGGCCGCCATGGCCCTGCTTGTGGCGGCAATAGTGCTGTGGGTAACGGAGGTGATCCCCTTTAGTGTCACTGCGTTGCTTGTCATGCTTCTGATTCCCGTCTTCGGGATCGATACGTTCAAGAATGTTATCAAACTTGGATTCGGCAATCCGATCATTGCCTTCTTTATCGGTGTTCTGATTCTGTCATCGGCATTTACCCGTTCAGGTATGGGGAACAGATTAAGTTACCTGATCCTTTCCGTCATGGGAACCAGAACCAAAATGGTCATCCTTGGGTTTCTTGCCGTCGGAGCCATCCTATCCATGTGGATCACCGATATGGCGGTGGCGGCTATACTGATGCCGCTCGGGGTTGCTATTCTCAGACAGTCGGGATCTAAACCGATGGAAAGCAACTTCGGCAAGGGTCTGATGATCTCCTGTGCGTGGGGTCCTCTTTTCGGAGGGATCGCGACCCCTTCGGGATGCGGTCCCAATCCTCTTACCATAGGGTTTCTCAAGGAACTCGCCCATATCGATGTGGATTTTCTCACATGGATGAGTATAGGCCTTCCCGCTGCCATCCTGATGGTCCCGGCTGGTTGGCTGGTAATCATGACAATCTTCCCGCCTGAGATCGAGAGGGTTCCCATAGAGAAAAAAGAGATCAGAAAAAGGCTTGATGATGCCGGGTCATTGACAAAGCAAGAGAGATGGACCCTTGCCATATTTCTGTTGACGATCTGTGCGTGGATCACCTCTCCTTTTATTCGGGATATGACCGATGGAAGGATCGACATGCCGATGCAGGCAGTCGCCCTGGGTGGAGCCCTGATGCTCTTTCTTCCCGGAATCGATGTGATATCCTGGAGAGAGGCTCAGGAGGATGTCGATTGGGGAGGGATCGTCCTGATCTGTGCGGGGATATCGCTCGGCATGGTCGTGTACAACACCGGCGCGGCGAGATGGCTGTCATGGGTGTTACTGGGCCCCGTCGTTCAGCTGCCCGGCATGGTGAGGGTGTTTGTCATCGTACTGGGCGTGAGCCTTCTTCATCTGGCCTTTTCCAGCAATACGGTGACCGGAACCATTATTATTCCCCTGCTGATTGCCCTTGCGACGGACCTGAACATAAATCCGTGGCTCATATGTGCTCCGGCGGCCTTTACATCGTCACTGGCCTTTATTCTGGTAACCGAGACCCCGACAAACATCATACCCTATTCGGCCGGCTACTTCGCAATCAAGGATATGGCGAAGGCGGGTATTGTCATGACCTTTACGGCAGCATTGTGCGTAACTATTTCCATCTTTGTTTTCGGGAACCTGTAACGGGAGGAGAATCATGAAAGCGGTGGTATATGACGGCAAGGATAAACTCGTGGTACGGGAAATCCCTCTGCCGATATTACAGTCGAATGAAGTCCTGATCAAGGTGGTGAACACGGGGTTTTGCGGTTCCGATCATTCCATGATAGAAAGCGGGAGCCTGAAGGATGGAACCATAATCGGGCATGAGGTAAGCGGTACGGTTGAGGATGTGGGCAGTGCCGTCGGGGGGGTGAAGCCGGGAACCCGGGTTATGATTCGTCCGACCTATTGCGGAACCTGCAGGGAATGCCGATCGGGCAAACCATACCTGTGCCAGGTTGACCGGCGCACCATCGGCCTGGGGGATTTCCCGGGAGGTTTTGCCGAATATCTCAAGGTCGATCCCCGGATGCTCATTCCGATTCCGGAAGGGATTGATTCGCAGAACGGAGCGCTCGCCGAAACCTTCGCCGCATCGCTGCACGGAATACGATGTTCCGGAAAAGAGGGGGGATCGGCACTGGTCATAGGAGGCGGTTCCATAGGGCTTACCCTCATCAGATTACTGAAAATCATGGGGTTCGGTCCCATTGCCTTATCAGAACCGGTGGAAGAAAAAAGAAACCTTGCAGTACGGTTCGGGGCTGACTGCGTTATAGATCCGTTGCATGAGAATCTGATTGTGCGCATAATGGGAGAAACGGGCGGGGTCGGTTTTGAAACGGTCTTCGAGTGCTCAGGTCGAAAGGATTCCGTTCAAACGGCGATAAACGCCGCGACAATTGGCGGAACGGTATGTGTGGTGAGTATCATCATGCAGAATATCGAGGTTGTTCCTGTTGTATTGAACTTTAAAGAGGTCTGGCTTACGGGTTCATATTCGAACACACATGAGGAAAACATCCGTTGTCTCAGGTGGATGGCGGAGGGGAAGATAGACGGGAGACCGTTGATCACTGATTACATAGGTCTGGATGAGCTACCTCAAGTATACGGTGAGCGCATACATACGGGCAGGGCGTTGAAGGTGATGCTGAGGATTGGAACGGAATTTTGAGGTTGGGATAGGAGATGGGGTCGAGAGAGAGACGGCAGCGGGAAAAAGAACAGAGAAGAGCACAGATATTGGATACGGCGCGTACCCTCCTCTTTAAAAAGGGGATCGATGCGACGTCCATGAATCAGATTGCAAAAAACGCGGAACTGAGCGTGGGTACCCTCTATCTGTATTTCAAGAACAAGGAAAGCCTCTTTGCGGCATTGCAGGAGGAGGGGCTTACCCTACTGTACGATACGATACGGGAGGAGAGTACAAAGGGGCTGACCCCCCGGGAACGGCTCGAGAAGGTAGCCCTTGCATATTTCGATTTCAGCGAGCAGTACCGTAAGTACTTTGATATCATTAATTATTTTTTAACTTCACCGGAAATTGTATTCCCTCCTTCACTGAAGGTAAAGGTTGACGGGCATGTAAACAGAATCTTTTCGGTTGTTGGGGATATACTGAAAGAGGGGATTGCAAGAGACGCAGATGACAGAGAGATACGGCGTCTGGTGGTTGTGTTCTGCTCGAGTCTCCACGGCATTCTGCAGTTCAAGAAATTGCAAAACACCGTTCTGGTCGGTGAGGATTTTCGAAAGCTGTATCAATACCATTTCGACTGTATCGTCACATCTGTCTTACATGGATAAAAAGAAAACGTGTCTGTATTCACTATGGGATCCGGTCGGCCCCAGAAGCTGAAGAGCTGCATGGAGATTGTGCCGCTGTTGTACCTTTGTGCTCCAATGGAAAAGTAATCATCCTTTACGGGCCTGCTTCTTTCACGGTGACGATATCATTTCTCCAATGAGTATCATCGTAGGACACGGTTTTTCCGTTGTCCAACTCAGGCAGGGAAGACAGCATTATAGTGCGGCAGCACCGGTTAACATTGTTCTTGACGGGCGAATCAGTTTGAACTAACATAAAATTTTAAGCAAAGTCATGTGAGTCGATTTGCGAAGATAATGAAAGGTTTCGGGAGGTACGAAGAAGTGGACAAAAAAAGATACGAATTAAACGTTCAACTGGCTCAGATGCTGAAGGGCGGGGTCATTATGGACGTTGTCAGTGTGGAACACGCAAAGATAGCAGAAGAAGCCGGAGCCGTTGCAGTTATGGCTCTTGAGCGCGTTCCCGCGGATATTCGCAAAGAGGGCGGTGTCGCCCGCATGTCTGATCCCGCACTCATCGCGCAGATCAAGGAGGCGGTATCGATACCGGTAATGGCCAAGGCACGTATCGGTCATTTTGTCGAGGCTCAGCTCCTGGAAGCCCTCAAGATTGATTATATTGACGAAAGCGAGGTCCTGACTCCCGCCGATGAGGAATGTCACATCGATAAGACACAGTTCTCAATCCCCTTTGTATGCGGGGCTCGTAACCTGGGTGAGGCCCTTCGTCGTATAGCCGAAGGGGCGGCCATGATCCGTACCAAGGGAGAAGCGGGGACGGGAAATGTGGTTGAAGCGGTTCGTCATATGCGTACGATGAATCGTGAAATCAGGCAGCTCATCAATATGCCGGTCGAAGAAGTTACTCCTTTTGCCAAGGAGAACGGTTTCCCCTATGAACTTGCACTCCAGGTACGGGAGTTGGGCAGACTGCCTGTCGTCAACTTTGCCGCAGGGGGTATTGCGACACCGGCGGATGCGGCCCTGATGATGCAACTCGGTTGCGACGGGGTATTTGTCGGGTCCGGAATATTCAAATCGGAGGATCCGGTAAGGCGTGCCGGAGCGATTGTCAAGGCGACAGCGTATTACAAAGATCCGGCAAAGATTTTAGAGGCATCCATGGGACTCGGCAGCGCCATGCCGGGCATTGAAATCTCCGATATTCCAGAAACCCAGATCCTGGCAACACGTGGATGGTAATCTCCGGGATGCAAGAATCGGTGGATACTATCGGCGTGCTTGATCTGCAAGGGGATGTCGTCGAGCACCTTGATCATGTAGAGCGCCTTGGGATCACGGCTGTTCGTGTCAAGGTGCCCGCAGACTGTGCGCACCTCGCCGGATTGATCATACCGGGGGGAGAAAGCACCTGCCTGTCGCGGCTTTTGACCATATTGGGACTCAGAGATACCATACTCCATCAGTTTCAGAATGGCATGAAACTCTGGGGGACGTGCGCGGGAGCGATCCTTCTCGCCAAAAAAATCGTCGGTGAACCGCCCATTCTTTCACTCATCGATATCGAGATTCACAGGAACGCCTTCGGCAGTCAACTGGACAGTTTTGTCTCCGAAGCTCTGATCCCTCGTGTGGCGCCGGACCCGATCCCCCTCACCTATATCCGTGCTCCGAAAATTATACGGGTCGGGCCGGGTGTTGATGTATTACTCCGACAGGGTGATTACATTGCTGCCGCTGAGAGCCCCGATATTCTTGTGACGGTCTTTCATCCGGAACTGACGCCGTCACTCGCATTTCATCGCTATTTTGCATTGAAATGCGGACTCAAACCCTCTATAGATACAGAATCTTCCATCGTAGATCACACATGGAACAACCGGAGCTGGACCCGATATACACGGCTGTAATAGTGATTCGCTGAAAGGATCCCTTACCTTTATTCGTACGGCTGGAAAGTGGAATACGGACAATGAAACAGAATAAAGGGGAAGGGTATCCTTAGGGTCGGGTGTGAGACCGGTCGAATCACGTCCCGAATCGGCGAACTGATGGGCGAAGAGATCCATGACAAACCGGTTATTCTTCAAGACGGGATCAAGCCGTTATCATGCTGAAAAAGACAAAAAGAAGGATTGACAGCAGGTGGCGCTGAATCATATGATGATGGAGCATGGGGAATAACCTGTAACAAAGGGAATTGACATTGCTGCAACCGAACCGTGACACCTGATTTGAGAGAAAGGGAGAAGATTGTGTCTCTATCTGCCGAACCCGACAACCTGGTGGCATTCCTGGAGGGAAGCGTGGCGCAGTATCCGGACAGTCCGTTGTTCGGAACGAAGAACCCGCAAGGTGACTACGAATGGGTTACCTATGCCGAGGTCGGCAGACGGGTGGACAACCTCCGGGCCGGTTTGGCCGGTCTCGGAATAGGCAAGAATGACGCGGTCGGTATTATAGCCAACAACCGAACGGAGTGGGCAATTTGCGCCTTTGCGTCATATGGACTGGGTGCCCGCTGGGTTCCCATGTACGAATCGGAACTCCTCCATGTATGGAAGTATATTGTAACCGACAGTTCCATTAAGATACTCTTTGTCTCAAAGCCGGAGATATACGAACAAGTAAAGAACTTTACCGCCCATATACCCACCCTCGAGAAGATCTATCTAATAGAGGGTGATGGTGAAAACAGTATGGCCGCTCTGGAACAGGAGGGGGAAAAAAGCCCCCTCTCTTCGATCAGACCGGGACCGGATGATATTGCTGTCCTGATATATACCTCGGGAACGACGGGCGATCCCAAAGGCGTTCTGCTGTCGCATGGTAATTTGACGAGCAATTCCCATGCGGGGCGCAAGATGTATCCGGAACTGATGACCAATCCAGGGGTAAGCCTTTCCATCCTTCCATGGGCCCATTCCTATGGTCAGAATGCCGAACTGTACACGATGATCTATCTCGGCGGAGCAATAGGGTTTATGGAGAATGTGAAGACACTTGCCGGCGACATCGCCAAGGTAAGACCAACCTGGCTTATAGCGGTTCCCCGCGTGTTCAATAAGGTTTATGACGGGCTCTGGTCGAAAATGAACGAGACCGGCGGCCTCCCCAAACGGCTGTTCATGATGGGTGTGCAAAGCGCGAAGAAGAGGCGTGAACTGGCCGGAATGGGAAAAACGGATTGCATAACCAATCTCAAGTTCAAGATAGCGGACAAGGTGGTATTCCGAAAGATACGGAGCGGACTGGGGGGACGTCTCATGGGGTCCATGACGGCAAGTGCGATGATGAATCCGGAGATTGCCATCTTTTTCTTTGATATCGGAATCCCCTTGTATGACTGTTACGGTATGAGCGAGACCTCGCCCGCGGTCGCCATGAATTCTTCCGTCGACTATAAACTTGGCACGGTGGGGAAGCCGATTGAAAAAGTGCGTGTTGTGATTGATACCTCTCTCGGTGACGAGGCACTGGGTGACGGCGAGATTGTGGTCTATGGCCCCAATATCATGAAGGGATATCATAACAAGCCGGAGCAGACGAGAGCGGTCATGACCGAAGACGGCGGCATAAGAACGGGAGATCGCGGCAGGTTGGATGAAGATGGATTCCTGCATATTACGGGAAGGATCAAAGAGCAGTTCAAGCTGGAAAACGGAAAATTTGTATTTCCTTCATCCCTCGAAGAAGATATCTGCCTCGTTCCCTATGTGGAGAATGCCATGATATATGGTGAGGGGAGGGCATACACCATCTGCCTTGTCATACCTGACTTCACGGCGCTGGAAAAGTATGCCCGGGCACACAATCTGTCCCCGGATCCTAAGGCACTGATTGAGATGAATGAGATACGGGACCTTATCAGCGGTGAAATAGTCAGATCCCTGCAGGATAAGTACGGCGGGTATGAAATACCGAAGAAGTTTATCTATCTTACCGAAAACTTTTCGCTGGAGAACGGTACCCTCACTCAGACGATGAAGCTCAAAAGGCGTGTTGTACTTGAGAAATATCAGAAAGAGATAGACGCGCAGTATAAACAATAAGGAGATTGAATTATGATTTTTAACGAAGAATTTGAGACGCTGCCACGAGAGGCCCTGGAAGCTCTTCAACTGAAGAGGCTCCAGCAGGTAGTCAGGCGTGTCTATCACACGGTGGGTTTCTATAAGAATGCCTTTGACGAGGCAGGTGTAACACCTGATGATATCAAAACCCTTGACGACATACGGAAGCTTCCCTTCACCGTAAAGCAGGATCTAAGAGACAACTACCCCTTTGGTCTGTTTACCGTTCCCATGAGCAATATCGTGAGGCTTCATGCATCGTCGGGTACTACCGGTAAACCGACGGTTGTGGGATATACCCAGAGAGACATAGAGACATGGTCGTGCCTGATGGCACGGTCACTGGTGGCTGCCGGCCTCACCAAGAATGATGTCATACACAATGCTTACGGATATGGCTTGTTTACGGGCGGACTGGGTGTCCATTACGGAGTCGAGAGACTCGGGGCGAGCGTGATTCCCATGTCGGGGGGAAGTACGAAGAAACAGATCATGATACTCCAGGACTTCGGTCCGACGGCAATCTGCTGCACACCATCATACGCCCTCTATCTCGCGGAGCGCGGGGAAGAGATGGGAGTGGATATGCGATCTCTCAATCTGAGGGTGGGAATCTTTGGCGCCGAGCCGTGGAGCGAGATGATGAGACAGGCCATAGAAGAGAAGCTGGGCATTAAAGCGCTTGATATATATGGACTATCTGAAATCATTGGTCCCGGTGTTGCGATGGAATGCGCTGAGGGGCGCAATGGTCTCCATGTCTTTGAAGATCACTTTATCGTGGAGACGATTAATCCCGCGACGGGGGAACCTGTTCCTAATGGCGAGGAGGGGGAGTTGGTCTTTACCACCCTCACCAAGGAGGCGTTCCCGCTGATCAGGTACAGAACGAGAGATATGTCCCGGCTGATGGCGGAGCCGTGCAGGTGCGGCAGGACTCATATGCGGATGGAGCGCGTATCAGGGCGCAGCGACGATATGCTGATCATACGGGGTGTGAATGTATTTCCATCGCAGATAGAGAGCGTCCTCCTTTCGATAGAGGGGCTTGAACCCCACTATGAGCTTATTGTGGACAGGGACGGCTCACTGGATACGTTGGAGATACATGTGGAGATGAGTGAGGATCTGTTCTCCGATGAGATCAAGACGCTCCAGAATATCGAGAGACGCATAACGAAAGATATAAAGGACTATCTTGGTGTGACCGCGAAGGTGAAGCTGGTCGGTTCCAAGAGCCTGCAACGGTTCGAAGGGAAGGCACAGAGGGTTATAGACAGACGAACACTCTAACGACGGGGAGGCGATATGAAGGTAGAACAAATTTCAGTATTTCTGGAAAATAAGCCCGGCGGGCTCGAACATGTAACCAGAGTGTTGACGGATTCAAATATCAATATCAGGGCGCTGTCCCTTGCCGATACCTCGGATTTTGGTATCCTGAGACTTATTCTGAATGACATCGACACGGCGGAAAAGGCCCTGCAGGGTGAGGGTTTCACGATGAGGCGGTCGCACGTCGTGGCGGTGGAAATCCCCGATCGTCCGGGGGGGATGCACAGCATATCGAAGATTCTGGCGGAACATAATATCAATGTCGAATACGCCTACGCATTTGTAGAGAGAAGCGGCGAGAACGCCATCATTATCTTCAGGTTTGACGATATTGATGCGGGAATCGACGTTCTTCTAAAGAACGGATTTACCGTGCTTCCCGGTGAAAAGATATATCGGTTGTAGGGGAATAATCCGCGGACGTTTCATTCGTTTTTTGTCAGGATTCCAGGTTCTTCTCCTGCCGGGTGGCCAGGGCGTTGGTGATGCGGTCTATGATAATCGCCAGGAATACGATGCACAGGCCGGCTTCAACCCCTCTACCGACTTCGATTCGATTGATTGCCAGAAGCACTTCAAGGCCCAGTCCCCGTGCACCGATCATGGAGGCTACGACCACCATGGCAAGGGCCATCATGGTAGTCTGATTGATACCGACCATGATCGAAGGAACGGCGAGGGGTATCTCAACATCGAACAGTATCTGCCGCGGACTCGCCCCGAAGGCCCGTGCCGCCTCTATGGTGTCCCGCGAAACCTGCCGTATCCCCACATTGGTGAGACGTATCACGGGAGGGACCGCATAGATGAGCGTGGCAAAGAGTGCGGGAACTTTTCCGAGACCGAACAGCATCAGTGCCGGAATAAGGTAAACAAAGCTGGGCATAGTCTGCATGGCGTCTAATATAGGCCTGGTGGTTGTTTCCACCACGTCACTCTTAGCCATACAGATACCGATGGGGATTCCGACGGCCAACGATACGACAACAGCCGATGTTGTGAGGGCGAGTGTCATCATGGCTAGTTCCCAATAGCCGAAGCTCCCGATTAACACCAGCAGGAGGGCCATGGTAATGCCCATCGTCCACCGGTGCATTACACACCATGCTATGATTCCCACGGATACGATTACTACCCACCAAGGAACCCACAAAAAGAAATGTTCAATATTCAAGAGCATCATCAGAAAGGCATGGCCTATAGCATCAAATAAACCGGAAAAATTTATCAAGATCCAGTCCATGAAGGTGTCAACCCAGTCTGCAAGAGGAATGTTAAGAAATCCTGGAAAGTTATGCATCAGTCACTGCCTCCCTGCCCTGTATCATGTTTTCGAATATTGAACTGATCTGTACCTGCCCCATGAATTTTCCGTCCCCGTTGACGACGGCAATAGGATAATCCGCCTCAGCGGCAATCGGAAAGAGATCCTCGAGGATCGAATCAGGAGAGGTTGTCGGTGGATCAGGTTCAAAGGCTCCTTCCGGAAAGGAACCGTTATTTTGTATAACCGCCTTGAGGCGCTTCAAGGTAACCAGACCGAGGAGTTGTCGGCGATTACGGCTTACCATAAAGGCATAATCCTCTTTGATGTCATTCAGGGTGTGGAGAGCCGCTTTCGGGCCCTGCCATTCATACAGGAGGGCCTCCGGTTGGTCCATGATCCCACCGGCGGTCAGTACTTTCGCTGGAGATGCATCCTGAACGAATTCACGAACATAGTCATCGGCTGGTGCGGTAATCACATCTTCGGGGGCGCCGATCTGTACGATCTTCCCATCTCTCATGATAGCAATGTGGTCTCCCAGTTTCAGGGCCTCATGGAGATCGTGCGTAACAAAGATGATCGTTTTCTGAACCCTGTCCTGCAGCTCGAGAAGCTCGTCCTGCATCTCACGGCGTATGAGAGGATCCAGTCCACTGAAGGGTTCGTCCATGAGAAGTATCTCGGGATTGATGGCCAATGCCCTGGCAATTCCGACCCGTTGCTGCATACCCCCGCTGAGGGCTGAAGGATGATAATCTTCCCATCCTTTCAGCCCCACGGTTTCGATGGCCTCCCGGGCTCTATCATAGCGTTCCTCTTTTGAAACACCTTGTACCTTAAGGCCGTAGGCGACATTGTCGAGGACAGTTCTATGGGGAAACAGGCCGAAGTATTGAAAAACCATGCCTGTCGTATGTCGGCGGAATTCCATGAGTCTCTTTTTGTTGTACGTGAGGATATCCTCACCATTGACCCAGATGCTACCGCTTGTAGAGTCAATCAAACGGAGGAGCATGCGGATCAGAGTGGATTTCCCGCTGCCCGAGAGACCCATAATGACAAAGAATTCGCCCTTTGAGACACGAAAAGAGACATTTCTGACGGCTATCACATTGCCTGTTTTCTCCAGTACGGTTTCTTTAGATTCGGAACGAAGATCGGAATTGAGGATATCATCGGCCTTTTCACCGAAGATCTTCCACAGGTTATCGACCTCTAAACAGATTTCACGCGCTTGATCTGTCTGATTATGATATTCCAATTGTGTGCCTTTCTATTTCATTGCTGCTTTGACCTTTTTCGCCACATCCGCGGACACCCATTTCGTCCATGATGCCTCTTTCTCTTTCATGAACCACATTGCCGCGTCCTGTGGTTTACTGTCTTTGTTCTCCTTAAGAAAATCTCCGATTTCAAGATTTTCATTGTTCGTAGTTTCATATTGCTTCAGAAATGAAACAACGTCAGGTGCCTGTTTCGCAAAGTCGGCGTTTATCAGGATATTAACCTGGACGGACTGATAGGCACAGGCCTTGGTCGTGTCCCATATTTTCTTGTCAAAGGGAGGCTCCTCAAGGGGGGTCATATCGAGCTGAGTCAAAATTCTCGTGGGTGTCCAGTAGTACCCAACCCATGGTTGCCCTTTCTTGTATGCGCCCATCATCGAACCGGACAGGGCCGCATCGGACCCTGTTATGAAATCGGTAAACGTTTTATCGAGGCCGTAGGCCTTCAGCTTTATCGAATTAATTTCAGTACATTTCCAGCCGGGAATGGAATTGTAGAAGCGGCCCTTTGTCGGGACCTCGGGATCTTGAAAAACCTTCCAGTATTTCGGCAGGTCCGAAACGGACTTCAGGTCCGGCGTGATCGGTTTAATCCCCCTCTTGGGATCTCCCTTTATCATATAGGTGGGCACCAGCCAGCCCTGCCAGCTGTCGGGGAAATTACTCCCCAGGTCGAGCATCTTGCCCGATTTGATTCCTTTATCATAGATCTCCTGGATATTTTCAGTCCATGACTCCATATCGACATCCACGTCGCCCCTGATGAGTCCGGAAACCATGGGGATTGTTTCGCCCGGAAGATATTCCACGTCATAGCCGTATCCATTCTTGATGATAAACCCGGCTATTCTGTTATGGACCTGAGCACTGTCCCAACTGAGATCGGCGAATCGGACGGTCCCCTTCGCCGCAGAGGCGGCACCCGGCAGTACAATAAGCGACATGCATACTAATAACATAACAATTCTAATAAGATATCTACTCTTTCCTTTCATGTTACACCTCCGTATTTTTCTTGGTTGTTAAGAAACTGAACGCCAAATAAAAGGTTGTTACACTTCGTTATGCTTGGGGTTTGAAATGTTAAGAATTGAGGCGAGTGTCACGCACGGACAGATGGACCGATACATGAATATGTCACGAGAAACTCAGGTAAATAGATGACTGATCAATTTGGTTTTCTTCTTCAAGATTTTCATGATCGACACTCCATATATACCCACTACTAAAGCATATCATGTCTTTCGTGTCAACCCTTGACAAGGATAATATTTGTAACATGTTGAAAATAGAAGCTTTGCTAATTAGCTATATTCTGTTTTTTATCCTTTGCGAACCATTTCCTGAGGAGTGGAATCGACATGCGAATGTCGGGGATGCTGCTACGTGCAGCCTTTTCTCCCTCTGCTATGAGGGTTCCGGCGTGAGAAAAGACGGACCAGTGGAGATTGCCGACGTTGGGACGGATCACGATATCCGCGCGTGCAAGTTCGTAGTTTGTGAGGTGATATGATGAGATATCGCTTGCCCTGTCGGATATCTCTTGTGCCGTCTCGAGTTCGTCCTCGGAGAAGATGCCCCTCGTGATATTAACCGCTATGACGATGTCCGCCCCTTCCTTTCTCGCGGCGTTTACCGGAACCAGAGAGATGATGCCCCCGTCCGACAGCAGCATGTCCCCCATTTTTCTCGGTTCTATCGCTCCGGGAACGGCGCTGCTGGTCATTATAGCCTCGCGCAGGGAACCTTCGGAAAAAACGACCTGTTCCCCGCTTATCAGATCGGTGGCAACGGCCCGAAAGGGGATAGGGGTGTCCTGAATTGGTATGTCCGGTATGAAAAAATCGATCATGGACTGAAACTCTTCGGCGGAGAGTATTCCCGGTTTGAACATGGCCTGCAGGAGGAGGAACTTGTTCTGGAGAAACCCTTGTATCTTTTTTGTGAGGGATACGTGTCCTCCGTCGTGGGCCTTCTCTATGGTTCTGATTGCGGAAGATAGATACTCTTCACTGTTCAAATAGGCATTTATCTTCCGTTCCATTTCATCCGGGGTTGTTCCGCTTGCGTATGCCCCGCCGATCAGTGCTCCGCTGCTGGTACCCACTATGATGTCTATGGGGATCTTGTTCTCCTGAAGCACCCTGATAACACCGATATGCGCGAAACCTCTGGCGCCACCTCCGCCGAGGGCGAGACCGATACGTTTGTCTATCCATCCCATGAGTTCTGCCCCCCTTCTTTTGAAACATTCGTGTTAATGGAACGGGTTACATAGCATATGTCTGGAAACCGTTGCGCGGTGTCCAAGGGTATGATCTGAAAAAACCGTGCATTATCTATAAGGTGTTGTTTGACTAATGTCAAATACTGGGTAACGGATTCGTGCGAAAACGGTTCTTCCTTTTTTGAAAACAGTATGTATCTGGAAAAACTTTGACATTTAGGTATGTATAAAATATACATTATTGAAAAGCATGATCATCAGGGGATCACTATGAAAATACAGGATGTCTTCCAAAACTATGCGGATGATATGAATGCAATTGAAGATCTTATCGAGACGCACAGACATTCTTATGCACACCTCATCCCCGAGATTACCGATCACGTTATCAAAAGCGGCGGAAAGAGGCTGAGGCCTCTTTTGCTTATCATATCGTCCGACCTGTGCGGCTACAGGGGAGCAAGACGGTTTCCCCTCGGGTCGGTGATAGAGTATATCCATACCGCGTCTCTCCTCCATGACGACGTGATCGATCATGCCACGGTCAGGCGAGGAAAGCCTTCCGCGAACAGTATATGGGGAAATTCAGTAAGCGTTCTCGTGGGTGATTATCTGTATGCCACTTCTTTCAATGTACTGGCAGAAGACGGAGACCAGTCCGTACAGAAACTCCTTGCGACCACGACCGCTTCCATGGCCGAAGGAGAGATAATCCAGCTGGCAAAGTGTGGCGATATCAATATCACCGAAAGGGATTATTTCTCCATTATCGAGAAAAAGACGGCCATTCTGATCTCTTCGGCATGCGCCATAGGTGCCATTCTCGCCAAGGTGCCGGAATCAGAGGTTAAGGCGCTGGCCAGATTCGGTATGAGGCTGGGGACCGCTTTTCAGCTCACCGATGACACGCTCGATTACGTGGCGAGTGAAAACGAACTCGGCAAGACCATTGGGATGGATATCAAAGAGGGCAGGATCACCCTTCCTCTTATCAGGACATTTAAGGAGTGTGATCCGGATGAGAAAAAGGTTATAGAAAGAGCCGTTGAGAATACCGGTGAAGACCATATTGAGGAGATTACCTTTCTCATCAATAAATACGATGGCATACAATATTCCCTTGATAAGGCCGATAGCCTGATCAGAGAGGGAAAGGCGTTTCTCGAGATATTCAGAGATTCGACGCCCCGGGAGGCACTCTTTGCCATATCGGATTACGTTGTTGCAAGAAGATCGTAAGGAAATCTGGAGTTAAGTATCTGTGCCGATTTATCAGTTTGAGGATAAGATCCCGAATATCTCACCGGAGGCATTCGTTCATCCCGAGGCCGTCATCATAGGAGATGTCGTTATCGGAGAACGATGTTTCATAGGACCTGGGGCGGTAATCAGGGCCGATACAGGGCCGGTGATTATACGGGAGGGTACGAATATTCAGGATAATGTTGTCATTCACGTGGATGCCGGTCTGGAGGCCGTCGTTGAGAGAGATGTTATCGTGGGACATAGTGCGATTCTTCACGATGTCCATATCGAACCGGCATGTGTCATCGGAATGGGATCTATCCTTTTATCCGGAGCTACCTGCGGCGAGGGAGCTTGTGTGGGAGCAGGGACGCTGGTTCCCGGTCACATGCATATCCCTTCCGGTAAACTTGCCGTCGGCAATCCCGCGAAGATCATCAGGGATGTAACCTCCGAGCAGATGTCATATATTAAAGATGGTGCGCAGTTCTATAGCGATCTTGCCAAAAGGTATAAACAGGCGCTACGCAGGATATGAAGGTCGGAGGGATTCCGCGTGTATCCTTGCAACCCTCCATTTGGCCATTGAACTGAGAGAGGGGTGCATCCAGGGAGGATCAGGCTTTGTCGTGTGAACATACTCTTTACTACCGGCTGATAGCGTCGAGTCTTGGTACCGTAGCAGTGGTGTGGTTGTTCGAGGAAGACTCCCCCATGATTGTTGACGTGCAACTTCCGCGCAACAATGTGTCGACCATGGAAAGGCTCAGAGAATACCATGGTGATGTCACGGAAGGTTCTCATAAAGATCTTGATGAAATCTGTAACTGCATAGGTGCTTTTCTGGAAGGTACGTGTGTCGATTTTCCGGTGGATTGCCTGGGGGTTGACCGGTGTTATGATTTCCAGAAGAGGGTATTGCGTGAAACAATGCGGATACCCAGAGGGAGCGTAACCTCATACGGTGATCTGGCTCGAAGGATCTCCGCGCCGAGGGCCGCAAGGGCGGTTGGTTCGGCGCTCGCAAAAAATCCCTTCCCTTTAATCATTCCGTGTCATCGGGTGGTGAAAGCGGATGGGTTTATCGGACAATTTGGTGGCGGAACCGGGCTCGGGCTTAAAAAGGATCTCCTGGAACTGGAGGGTGTGCAGATAGATGACAGGGGAATGATAGCCCCCGCTTTTTTCTGGTAATCCCCGGTTTCTTATTTCGATACCGCCATATTATCGCGGTGGATGATTTCATCGTACGGTTTGTCACCCAGTACCTGCTCAATCTTGGAGGTTTTAAGGCCCTTAATCCTGTCTATATCCACGGAACTGTAATTAACGAGTCCCTTGGCGATTGAAAGGCCGTTCACGTCCACGCATGTCACGGGATCGCCTACGAGAAAATCACCCTCGACCCTGACGATACCCGAAGGAAGAAGACTCTTGCCCTGATTTATTATGGCATCTCTGGCACCGCTGTCTATGCAGATCTTTCCCCTGGAACGCAAGGTAAAGGCTATCCAATACTTTTTGCTCTTCAGGTGATGTGCCATGGGCAGGAACAGGGTGCCGGTCTCTTTGCCCGATAATATGTCGCCCACGATGCCGTTCTTTTTGCCGTATGCTATGATGCAGGGGATGCCGAAGGCGTTGACCTTCCTGGCAGCGAGAATTTTGCTTTTCATGCCACCCATGCCCACGGTATCCGGTTCGGATGATGCAGCCTCCTCTATCTCGGCGGTGATCTCAGTTACCAGTGAAATCAGCCGGGATTTCTCCGGTCCCCTCGGATCCCTGTCGTACAGCCCATCGGTGTTGGTCAGGTTTATCAGGATATTGGCCCCCGTGATATTGGCCATCATGGCGGCAAGGTTATCGTTGTCACCGAACTTTATTTCATCCACGGAGACCGAGTCGTTCTCATTGATAATGGGGACAACCCCCCATTCCGTGAGGGTTGAAAGGGTATTGCGTATATTGAGGAATCTCTGCCGGTCGGTAAGGTCGCTCATTGTCAGCAGTATTTGTGCAGTCACCAGGCCGTGTCTGCCGAAGGCATTGGAGTAAACCCTCATCAGCCTGCCCTGCCCAATGGCCGCTGCTGCCTGTTTTTGGGGCAGACTCTTGAGGCGTTCCCTGAAACCCATACGGTTCATGCCGGACGCAATGGCCCCTGAGGAAACAATGACGAAGTGAAATCCTTTCTTGGAGTAGTCGGCCATTTCATCAACAAGATGTTCGATAATATCGAGATCAAGGCCATCCTGTCCCGTCAGTACGCCGCTTCCTATCTTGACGAGTATCCTCTTCGCACCCTTTAATATGCTGATTCTTTCTTTCGACATCCCGTTATTGTAACCCCTCTCCGTTCTTTAACTCTGTTCCGGTGAAGCTATACATTCATCCAGCTTATGGGCGATTTCCCCTATCAGCTCTTTAATCCCTTCTCCCGTGACGGCCGATATGGGGAAGACCCGAATGCCTCGGTCGTTGAAGATAGCCACCTGTTCTTTCAGTCGTTCCCTTGTTGCAGGGATATCGATCTTATTGATGACCACAATCTGGGGTTTTTCCCGTACGGCGGAGCTGAACGATGCAAGTTCGTTGTTTATCGTTTCAAAATCATCCCATGCTCCGGTAAAGGGTTCTTTCGATATGTCGATAATATGGAGCAGTACGGAAGTTCTTTCTATGTGACGAAGGAACTTCTGGCCCAGCCCTGCGCCCAGATGGGCTCCTTCTATGAGACCCGGTATGTCGGCTATGACAAAGGTTTTGTGATCCGCCATGTTCACCACTCCCAGATTGGGTTTCAGTGTGGTGAAAGGGTAATCCGCTATCTTGGGCCGTGCCGCTGACACGCTTGCTATGAGCGTTGATTTGCCCACATTCGGAAAGCCTACGGTTCCTACGTCAGCGATAAGCTTGAGTTCAAGGTTGATGGTCTTTTCCTCTCCCGGGAGACCGTCCTGTGCGTAGCGAGGTGCCCGGTTTGTGGCGGTCTTGAATCTGGCGTTTCCCTTTCCTCCTATACCTCCTTTTGCCAGAATTGCCTTCTGTCCGTCTTCGGTCATATCCGCCAGCAGTTCTCCCGTCTCCATGTCTCTGATGACGGTGCCCACAGGGACCACGATCTCCACATCGCTGCTGTTTTTACCTGTTCGGTTTCCCCCTTCTCCCGGCCCTCCCCGCTTTGCAACGTGATGCTGATTGTACTTCAGATCCAGAAGGGTTCGATGACTTCGAGACGCAACGGCAATGATATCTCCCCCCTTGCCGCCGTCACCTCCGTCGGGTCCACCGCGGGGAACATACTTTTCCCTTCGGAAGCTGACGCAACCCTGTCCGCCGCTTCCGGATTTAATATATATCTTTGCTTCGTCAACGAATCTCATGGCAAATCGAGTCAGTACCCGTCCTGAAATGGGAAAGCAGTGGTTTCGGATAAAAACAAAAAAGGTGTTAGCCTGTCGGCACTAACACCTTCTTTAAATCATTATCTCAGTAGGGGTCGAGAAGAAAAACTTCAGGAAGCGTAAACGCTTACCTGCTTTCTGTCTCTGTCTTTCCTTTCGAACTTCACCGTCCCGTCAATCTTTGAAAAGAGGGTGTAATCCTTGCCCATTCCTACATTGTTTCCTGGATGAATCTTTGTTCCCAACTGACGTGTTATAATAGAACCTGCAGACACGAATTGTCCGCCGTAAACCTTCACGCCTCGTCTCTGTGACTGGCTGTCTCGTCCATTACGTGAACTTCCCTGGCCTTTTTTGTGAGCCATTTATCTTTCCTCCATTAAAGCACAATTTCTTTGATCTTCAGATTTGTCAGATCCTGCCGGTGCCCTGTCTTTTTACTGTATCCCTTACGCCGTTTCACCTTAAATACGGTGATCTTGGGGCCCCTGATCTGCGAGATTATCTCGCCGACGACCCTTGCACCTTCGACAAATGGCGCGCCCACCGTGACGTCTTCATCTCGAGAAACCAGTAGCACCTCGTCGAAAGAAACGGTGTCGCCCTTGTCTCCTTCGATCTTTTCAAAGCTCAGGACCTCTCCCTCTGAGACCTTGTATTGTTTTCCGCCGGTCTTTATAACTGCGTACATAGCTCAAATCCTCATCGAGTTTAATTGGAAACGCACATTATAAGAATATTAGTCCATTTGTCAATATATAAATATCACATTTTGGTTTTCCAGAATAAATACTGGTACTATGATGATTCAGATGAATCAAGTATACTAATACAGGTACAAGATCAACAAATATATGGGGATTTGATTGCTCTTTTGTGTTATAGCAGAGACAACAGCCTGTTCTTAAGGGAGGTAGTGCCTGATAAGAGGCAGGGGAATAGTACCCGGGGTCTTGATGCCCCTCTTTTTCCGATGTTTGTATGAACGGTATTATCCCGTTTCACAACCTAACGGCTCATGGATGATCGGCAGCCGACGCACAAGAACGACAGAAAAGGAGGAAGATGAATGATGAAGATGGGTATAAAATGGTTATTGATGTGCTTTCTCGCCGTTTCTGTACTGTTTGTGACGGCGGGGTCTGTCTATGCAGCTAAGATAACGAGTTTTTCCGCAGACCAGGTGAGTATTGGACCCGGCGGTACGGTTCAACATAGCGGGAAGATGTATGTGACCCCGGACAAGATTCGCATGGAGATGCGTTCCCCGCAGGGCGAAGGTTCCATGATAGTGATTATGCGTCGGGACAGCAATCTGTATTGGATGCTGAATCCAGGCGAAAAGAAATATTTCGAACGGCCCTTGGATGAAAAAGAATGGGAACAGCTGGCCAAGGGTGCGATCAAATCAAGGACCGAAAAAAGTCTGGGGAACGAAACGATCAACGGGTACACCTGTCAGAAAAAGGATGTTGAAACGGTTGTAGAAGTTTTTGGGTTTAAGAAAAAAAGCCGCTCCACCGTCTGGATTTCCGAAAAACTGGATCTTCCCATTCGAACCATGACAGAGGACGGGCATGTCACCGAGCTGAGAGACATCAAGAAGGGGGGACAGCCCAAGCAACTCTTCGAAGCCCCCGGCGGCTATACGAAGGTTGGCAATATGATGGAACTGTTCGCCGGATCGGATAGGGAAGAAAAAAAGGAAGACAGCGGGGGACTTGCCCTGCCGAAGGGCCTGACTGACAAACTCAAGGGCCTCAAACTTCCCTTTGGTGACTGAGATCGGGGTTCGTACCAGAACGGATCGAAGGGAGGGCATATGAAAACGGCTCATATGACAGATGCGTCATATGAAGCTCTATACCCTTTCTCTTAAGGAGATTCCCTGATCTCACTGCATCGGTATTATCTCGAAGTTTTCCTGGTGGAAGCTGTTGTCCGTTTCTACCAGGATCTTTCTGCCCAGTTTCTTTTCCAGATTTTTCAGTGTGTCGTTCTCATTTTCAAGGAGGAGTTTCGCCACATCCGGATGGACAAGCACACAGAGTGTTCCTGCGATGTTATATGCCGCCTCCCTTTCCAGTTCTCTGAATATCTCGTAACACACACTTGCCTTGGATTTAACGGAACCTCTGCCTGAGCAGTAGGGACAGGGCTCGCACATGGTGCCGCTCAGACTCTTTCTTCGCCTCTGGCGGGTCATTTCAATCAGACCAAACTCCGATATCTTCTGTACATTGGTCTTGTTCCTGTCCTTATCCATCTCCGCCTTGAAGGCATCAAATACCTTTTCACGGTTGATCTCAGACTCCATATCTATGAAATCGATGATGATAATTCCTCCTATGTTCCGTATGCGGAGTTGATAGGCAATTTCTCTTACGGCTTCCATATTTGTCTTGAGAATCGTTTCCTCGATGTTTTTCTTGCCCACATATTTGCCGGTGTTTACATCTATCGAACACAGTGCTTCGGTTTCTTCTATAACGATGTAGCCTCCCGATTTCAGCCATACCTTCTTGTTGAGCATCTTGCTGATATCCAGCTCGATACCGAAGGAATCGAAGATGGGAATGTTCCCCCGGTACAGATCGATGGAGTACTTCATGAACGGCATGTAGCTCTCCAGGAAGTCTATTGCTTTCCGGTATTCTTCTGTCGAGTCTATAACAATCCGTGCCACGTCTTCCTTATAGAGATCGCGGATCGCTCGCAGTGTCATGTTCAGTTCTCTGTGCACGAGTCCAGGGGCCGATGTGTGTTCAACCTTTTGCTTGATCGTGTTCCACAGTTTGAAGAGATAGTCGAAATCACCCTTCAGCTCATCTTCCTGTTTTCCTTCACTTGCCGTTCGTGCGATGAAGCCGTGTTTTTCGGGACGCTGTCTTTCTATGATCTCACGCAGTCGGTTTCTCTCTTCCTCGTCGGTGATCTTTTTTGATATGCCGGTATGGTTTGATGTCGGCATAGAGACGATATTTCTCCCCGCGAGCGATATATGTGTGGTTACTCGTGAACCCTTGCTTCCCAGAGGATCTTTGGATACCTGGACGAGGATCTCCTGTCCCTCTCTCAATATGTCCTCTATGAGCTGACTACATGGTTCCGGTTGTTCCTCACCCTCATATTCGATGGGATCATCTCCATTGGGGAAGAAGTTCAGATCGGGAATCTCATTGTACGTGTCAGCAACATACAGAAAAGCGCTTCGTTCAAGGCCGATATCAACGAATGCCGCCTGCATACCCGGAAGAACGCGAACCACTTTACCTTTGTAAATGTTTCCGGCTATTGACCGTTCATCGATCCTCTCCACATAAAAATTCGAGAGTACACGATCTTCCAGTATGGCGATCCGCGTTTCATATTCGGTGCAGTTAAGAATGATTTCTTTTGACATCAGATTCTCTTTCTTTGAGTTTCGGGGGACTCTTTGAAACGGATCTCAGTCTTAATGACCCGCGCCCTTTTCGCGTACCGGTCGTCGAATCCGACGACTTGTGTCAGAACCTCCAGCGGTTTCACTCCTCCGCTTGGGGTGAACAGTACCGACAGGGATAGGACGGTCTCTTGCATATTGAGAGCCATGGAAACTATCAAGGGACGTATGTCCTTCGTAACAATTTCCCCCTTCTTGTATCTGGATACCATAAAAGTATCCGATTTGAGAAATTTTTTTATTTGTTCATCCAGACCGGCTCCGGCGGGCAAAACGGCCCTATCCGGAAGGTATATGTCGTAATCGAATCCTGCTATGAGCGTGGACAATGATGCGGCATCCGGAGGAATGATTTCGGCTTTCATGATTTTTATTCCCTCGGGCAGACAGTGATTCACACGGCTGGTGAAGTCTTCCGGAAAACCGTTAAATCCCCGAAGCTGGATATCCGCATATTCGCACAGGCTTTCTACTCCCACCGGAAGGGCATAGGGAAAGGAAATCTTGGGGTGGGGATGGAACCCCTCAGAAAACGCAAAGGAGTGACCACTGATGTGTATCGCCCGCATGATAGAAGAGGACATATCCAGATGCGACAGCATGCTGGCTTTCCCCATCCTGCCAAATGTAATCCTGAGGGCCGTAATCCCGTCTTCGAGAGAAGAAAGCTCTTTGTCGGAGGGCATGGGGTCTGGTGTTCCGGCTTCGATAATCCTGATGTCACCTGAGCACACCCCGCACCGGTAGCATCCGGCGGATCGACAGTCTTCTGTCAGGTTCCCGTCCAGAGATTTTTCGTACTCTTCCGTTAGAAACTCCTGTGTAATGCCGCAATCGATATGGTCCCAGGGAAGCACATCGTGGGTATCCTTTGCGCCAAGGTAATGATCCGTATCGATCCCCAGGTCATGTATGGCCTTTTCCCACGTATCAAACTGGAACCGGTCGCTCCAGCCGTCGAAGCGGCACCCCGCATGAAAGACAGTTGCCACGAGTTCACCTATCCGTTCGTCTCCCCGTGCCAGCAGGCCTTCCAGAAAACTCATCTCTCTGTCATGCCACTTGAGCTTCAGATTCTTGTGCCGGATATGACTCTTGAAGAACTCCTGTCGTTCCCTGGTTTCAGCCATGGTTATCTGCCGTTGCCATTGAAAAGGGGTGAAGGCTTTAGGCACGAAGGTTGAGATGCTTACGGTGACCTGACGTTTGTATTTCCCTTCCTTGAGTACCTTATAAGCCAGATCGATTATACCCTGGAGATCTTCCCGTGTTTCGGAAGGAAGTCCGATCATGAAATAGAGCTTGATGGATTTCCACCCCGCCTCAAATACCCTTCGCGCGGTTGTCAGGAGGGCCTCTTCGGTGTTCCCCTTGTTTATCACGTTCCTCAGCCTCTGTGTCCCCGCCTCGGGTGCGAGCGTGAAGCTTGTCTTGCGCACCCTTCTGATCTGCTCGATCAGTCTCTTTGTAAGGGTTTCCACCCTCATGGAGGGGAGGGCCATGGCCACTCTCTTCCCGTAGTATCGGTCCATGAGCGATGTCAGGAGATATTCGATCTGGGAATAATCACCCGAGCTGAGGGACAGGAGGGATAATTCGTCATATCCTGTTGAAGAGAGCATATCTTCCGCCATCGCTTCTAGGGTGCTGGTGGATCTCTCCCTGACGGGTCTCCAGACCATCCCCGCCTGGCAGAAGCGGCATCCGCGGGTGCACCCCCTCGCTATCTCCAGGCTTACCCTGTCGTGGACTGTCTTCACGAGGGGTACGATAGGCCTCGACGGGCAGCGCCATTTTTCCAGATCCGTTACGACCCTCTTCTTGATTCTTTTTTCCGATCTGTGCAGGGATGGGACCCAGACTCCCTCGATCTCCGAAAGGAGGTTCAGCAGTCCTGACCGGTTGAGACCGCTTCCCTTACCATTGATCATCGCCCGGGATATCTCCAGTATCACCTCTTCTCCCTCTCCAACTACCAGCGCATCGAAGAAGGGCGCTACCGGTCTGGGGTTGAAGACACAGGGACCTCCCGCGACTACGATGGGAGTCCCTTCCTTTCTGTCTCTGGAATATATCGGTATGCCGCCCAACTCCAGCATATTCAGGACGTTGGTGTAAGACAGCTCGTACTGGAGTGAAAAGCCCACCATATCGAATCCAGAAAGGGGGACGGAAGATTCGAGAGAGGTAAGAGAAATACCGTGTTCCCGCATCAGGGCTTCCATGTCCGGCCAGGGGGCGTACACCCGCTCGGCAGCTATCTCCGGTTCATTGTTCAGAATGGAATAGAGAATCTGGAAACCGAGGTGCGACATGCCTATTTCATACGTATCGGGAAAGGCAAGGGCGAAGGTTAGGCGACAGTTCTTCCAGTCCTTTTTTATGGAATTTATTTCTCCCCCTGTGTACCTGCCCGGTGTCAGGACGAGGGGGAGGAGTTCTTCAATACTTGAATAATTCATCAGACTTTCAGATTCTCATACGTTTCCCGGACCACTTCGGCGGATCGTTTCAGGCCGTTCAGTTCTTCATCGGATAGGGTGATCTCATATATCTTTTCAATTCCGGCTGCCCCCAGCCTTACCGGAACGCCGATATGCACATCCTCAATGCCGTATTGTCCCGTCAGGTATGCCGAAGCGGATAGGACCCTCTTGCTGTCGTGCAGTATTGCCTCCACCATGGCGACCGCGGAGGAGGAGGGTGCATGCCATGCGCTGCCGGATTTGAGGAGATTCACTATCTCGGCTCCACCGTTCTTGGTCCGTTCGATTATGGCGTCGAGCTTTTCTTTCTCCATGAGCCGGCTTACGGGGATACCTTTCAGAGTGGTGAGGGTATCCACCGGCACCATGGTATCTCCGTGGCTTCCGAGTACCATGGTTTCTATGTCCTGTGTCGATACCTGCAGCTCTTCGGCAAGAAACGTTCTGTATCTCGATGTGTCGAGCACACCCCCCATCCCCATGACTCTGTGGGCGGGGAACCCCGATATCTTCCAGGCAAGGTGCGTCATCACATCGAGGGGATTTGTCACCATGATGATGATACTGTTGGGAGCATGTTTCGCTACCGTTTCCATAACGGATTTGATGATTCCTCCGTTCTTCGCGGCAAGCTCTTCCCTGCTCATGCCCGGAGTTCGGGGGAAGCCCGCGGTAAAGACTACAATATCCGAATCCTTGGTATCGGCAAAGTCATTGGATCCCGTTATTCTCATATCGAATCCTTCAACGGGCGCCGACTGCATGATATCGAGTGCTTTCCCCTGCGGGAGCCCCTCGACAATATCAAGCAGTACCACATCGGCCAGATTCTTCTCAACGATCCTCTGGGCGGTCATTGTGCCCACAAAACCGGCTCCAATTACTGCAACTTTTTTTCCCATGGTATGTCTCCAGTTTAAAATTTTGATATATTGTCTGCACTCAAAGGAGTAGCGGTCGCTCCTCACTCCTCGGATGTCTGTTTCTCCAGAACATCATGGTACCGGTAGGGATGTTGCCTGATATCGCGCAGCTTCGACAGGCTGAAACGCGCAGGAAATTCGGTTCTCGACAGGTAGGGGAGTGAGTCTCTCTGGAAGTCTTCCAGCAGTTCATGAAAAACCTTCCCGCTATCGGGGGTGCTGACGAATGTCCTCTCCTTCGTATATTCATAGACAACTACCGGTCCGAAAACCGCAACGACCTGTTGGAAGTGAGCGAGATCGGTAAAATACTCCTGCATGACCCTAATCGGTATCGTAATACGTAGTTCAACCTTTGTCGTATCGGAAGCGATGGCCCGCGATCTGTCCCACACCTGCATAGTCAGGTTATTGGACAGGACGGTTTCTTCAACCAGATTCATCCGGAACTCCTGTTGTGATATGCGAGGCAATCTCCCATCTAACCTTCCAATGCTATATCATAGAGTCACCTTTTGGCAAACCTTTCTTGACTTGGAGAGCCATTTTCATATATGGACAGAATCTTTCAGGAAGGAGTGACGAATCATGGAAAAAACGACGGCCATACTGCTCCTGTCATGCCCCGATCAGAAAGGGATTGTGGCAGGGATATCCCGTTTTATCTCAGAGCATAACGGTAATATCCTTGATGCCGCCCAGTATTCGGTTCAACCCGAAAATATGCTGTTCATGCGGGTGGAATGGGATCTGGATGGTTTCACCATTGCTCGTGACGATCTGGAGGAGACGATCTCCCCCCTCGTGAAACGGTTTGGGATGAAATGGACCTTACACTTTTCCGATTATATACCGAAGATGGCCATATTTGTTTCTCGACATATCTACTGCTTCCACGATCTTATCTTGAGGCATCAGATGGGGGAATTCAAGGCACAGATACCCCTTGTCATAAGTAATCATCTCGATATGAAGCCACTGGCCGATCACTTCGGCCTTCCGTTCAGGCATTACCCCATTACAGGGGAGAACAGGGCCGAACAGGAGAAGAAACAGATCGCCGAATTGGAAAGAGAAGGAATCGATCTGATAATCCTGGCCCGCTACATGCAGATACTAAGCGGTGAATTTGTAAGCCGCTACCATGACCGAATCATCAATATACACCACTCGTTTCTGCCGGCTTTTGCAGGGGGCAATCCTTACCAGCAGGCCTATGACAGAGGGGTGAAGTTAATCGGAGCTACCAGCCATTACGTTACGGAGATGCTGGACGAGGGACCCATCATTGTTCAGGATGTCATAAAGATTACACACAAAGATTCGGTTGACACCATGAAGCTCAAGGGAAAAGACCTGGAAAGGATCGTTCTTGCGAAGGCGGTCAGACTCCACCTGGAACATCGGATACTGGTGTACGGTTCAAAAACGATCATTTTCGACTGAATCTCTCCTGCATCTGTCCGTTAGGTCCTGAAAGGACTCGATTCCGTGAGCAACCAGACGTACGGCGAAAAAATCAAGCAAGGCCTTGCCGTGGGGATCGGCAAGGGGTTGCGGGGTTTTGTCTGGATGATGAAAATCATTGTCCCCGTCTCGTTTCTGACGGCGCTTCTTGCCTGGAGCGGATGGATGGAACGGATCGATTTTGTAATCCGTCCGGTCATGGGTTTCCTGAGTCTGCCGGATTTTGCCGCACTCCCGCTGCTGATAGGCCTGTTGACCGGCATATACGGAGGGATTGCCGCCATGGCGGTTCTTCCTCTGACCGTCGGACAGATGACCCTGATAGCCGTTTTTCTCCTCATAGCCCACAACCTGATCCAAGAGGGAATCATTCAGGGAAAGTCGGGGATAGGAATCCTCAAGGCCACCCTCTTTCGTATCGTCCTTGCCGTTATTGCCGTTATTGTCGTAGCACCTTTTGTAGGAGCAACCGGACCGGATGCCGTCGACGCTACCGGTGCTGCTGCAACCGCCCTTCATACAAGTCAGTCGTTTTTAGAGATGGCTCTCCAGTGGGCACAGGTGACGGGGAAACTCGCCGTCAAGATATTCTTTATTATACTGGGTGTTCTGACGGCCTTGGAGATGCTCAGGGTGTTCGGATTGATAGATCATGTCGTCCGGTTTCTTTCTCCCCTTCTGAGGGTTATGGGGCTAAGCGGGAAGGTTGCCATTCTGTGGGTCGCCGCTGCACTGTTTGGTCTTGCCTATGGCGGAGCTGTTATCGTCGAGGAGGCGGGAAAGGGGAACCTCACCGATGAAGAACTGGAAAGTCTCCACCTTTCCATCGGTATCAACCATGCCATGATTGAAGATCCGGCACTCTTCCTCTCCTTCGGAATTAATCTGTTCTGGCTTTGGATTCCGCGCCTGGTCCTGGCGATGGTTGCCGTGCGGGTGCTCGCCCTGTGGCGCAGTTTCAGAAAGTTGAAAAAGTATTGACAGCCTCTCGGCTCTTATAATACATTTAATACGTCGTGATACTAAGGGGGTGTATCTTTCAAATCCACATTCAACCAGTAAGGAGGGAATGCCATGGGTACGGAACTCGATCGTCTCCTTGAGGAACAGGTAAAGAAGTGGGAAAGCTCCAAGGAGCGCAGAAAGAGTAAGGGGGAGGCTCCTCTGCCTGTCATAACATTCGAGAGAGAGCCGGGAAGCATTGTAACTGACCAGGTTCATCGAATCGCACAGGAACTGAAACTCGATGTCATAGATGCAAGAATCATTCATGAAGTGGCAAAGAGTGTCCGGATGAGCGAGAAGGTTGTTTCATATCTGGATGAAAAGACACGCACCATACTGGACAATTGGATACTGTATCTGAGAACGACACGGTTTCTCCTGGCGGATGAATACGTGCGCCATTTGACAAAGGTTATCGGAACCATAGGAAAACAGGGGGGAGCTATTATTATCGGAAGGGGTGCCAACCTGATTCTTCCCCCCGATGAGACGCTCAGGGTGCGATTTATTGCACCCATGGAGATAAAGATACGTAATATAATGCATGAGCTGAATCTCGATGAAGAGGACGCGAAGAAACAGATATTCCTGAAGGAATCTGAACGCAGAGACTCGGTGAGAAAAAATTTCAAGGTGGATATAGAAGATCCCGCCAATTACGACCTGATTATCAATACGGAATTTATGGAAACGGAACATATTATCGGAATCATACAATCGGCACTGAAATACAAACAACTGCCTTCACGGCGTAAGAGTGATGTACAAGCGACTCCAGCGGAATAGGCGATTCGCAGGAGCCGGACGTAACTATACAATGAAAGGAAAAGAGCATTGATTATTCACCAGTATGAAGATGTAGAAGCGGTTGAAATGATGAGGGGTGTCACAAAGAGGGTTGTCATAGGCGACAAGGAAGGCGCCCCCAATTTCGTCATGAGGATATTTGAACTGGATCCGGGTGCGTCCAGCCCCCTCCATACGCATCCATGGGAGCATGAGATATTTGTACTGAAGGGAGAGGCAACGGCCAGGAACGGCGCCGGTGATGAAATCCCTGTGGCGGAAGGGAAGGCCATCTTCATCCCGTCCGGTGAGGAACACTGCCTCACCAATAGAGGCGAAGGCGTATTCCGATTTATGTGTCTGATACCGACGGGAGTTGATGGGTAAGAGGGTCGGCGGCAAGAGGTCACATCCTTTTTACTCCTTCATGGAAGCTGACAGGTAAGGTTTCTTGACGCCGGATGTTGCCGGCGTCTTTTTTTGCTGCTATGCGGCTCCGCTTCCCCTTATTGTATCTGAACGATTTCTCCGTCCATCACCATTAATATGTGGAGGGATTTCACCGCGTCTCCTGTCCCGGAGAATGAGGTTATTCCCGTAATGCCGGGATAGTCGTCGATACCGGAAAGGCTGTGTCTCAGATCATCTCTGATCTCTATGTTGTTCTCTGTTATCAGGTGTATCAGTATGGCGGTCGCGTCGTAGGCGAGAGCCTCAACGGTGCCCGGTTCCCTGCCGCATGCAACGTAAAAGCGATCAATAAAATCTCTGACCTCAGGGCGAAAACTGTTCAGGAAAAAACAGTCGGTAAAGACCGCCCCTTCGAGATATTCATTGTTTTCTTTCAGAAGTCCCGGAGTATTCCAGATGCTTGTCCCCAAGAGTTGCACTCCTGTAACATCGTGGAAGGTCAGTTGGGGGGCTATCATGGTCACGGCGGAGTATGCGTCGGGGATAAAAAGCGCGTCGAAATCCACTGTCGGTTTCGGTTTTTCTCCCGATGCCTCATCCTCTCCCACGAGGTTTAACCCGGTCAGGGACTTTATCTCCTCACCGAAATCGGTCTGCTTTCCGCTGTATGATTCCACGCCCCGTATCTGTCCTCCCTGTCGCACCACCTCATCCCAGAAGAGGGTCATCATCTCCGTTCCATAGTTGTCGTCGGGATACAGGATGGCGAAATTTTCTATGCCGAGATTGTGAATGGAGTATGTGACGAGGGCCTGCATCTGCATATCTCCGGTAAGAAAATCTCGAAAAACAAAATCTCCCGTCTCGGTAATGTTTTTTCTCTGGGTCAGGGTGATGATGGGCACACCCAGGGATTGAGCCTCCTGAGCCGCTTCGAGGGCCGCCGCGCTTACCAGAGGGCCTATGATGCCGATAACCCGGTGATCGTTCGCGAGTTTCCGTACCGCTTCCCGGGCCGTTACTGGATCTCCCTTTGAATCTTCTATGAAGAGCTGTACGGGGGTATTGCGATCAGGGTTGAATACACCGGAAGCGAGAATGACGGCGTCAAGAACCCGGTTCCCATAGGTGGCATATCTACCGGTAAGGGGGAGAACGCATCCGACCGCGTAGGGATCTACCAGTTGTATGGCGGCGATTCTCCGCCGCAGGGCCTCCCCTTTTTCAAAGAGGGGGTGGTCTTTATAGCCTGAGAGAAATTTATCCAGATACCCGGTGGCCTCTTCAATATCCCTCATGTCGTATGCCGCACTGGCAAGGGCATAGAGGAGATGACCCGTGGGGTATCCCCACCAGTAATCCTTTTTTATTTCTTTCAGTTGATCGAAAGACAGCCTGTCGGCGATAATGGCTTCTATCTTCTTCTTGAGTGACTCTTCACGGTCTTTGGTCGGATTGTCTTTCAGTGATTGCATGTACCAGTCGAATGCCGCTCTGTCTTCCCCTGAGCTCGCAAGAATGTCACCCATCAGGGATTTGAGCTCCGGTTTCAGGTAGGAGGGGACTCTTCGACCGAGAAGTTCTTCGCAGATCTCTTTCGAAGGGTTGTACATACCTATCATGAAGTACGAACGGGCGAGCCTGAAGCGGGCCTCGACATAGGCGGGTTCTTTTTCAAATCCGGCGGGCATAAGCTGCAGTTCCTCAATGGCCCGGCTATATTCGCCGTGGGTCATGAATATTTCTCCCCTTTTCAGGCGGGAGAGGAATGCCATACGGTCTGATGGAGCGCTCTCAATGACGCTTTTGTACAGATCCATCGCCCTGTCAAACTCTCCTTCTTTAAAAGCCTCATTGGCGCTGTTGAACATCCCGATTACCTCTTCCGGGATGCCTTCGGGCTCGATCCGGATAACCTCTTTCTGAACGGGTGCAACCGCGCATCCGACGGTGATGAGCAGCAGGATAACGTACAGGGACCATATTATTTTCTGTGATACTTTCATGACACCTTCATCTGTGCAGTGAATCGATATAGTGTATCGTCTCCGCCGCCAGTGACGGAGAATCGATAACAACCGACAGTTCATGGTTATATTTTAGTGCCGAGTTTGTCAAATTGTGACTTCCCAAGAATATATATCTCTTGTCGATCACGGCCACCTTCGTATGTGTAGTGGTGCTCGGAGAATCAAAATATACGTCGACCCCTCCTGCCCGGAGCCGTGCGGCCGTCTTTCGGTTGTCTGTATCGGTCGTATCGCTTCCCTCCTCGAGAATAATCCGTACCCGTACCCCCCGTTTGGCTGCTCGGACGAGTCCGGCGAGGATTCTGTCCGGGTAATTCTTGCTGTGACCGTTTATCTTAAAGAGGAAAAATGACATAACGATCTCGCTTCGTGCATCATGAATCGCTTTCATGAATGCGGAGAAATAGTCCCCGTCTTCGAGCAGCCTCACGCGATCGTCTTTCGGTGAATTACCGACAGATGGTGCGGCCTGTGGAGAAGATGGAAATGAAACCAGGCAGGCCCATAAGAGACACGCCGATACAGCGATCAAGCGAACACTATGAATATACGCAGGTCGTTCGGTCATTTTTCTGGCACCTTCTACAGGAGCGTGATACTACATAATTTACACCGGTAAGTCAAAAATATCAGGATGCAAGCCAGCCTATGGAGAATCTGACAGCCATATTCATATCATCGTTTATTATCGCCTTGTCAGGCGCGATGATGCCAGGACCCGTGCTGACCGTTGCCATCAGTGAAACGACAAAAAGAGGCTTTATCGCCGGTCCCCTCATAGTTTTCGGCCATGCCGTTCTTGAAATATCACTCCTCATACTTCTCGCCCTGGGATTTGCCGATTTGATCAATAATCCCGGATTGCTCGGAGTTGTCGGGATAGCAGGGGGTCTTGTTCTGCTCTGGATATCGTTCGATATGCTCAAAGGGATCAAACATCTCAGCCTTGACCTCTCAGGCGGGGAAAGTGCCTGGGGTGGTCCCGTCATAGCTGGTATTCTCACCAGCCTGGTGAACCCCTACTGGATCATATGGTGGGCGACGATTGGACTGGGATATGTCATTGTTTCGATGAGATTCGGGTTCATTGGCGTGTCGGCTTTTTTCACCGGCCATATACTGGCCGATCTGCTGTGGTACAGCGTTGTATCGCTCTTCGTTTCACGGGGAAGAAAATATATGAGCGATCGGATATATCGGGGAATTATCGGCGTCTGTGCCGTCACGCTCATCTTTTTCGCCCTCTATTTCGGCGTATCGGGAGTACGATTTTTCATATAGGAACGTGGCCGGATGATATGTCCCGATCTCCCTTTTCATATCCCTCCAGCATCGTCCGCTCGATATGAAGACGGATCCTTTCGAATTCTTCGGAATCCATGTCGCGGGGAACGGATTCAAGGGGGCCGAAACGGATGATAACTCTGCTGAACGGTTTGGGTACCATGAATCGATCCCAGCTGTTGAATGTCCAGGCCTTTTCATACAGGACATAGGTGGGGCAGATGACGGCTCCCGAATGCTGTGCCAGAGCTATCAGTCCGGGTTTTATGACATGAGGGGGGCCGGTCGGGCCGTCAACGATATGGCCGGCAATCTGACCCGTCATGACCGCGTCAATCAATGTTCTCAGGGCATTTCTGCCCCCCCGGGAGCTTGATCCGCGTGCCGGTGCCCACCCGATCCTCTCAACGATACGGGCGATAAAATCCCCGTCCCTGCTCTGAGAGATCATGATGGAGATCGGTTTTTCCAGTATCTTGGGGAGATAAAATCCTCCGAAGAACCTCTGATGCCATGAAGCCAGAACAATCCGCCCGTTATTGTTCAGGTGGTTGACAACCGTGTCATTACCCTCGAAACTGAGCCGGATGGTCTTTGCGTACAGACTGAGGG
The DNA here is from genome assembly GCA_036825195.1 of Syntrophales bacterium. GTDB lineage: Bacteria > Desulfobacterota > Syntrophia > Syntrophales > UBA2210 > UBA2210. Next base: position 153,574 of record DAISYQ010000003.1, read on the forward strand.
TATGGTACGCAAAAGAGGTCAGGAAATATTTCAGGAAAAAGAATTTAATTTCTTTTTTCAGGCTCATGATAGACTCAAGCTTTTCATTGTCATGAGACAAGGTGTCTCATCTCATGTAGGTGTTCCTCCCCCTTTCGGGTCCGGCACGCTCGTTTTATGCGTCAGAGGTTCCCGGAAAGGCAGACGGGATAAATCTCACATCCTTATTAGTAAATCCAGTCCAAAATCCCCAGACCGATAACGTTTCCTGCAATGGCAATGGCATAAATGATGCCGACCATGGTGGCCTTCGCCCTGATCGTCTTCAGGCTCATCACGATAATGGCGGCCACAAAGAAGTGGAAGTAACCCAAGAGGAATATCAGCCAGATGCCGCCGAATGACCGGTACCACCAGGGATATTCCCATACGAGATGGCCGCCCATGTTCAGGATGACCTCCACAAAGACACAGAATGCCGCATAGGCGATCGCCCAGAACCACCAGTTCGGTATTCCCAGGATCTTGATACGTTTATCTTCAAAAACCGTATTGTAAAAGATGATCCCCACGATGGTGAACATGAACATGATCTCTATGTTCCACCCCACCATGGTTCTCAGGGCGGTTTCGCCGGGAGTCGTCCAGAAGGCGGCATGCTGAGTCAAATGGAAGACCCATCCGTTCCATGTTTCGTTGATGAAATCCATGCCGAAGATCGTCAAACCGGCAAATATGGCGTTCCAGTTTCCCGAAGCCCAGGCCTTTTTCATCTCGCTGGTGTAGATGTAAAAGACAAAGGCAAGTAGGGGGATCACATACCACTTGATCGTGGAAAGATCTCTCAGGCCCTGAAGCGCGAGCTGTGATGCTTCTGTCATACCGACACCTCCCGTGCTATATTTTAGTGAAACTAAGAATGGAATTGAGCCAGGCGAAGAAGAGGAGTAAAGATCCCTTTTCCTGTCCGGGAGTAGAGGCTTTCGTTACTGGCTTTCCTTCCTCTTTTTCAGTTCAAGGGCGGCCTTCAGCCCCTTTTGCCGTATGACCTTCAGCTTCAGCCGTGTCTCATTGACCTTGAAGAATCGCTTCCCATATTTTCTCAGGAGGCTTTTATCGATCTCGAATCCGAGTCCCGGTTTTGTGAAGGGCTGGAGCATGGCGTTTTCGTCGGGAATGATGGGTTCGATGATCCCCTCTCTGTATTCCGGAACCCATGAGGGTTCTTCCAGCGGATATTCCAGCGGGAGAGAGTTTTCTCTGTCGGCGAGCACCATGTTCCATCCGATATAAAAACCGATGCCGTTCGTCCAGGTATGCGGAGAGAACTCCCTCTTGTGGGTGTGGCATGCCTCGATGACCTTCCTGACCTGGGCGATGCCGCCGGCGAATGTGGCATCCGGCTGGTATATGTCGAAACAGTCCTTTTCGAACATGATCTTTATTTCATCCCATCCATAGTTGAGCTCGGCTCCGGAAATCTTGACATCGGATACCGCTTTCAGGGCCGCGTTCCCGTCGTAGTCCCGTGAATCAAGAGGCTCTTCCAGCCAGCTAATGTGATTCGCATAACACGCCTTTGCAAATTCTTTGGCTCGTTCCAGGTCCCAGGCAGGAATCTTATCAACGATGGTGACAAGCCACCCCTGATTGGCGTCGACCCCCAGTATCAAATCGTCTCCCACGCCCTTTCTGACGGTCTCGATGTGGCGTATGTCATCCTTCAATCCAATGTTCTTGACGCGCAGCTTGGCACTTGTAAATCCTCTTTCTTTCATTGCCAGGAGTTCTTCGACCCTCCGTTCCGGTTCGTGCATTTCACCGGTGGAGCAGTACACGGGGATCGGCCTGGCACTTCCGCCGAGGATCTCGTATGCCGGCTTTCCCTCGATCTTTCCGATGATGTCCCAGCAGGCAGGTTCTATCCAGAAGTTTCTCCATCCCAGAATTCCCGCCTGTTTCAGGAGGTTTTGCACCCCTTCGATGTCGGTGGGATCGGCTCCCAGCAGGTACCCCCCTATAAGATCACCCAGACCTTCCCTCTCGACACCGAGAGCGGACCCAGCGGAATATCCCTCGATGCCGTCGTCTGTCGTGATTTTTATCAGGGTAAAACCGTTGTGAGTTTGAGGATAGCCGGGAATCCACGTTGGCCAGAAGGTGTGCTTCAACGGGACTGATACATGGTACAGCTCTATTTCCGATATCTTCATGATTCGCCTCCTTGAGCCTTGTACTATGTGAAGGTGCACTACGTTAATGATCAGTTATCACTATTTTCTAAATCAGGGAACCTGCGGGAGTTCGAACATGTCAAGGTTTTTAAAGGTGGCCGAATATCTGCCTTCTTCCATGCCCCGCACCAGCCCGACGACCGTGTCGTTCACAGGCGTAGGCACCCCCGTCTTTCTCCCGTTTTCACAGACAACGCCGTTTATCGCGTTGATCTCCGTCTTCAGCCCCTTCTCGATATCCTGAAGCATGCTGGCCTTCAGGAGGGCGTGAGGTCTGAAAACGAGGTCTAATATGCCAAGTTTGCCCTGCAACTCTTCTTTGTTGGTGAAGGAAAGGATGTTCACGTCCACACCCTGAATCGGCTCCATGGTAATTCCCGTTTTTGCGGCCACCTTGAGGGTTTCATTACCGATATGTGCCACACAGGTGAGGGCCTTCTCGTTGTCGAGGACGTCTCCGAATGTGCATCCCAGGGATACGGACATGCCGCTCATGGTAGCGTTGACAAGGAGTTTGGTCCACCGAACACCCATGAGATTCTCCGTAATCACGACCGGGCAGATGCATTCCAGAATCCCCGCCACCTGCCGGGTTCTCTCCCGTACGGACCCGTCAAGTTCCCCCATATCAAAGGTCATCTTGTCCGTTTCGGACGTGAGCTCGGAAACGCCGGGCCTGAGCCAGGTGGCACCCCATCCGACGGCGCACCCCAACACCTTTTCTCTTCCCACGTATGCTCCCACACTTTCTTCAGGAACACCGTTCTGGAGCGTGCAGACGATACTGTCCGCATGGAGATGGGGAACAAGGGCTTTCAAGGCAGGTTCGTTATTGGTCTGTTTCACCAGGTAGAAGACGATATCGTAGGTGCCTTCCATCTGATCCGGTGTGATGGCCTTGACGGGAACGGTCAATTCCATCATCCCCGTAATCGTCGCTCCCCCTTTGTTCATGGCATCCACATGATCTCTGTTGGCGTCAATCAGCGTAACATCGTATCCGTTCTTCGTCATCAGCGCTCCCGTAATGGTTCCCATGGAGCCCGCGCCCAAGATTGCCAGTCTCATGATTTTTCCCCCCTTTATGAATTTGAGAATAGATCAGGAATCAAACCAGTAAATACATACACAGATCGGGAAAGTCAGTCAAGGATTTTCAAAGGAAATTCATAAGAAAATGCCGTAGGTTATGTTCCGTTCAGTTCCGTGATATCGGTGTAAATCATATTGTCGGCGGATGCTGCCGATTCGGTTCGGATGTTTCATTTGGAAGAATCCTGTGCCTCTGCAGGGCACGGGTTCATTGATCCCTCAGTAGAAGAACTCTTTTGTAGTAATGCGCCCTGAGTCATTGAAGGAAATCCCTTCCATCTCCAGAAGAGACCGTTTCATCTTCAGACCTCCCTGATATCCGCCGAGCGTCCCGTCGGATCGGACAGCCCGGTGACAGGGAATTATGATGGGAAAGGGATTGGCGGCCAGTGCGGAGCCGACCGCGCGCGCCGATCTGGCGCTGCCGATATGCCGGGCGATTCCCTGGTATGTGGCTATGCGACCGTGAGGGATGCCATGCTCGGCACGCAACACCTTTTCCTGAAAGGGGGAACACAGGTCCATCCGGGCGACATCCAGAGAGAAGGTGATATCCTCCCCGTTCAAGAATGCCGTGATCCCGTCCATGATGCAATCTATTTCACCGCACGAAGAAGGGGCGGAATCGGGAAACAGGACTTCGAGACGCTGCCGGGCTGTAACCCGATCCATGGAGATCAAGATACGCAGGATGTGAGGCCTGCCCTCATGAATCGACCAGAGGATTACAACCGGCCCATACGGTGTTTCGCAAAGACAATAGCATGGTTGAACGGTTTCTGACTGCTTCATGTGATTACCCGGAACCGGAGAGGGCTTTGCTGTTTCATTTCCAATCTTTCGTTTGAGCCAGCCATGAATCGGTGAAATCCCCGTTCATACGACGCTTGTTTCAGGCACAACGAGCAGATCTATCAGTCAAATGCTTTTTTAACGGTGTAGTTTATCGTAAAAATCATCCAAAAGATCAAGTCATAAAGAAGTAATTTGTCTTTTCTCTACCGCCCTTTGAATAGGGGTTTTCTTTTCTCCATAAAGGCTCGGTAACCTTCCTTGTAATCCTCGGATTTAAAACAGTCATCGGTGACCCTGGTACAGAGATCTAGGTCGCGAGTGGAGTCATCCTTGACCGATTCGGCGACGATGATCTTCACGGCGTGGATGGTAAGAGGCGCATTTTCGGCGATGCGGCGCGTGTAGTCCGCGACATATGCATTCAATTCGGAGGCCGGAACGACGCGATTGATCATGCCCATGTCCCTGGCTTCCCCAGCGGTAAACTTACGGGCGGTAAAGAACACCTCTTTGGCGAAACTGGGGCCTACCAGGTCGACAAACGGTTTGAGCCCGGCAATCCGATAGCCGAGACTGAGTTTTGCCGCCGGAATAGCGAAGATCGCGTTGTCGGCGCAGATGCGGATGTCGCAGCATATGGCAAGGGCGACTCCTCCGCCGATACAGTGACCCTTAATCTTGGCGATGGTTGGTTTTGGAAATTTGCGCAGAATATCGGAAGAGTTGTCGACCGTGTCGTTGTAAAGATTCAACCCTTTCTCGGGCGAACGGTTCTTTTCGAACTCCGAGATGTCGGCACCGGCGCAGAACGCCTCATTTCCCTCTCCCGTGAGAACGACCACTCTGATCTCATCGTCATCCTTGAGATGTTCAAGTACCACGCCGAGATCCCTCCACATCTCGAAGGTCATGGCGTTGAGCCGGGTCGGGTTGTTGAATTTGATGATGCCGACGCTGCCCTGCTTTTCAACGATCAACTGATTGGTGATGCCTGTAATGTTTGCCATAAAAAGCGCTCCTTCAGGGTGGTTTGATAGGGGTCTTCTTGTACGGGAGGAGGAGTATAAGAAAGACAGCCTTGTGAGTCAATGTAATTATAAACGTATGTCATTGTGTATCGTCACCTCGGATTGATACCGTTTCTTGGTTAGCTGATAGTGAGTTTTCTGACTGCATGTGACTTGCTATGTGACAAAGGATTATGGTGTGCCGAGCTCTTCCAGCCATTTCTTGATGGCAGATCGGACTTGAGTGCCAACAACCACGCCCATATGCGTCACATTTTCTAATACCACTACGGTTCCCTTTGTAAATTGAGAAATCACCGGTTCAAATTGATCCGCAAAGAAGACTTCATCCGCTGCACCAGCGACAACGAAAAGGGGCTGGGTTATGGCACTGAGATCTTTTTTATAGTTTCGAGGGGCGTAGGACGTATTGAGCCGGTATGTGTATGACAGGGTTTCAGTTCCATCGCGAACTTCCTTCGGCATGTTGAATTCTATAACGGTTAGATCATTAAACCATCGAATTCCGATATTGTTGAGCAAGGTCAGCCCAATGATGCGCCCTGTGTAGGGTCGAGCCCACCCACCGGAGTTGGGACGAGTCGTAGGGGCATTGTATTGCAGGTAGGGAGACAGCAGCAAGTAGGCATCTGCTTGGTTCCCATATTGACTTCCGGCAAAGCGGATCGCTAAACCGCCGCCCGATGAGTGGCCGCCTACAATAAGCATTGACGTGGGATGGTCCTTCCGAATCAAGGCGATGAAATCGGCAAGATCGTCTTCCAGTTGACCGATGTAATTCACATCTCCTCGTCTGCCCGATGTGTATCCGTGTCCCCGTAAATCCGGCGTGTATACATTTGCCAAATTTTGAGAACTAATGAAACCGGCTAAAGGCAGAAAATACCGACTGTGCCACCCCGAACCGTGTAACAGGATGATCGCCGTATCCGATTGAGCCGGATAGTACCGATAGCCAAGCTGTGTTTCGTCCCTTGCGGTAAAGGTGTTCAGGTTCGGCAAGTTTGTGTAATCGAAAAACAATTTCTTAAATACTATACCTCCTTCCTTAGGGGATGGCCCTTTGGGTTTGCCACTTATGATCAATACCGTGGCGATTGTGAGATAAATCACGACAGATATGAGAGCAAAAATCAATATGGCTGTAGTTATCTTTTGCATGATCTGTCTCACGCTCTTTCGGTTTTTGATAATTTAGTTATATTCGATAAGACAAAAAATAAGATTGAACTTACTGGCTCAACTTTTGCCGTATCTCGTTCTCTCTTCTTGTTGGAGGCTTTTGATCATCTGCTCTATTTCACCACCAATACATAGGGCATTGACATCCTTGAAATGTTTCAGCATGATTTGAGTTAGTTTGTCGAGGACTGAATACATGAAGAGTACAGCATCTGGCAGTTGGATGTAGAGTGCATCAGTAAACTGGGTTAACTGTACTTTAAGTCGTTCGCTTGTTTCATTTTTCTCAGACAGGAGTTGAAATTCGTCATGTTTTTTGTTTCGATAGGCAATGATTTCGCACACGGTGTTGAATTTGTCCCTTGCGACGACGAGTTCGCCCAGAAGATTTGGATCAACATCGTCGAGCAGGAAGCTGAGTTCAGCCATCGGAAATACAGGCGGATTTGTGACATACAAGAAGGGGGGCAACTCGACCCAGCGGTTCGGATTTCCCGTTTGCGGTGCGAGGTGTTGCTTTTGAAGGATCAGGAAGCTATTGATACGTGCGACGAGAGCGAACTGTGCATCCCGAAGAGCAATCGTTCGCTTGTTCCGCTCTTCATCGTGTTTTCGGCGACGCTCGTAGGCGAACGCGAATGCGGCACCACAGAACGCTCCGAGAAAAATTTTGAGGATGTCTATAACTATAGTAAACGCACGAATCCATATTGGATCAATGGTTTCTGTATTCATGTTTTTCTCCTATCTCTTCAAACACAAAATCCCGCCACAGTATGTGAAACGGGGTCTTTGTATCATTCGTCCATAGCTTCCTCTTCTCAGTATTGAAAGAAGTAAACCTGATTATGTATGTATCTGTAAGAGCGCAACGATTGCATGATACGACTTTTACAACAACTGTCAAGAGATATCAGGGAATACCAACTTCCCGTAATTATCACCTCCATTCCGGGAAGGGTGATATCTTGATCGGATCTTGGCCCATTTACAATCCCATGTAGAAGCCGTTTTTAACAGTAGGATTGGAGTTGTTCCGATGCCAGTATGGGGTTGTGAACCATGGTCGTCCGAAGCTGCTCATTATCGGGAAATCATCCACATGAATGTAGAAAACAGATCCAAATCTCACCTCAATGTTAAATTATTCAGACCGCTGCGTAACGGAACTGCACGTCGGATATTCGTGTAAAATAAAACATATTAGATGGTTGTGAGATATTTTGTTTGCGATATTGTTTTTGGCATCAAGATTGCTGAGTTCAAAACCTGTATCGTTGAAAATAAGGGAAGGTCTGCTCCTTTAGATCGCGCACCTGTCATCCAATCAGTTTGGTTTAAATTCCTTCTGACCGCCTTCATTTCTACCGATTTATTAATGAGCGTTGCTTCCGTGAAATATTATGGAAATACATGAACCTGTTGATATTGAAAACATCATAGCATCCGAAAAAATACTCACCTTTTTTCAGCCCATAATTTCGATCAAGCGTAGATCGATCATTATGTTTGAAGCCTTGAGCAGAGGATATGGGGAGGATGAAAACAATATTATATCCCCTTCTGAGGTATTTGATGCCGCACGGCGAAAAGGATTATCACTGGAATGTGATCGAGTCTGCAGGAAAAAGGCTCTCGAACGGTTTAAGGAATGTGAGGATCTTTTTCAGAACTGTCTGATGTGTGTCAATATCGACACATCTATTCTGCGCTCAGGCATTGTCGGCTCCGGACATCTTATCAATCTGGCGGAGAGTCTCGATATAGCTCCATCACATGTTGTCATCGAAATCGTAGAATCATCTCTTGATGAACCGCTTCTTCTCGAGGAGTTTGTAAACAGATACCGGGAATATGGTTTTCTCATCGCTATTGATGATCTCGGGGCCGGCTTTTCAAATCTGAATCGCATCGTTGGTATTCAGCCGAACATAATCAAACTTGACATGGATCTGGTCAAAGGGGTTTCAGAAGATTTCTACAAAAAAGAAACGGTACAGGCGGTTATTCATCTGGCCCATTCGACCGGTGCGCTTACGGTGGGGGAAGGTGTCGAAAATATCAAAGATGCCGTATGTCTGATGCATTCGGGGATCGATATGCTGCAGGGATATTATTTTGCGAGACCCTCACGTGCGGAAGATATTCGAGAACATGAAGTAGGTCGTAAAATAGAGGAAGTTACGAACCAGTTTAAAACAGAAAGAATTGTGGGATATCGGAAGAAAAAATCAACGATTGGAATTTACAATCATGTTATCAATTCGTTTACCGAAATATTGGGTTTTGCCAGGATTGAAGAGTTCGACCATACCCTCCAAACGCTCATACACAAATTCCCCGAAATTGAATGCTCATATATCATCAGCGAAGATGGCATCCAGATATCAGAGACGGTGTCAAGATCACAGGAACCGTGCAATATTCTATTTCGCCCCGATCCAAAGGGTACGGATCAGTCGCTCAAGGACTATTTCTTTTATATCAAGGCGGGCCAGAAATTTTTTGTGAGCAATCCCTATATTTCGGCCGCAACGGGCAAGATGTGTATCACGATTTCCACCCGATTCTTAGATTACTATGGAAGCAGCCATATTTTATGTATCGACATCATAGATTGATCCCCTGTGGCCTGTCCGCCACCGGTCATTGAATCCACGAATCAACCAATACCACCCCGTTAAAATCTACAAAAATGTAGGTAATTGATTTAAAATACACCTCGGTGTCGCATCGCTATTATCTTTGAATCAGGGAAAATCAACCGTTAGAATCATAATAAATAGATATATATCAATGGGATAAAATATGAATTACCTGTGGTTGTCCAAAATGGCATCGATATTGCTAATCTACAATAATGTAATTTTTGAACGCTTCGGACCGTCCCGGGTGATCGGGTCTCTCTCCGAATGTAGTCATTTTTTACTCATATTTCTAGTAAGGAGGTTACAGATGAAGAAAAAATTAGTAACAGTGCTGTTGGTGCTGCTGTTTTGCCTGTTAGCGGGCTCAGCAGGTGCTGAGGACAGCGTCGCGTCAAACAAGGTTGCCCTGGACACGGTATGGGTAATACTTGCTGCCGTGCTCGTCATGTTCATGCAACCCGGTTTCGCCCTGCTGGAAGCGGGTTTTTGCCGTGCCAAAAACGCCTGCAATATCCTCATGAAGAACCTGATGGATTTTGCGTTCGGCAGTTTCTTTTTCTGGTTTATCGGTTTCGGGCTGATGTTTGGAGCGGGTAACGCGCTTTTCGGAACGTCCGGATTTTTCCTGCACGATGCGGGTACGACCTTTGACTCTCTCTCCTGGACCAGCGTTCCCCTGGAGGCGAAGTATTTCTTCCAGCTGGTATTTTGCGCGACGGCGGCCACGATCGTATCGGGTGCCATGGCGGAACGAACAAAGTTCAAGGCCTATATCGCCTACAGCATCATAACCTGTGCGATCATCTATCCCATATCGGGCCACTGGATATGGGGCGGCGGGTGGCTCGCGAGTCTCGGAATGTGGGATTTTGCCGGATCAACGGTCGTCCATTCGGTAGGGGGCTGGCTGGCACTGGTAGGCGCCGTTTTGCTGGGACCGAGGATCGGGAAATATGCGGCCGACGGAACTCCGAAACCGATTCCGGGACACAGCATACCCCTGGGTGCTTTGGGCGTATTCATTCTCTGGTTTGGATGGTTCGGGTTCAACCCCGGAAGCACCATGGCAGCGGTTCCGGACATTGCGCATATTGCGGCAACCACCAACATCGCTGCGGCAATAGGGGCTATCGCGGCCATGCTGACCTCATGGATTCTCTTCAAGAAACCTGATCCCAGTATGAGCTTCAACGGTGCCGTCGCTGGCCTGGTTGCCATTACAGCACCCTGTGCCTTCGTATCCATCGGGAGTGCCGCCCTCATCGGTCTAGTAGCGGGAATTCTGGTCGTCCTGTCCATCATCTTTTTCGACAAGGTCATGCACATCGACGACCCGGTCGGAGCAATATCGGTCCACGGCATCTGCGGTGCCTGGGGTACCTTTGCAGTGGGTCTGTTCGCGCAGGATATCTTCTCGCCAGGCACCACAGGAAACGGCCTGTTTTTCGGAGGCGGCCTGAAGCTTCTGGGTGTACAGTCAATCGGGATCCTGTCGGTATTCGCCTGGTGTGTGGTAACAGGATTTATCATGTTTTATCTGATTAAATTGGTGATCGGTCTCAGGGTAAGCCGTGAAGAAGAACTGCGTGGGCTCGATATTGACGAGCACGGCAGCGAGGCCTATCATGGATTCCAGATCTTCAGCAATCAGTGATGAAAGGAGTATGTCATGAAATTGATTATCGCATATATCAAACCGGAAAAACTGGATGACGTGAAGCAGGCACTCTTTGATGCCAACGTCTTCCGCATGTCGGTCACCAATTCTCTGGGATGCGGCCGACAGAAAGGCTATACAGAATCGTACCGCGGTCTTGTTTCGGAGGTTAACCTGTTGAAGAAGACGCGGCTGGAAATTGCCGTAAACGATGATTTTGTAGAACCGACGGTCAAGGCCCTCATAAAAGGGGCACGGACAGGGGGGATCGGTGACGGCAAAATATT